>JAXMHN010000047.1:0-57452 GCA_046346765.1 Verrucomicrobiota bacterium | reverse complement strand
TGCTATGACCCAATCTAGCCCGGGTCTATGCCAGGAGCTTTCAGCCTCGCCAGCCGCCAACTCAAAGTCTCCGGCGATCAGGCAGCAAAGCGCGCCTCAAAGGGTCGTTGGTCAGAACAAAAAAGACCGGGCAAGTCATTGCCCGGTCTGCGCCGATTGAAGATCAGCCCTTACTGGCGAATTCGATAGAAGGCGTTGGCCGCGCCAATATTAATCGTCGCCGGGTTGGCCGTGCCGACCGCCGTCCACGACGCGGTCGTTCCCAAGGTTGGTGATGTTTCCAAGGTGCCGCCTGCGGGCGACCACTGAACTGTGAGCGTATTCCCCGAGCGTGTCACAGTTACGGTCGTGCGAGCACCGACGCCGGGCAGGGTTCCGACAGCTTTGCCTTCACCTCCATTATAGAGGGTGGCAACCTCGCTCTCGGCGAGCACTCGGTTCCAAATGGCGACGTCGTCAATTTGACCGGTCCAAGCGCGGCCGGTCGAATCAGGATTCTCGCCAATGAAGACGTTTTTATTGTTCTTGGTCAGGGCAGCCGTGCCGATTTGGGTGCCATCCTGAACACCATCGATGTAGATGGCGGCGCCGAAATTCAAACCGGTGGCGTCGCTGATGGCGACCATGTGGTGCCAATTGTTGTCCGCCACTTCGATGCCCCCGGCCACATCGCTCAGTCCGCCAGCGTACGACATGCTATTGCCGGCGTTGTTTCTGGCCAGACGCCAGCTATTGCCCTCACCCTTGGCGACGAGAGCTTGCCACGATTTATCGAACGCTTCGGTTTTGAACCAGACGGAGACGGACATGCTTTCGCCCGCAAAGGCGAGATTGTCTTTGCTATTGTTGCCCGTGATCTCGATGAATTGATCGGTTCCATCCAAGGAAACAGCCTTGCCGAACTTGCCGTCGACAAACTGGACCGGATTCGTTCCGCGGGCGGTGCCGTCGAACCCATTCACAAGATCAGCTTAGCTGCTATCCAAACTCCAGTAAGCCGTCAGGCCGTTCGCCAAAGTCGCGCGAGTAAAGTTCACTTTGGTGTTGGCCGCGATAGCGTTGGCGTGGATATCCTGAACGCCGTTGAGCGTGACGGTGTATTGAGTGCCCGCCGTTTGCGGACTGGTCGTGAGCACCAGCGTCTGCGGATTAAGCACATTGACAGCGCCAAGCGTCAAACTGCCGCTGAAGGCATAATTGGCGGTATTGCTCAAACTCCCCGTGTCCATCGGCTCATTAAAGTGCAGAGTAACCTGATCGGTCGCGTTGGCTTCGGCCGAGGTAATGGTCGGCGGGGTGGTATCGGGAGTTACCGTCAGGGTGGCGTCAGTGCTGACAGCTTGAGCACCAGGCACCGTCACTCGCACAGAGTATTTTGTCCCACTATCTGTGCGAACGGTGACAGGGCGTTGTGTAGGTAGCGTTGACAGCGTTGGCGATGTCCACTCCATTCTTACGCCATTGGTAAGACGGCGGGACCTCCCCGGTGAAAGTCGTCTGCACGCTGAACTGGGCGGCGGCGCCTTCGAGGACCGTGACATTGCCTGGCTGTTGCGTGATGGTGACCGTGCCCGAACTGGTGGGGTTGATGAGAACACTCAAGGGTTTGCCCGTCCCACTGGAGTAGAGGGCGCCGATTTCAGTCTCGCTCAAAACCCGATTCCAGATGGCCACGTCGTCGATCTTGCCATTCCAATAGCGGCCAGACGCCCCGGGATTGTCGCCGATCTTGACGTTAGACGCGTTCGCGGTCAGCACAGCCGCGCCTGCTTGAGTTCCGTCGAGGACGCCGTCAATGTAGAGCGCCGTCCCGAAAGCGGTGGCGTTCGCATCGCTAATGGCGACGAAATGATGCCAACTGCCATCTGCGACATTCTTCGTGCCGGTGACATCCGTGAGTCCGCCTGCGTAAGACATCGTGGAGCTGGCGCTGTTCCGGGCGACGCGCCAGTTGCTGCCTTCTCCTTTCGCGATCAGCGCCTGCCAGGACTTGTCAAAGGCATCAACCGTGAACCACCCAGCGATGGAGATGCTGCCGTTCTCAAACGCAAGTTGATCCGGGTCATAGGTTCCGGGGTCTCGTCCGGTAATTTCAACAAATTGATCTGTCCCATCGAGATCGATGGCCTGGCCAAAGCCGGCTTTTCCATCGACAAAAGGTATGGCCTCGGTGCCATTGCCCGTGCCATCGAAGGTCCCGACAGAATCAGCGAAGTCCTTGTTGTCAAAGTTCCAATAAGCGACCAAGCCATTGGTCAAAGAGTTCTGACCACGACTGGCTACGTTGGGCAGGAGTAACGCCAGGGCCAGACCTGCCATCCAGCGTTTGACGGTTCGACGAGGGGGGATAAGCATGCGTACAGAGATGATTGACGGCGAACGAGACGGTTTATAGCTGCCACACAAAGTCCCAGCCGCCGGTCATCACCGGGATACCTTGGAGGAACATTGGCATTGGCGCGATGCTGAGAGAGAACGACGACCGCAGTCAAGGAAATAGTGGCGAACCGGATGAATCACGAATGAATCATGAATCTAGCCAAAGAGTAGGCCCGCGATATCGAGGCAGAGTCTGTTGAAGAACGCAAAAAGGGCGCGGCCAGGCATCTGGGCCGCAGCGGCGATCCTCGCGCATCTCCACGGTATTCTATCCGGCCAAGCCAACGCCAGCTGCGGACAAACGACCCGGCGCCTGAACGGCTCGGCCTCTTCGATCGCGTCACGGCCAATCGCGCGTGGTCCCCGGCTCTACAGCCAGACATCAGCGCAAAACTCGCAGGCAGTGGGCGCAGATCACTCGTAACCGGCTGGGGTTGAAATCCGCCGATTTCCTTGCTGAGCCACTGGGCGAATTTGATCCAGCGAGGTTGAAAGCTCGCCTTGGATGTCAAAATCTCACGATATCCGTTGGGCAGCTGATCGCGCGAGTGATTTTGCCCTTGAACCCTCCGCGAGCGACAACAAAAAGGTGAGGAAGCAGATCAAGCCGCTCTGCCGGTCAAATCGCGGGTGCTTGACGGACGCTGGAGGTAATATGGCAGTGCCTGTCGCTCAGGGGGTGTCTGGGGTGGTGCGCTCTGGTGGCCATTGGCCATCGTGTTGGATGGCGACGACCACTTCTTCGATGGCTCGAGCGACGAGTCCGGGGTTGTCTCGCTGGATGGCATGCCCGCTGGTCGAGGCCGGAATGAGTCTCGACCGGCGCGACAACCCTGCCTGATCGAGCAACTGGCTTTCCTTCTCTCGGAGCAATTTCTCCCAGAATTCATCCGGCGTTCCAGGCGGTCGCTCACGCTTACCAGCTGCCAGAACGATCAACGGGCGATCACCCAAAGGCTGGGCGTTCGTCTGGCGCGCCAGGTAAATCTGCTGGAACTCCTCGGCGAGGTAGTCAATCGCTCGGTCCGTCGCTGTCTCAGGCTCGCCAATCAATTTCGGCGCCGGAATGGGCCGTCCCGTTGCCTTCTCGCGTAGCCGGACCCAGCCGCCATAACGGGCACTGCCTAGCATGCCATTCTCGTCGGTTGGGTCCACCAGCACAACCCCAACCACATTGCTGCCGAAATGTTCCGCGTAGAGGCGGACGAGAAGTCCCCCGATCGATTGTCCAACGAGGAGCAGAGGGCCGGAGATATTGGCGGCTCCCAGGAGGGCGTGCAGCTCATATGTTTCCTGATTCAAGGTTCGCGGACCTGGCCCTGGCTCGCTCCAGCCGGACCCGGCCCGATCGTAGGCGAAGGTTCGCAGATCCGGGCGGAGGCGCTCGCGCACGCGCGACCAGTCTCGTGCATCGCCTCCGCCGCCGGACTCAAATAAGACCGTTACGGGCGAGTTGGTCCAACCGGCGCAATGGAAATGCATGAGGTGATCTCCCACCTTCACCATTGTGCCGGGAGCAGTTTCGGGGAGAGGAGCGGTTCGGCAGATGATAGCTGCGCCAAGGGCAAGGCTAATCGCCAAAGGGGTTCTCTTCGGGAACGTCACGGGGGTTTAACGCCCGCGAGGTGCGAATGGTTCACTTGTCCGACCAGACGGCCAGCTGATTGCCAGCCGGATCGATGTAATGGAAGCGTCGTCCACCAGGAAACGAAACGATGTCCTTAACGATTGAACCGCCAGCCTGAATGATTTTTTCCGGAGTTACTTCGAGTTCAGCCGAATAAAGCACGCATCTTCGAGAGGTGCGACCGGTCGGTGGTTTGGATCGAGGCAAGCCCGATCCGATACCGCCGTCTTTCGTGTCCGCATAGTCGTCACCCCAATCCTGCCAGACCAGCCAAAGACTGATGATAAAACTCCTTGCTGGCACGCAAAGCGGCGACCGAAGGAGCGGGAAACTCGACGTAATCGATTCGGTTTTGTCGGGGGTTGGCGTCTACGGTGGTGAGGCTGATGTCCAAAAGCGTGCCATCAGCATTGACTGGTGGTGCCGCGGTTAGCTCCGCTTCCTCAGGCCGGCTTCGTATTCTCGTGGCCGCTTTCAAAGCCGCTCGGACATCCGACACCTTCGCGCTCGCCAGATGCACATTGGTCGCGCCTCGTGCGCCCCAAACACCGTTGCAGGGACGAAACACGAGCGGGTCACGTTCGATCCAGGCCCGCTGTTGTTCTGGAACCAGCTTGACCATGGCCCAGTCGTTATCGGGATAGCCGAGCGAAGCGAACACTTTGCCGCCAATCCGGAAATCCGGGTGGCGCATGTGTGACGATTCAACGGCGTCAGCCAATGCAAGCGCGAGGCGGCGGAAATCGTCTGGCTTCACGGCATCGAACCTTCCATGGAAAGAGCTCGCCAATTCGACATCAATGGCCCAAGTCCACCCGCTTGCCGGTGCGAACAGACTGGCGGGCTGCATCCAAAATCTCAGTCGCGATCAGGTTCAACTCCAGAGAAGAGAGGCCCGCAGGACGTAACTCTCCGCGCACAACCGCAGCCAGGTATGAGAGCGGATCGCGGTTGGCGCCAGTCAAAGGCGAGACGGGCAGCTCCGTTTCTTTGGAGGCGTCCCGGCGTATTCGGATCTGATCGCTCCGTGGCAGGACCAGGCAACCGCTTTGTCCATAAATCTCCATGTCCTTTCGGTTATAGGGCCAGTTCCAGGACGCCTGGATAATCGCCTGCGCGCGGGGGTAAATCAGGACGATGGTCGCTTCATCATCCACCAGGGGATAAATCTGCGGCTTGATTTGCTGGGCAACGGCTGAAACCGCGATCGGCCGTTCTCCTCTCATCAGCCAAGTAACCAGGTCTGCGCCGTAGCAGCCAAAATCGTAGAGAGCGCCACCTCCGTTCAGGCGAGGATCGGTCAGCCACTGGAGGAAGTCTTCTGAACAGCCTATTTCCCGGGGGCCTTGATGACCGTCATGTACGACGATTTTCCGCAGCTCGCCGATCGTATTTTTTTCGTGAATGAGGGCATAGGCTTCGTGGTTGGCCGGATACCAAGTGGTCTCGTAATTCACGAGAACGTGAATACCGGCTTTGTCCGCAGCAGCTTTGATCCTGCGAGCGTGTTCCATATTGACGGCCAATGGCTTTTCCATCATGACGTGGACGCCGCGGGCAGCGCAGGTTTCGACGACTGTGGTGTGATCGTAAGTGCTGGTGAAAGTCGCGACCGCTTGCACCTTGGCCTTGTCGAGCATCTCCTCAAGGTTGGTGTAGAAGAGACCAGGCTCCAAATGGTACCGTTCGCCGTAGCTCCGCGCCAGCTGCTGGTTGGGCTCGACAATCGCGGCCAATTGCATGTCCTGGCGCGATCGGGCCGACGGAATGAACCCGCGGGCATGGTCATGCACCAAGCCAACGATGGCGAAGCGCAGCGGAACGTCGGCCGGATGCGCCAGAGTGGGGCATAAGCACACCCAGAACGCGAGGAGAAGCGAGGCGAGTTTCATCGGTCATTTTCCTTCCGTGGGCCCTGCGTCAGAAGGCGGCTGGCCAGCAAAACTGAGCTGGACAACAGCCCAAAAACGAGCGAGGACCGTTCGGGAACGTTTTGCCGCGGTAGGTTCGCCAACACCAGATCGCAGGTCCGTTAGGATGGCAGCGGTCTCTCCGTTCTGGACGCCGGCTGAACTTATTCCTGGTGCGTTCGGCGGAAGCACAAACCGGGCATCAACCTCCTGACCGCCAAGGTTATTAAACACGAACTGACTCTGGCCCAAGGCCGTTACAGTCAGAACCGCGATCAGAAAAATCAAAACACTCCGCATGAATCGCGCACCATGACAGAGGGAGGCCCCGGTGTCACGTGTATCTGCCAACCATCCGTGGCCAGTGGCCAGTCGAGCGGCTTTGGGCCGCCGCCAGAGGCACGTCAAATCGCAATTAAGGTCACTTCCGGCTCCGGCCTCCCTTGTGATGCAAGTCTGTGAAATGAAACCAGCCGGCAGGACGGATTCGAGCGTCTATAGCTACGCCGCGCCTGCAAATCATTTGAGCGCAACAAAAGCTTACGGACTTAAGGGACAGCACACTAAGGCCGCTGGGACGATTTGAGCGGCTTCCCGCTCGGAGCGACACCGGGATTACGCTGCTGCAGGAACCAGTCGTAAAGGGCGGTGTTGCTATAGGTCTCAGTCCAGGAATCGTGTCCGGCTTCGGGATAGACCGTCAACTTGGGTTGATTGCCGATCTTGGTGAGCGCCTTGACCAGGCGCTCCGATTCATCGAGGGCCACGACCGGGTCTTTGGCCCCGTGAAAAATCCAGATGGGCAGTTCCTTGAGGCGATTGGCAATGGTCGGATTGGGCAAGAGGATTGGCAAGGTGCTGCCGCCGCCGCAAATTGGGGCGATAGCGGCGAAGCGGTCGGGGTGCTTCAGGCCGAGGCTCCAAGTGCCGAACCCGCCCATGCTCAACCCGGTAAGGTAAATCCGGCTCTGATCAACTTTGTATTTCCTGGCCACCTCCGCAAGAAGGGCCAGGAGCACATCATCCGACCAGATTTGGCCGTCAGGACATTGAGGTGATACGACGATAAAGGGAAAGGTCGGGTTGGTCCGAACCATCTTCGGCGGGCCGTGCACCGTAACCAGATCCAAATTAGTGCCGCGCTCCCCAGCACCGTGCAGGAAGAGAATTAGCGGCCAACGCCGGTCGCCTCTTGCCGTATAGTCCTTTGGCAGAAACAGGAGATAATTGGCTTCGGCGGTGATGGTCATTCTGCGCCGAAGCTCTTTCGCTTGCTGATTCGCCACGGTCGGTTCGGCGGCCCGAGCGGTCGCTGGCAGGCCTAAAATGGCCAAAGCCGCCAAGACAATCAGGCTGGGTGGTCTCATCGAAGTCACCATTCTATGGATTCTTGAGATAGCGATCCAGGAAAGCGAGCGTAGCCCGATGCCCGGCAATTTGGTTTTTTTTCTTGGTAAAGCCATGACCCTCGTCGGGAAAGATGACGTACTCCACGGGGACATGGTTTTTCTTCACCGCCGCCACGATTTCGTCACTTTCGACTTTCAGCACGCGCGGATCGTTGGCGCCCTGAATAACCAGAAGAGGCCTTTTAATTTGATCCGCATGGAAGAGCGGTGATATGGCGTGGAGCATGGCTCGGTCTTTGGCCGGATCTCCCATTTCCTGATAGAGCGCTTGTTTGAATGCTTCCCACCAGGGCGGCGTGCTTTCGAGAGTGCGAATCCAGTTGGCCACACCAAAGATGTCCACCCCGCACCGAAACACATCAGGCTGAAAAGCGAGCGCAGCGAGCGTCATATACCCCCCATAACTGCCGCCGATAATCCCGATTCGATCCGCATCGACGTAAGGAAGCGATGCCAGGAACTTCTTCCCGTCCACGCAGTCCCAGAGCGGCTCGCGCCCATGTTTTTGGTCGTCCGCGGCCAAAAAGGTTTTCCCGTAGCCGGAGCTGCCTCGGTTGTTGATTCCCAAGACCACATAGCCGTGGTTGACTAAGTATTGGGTCAAGGCGGAGTAGCCCTGCCGTGTTTGCCCGCCCGGTCCGCCATGAACGAGCACGAGAGCTGGCGCTTTGCGGCCCTCACTCGCCTGGTGCGGCCGATAGAGAATGTTGGGGATCTCCAGCCCGTCGAAGGACCGGAACCGAACCACCTTGGAGTCGACCAGATCAAGCGGGTCGATCTGCGGACTCAAAGTCCTGGTCAGGCGCTGCACCGCACCGCTCTCAAAGTTGTAAACGTGTAGATCCCCCGGAGACCGATCACTATTCAGGTAAAAAGCCATCCGTTTTTCACTCCGCGAGAAGTTCACCGAACTAATGTCACCATCGGGCAACTTTGGCAGGCGAACGACCCGTCCGGTCTTGGTCTCGTAAACCTTGATGACCGTGCGAGCGTCTTCATTGATGCCGGTGACCCGGTACTTACCGTTCCAGGAGAAGTAGGTATAGAGAATGTCCCAACTGGCGCGTTCCACCTCCTCATGCCGGCCGGTGGCTAACTCATAGCGCCTGACGCGGGTGAACTCGCCGCCATCATCGGTCAGATAGTACAGCCAGCGGTTTTGATGATCGAAAGTGGCGATCTGATAGCGGGCCGTGCCTTGATGAGGTGAAAGGTGGGTGCTCTGCCGGGTGGGCAAATGAAACAAATAGATATCCGAGTCTGTGGTCGTCTTCGGCTTGGACAACGCGATCCATTGCTCATCATCGGAGAGCTCTCCGATTTGATAGCCGGCCGTGTTTTCGTAAAGGAGCTTGCGAACGTACCCATTGATTTCCACGCGATACAAGTCGAAGTACTTCTTGTCGCGCTCGTTTGTCTGCAGGTAAAAACCTTGGTCGTCTCGCGTCCACCCGCCGAACTGGACTTTGAAGCCGCCGCCGGGTGTCAGGTCCTTCTCGGTGCCGTCCACCTCCCGGACATACAAATGGTTCTCTTCATTTCCTCCCTGATCGTGAGTAAAGAGAATCCGCCCGTCTTTGGGAAAGTACGAAACGGCAAAGGTGCTTTCGTTGGTCGAATGAGTCAGCGCGACGCGTTTGCCCGCGGCGATCTCAATTTGGGACGCGTTCGGGATGCCGGTTTCATCCGAAGAGACCAGCAGGCTGCCTTCATCCGCCGAGAACGAAGCGCCTGTAATGCGCGTCGTGTTCATGAACTCCTCGATCGGATATTCACGGCTGGGGCGGCTCATGGCCGCGGGAGACGGAGCGTTCGATCGAGGTGGAGGGGCGGTGCACCCGGCAAAGACGGCAGCGCCAATCAGGGACGCGCCTGCGAGCAAAAAGCTTCTCATGGAGTCCTGGCCGGACGCTACTGATGGCCCCGCGTCCGGTCAAGCCCGCTTGCGACCTCCGCCGCGCCACTGCCTCTGCCAACTGCCACCGTCTGCCCTGCCGCTATGGTGCTTCCCCCTCGAGCAAGAGGACGGCGTCTTCCCAATGGTTCGGGGTCATAAAGAATTGTGTCTGGCCATCAGGAAAGGTCTTGTCGTTATGGTTCCCGGTGCGATAACTGCCAGCTGGCCGGCGTTCTCCAGTGCTCGGATGAATCCAAGTCGCCTTGGCGCGGCCGGCGGCGATTTTGTCAAGGTGGAGGAAGACGGTGCATTGGGATGAGAGGTAGACGAGGACGCGGTCGCCAGAGACAGACCGCATTCCAGTATTCAATGTGCGTTCGCTGGAGACGCCGGTGGCAAACACCCCCTGATCCGGAACGAGTTCCCACCAGGGAAGAGACAAGAGGATCTGTTTCATTCGGCAGACTTGACCGGCGCCGGGAGTATCGAACGTTCTGTCCCAGCCGTCCTGCATGCGCCACATTTGATCCTGCCCGTAAGTGTGGAAGCCGCCGGCGGTCACGGTCCACCAGGCCTGCCGTCGCACGATCAACGGCGTGATCGGACCTTGCGGATATTCCGGGCCGTTTTCGTAAGCGCCCTCCCCCAATACCACCGGCTTGGGCGGCCAGCGGAGCAAATCAGCCGTAATGGCCGGATGGATCTTGGCCCACTCCGTCCACGTCTCGATCATATTGAAGTCGAGCCAGTCGTCGGTATGAAAGTATTGAGAAGAAGAACGCCAACCGCACGGATGGTAAGTAATCAAGTGGGCTCCGCCGTCCCCTTCGCGCAGACCGTGCGCCAACTCGCGCCAGACTCCTTCGTAACCCGTGCCCACCCGGTCGCCGCCGTTTACCCAAATTAGGTTGGAAGCCTTCCGGTAGCGCTGGCCGAGCCAACGTCCATAGATGCCAGCATTGCCGGCTTTGACGACTTGAGCATCGTTGACGTAATAACCCCAGGTCGGCAAGACCGCCAGGACCAACCCTTGGGCACGCGCCAATTCAATGACCTGGTCCACATATCCAAAGTAAGCGTCATTCGGCGTGGCCGGGTCGTCGTTCAGCCACGGTTTAGCCCCGTTCGGGTTGGTGGTGGGACTCTTCACCTCCGCACCTGAGCCGCCGGCGCTCCAGACCAAGACAGCTTGGATGACGGTAAAGCCTTTCGCGGCCCGATTCTTCAAGTAAGCTTCCGCTTGCGCTGGACTGTACTGGACAAACAATGGCCAGGCGGTGTCCGCCAACCAAAAGAATGGGGTTTGCTTCTGGTCGACAAAATATCGGCCGGTCGGTCCAATCTTGATGGGGCCGTTCAAGTCTCCCGCCAGAACAGGGGCACACGCAAGGAGGATGAGCAGAAGCAGGTTCTTCATACCGACATTGAACCAGAAACCGCCGCTTTTGGAAAAGTGCAAGTTGTCGTTTCACGCCTGCCGCGCCTGTCGACAGCGTCCCTAGTTTAGGAGCCTGTTGAAAAACGCACATGAGCGCTGTTTTCGAGGAAAAGGTTGGATGGCAAGGCGCGAGCACGGGAGCATCCCCCCGCAGCGGTCAGCTGTGACCGTGCGAGCAACAAAGCCAGACGGCCTTTTCCTCGAAAACCCTTTGGGCGGCGGTTCTTTTGTCCGCATCCGGCGTTGGCTCGGCCTTTACAGCCCGCTGCGGGGATGCTCGGGCCTCGCCGCCTAGCCTGCAGCCAAAATCCCTCGCCGCAGCGCCCATGGTCGTTTTTCAACAGGCTCCCAGTGATTCGGGCGCTGGCTGCAGTCAGCTTTTCCCGGAAGGGTATCAGGGGTGTTCCTGTCCAGTTGGTCAGCGCCTTGTTCGGCCCATCTTTCGGACGATGACCCGATAGTCAGCCTGACTGCCGCATCCTAAATTCGAAGCCGTAACGCGATCCGATGTAGTCCCTCAGCTCAATATGAATACTCGATATGACCGAAGCAGCGGCTCAGGCTAAACGCAGCACCACGTCTCTCCTGCGTGCGGGGAGGCATTCACGCTGGAAACAAGTCAACCTGAGAAGAACGGGACGCGTCCCGCTTCGCTGATCAAGATAAGCAACTGACTCGCGTCCGGATGCTCCCTGCTGAGAACAAGCGGCGCAGCAGCTGTCGACAATTTGACCACCGTTCCTCCTAATGCGGAACGAGAGGCTCTTCCGCCGCCGCAAATGACTGCCCGGCTTATGATGACAGCGCTATCAGGCTGTATCTCCGCGAGATTGGCAAAGTGAAATTGCTCACTCCGCAGGAGGAGATTGACCTGGCCGCGCGGATCAAGCAGGGCGACAAGAAGGCTCGGGAGCAGATGATCAAGGCCAACCTCCGTCTGGTGGTCAAGATCGCCCATGATTACGAAGGCTTGGGATCGCCCCTGCTCGATTTGATCAACGAAGGGTACATCGGCTTGATGAAGGCCGTTGAACGTTTTGATCCAGCCAAAGGCGGCAAGCTCGACCTACGGCGCCTGGTGGATCAAACAGGCCATCAAACGCGCCCTGGCCAATCAATCCAAAACGATCCGCCTCCCCGTCCACCTGGTCGATAAAATCTCAAAGATGCGCCGCACCGCCCTGCAATTACAGGAAGTGTTGGGCCGCGAACCAACCGACGCCGAAGTCGCGGCCAAGCTCGGCATCGCGCCGACACGCGTCGCTCAACTCCGCACCGCCGCCATTCGCCCGGCCTCCTTGGACGCCCCTCTGGGCGACGACGAAGAAAACTCCTTCGCAGACGTAGTGCAGGACGAGAGCGAGTCGGGTACACCGTATCAGCACCTCGAAGACAAGACGGTCGGCCATATGCTGGGTGGTGCCATGGGCGGATGGGCCCACTTTATCTCGTTAGCCAACATCCTCGCTGGTCGCTTCGTCCTCGATGGCGGCGTTGGAAAAGACGCTGGATGAGGTCGCCGAGCGGTTCGGTGTCAGCCGCGAACGGCTGGATCCGGCAGATACAAAATGGCTCTGAAGCAAGCTCTTTGGACGATGTTCACCAAACTCGAGGCGATTCCCAATAATTAAGCGCGGGACGGCTCCAGCGGAACGGCGCCGCCGTCACCGACGGCGCTGGCGGCAACCGTTGCGCTTCGCGCAGGCGTCGATGCTGGCGACAGCAGTGCTGAATTCAGATCCTCTGCCCAACGCCTCGCTTTTTCCGGGTCCAAACGCCTGGCCGATCATCTCATCTCTGTCTGGAACCGTAGCGAACTGAACCACGAACCGAACAGCAAGAACTTTGTGAACAAACCTCTTAGCAACCCTTCACCGCCCCCAGTGTGGTCGCAACTCACGCGGCCCTCTTCGAATATACTGTGACGCTGGATGGACCAAGCGAAGCCCCGGCAAATACTTCACCCGGGACTGGCAGCGGTATTGTAGACTACGACAGCGCTGGCCATACCTTGCATCTCGCTGTTTCTTTTAGCGGATTGACCGGCAATGTGACCGCGTCTCACATCCATGCGCCCACCCCAACGCCGCTCAACGGAACCGCGGGCGTCGCTACCACGACCCCGACCTTCGCGGATTTCCCGTCCGGCGTCACCTCCGGCACTTACGATCGGATCCGGGACCTAACCGCGGCTTCCAGTTACAATCCAGCATTCATTACGGCGAACGGCGGCACCCCAGCTTCCGCGGAAGCAGCACTCGCCGCGGCGCTCGCTGGCGGCGAAGCTTACTGGAACATCCATACCTCCGCCTTTCCCGGCGGCGAAATTCGAGGCTTTCTCGTTCCCACGCCGGAGCCCAGCACTCTTGCGCTCGGTGCTTTGGGAGCTGCCGGTCTCGCGTTCAATGCGTGGTCTCGGAGAAGTCGCGGCCAGAAGAAGTGATCAGCCATCGTCAGGTTGGTGGCGCAAAGGGCAGCCCCGGCCAGAGTGAACGCTGTGGCGAAAATACGCTCTAAAGCAGTATGCGCCAAAACAGTCGGTTGCTTTGGGTCTCCATTGGTCTTCCCGGCCTGCTCCTCGCTGCTTTCGCTGTGTCGCTCCTGATAGGCGACAGGGAGGCCGGCGCGGGAGATCATGCCCAGTCACCCACCGTCAACCGCTTGGCCGCGCCCAACCCTTAACCGTCCGTCCGGGCAGAAACGGACAATGACGGCGTGGACGCTCGACCGGTTCGCCGCCCCCCTCCGATTCCAACCCTCAATCCCCTCGACTTGCCAGTTCAGTTTTCTGCCCCTGGTTCGGACCGGTGCGCCTTGAAGCAGATGCCGAAATGCGTGTAAGTGGGCCGTTCCTGGCCTCGATTGTCCGCTGGAATATTGGCAATGCCGCCAAATTGCTTCAAGTAGATGCAGGATGAGCCGCCCTCATCACAGAGCATGCCACTATGCGCGCCGAACGCCCGGAGGCAGTAGGCCGCATCCTGGCGAGTGAACCCGGCGCTGTAATTCGGTTGCCGGCCGTCCGCGACCAGCAAATAGAGAAAAGTCCCCTCCTGGTTGATCGCCATGCAAGTTCGCGGCTGGCGATTGCCATGGCCTGCCTTGGTAAGTTCACCATCCACGAGGGCATCCCATCTTCCCCAAATCGCCACTCGGGCGTCGGTTGCAACGGCGCGCTCCGGGCAGGTCGCCGCCACGAAGTGTCCCCGATTCTTCCGATCAAACCAGAGAAACGGCGTCGGAAATCGAGGGCTCTCCTGCAAGATGGACTGCCCGTCTCGAACGAGGTTTCCCCGCCAGGCGCCCAGTCCGGAATTGAGGCCGGGGGAATTGCCAGCTTCGCCGTTGATCGCCACGGAACAGTCGTTCTCCCGTGCAAAAGTCGACGTCAGTTTCTTCCGATCCAAGCTGACCCCGAGCTTGATTTCGACCGAAGGATTTCGCAGGTCGACGATCGCGAGATAAGCATGGACCAAAGGACGGTTAATGTGGACCTGCACGATGTCCGTGGCCTCGTCGCCTATTATCGGCCTCAAGCTCGCCTCGGCAAAACGCTGGGCCAGGGCCGCCTGCACTTTGCCGGCATCGAACAAGAACTCCCTTCGCTTCGCCTCCAGCTTGGCCATGGCGCCGAGCAGCGCGGTCGTTTCCGCGCTCGTCTTTTGCTGCAATTCGGACAAGGCATTTTGCAGGCCGGCGATCTTGCGATCGACCAGAACGACCACCGCCACCACAACTAGGGTCGCTTCCGCGATAATCAAACGGGTGAGGAGCTTTCGGTTGGTGCTTTTGCCAAAACGCTTGACCACCCAGTAGGCTGCCAGGCTTAAAATAGCGACGAAGCCAATTAAGGTGAAGATTGGGAGTTCCAGGAACCGGCTCGCCCCTGCCAGCAACAAGTCGAACATCCCGTTAAATCGCTCGCTGAGGCTAGTGGACGACTGCATTAGGGCACGGCTGGTTCGATCAGCCGTGGGCATTCTGCGGATCGAAAGTCAATCCGTCGAGGTGTTTCGGCCTCATCCATCGCCAGCCTCCGGCGGCGACAACCAGCCCAATGAGCAGGCCGGTGCCATTCATTTTGATAAGCGCGCTTGCGAGTCAGGGCTCCAAATCCCGACGGTCGATCAGATCCGTCAGCACTTTCACACCTGTTTTCAGTTCGACGGCGCTTTGCCCTTGTGGTGGTAATGACGTACAGGCCGTAACCGAGCACCGCAGTGACCAAACACACCATCAGCAAAACATGCGCTTTGGCTTCTCTCCATGCAGCTATTTGACGCCTCGCCTTGTCGTCACGAATCGTCGCTTCCGCTGCCAGCCGCGGTCATGACGGGCGCGTTGACTGAACGATCGGATGCGTGCCGACGGCATGCTGGTGCCGGCGCGCCAATGCCATTGCCCACGCCGCAGCCCACAGATCCTATGAAAGTCGCTTGCCCTCATTGCCGCCATCCCTTCGAGGAGCCCTACTACAGGCTCGGAACAACCGCCCGCTGTCCCAACTGCCTGGCGGGATTTCCCCTCCGGCAGCAGGACGTCCTCGACCGCGGCAATACGGGTTATCAGCTCACGTGTGACGATTTCCGGCAGCTACTGCGGGATTATATGTCGGGCCTGGACGTGCAAACCCTGATTATTGAGCCAGTGGAGCGTCTCGGCCATCTCGGCCCGATCTGTTCTCAGGCCCACTCGGAGCATGGCTGGAGCTTCTGTTCGGCCGACCGGCAACGGTGGTTCGATGCCTCTGAGCTTCATCTTGTCGTCCAACAGTCCGATGACTCCCAGCAAGCCATCTACAGGTATGCCATGACTCAATGGCATTAAACTGCCGCTCCTCCCGCGCCCCGGACTTTAGCTGAGTCCGCCCTCTTCGACACCAGACCGCATCAGAGACTGGAGGCGGGAATCTGCTTGAGCCCGCTGGTGCGGGCTATGAACCGTTGAGCCTTTTTGGTCCGAACGCAGCCCGGGCGGACTAAGCAGCCCTGGTGGCATAAAATAAAGTCCGCTCCAGAACGAGCGCGCTCTCCGTTCCCTGCTTCGCCCGGACCGCCACGCGACGTCAGCACGGCCGTGCTTACGCAGGCCTTTCGCTGCTCTCAAATTGTTCAGCAACAATGGACACCACGCAGCAAGGTTATGCCAGATCAGCCGTAAATTTGTCCGCCATTCCCCGCCAGCGGTCGAGGTGATCCGCAATCCCCAGGCCAGCGAGGTATTCCAGATCCAGCACCGAAATCCCCGGCGCGTGGACCTGAGCATTTTGAAGCAGGCTATTGGCGACGTGGACTGCGGCCAACGGACCGAGCATCCGGAGCCCACTCAGAGCAGGCGTGTGATGGAAAGCAACCGCTTCGACAATTTCCGCCGGCAAGCCCCAAAGGCCAAGGAGATAAGCGCCGATGGCGGCGTGACTCGCCCCGAGGACCCGCGTCTCCGCTTGAAAGAGAGGGATGCCTTCGTTGGCAGCCAGAGTGAGGGCCGCTTCGAATTCCTTGCGCAGGTTCTGCAACAACATGAGCTTGCCAATGTCGTGGAGCAAACCGGCGGTATAAGCGGCCTCCGCCTCTTCCAGTTCCACGCCTTCGGTTTGGAGGATGAGCCGGGACAAGAGGGCGGTTTGGACCGCATGGTTCCAGAGCGCTTGCATGGACACGCCCGGCAGTGGCGGCGACGCTTCGCAAGAGGCAAACACATGCGCCGAAAGCACGAGCGAGTGGACGGCATTAACCCCTAGATAGTGAATCGCTTCGAACGGCGTCGACATCTTCCGCGCCCGACCGAACGTTGCTGAATTAACGATTTGCAGCAACTTCGCGGTCATGGCCGGATCTTTCGCCACAATGCCCGCCAAGGTCTCGAGACTGCGGTTTTTGTTGTTCACCTCCGCCATCATTTGGAGGTAAAGCGAAGGGAAACTGGGCAACGTCCCTAGTTTGGAGACGATCGATTGCAGTTGCGGGTTTTCCAGAAACCCGTGCAGTTCCCCTACCCGCCCCAAAGCGGCTTTGAACTGCTTGAAGTCGAAAGGTTTCGGCAGGAACTGGTGCGTGGCGCCCAAACACTGCGCCAGTTGCTCCCGGTCCTGGATCCCCGAAATGGTAAAGCGCGCGGCCCGTGGGAACTTTTGACTGACTTCGCGCATGAATTGCAGGCCGTCGATGCCAGGCATGCGAAAGTCCGAGACGAGGACGTCAAAGTGCTCATGGGCGAGCAGATCGAGAGCCTTGACCGCCTGGTCCAAGGTCGTGATTTCCCATCGGTCCTTTTCGCTCTGCATGAAAGCCGTGTAGAACTGCAGCAGGACCGGATCATCATCAACGAACAGAATCCGCTTCTTCACGTGCTCAGGAGGCTAAAGATTAACTGGCAAAGCATCGCACCTGTAAAATGAAGGTGCCAAATGGGTTGCGCGACGGCGCCCGCATCGCCAAAGCCGCTTTGTCATCTCGCGTCGTCAACCAGCTAGTGTGCTGTCCCTTCAGTCCGGAGCAACGCCGCGAGCGCGCCAAAGAACCGCCGCCCAAAGGGTTGCGCGGAAATGCCTTGCAGGCTTTGTCGTTCCTCAGTCACAGAGCGCTGCGGCTAGGCTCCTTCGTCACGCCGCGCCTGGAATCACTTGAGCGCAACAAAAGCTCACGGACTTAAGGGACCGCACACTAGCAGATCGGCAGAACCTGGCGCCACTTGAGCCTGAAAACGTGCTTATCCCTGCCCGCCCTCTTTACTCTGCCAATTGTTTCAGCTCGACCTTCCGAAACTCGACCGGATGGCTTTCCGATTGCAGGGAAATGTAGCCGTGATCGATGATCCGGGGCGCGCCTGCTTTAAGCAGCTTTTGGGCGGAGGCATCCCCATCATCCAACTGCGGCTCCGAGTAAGAAATAACCGTTTCGCCCTCCATGATGTGGCGAATGAGCTTCGACCCATGCACTTCGACCTCCACAGTCACCCAATCGTCTCCTCGATAGGTCTTGGAAGACGAATTAATGCAATGCTGAGTGATCAACTTGCCATTCATGACGACGTGAGTCCCGGGGCTGCAGAGATTGGCTGTATGCCGTTCCCCGGTAGGGGAGCCTCCAAGCAGCTGCACTTCCAGGCTGACCGGAAAATCCTGGTCCTTGCCCATGGTTTCGGGGGCCTGGCAATGGAGCATCACACCACTGTTGCGAAATGCCCACCCTGGCCCACCCGGTGATTGGGTGCCCAGGAACCGATACTCCACTCGAAGCAGATAATTCGTGAACGGCGCCCGATAGAAAATGTGCCCAAACTTTTCGTCGAACTTCGCATAGCCGTCGTAACGCACCTTCATCACCCCATCTTCCACTCGGAACGTATTCGCATAGTTCTCTCCGAGAGGGTAGCCCCTGATCTTTGGGGTCCATCCATCCAGGTTTCGACCGTTGAACAGCGGGACCCACTCGCTTTCGGCTCCATTGACGGACCATCCCGCCCGTCCCAGGATCAGGGCTCCGCAGACGATCAAGGCTCCACACGTGGATCGCACGAACGCATTCTGCCGGTAGGTTTTCATTTGCTCCTGATTGGACGCAAATCAGCCTCAAAGACCAAGCTTCTTCTTTACCACGTTCACAGCATCTCCAACCCGGTCGGCCCGCTGGGTGGCGGAAAGAGGCGATCGAGTTCAAGGAGCTGAGCTGCGGTAAGCTCGCATTCCAGGGCAGCATAATTCTCTCGTAACCGATTCCTATCACTGGTCTTGGGAATAACGATGGCGTTCTTTTTGGCTAACAACCAGGCCAATGCCACCTGGGCTGGAGTTCGTTCCAGCCGCTCAGCGAACGAGAGTAACCGGCGGTCCCGCGCCAGCTTGGCTTGTTCGATCGGGGAATAAGCCATGACTGGCATTCGCTTCTCCTCCAACCAGGGAATCAAATCCCATTCAATGCCCCGTCGTGACAAGTTATAGAGGACCTGGTTGGTCGCCACATTCCGACCGCCAGGCACCCCAAACAACTCCTCCATGTCGGCCCGATCGAAGTTGCTCACGCCATAATGTCGCAACTTGCCGGCCTGCTGCAGGTCCAGAAAACCCTCCATCGTCTCCGCCAGGGGGATATCCCCGCGCCAATGCAAGAGGTATAAATCGAGCCGATCGGTCTGCAGGCGACGCAAACTCCTTTCGCAAGCGGCCGCGACGCCACGCCGAGATGCGTTTTGCGGATAGACCTTGCTGACGATAAAGGCAGCCTCTCGCCGACCGGCAATAGCTTCGCCCACAACCTCTTCCGCTTTCCCCTGACCATACATTTCGGCCGTGTCGATCAACGACATGCCCAGGTCCAACGCCAGCCGGATGACATCCCGTTCCTCCCGAGCCTTCGAAGGCGACTCGCCATAACGCCACGTCCCCAGGCCAAGGGCGGGGACCTTCTCTCCGTTCGGCAACGTGGCCCACTTCATCGCGGTCATGCCGACGCAATATAGCGGCAACTCAGATGCAGCGCGATCGACGTTTCCCAGGACGGCGATCTCCCATCATCGAAAAGCCCCCGCGCCCATCTCTTCACTTGGATCGCGGCCTTTGGCGACCGCGAACAACTCTATGAAGGATGGGGGATGACAAAGGTCGGAAGCCTGGCGCTTCATTCGAGGTTTGTTCGTCCTTGTTCGAGGTTTGTTCGTCCCTCGTTCGACTGGCGGCGAACGAGACTCGAACCAGCCTGGATTGACTGGCGAAGCTGAGAAAGGAGGGGCGCAGTCGCGGTCTGGAGGGAGGGTCATCGCGTCGGGGACGACCAGGAGGATGAATGCGAAGAAAAGGGCGGCCGCCTCCCCTTCAACTTGATCCTATTCATGATCCCACAGGCAAATAAGGGGTCGCCACCCCGCGAGCTCATGATCCGCCCATGGACGCGACGTTAATTCCATCGCACGGGCGCTCCTGAAACGTTGACACGTGGCCATGTCTCTTAAACTGCTCCCACACAACGATCTCGCGATGGAATGCGCACTTTGGATGCGCTTGGCCGGGAATCCGCCGCAAAATCGGCCCATTGAGTGACAGCCTCGACGACGAATTGTCGAACCATTAGCCTGCACCAATGCCCGTCGCGCTGTCGCCATGGAAAGCCAGTGGCAGTCTGGGGCTGGATGCGGTTGGCCAATGAAATTCTTGCCCGTTGTAGCCCGAGAGCTTCGTGTTGCATCACGACGGCGTGGCACTTACCTGGGCCGGGTTGGAGCCGCCGCACTGCCGATCATGGTTGCCTGCGTTTGGCTGGCTATCTTCGCTTCTCAATTCACGACGGCGATTGGGCGGCAGATGTATTCGGTGCTGGCGACCCTGGCTTTTGGATATTGTCTGCTAGCCGGGGCCATGGCGACTTCGGACTGCATCAGCCGCGAGAAGCGGGAAGGAACCCTCGGGCTGCTCTTTTTGACGGACCTGAAAGGCTACGACGTGATCCTGGGGAAACTGGTGTCCCGATCGCTGGACGGGTGCTACGGGCTGCTGTCGACGGTGCCGGTCTTGTCGCTAGCCCTTCTCTTGGGGGGAGTAACGTTGGAGGAGGTCGGCAAGATGGCCGCATTGTTCGTCAACACGCTCTTTTTCTCGATGGCAGCAGGCGTGTTTGCGTCCACATTGAGTCGACGCGATCGAGAGGCGATGTTCGCCACCGGTTGTGTGATTCTGCTGGCTTCGGCCGGCCCGTATGCGGTCGGGCACATCGTCTCGCAGTGGATCCAACCGCCCCCCAACTCCTGGACGGCGGCAGCGCCGGACGAGTTGATGATCGTGAGTCCGCTCTACGCCTTTGGACTTTTAACCACTTCATTTAGAATCCAATTCCCGCTCAAGGGCTTCTACGAATCGTTGGTCGCGACTTTCGGTCTGAGCTGCATTCTCCTGGCAGCTGCCAGCGCGCTGGTCCAGCGCGTCAGCCGGGAAAGGGCCAGCAGCCGGGTAGGGCTGAGGTGGTTGGCCTTGAAAAACCGCTGGAGTTACGGAGCCACCGCGAGACGGACCGCGCTCCGCAGGCGGCTCTTGGACAAGAACCCGTTTTACTGGCTGGCAGCTCGCGACCAGGTGAAA
The DNA here is from genome assembly GCA_046346765.1 of Verrucomicrobiota bacterium. Classification (GTDB taxonomy): domain Bacteria; phylum Verrucomicrobiota; class Verrucomicrobiia; order Limisphaerales; family SIBE01; genus JAXMHN01. The sequence continues at coordinate 36,726 of JAXMHN010000047.1, read as the reverse complement.
GCGAAGTACGTCTGGTTCTTCATCGTGGCGATGGGGGTGATCTGGCTTTGGATCGCCTGGATCATAGGCCATTACATCCTCTCGTGGGATGTCTCTTTTTGGATCATCCTGACTGTCTTTGTCCTGGTTAAAGTGTGGCTGACGTCCGAAGTGTGCACTCGCGTCGTGGAAGATCGCTCCAGCGGCGCCTTTGAGCTGCTCCTCTCCTCGCCCCTGAACCTGAAAGAAATGGCCCGAGGCCAAGGACTCGCTCTCCAGCGGCAATTCGGCTTGCCCACCTTGGTAATCGTTCTTCTGGTCTACCTGCTCATGGTCGCGGCCCTCGGCGCCGGTCACTACGGCTCTTCGCCTGAGGAGATCAAACTGATGTTTTGGACGCTGATGATCACGTTCGTCACGGACCTGATGGCTTTGAAATGGGTCGGCATGTGGCAAGCCGTCGTGCAGGGTCAGGTGAATCGAGCGGTCCTGGCCGCTTGCATCCGGATCATGCTATTCCCGACGCTGCTCTTCTTCATCTCCTATTCCCTGTTCCTGCTGGTTGCCGCCGTCACGGGCTCGGGCAATCCTCTCAGTGCGAGCGCGTGGGCGCGCGGTTGTGGCTGGTGGCTGACGACCAGCCTCCTGGCAGACCTTTTCTTTGGGCTCCAGGCCAGAGCCCACTTTCTCCATCAATTGCGCGATCTGGCCGCGGAGAGATTTTCGCCTCGCGCCCAGGCCACCAAGGCACTCGCCCCCATGCGGGAGCGGCTTCGCGCCGCCCGGTTCGTTGGAGCATTGGCGTTTCGAAAATGGAGCGGTTGGAAGCGCTGGCTGATCCTCGGTCCAGCCTTGGCTATTCCAATCGCAGCCGGTTTTCTCTCGTGGCGCCACCACTCCATTGAGCAACGCCTGGCCGACAACCTGGCGGAGCTTGCCCGGAAAGGGGAACCAGTCAGCATGGCCCAACTCCGCGCAGGATTGCCCGTGGTGGTGCCACAGCAAAACGCCGGGTTCGTCCTTCAAAAGGCAACCATGCAGCTGGGAACGGCCCTCGCGTTTCCCAAACAGGACAAAGGCTTGCACACGGTCGATTGGCCGGGGCCAACCGCTGCCTTATCCAACGAAGTCAAATCGTTCCTTGTCACCGTCGTGGGACGAAGCCGCCCCGCGCTGTTGGAATTGCATCAAGCCGCCGGACTGACCAAATCCCGTTACCCGATCGACTGGCAGAACTTGCCGCCACAAATCGCCGTATGGCAGGCCATCTCACAACTGCCGATGGCCTGCAAAGCCCTCGAATACGAGTGTCTCTTGAATATCGAACAGGGCGACGCCGCTCACGCGGCGGAGGACGTTGCCACCTTGCTTCTCATGGGACACTGGATCGGTCAGGAGCCGTTCTTGGTCGCGTGGGAATATCGCCGGGCGATGCACGCTGCCGCTTTCCGCGCATTGAATCGACTCATGAACCACCTCCCCGTCCGCGACGAGGAATTGCGACGCCTGGCTTCACTGCTCGCCCAGGCCGAGAACGAAGGCTACCCAATGCTGGCACAAGCGATGATCGGCGAGCGGTGCCTCGAGATCGACGAACTCCACGCGTCGGGCCCGACGATGACTTGGGGTCTGACCCCTGCGGAGCGGCTGGCCATGCACGTGGAGAGAGCCATCGGTCGCTGCCTGGCGGTGCCGGAGAGCCGCTTGATGCGGTGGATTGAAGTCCGCGAACCTTACATCGCACTCGCAAAGCAGGTCAGCTTTGGCCAACAGCCAGAAGCCCGCTTCCCCACGACGCCCGTGGCCAGCTTCGCTCCCGAGTTTCAAGGACGCCTCGCTATGCTCGAACAATCCTGCCGGGATCAGCTCCGGGTCGCCGCCGAGATGCTGACGCAACTTCGAGTGGCGCAAATCGCTGTGGCGGTGGAGCGCTATCGAGTGACGAGCGGCGGTCAGATTCCCCTCACGCTCGATGCACTCGTCCCGAGATTGCTGGCCAAAGTGCCTGACGACCCCTTCGACCAGCAGCACCTGAGATACAACCCATTGAATCCGGGTTACGTCATCTATGGAGTGGGCTCGGACGGCGTCGACAACGGCGGCGCCGTCCGGCCTTTAACTTCAACCCGAACGGAAGCCCAGCAGGCCTACGACATCGTCCTCCAGGTGCAACGTTGATCCACCCGGAAAGTCTCGTCGCGCGTCGATTGCCGGCACCTCTGCGGCGTTCGTTTTGGGAAGAATGCAACCGCAGCCAGTCCAAGCCCAAGCAGAATCCCAGAACTGCCCGCGTCCGGGACGCCCACAAGTCCTCTTCTCCGGCATTACGGCGTTCCAGCGGAAGCGTTACAAAAGAGTTAAAGTATCCGCGTCTCGCCGCCCGAAACTGGAGCGGTTGCGCGCCGGCGGCGCAAATTCTGTTGCGAAGGCAGAAAGCTATGATCTACTGCGCGAGAAAGTTTCCGTATGAACGATCGCGCGCAGGCAGAACCTACCGTCAACCCGACAGGCAAATCTCCTTTCCACCCGCTCCGGACGTGGCCGGCACTGCTCCTGGCGGGACTGATGCTCGCGGGGAGGTTCGGTCCGTCCGTTTCGCCCGACGCCATGGCGAAGTATTGGATGGCCTCGGTCTTTGGACCACTGCTTTGCTGCGTGCTCCTGGTCGTCTGGTGGCTGGCCGCTAGCCGCGCAACCTGGCGGGAACGATTGTTCGGCTTTCTCGGGATCGTTGCTGGCGCCGCCGTCGCTATCGTTCTCGTTCACCCCACGATGCGAGGCGCCGCGACTACTTACCTGACGGTTCCGATGGGCTTCTTCTTGTTCGCCCTCGCCACGGTCTTTTTGAAGAATGCTCCGCCTCCAGTCCGAACAGGCAGCGCCGTCCTGCTGGCTTTCGCCGGCTTTGCCTTTTCCCTGCTCCTCCGGAGCGACGGCATGACGGGCGATTACAACTTCTCGTGGCATCCACGGTGGCGGCCGAGCGCGGAAGAAACCATGCTCGCCACGCCTCAAAAATCTTCTTCGGCCAACACCAGTGTGGCCTTAGATCGAAGCGCGATAACCAGCGCGCTGGCACATCCGGAATGGCCGGCCTTCCGCGGCCCGGACCGCGACGGGCGCTATCTCGGACCGAAAATCTCGACGAATTGGAGCGCCCAGCCCCCTCAGCAGCTTTGGAAGATCCAAGTCGGCCCAGCGTGGTCGTCGTTTGCTGTCGCTGGCCGCCTCCTGTTCACCCAGGAGCAGCGCGGTCCCAAGGAGGCGATCGTCTGTTATGACGCCGATACAGGCAAAGAGATCTGGAAAACCGAGGTCGAAGGACGTCTGGACGACCCCATGGGTGGCCCTGGCCCGCGCGCCACGCCGACGCTCGCCAACGGCGCCCTTTACGCCACCGGCAGCACAGGAACCTTTCTGCGCCTCAACCCTGTCACCGGCGAAATCGTCTGGAAAAAGGACCTCACCCAAATCGCAGGCAGCAAAGTGCCGATGTGGGGCTTTGCCGGGTCGCCACTGGTGGCCGGACCACTCGTGATTGTCTACAGCGGCGGGGCGGAGGACAAGGGATTGCTCGCCTTTGACGCCGCCACCGGAGACCTGCGCTGGTCCGCTCCTTGTCCGGGAGATTCGTATGGTTCCGCCCAGCTCAACCGATTGCTCGACGAAGATTCGGTGGTGGTGCTTACCAAATCGGGTGTGACCCTTCTGGACCCCGCCTCGGGCAAGCCGCGGCTCGACTACGAATGGAAGATTCAACAGTACCGCGCCCTGCAACCGCACGTGGTCGGCCCCGATACCATCTTGCTGCCTACGGGAATGAATATGGGCACAAGGGCAATCCGGTTAAAAAAGAACAGCGGGGCGATCGTCGCGGAGGAGCTATGGACTTCGCGCCAACTGAAGCCGGACTTTGTCGATCTGGTGAGTTACAAGGGATACGCCTATGGCAATGACGGCGGCCTCCTCACGTGCATCGATCTCAAAACCGGCGAGCGGAAATGGAAGGGCGGGCGCTATGGCAAAGGACAGATCCTTCTGCTGGAAAACTCGGGACTGCTGCTCATCCTGGCGGAACAAGGACAGGTCGTGCTCGTCAGCGCGGAACCGACCGAACATCGGGAGATCGCCTCCTTCGCGGCGCTCGACGGCAAGACCTGGAACCACCCGGTAGTCGTGAATGATCGATTGTACGTCCGGAACTCGCAGGAAGCAGCCGCGTATAAGATCAAACTGGATTGAGCGCTGCACGCATTCAACCAGGTCGATAGGCGTCGCGCTCTCTCGCGCGCCGCTGTCGGCCTATGATGCGGTTATCCTAGACCTGAGCAGCCCTCGATTTCGCTTCTCAAGCTCGGCCACCCGCTTCTCGGACTCGGAAACCGAAGTCGATCCGCCGTATTCCTCTATTCTGCTGGGGCGAAATCGCATCTTCGCGCCGGTCGGGCTAGAGGCCGAGCCCATCGCTGAAATCGTGGCGTTGATTTGCTGTTCAACAGTTGGGTGCATCCCGTGAACCACGGGATGCCGAATAACCAGCAGCACAGCTCGAACCAGCAGAGGACCTATGAAAGCAAAGCAAGAGAGTGTCGATGCAAACGCGGATCATCAATGCCAGCGCCAACGGCTGTCGCCCCATGAGTTTATCGGCTCCGATCAAACCCATTGGACATTCCTGGCGAGGATAATTGGAGTTTTTCTCACCTTTGTGCTCCTTAGGGTGGATTGCGTTGCCCAGAACATCAAGTTCTTCAAGGCTCTTGAGAGTGACACTCATGACACGGGACTACCCTTTTTTGAGTGTGGCGTCCCGGTGACGATCGGCTTCCAGGCAACCTTCGCGGAGTCAGCAACAGTGACGGATGATCTGGGAAGAAACATCCCCCTCGGTCCGGCGCTGACGCGGTCTCCCCTATTATCATCGAGTGATTTGCGCGGAAGTTTTCAAGTGAACGATCTGAGCACGCGCACTTACACCCTCGCGGTCAAGGCCAAAGGTAGCAAAGCTTTCTCTCGCCGCAGCCTCACGATTACGCGAAGACCAATGATTCACATCGATGCCACACCCGGTTCGGTTCGCTCAGGACTTTCATTCGAGCTGAGCGTGAGGCTGAGCTGTCCCCCTTCCCTGCTCGACTGGCGAGACTTGATGGTGGTTCGACTTACGCCAATCGGGAGTCATCGCCGAAGTGCGTTCGTGCCGCTCATAGCCCTCCCCATCGACGGCAACACCCTTGAGCACATAGATGGGAACGTGCCGGCTCGCATTGCTGTGATTGCAGGCAAGCTTGGCTCGGTAGTGCGGCGCTTTGACCCGAAAGGCTCGCGCCGTCCCGAAGTCAGTGTCTCCCCGCCGGACTCGGACAAAATAGTCACCAGGCCACATGTTATCCGGCACCGAGAAATAGGCTTCGCGCTCATTTCGCACATAAACCACAAGCGGCTGGGGATCCAGCCCACGATCAGCTGGAGACTCTGCGACCGCCCTCAGACTCGCATCGAAACTCTCGCCGCGCATGACAACCGTGTCACCGGGATAAGCCTGGGCAGGTTCCAAGCCTTCAAAGGGAACGTCATCCGGCAAGGAGGCGCCGGAATAGGCCCGGATCACGTTACTGGTCCTTCCGTCCACCGAGACGCGCACCAAATAAGGGCCGGTCCAGCGGAAGGATGGCAAATGCAAACGAATTTCACCGTCAATGACCGAGTCCACCGCCGCCTCTACATCTAAAATCGATCCAGCCGGACCATCTCCCGTGTCGCCTGCCGCGGAAAAGAATTGGACCCGCACCTGCGCAGGATCGTCGCCAAACAATCGTCCCTCCAGGACAATGGCGGCCCCGTTCCGGATGATAAGCCGGCCGCCTAGCTGAGGCCTGCCGGCGATCAAGAGCGGAAATAGTGCGGCCAGGTTTGACACCTTAGGAGGATGGTTCGGCTCCATTCCAGACAGGTTTTGCGCCAAATCGGGAAAGCTAAACCCAGAGTCGAGAGGAAGGCTGAAGGCGCGCTCGGTACCAAAGTACGCCTGCAGGAGTTTCGGATCCACTTTTGTCCACCGCCCGAGGATAGCCGCAACTCCGAACAGATCGGCCTGTTTCAGACCAATGCGGCTCTGGATGACTTGCTCCAAATCGGTGAGCTTCTTCTCGCCGGCGGCGATGCGCTGGATCGAATGATAGACAACCGGGCCGACCAGGTTGACTCCGCCACGCTTGCCCCGGAGGACCTGGAGGCGCTGAGCCAGGGACTGCCTCATCGGGGCATTCTTTGAGAGACCAGCGCCCGCAACGGATACTCCCGTCGCCAAGAGGGCGGCGCTGCCGGTTATCCAGGTGGTCCCTTGGCCAAGAAATTCTCTGCGATTCATCATACGATCCCTTTCCGAGGTAAGTGTTCTCTGGTTGTTGACGTCAGCTGGACCAGCGGTGCGGCAGGTAGCTTTCCGCTTTCAGCACCTCGCGAACGCGCGCTCCAGCATTCGTTTGGGATGAACGTCATCCCTTATTGCTAGAAACAGGAACGCAGCCTGACGATTACAGGGCGTCGGTCCGGGAAAAACGGGGAACTCCCCGACTTGAACCGCTCTCTCAAAATGGAAAGGCCGCGACTACGAAATGTCGCTTGAAGTCGCCCCGAGAGAAAATCAAGAAGCAAGGTTATCTTCGATCGATCCGTATCGCAGAGAATAGGCGCGTTCCCTTGAAAGAAATCGAGAGCGCTCGATCGAAGTCGGGCGCTGTGAGGATCGCAGGAGCAGTCTGTGAGTTGTTACCCCTCCCAGCAACACTAACTAACTAACTGCCACCTGCGGCATCCCGATGTGCTCAGGCCGTCGGTTAGTATCACTCCGCTGGCGAGGCGCCGCCCATCAGCTCGTCGTGGGAAGCCACGTGGCCAAGTCAATCGCCAGCCACGCGGACGCGGAAGAACTGAGTGGTGTTGCCCAATTCCGAAGGGGTCAATTGCATCTCCGCGCCAGTGCCAACGAGGTCGGCGGCGAGCACATCCCAAGTCGAACTGCTCAGGGACGCGGCGGATTCGACGACATACGTCTTGTTCAGCACGCTGGACCATCGAAGAGTGAATGGACGCGAGTTGCTGACCGAGTCAGCGCGCTGCACAGCCAAATGAAGCTGCGAAGTGCGATCGGCTGGGTTGGTGCCCGCCTTGAATTCAGCCAGGTTGCTAACGCCGTCACCATCAGCATCGGCCGTGGCCGAGGCGATGGCATTCGAAACAGAGCCGAAGTAGCGCAAACGCCATGAGTCCGGAATGGTGTCACCCAGGCTCGACCCGGAACGGTCTTTGAAGGTCAATAAGCCGTCCTGGACACGCTGCGGCAAAAGTCCAACGCCGTTCGGTGAACCGGAAGCGTGGGCGAAGTGAACCCGATAGGCCGCCGACGGCGGAGCATTGCTCGGAATGGCGATGGTGAGGTGTCCTACCACGCCGTCACCCGCAATGCCGGGGACTTGGTTATTGAGCCAGGCGCCGCCGAATTCCGAGGGCCCGCGCGCGCTGGTCAGGATCGGTTCACCAATCGAAGCCGCGGGCGTGAATTGAACCGATTGAGCAATTTGCGGGGCACCGTCAAGCGCCTCGACGGCCAAGTCGAGGAGAAGCACGCGCAATGGGTATTCACCGAGGACGCGGCTATGAATCGGCACCTGCAATGTCTGCCCTGGATTGACTTGAGTGTCCTCGACCGACCAGGCCACCGAAGGTTGACCCGCGATGAACGCCTCACCCGGAAGACTGGGCGCCGATTGAGTTGTCAACCGCTGGCCAGCCTGATTGGGCGCCCCGCGAAACAGGTTAGGAACTTCACTGGCGCGGCGGACGCCGCCTTCCCAATATCGCTCATACCATTTCAAGCTCGAATCGAGGGAGCGCCGGAAGGTGACGTAGACATCGTCCACATTCAGGTAGCCATCGCCAAACTGAATGTCGTTGATGGTGACATCGCTGACGAACCCGGGGATCAGCGCGAGCTGATTGGTCACGCCATTGGACGAATCCATCGCGTCGAAGAAGTCGCTGCGATTGAAATCGCCGCGGATGCCGAAATTGGGATTCAAATCGCTGACTCCGGAAGGAGGCCGGTTCAAGCCGTAGATAGCCGACTGGAAGACCTGGACCACGTCCACGTTCATCAGGGAGCCGTCGCCGAAATCGCCGGCATTGAACCAGCGGAATTGATCGACGTCGCCAACGACGTAGCGCCGCTGCGCCATGCGGACGACTTTGGTGCTGCTGATCGACTTGGCCGGATCGGGCACCACTTCGATGTAGACGCTTTGGCGCAGCCCGTCCGAGGTGGCGGAAGGCCGGCTGATCTCGATGCGATAGGTATCGCTCGACGTCGCCCCGACCGGAATCTGAAAGTGATATCCGCCAGTCACCACCCGGCCGAGGGCGCTCAGGAAAATGGTGTCATGCGCCATCGAGTAGGTGATCAAATCCTGGGTGAGCGTGTTGTAGAGGTTGGTTTTGCCGGCGCCGCCTCGCTCCAGCCAGCCAACGCCCAGGAGGCTGATGGAAGCGTTGGTGAACTGCAGCTGTCCGAACAGCGGGTCATCCGCCTGGAACTCAGGCGGGACCTGTTGCCCACCCAGGAACATCACAGGCGGGATGGTCCGATAGCGGACGCCTTCTGAGGTCTGGATGGGTTCAACCAACATCGAATCAAAGCCAACGTCGAGCAGTTCCGGTTCGATGGTGCCGTTGGAGTTTTTGACGGTCAGACCATACTGCAGCGTGTACATCTTCTCCTGAGGAAGGAGCAGCAGCGTGACCGGGGCGTAGAACGTCTGGCCGGGGGCGCCAATGAACTCACTCGATCCTTCTCCTTGTCCGAAGCCAAAGCTGATCGTGTTCGCCTCATAGTCGTCCGGCGAAAAGGTGGTGTTAACGATTTCGCTCGGGCGATAGTTATCGCGGAAGGCCCGCACGCGAAACTGAATCGGGCTCGGGCTGCGCGAGAGGGAGACTCGTCCCGACACGACCAGGGTGCTGGTCGGGCCGTTGATCTCGGGATCGGTGCCGTCGGTGGTATACCAAAGTTGAGCGCCCTGCGTGACGGAGGAGACCGTAAAGGACGCCGCATTGTTGCCGATGATGGAGGGGTTGGCGGTCTTAAACTGAAAACGAGCCTGCACCACGGAGCTTGGGCGGCGGCCGTCCTGGCTGCCGATCGCTTTGATGGTCAGGTCCGGTTGGGGCGACACGATACTGCCCGGCACTTCGGCCGCGGTCATGCCGTTGCGGAAGGCCGGAGGGCTATTGCCCGTGAGACGATTGGGCGCCGGAATGATGTCTTCCAAGTCGCTCGGCGGCGTCGGGCCGTAGGTATAATAGGTCTCAGTGGCCGCTTCGGAAATGATCGCAATGGTCACGTCGTTGTTGAAAACACCGGCGGTCACTGGCACGAGTTTGGCGAGCAATTCGCCAAACTGGTCCTTTTCAAAGGTGACATACCCCAGGACCGGGTTGGCCACCGGAGGTAAGGGCGGCGACGTTTGCACACGCCGCAAAGCGTTATTCCCGAGGTCGGCGACGAGGAAGCCGCCGGTGGGATCCTTGCTGAGGCCGGTCGGGATTTTGAACCGGGCTTGGCGGAGCGCTCCATCGATGAAGCCAGGCTGCGGAGGCGAGCCGGCAAACGTGTCAACGGAGTAGCCGTTGATTTCCGGGTCAAAGGAAACAAGGCGAAGCGCGTGATTGCCCGAGTCCGCCACCAGCAGACCTTTTCCTCCGCCCAACCAAACCAAGCCGGCGGGATTGTTGAACAAGGTTTCATTGGCGAAGATGGAATCAGCATAACCGCTCTGCCCCGAGAATCCCGCAATTACTTGGAGTGAGCCGCCCGCCCGCAGCAGTTTGATGGTGTGGCTGCGCGAATCGGCAATCCACAAGTCGCCGTTGTCACCGGCGGCGAGGCCGTTGGGTTCGTTCAAACCAACAGCGACGGTTGAAATCCGGTTGTTGCCGTCCAGCTTCCGAATGGCGTTGTTCTTTGAATCGGCAATATAGATATGGCCGCTGCCATCCACCGCCAACGCAGAAGGAAAGTTAAAATGAGCACTGACCGCGGCCACTTCACCAGCTTCAAAACCCGGGGATCCAGCCGTTCCGGCCAGGGTGGTCACGGTGCCGTCCGCCTTGACGAGCCGCAGGGTATGGTTGCCATAGTCGGCCACGACCAGGCCGCCGCGACTTGGCGCTGAGACTAAACCGCGCGGATTGAAGAAGCGGGCCAGGACCCCTTTGGCGTCGGTCGTGCCGGGGCGGCCAGCAAAGCCGGCCAGGGTGCTGAACGCGCCGCTGTCCGGAACAAACTTGACGATGCGATCGTTCGCGCTGTCACTCAAGTAATAGACATTGGCTTCGACCGCAACGTTGTACGGCTCGGCCAGCCGATTCGTAATCACCGAATCGACAGTTTGAGCGGCGCTGGGCAGCACCGACCCAATCCCCAGGACAACAAACAGGAGCTGGCTTTTCATGATGCGGACGTCTGTGCGGATTCTTTCGCCGATAGTGTTCCCGCGGAGAGGATGAGCCTCTCCGCGGGTTTCGAGATCCAGGCTCGGGAATCAGTCGAGGAGGCGCACGCGGTAGTACTGAGTCGTGCCCACCGGATTCGCATCGAGGAACTCCTTGACTTGACCGTCGCCCACTACGCCGCTGACCAGCACGGTCCAGGGGCCGTTAACCAAGTCGGTGGTCGTCTCGATCACGTAGGACTTGCCCGGAGCGCTCAACCAGCGAAGAGCCAGTTGCTTCTTGCCGTTCTTGAGCTTCTGCTCCGGGGTCCTCAAGCTGAGGTGCGAATCCGCATCGGTCGGGTTGGTGCCGGCGAGGTATTCCTGCCAGTTCGGGCTGCCGTCGTGGTCCGGATCCGCCTTGGGAGCGGCATTCGCGCTGTCCGGGCTGCCGAAGAACTTTGTCTTCCAATCGTCCGAGATGACGTCGGGCAGTTCCGTCGCTTTGCCACCAACCCAAACGCGGGCCGGGAAGGTTTCGAATTCATATTGGGTTTCGTCGTCGGGAGCGCCGTCGGCATTGCCGAAGCGGACGAGGTAAACCTGGCCGGAACGGGCCGAGGCCGGCACAGTGAAGACGATGTCGCCGAGCAGGACTCGGCCTTCCAGGGCGGGCTCAAAGGCCCCAAGGTCCCAAGCATAAGCAACCTGGTTCACGGCCAGACCGTCAACCGACCGACCCGCCGGGAAGCCAGTCGCCGGAGAGAACTCAGCCGCGGCCGTCAGAGCCGGGGCCTGCCCAACCGGCAGAATACGGGCGAGGAACTGCACGCCGGAGAGGGATTGGCCTTTGTCGATCTTTACATAGACAGGCACGTGGACGGTTTGATTCGGTTGGGCATTCTCGACCACCGAAGCGCTGAACGAAGCTTGGCGAACCCAAACAGCGCCGGGCGCAGGGGGAGTCAGCTTCTGACCGGGGGAGTCGGGCGCATTGTTCAAAGAGCCATTCGCGGGGGAACGGACGCCGCCAACCGACCAGGTGCGGTTCCAGTTGTCACTGCGACGGCGCAGCGAGCGCTGCAGAATGATCTGCCAATCGAGGAATCGAATCTGTCCGTCGCCGCCGACGGTGGTGATGGAGTCCGGCGGGAAGGCATCCATGGCATCGAAGACATCGGTGAAGGGATAGACGTTGTAGATGCCGAGGGAGGTGTGGAAGGCGTTATTGACGTCGTTATTGCCGAGGTTGCCGTTGCCAAAGCTGCCGGCGTTGTACCAGGTCGCAAAGGCGCTGTCGCCGACCAGGTAACTGATGTTGGTCACGGTGATGGTGCGATCCGCGAGCAACGTCAGCGGCACCGGGGTCTGTTCGGCGTCGGAGGTTCCGGAAGGTTGCACCACTGAGATGGTGTAAGTCTGGCCGACACTGGCGGTCTCGGGGATCGGCACGGCCAAGAGAGCCGCGGTGGCGGTCTCTTTCCAGTTCCAAACCGGAGCTTTGTCCGACGTAGGCGATCGTCAAACCAGTCACCGCCCCGTCCGTATAGACTTCCGAGATCGGCGGGTTGGTGCTCGGCGGCGGCACAAGATGAAGTCATTCGTGCTAAAGGGCAGGTTGCGCAACTGAGTGGAGATGGGCGGTGCGCCGTTTTCTCCGCGAACCTCAACGCGGAATTGGAGGGAACGGAGAGCGTCGCTGCCGGAAACGCGAACCTCAACCGGGACCACGATGGTCGACCCGATCCCGGCGGTGAAATCGCGAGCCACGCCGATGACGCTGGTCTCGAGATCGGTAAAGAGGAAGGTGCGGCTCACCTCGGAGCTGGGCGTGTAACCACGCTTGAAGGCGCGGGCCGTGAACAGGACGTTGTTGGTGCCATTGACGACGTTCAGGTGCGAGCCGGGCGAGTAGAGGTTGGAAGGCAAGCTGTTGGTCGGATTGGTGCCGTCGGTCGTGTACCAGATCTCGGCGTCATCGGTGTTGACCGACAAGGTGAAATTGCCAGGGTTCTTTCCGTTGATGATCGGGTTGGCCACCTTGAACTGGAACCGGGCGGAAATCACGTCACTGGCCCGGCGGCCGTCCTGAGAGCTCATCGCTCGCACGAGCACGTTGGAACCGTCCAGGCTCGGCACGACGATCGAATTCGTCCACTCGACCAACCCATTCACGTAGCGGGCGGGAGTATTGCGGCTGGTCGCGTCTTCCGGGAAATCAGCGGTCGGATTAAGAGTATAGAACGTTTCGGTGCCCTCCTCAGCGAGGATGGCCACGGCGACGTCGTTGTTGAAGGTGGAGTTCACGACCGGCTTCAACTCCGTCACCAACTGCCCGAAGGAGTTGGTCGTCAGGACAACGATGCCGATCTGCGGATTGGTGACCTGCGGCTGCGGCGCGGTCACCTGGATGCTGAGGAGCTGGTTGGCGGCCAGATCGACAACCGGGAAGTTCCCGGTGGTGTCAATCGCCAGGCCGACCGGCGAGACCAGCGATCCCTTCATGAAGGTCTCTGCCGAGAAGGTGTTAAAGTTAGTATTGTAATAGACCCGGCGGACCTGGTGGTTGCCCGTGTCGCTGACCAGCAGGCCGATATTCCCACCGGCCCAGAGCACGCCCCGTGGTGCGTTGAACAGGGCGCTCGTGGCCAGGAGGGAATCTTTCGAGCCGCTGATCGAAGGCGAACCGCTGCCAGCGAACAAGCTCACGCTGCCATCGGGCATGATCATGCGAATGGCATGCGCGCCGGTGTCAGCCACATAAATGATGTTGAGCGCCTTGTCCACCGTCACGCCCGACGGGCGCAGGAAGCCCGAGGCAAGGGTGGTCACGCGATTCGCGGTGTCGAGTTTGCGCACGCGGTTGTTGAGCAGGTCAGCAACATAGACGTTGCCGGCGCTGTCGGCCGCCAGGCCGGCCGGCGCATTGAACTGCGCGGCGGTGCCGACGGCGTCCGCAAACCCGGGGGTGCTCCCGGCCAGCGTGCTGACGGCGCCATTGAGAGTGACGAAGCGCAGGCGATGGTTGCCCGAGTCCGCCACCACCAATCCGCCCCGGGCATAGACGATGCCCTGCGGACTGGAGAAGTGGGCGAAGGCGCCCGGCCCGTCGTCACTGCCGGTTTCGCCGATCACCCCGGCCAGATTGGTTAACGAACCGGCGCTCGGGTTATAGCGAGCGACGCGGTTGTTGACGCTGTCGGTGATATAGATGTTGCCTTTGAGGTCGATGGTCACGCCGTAAGGCTCGGCGAGGCCATTGGTGACCAATGTTTGCAGCGAGGGCTGAGCAACCGCCCCCAGCGCAAACAGCATGGACACGATTAGAACGCACCAGGTTTTTTTCATAACTTTGGGTTTTGTGATTTCAGCGACATAAAAGGGCAGCCGATCTCGGCCAGGGAGGCTTCGGCGCGGCATGCGCGGGCTTTGATTCGGACGGGTAATCATAAATACGGGGATTCTCATGGTTGCAGGCGAATTCGGTAAAAGCAGGTGCTGGACGTGGGATGGGCATGAAGCCATTGCTGGAGACGTCCGTCTCCGACCAGATTCGACGCCAAAACGTCCCAGCTCGCACTCAGCACACTCGGGGCACTCTCAATCTGATAGATCTTGCCAGGAGCGCTCAGCCAGCGGAGCTGCACACCTTCCGCATCCGCAGAACGCGCTCCCTCCAAGTGCAGGTAAGAATGAGCATCGAGCGGGTGAGTGCCGGTGGCATACTCCGCCCAATTCGGGACGCCATCATGATCCGGGTCGGCATCGCCCTCCGCTTGGGGATTGGTCAGGCTGCCAAAGAAGTGGACCTTCCACTCGTCGGAGCTGGCATCCGTCTGCGGCTGGACTGGGTTCAACACCCACAGATTCGCCGGCTTGGTGTCGAAATCGTACTGCGTCTGCAGGTCGGGTGATCCGTCCGCATTAGCGAACCGAACCGTATAAACATTTCCGCGCCGCGCGGCGTAGGGAATCATCACCCGCAGATAGCCGAGCAAATGACTCCCTTGGAGCGGAGGCTCGAAAGACGAGGACGGCACAATCGGCCAGCCACAGAGAACCGTTCCCGGCCCGGCCGCCAAACTCTGGCTCGGACCGGCCAGGTTCGGGCCCGCCACGAATTGAGCCGGCTGTTCGAGCACCGGCGCGGTCCCTTGCGCTTCGACAGTCGCGCGAAAGGCCAAGCCCGACAACTGGCAACCGGGCGCCACCGTCACTCGAATCGGGACGTCGATCGGAGCACCAGGGACGACATCGCCCATCGCGTCGGCGGCCAAAGTGACTTGCCTCGTCCAGACGGCTCCAGGCGCCGGTGGGGTGAGTCGTTGCCCGGGAGAATCGGATGTGCCGCCGACGGGAGGCCCCTTGGGGAGAAGCTCTCCGCCCTCAGACCAGATCCGTTCCCACCGGGCGGAGTCCAACCCGAGGGAGCGCATGAAGATGACTTGCCAGTCGAGAAAGCGGATCAACCCGTCGCCGCCGGCGCTGGCGATCGTATCTTCGGGGAAGGCGTCCATCGCATCGAAGGCATCGGTATTCGGGTAGGGCACGTGATTGCCGAGCATGGCCGCAAAGACATTGTTGGCATCACTGTTGTCGAGAATGCCGTCGCCAAATCCGATCGCCCCTGCTCCCCCGTCGACCGGGCGCGCGTTGTACCAATTGCCCGGAGAGGAGTCGCCGACCAGATAGCCAGCCCGCCCCACGCTGATGACCCGGCGCGGCATCGCCTGCATCACGACCCGCGACTGCTCGCCGTCAGCTGTCCCGGAAGCGTTCAGCACATCGACGAAGTAACGGCTGCCAAGCGCGGCGGTCTTAGGGATCGGCACGGACAGAATCGAAACCACCCCGAAATTCTGAACGGAGAAATTGGCGTTCGTGCCCACAAAGGTGATCGCCATGCCCTTGGCCCGGCCGATCTGGTAATTCTGATACTGAATCAAAGCGACGCCTTGGCTTTCCCCACCGGAGTAAACCGAAACGAAGTCATTCGTGCTGAAGGCGAGCGGTTGATAGGTGTCGGGAATCAAGGGAGCCGAAGCCGATTCGGGCGTGATCTCGATGCGAAACTGGAGAGACTTGAGCTGGTCGTTCGTGCCCAGGTTCACCACCACCGGCAGGATGGCGGTCGAGCCGAGCCCGACCGAAAGGTCCTGGGGCACTCCGATCTCCGTGGTGCCAACCGGTTGTCCGCTGACGACCTCGCTCTCGTTCGCTCCGAGGAACGCTTTCACCCGCAGAGAGGTCAGGTCGCGACGCTTTTCCTGCCAAGGGATGCGGCCCACGCCGTCGGTCATCGCGACGCGCAAGCTGTTGGTGGTTGGCTCAGTCCCGTCGGTCGTGTAATAGACCGCGCTGGGCAGAAAGGTGCTGCTATTCGGATTGAACACGGTGATGGACTGGCCCATCGGGTAGTATCCGCTTACCGGGGAGATCGTCGGGGCCAAGACGACGATGTTCGTGCTGTTGCCGCCATCATTGCCTCCCGGCGTAAAGACCGCGCCGGTGATCTCGCGCACGAGGTGGTAGTAAACTTCCGTCGTGTAGATCTTGCCGTCCGCGCTCACCGTCACTCCCACCGGATCACGAGCCTCCGCGAATTCAACTGGCCCATCGAACCAACCCGGGAGAATGATCGGATTACACGACGTGCAGGTCGGACCTTCCCAATCGTTCGGATCGACTCCGTAAAGCGTCGACACGAAAGAATCGGCATCGACTAAACGGACCCGGCCGTTGCCACGATCGGCCGGCCAGAGCGCCGCCCGGCGCCTTGGCCGTGATGAGCTGATTGAAACGAGCAGTCTCCGACGGCCCGTCTTCAGGCCGCGCGGCCCGCCCCGCGCCAATTTGCCGCTCCAGCCTTCGGTCCGCGGATCCCAAATGCTGATGACGTTGCGCCCCAGTTCGCTGACGTAGATGTTGTATCCAGCACCGCGTCCGCTCGGCTCCTTCAAGCCGGTCAGGACAGGCGTCGAGATCGTTTTGGTGCGAACATTGACCTGGACGACCGTGCCGCCGTTTTGCGCGACGTAGAGCGATTGCTCCCCGTCATGGACCATGGCCGTTGGGCTGTTCAAACCGGTCACCAAGACAACCGCAACGCCCCGATCCACCTTGCGGATGACCCCATCGCCCTGGGTCAGAACGTAGACAATATTGGTGGCGTCGACCACATCCACCGGCTGGGCCAGGCCCTGCAGAATGGTTCGGCAACGATTCGCGCTCAGCTCGAGCCGCCGCCTGCGCTCGCCATTGTTCCGGTCAGCCACGTAAACACGGCCGGCCGTATCGACCGCGCAACCGAAAGGGGTGTTGAATTGGGAAAGCTTGGAGGATATCACCGTCAATAAAGCCGATCCGGCCGTTCGGGAGAAGGCGGCCACCGCCCAGCGTCAGGACGGTGGTCTCTCCCAACAGTTGCGAAAAGAGGACGGCGCCAGCGAAATGATGCCCAGGATCAAGCCGTCTCTCCGCCAGGAAGGAACAGCTGCAGGACAGGTCTTGATTCCTTTACGCATATTCATAAGGCAAAGTTCGTCGTTAAGGACAGGCAACTAACAAGCCACTTGTTGCTGCTTGGGCTTGGTCCAATTGGCCGGTTTGCCGCTGTTCCATGCTGAATACTCCGGGTCCGGCTTTTCCGGAATCGGCGTTCGGAGGAAAGAGGTCGAGGTCGGACTGAAATCCTGGTCCTTGATGATCGTCGGGGTCACAAAGATCAGCAGGTTCCTTTATTGCGGGTCTTGCTGTCCGCCGACATGAAGGCCGATGCCAGGCAGGTCTCCGAAGGGACCGAGACCTTGCTGAAACTCTTGGTTGAACTGTCGCTAAAAACTGGGCCGCCCATCACCAGGGTGTTTCCGCTCGGGATGACGACGTCCGCTTCCATCCTCCACACGGCATAAACGTTGGCCTCGTTCACTTCACCGTTGATAATCTGGCGGTCTTTCGAATCGATATTCGAGACTTCCGGCACGACTTTGAGCGCAACGTTGCTGTTGGCGGTAATGCGCGGCGTCACCTTCAATATCGTGCCCAGGTTATGCTGGACTTGCGGCGCCGCCAGCAGCGTTCGCTGACCCAGGTGTGATCTGGAAAATCGGGAAAGCCCGCGTCACCGAGAGCACAGCCATTTGGTTGTCGGCCGTCACCGCTCGCGGCGTGGCGACGACTTCGGTGTCGTTTTCGCTATTGAGGAAAGAGAGGACAGCGTGCACGCCGTCCGCGTTCAGAAAGGCCGTCGCCGGATTGAAGCCCCGCAACGCTGTTGGCCGAGATCCCCCCGCTGCCCACTGAGGTCACGAGGGACGAAATAGTGCTGCTGCCGCTGGAAGTTTCCATCGTCCGCCCGCTCGGGAGCGTCGTGGTGGTGCGTTCGCCCGTCCGGGTGGTCGTCGTCCCGGCGGTGATACCATTGCCGAAGAAATTCTGGTTCTGCGGGGTGCCGGACCAGTCGATGCCTTTGACCGAGGTCGGGTTCTTGGCCGTTTCAATCAAGCGGGCCTCGATCAGGACCTGCTTGGTCGGCGTGTCCAGCTGGGCAATTGAGTTGATGATGGCGTAGGTGTCCGGGATCAGTCGCCACCAGCACCAGTTTGGCTGGTGCGCAGATCGGCCGACAATCGGCTGCGGCGGTCGGTAAAGGTGGGCTTGATCACATCGATGATATTGGTCGGGCTGGCGTAGCGCAGCTGCACCACCGTCGTGACCAAGGGCAATTCAGTCGGCTTGCGCACGACCCGGCCGACGCCGCTTTTCGGATTCACCACCAGCATCAAGCTGTGATTGTCGAGCACCTCCTGCAACGCGTCCTCGGCCGTGACGTTCTCCCAACGCAGCGAGACGATCGGAGCGGACATGCGGCCATCCGGCCCGGGCACGCCGTTGGTGAAAACCAGGCTCGGATCAAACTGGATATTCATATTGGCCATGCGCGCGAGGAAGGCGATGGCCGCGGGCAATTCCTGCTCCAATGTCAGCGGACCGCGATTGTCCCCAGCTGGGCTGGAGTTGGCCGTGCCGCCCTTGCCGCTGTCCCCAACCGAAGCTGCCGGAGCCGAAACGGTCGCCGAGGCCCCCTCAGGCGCGGGTGCGGCGACGCTCGCCTCAGGCGCGGGCGTGGTGGGCGCGGAGTCGAAACGGCCGGAGTGGAATTGGTTCAGGTTGGGATAAAGCTGATGGAAGCCAGGAGCAAAAGCAAAACGAGGAATAGAAGTGCGAGCCTCATGTTCATAAATCTGACCCAAGGTTGGTTGGTGTCGTGCACAGCTCTGGGCCGCCTACTTCGCCTGAGCCATACGCAGTTCCTTCACGCCTTGCTCACCGGCGATGCTGATCAAAACAGAGTGGCGCCGAACTTCCACGCAGCGGATAGCTACCTTCTGGACCTCGGGCTTGCTGCTTGGATTCGGAATCACGACCGACACATCTGCTTCCTCCCCCTGAGCCAATGGGGTGCGATTGATAAGTGCCATCGGACGCGTCGTGCCAAAGCGGGTTCCGCTGGCGAGGTAACTAACCAGCGGCAACCGGGCCGGTGCGGCCGTTTCCGTCGCGGCGGCCAACGTCGGCGTGCTCGCGGCGAAATGGATCACGCCCCGCTTGAGGCCCGGCGTGAAAAACGAACTTGGGCGCGTCCGTCTCCACGCGCGCCGCTTTCGCCTGGGCGCCAGCGGCCGCGCCGCCCAGGCGCGAGGCGTGGGCATCAGCGGAGGTATGGGGCGCGGCCGTTGGGGCGCTGGAACTGCACCCGGCCAGGAGCGCGGCGCACAACGTCAGGGCGGCAACAGCCGGCCGAGTTGATGGCGGGCTTTGCATCCGGCCACAGTGCTGGTGAGAAAACGGAGAGAGTTGCTTCATGAACGCGGGCTTAAAGGTTGCCTTGGGGCTTAACGAGCGTGACGACGCGCATCGTGATCGCCAGCGCATTGGAATTTGGCACACCGGAGTCAACCACCGTTCCATCACGGAAAGCAGGGTTAGACGCGCCCTCTGGCTCGATCTCCAGGTTCTGGACGCGCATATACGGAAATTGATTTTCGAAGTCGGCCAGGAAAGAGCCGAACTCCTGGTAACACGCGCGCAGCTTCACTTCGAAGCTGGCCGCCTGGAACGGAAACTTGGGCAGCACGCCAACTTCGCCGAGGACCGGCTCTCGCGTGATATCGGTCAGTTTGACCCGGTGCTGGGCGAGAAACTTGTCGAGCGTGTTATAGAACCACTTGAACTTGTCGACCGGCGCCATTTCTTCCTGCTTGGCTTCCAGTTCTTTTCGAAACGCATCGAGGCGCGATTGCACCCCCGGCGCCATTCGCTTCCAACGTTCCGCCTTGGCCAGCCGATCTTTGGCCGATTCGGTCTTCTCCGCGTAACTGGCCAATGAACTCTGCTGCGGGCTGATCAATGTCAGGTAGAGCGCCGTCAAAATGCCGGCGGTCCCGAAGGCAATGAGCATCAGCTTGTCGCGTTTTTCCTTCGGTAGCTTATTCATTGGCACGGAGGGTGTCTCGGTAACGGCACTCGATGACGAAAGGAACGAAAGGCTTGGCCGGACTGACCGCGTCCGCCTGGTCGAGTTCAGGCTGAATCGCGCGCTCGCGCAGCCGGATGCCTTCGCCGTCAGTCTGGCGAAGCCGTTGCGCAAAGTAAGGGTGGGCCGCGATGGCCTTCGAAAATTCGTCCACCCGCCGGCCCATCGGGTTGCTGTAGTCGCGCGCTTTGATCGTGAGCACGACCTGCTCAGCAGCCGTGACTGGCTTGATGATCTCGATGTTCGCGGTCGCTTGATTCTGGTTGGTGATCACATCCACCTTCGTCACCAGACCGACGGGCGTTTTGAACGCCTCGACGCTGTTGGTGATCAGCGCAATCTGATTGCTGACCAGGCTCAAAATGTTCGGCTGCGCTTCGGCCGCTTTCCAAAACTGCCAGGCTTTGCGGGTCGCCACTGGAAAAACCAGATTGGTCTTGAAGGTGGTCGCGGCGTTGGTGGCGTAGTTGTGCTGGCTCTGCAGTTGGACCAACCGCACGTCGTCCATCATGACTTGCTGGAGCGCATCCAGGACAGTGGCGCAGAAAAATCGGTTGGTGCTATAACGCTGCAGGTTCGAAACCCGCCGCTCGAGCTGACTGGTCACAGTCCAATTCTGCCGGGCTTCTTTGGACTCGTCTTCCAGCGACTGCAAGCGAGTTTCATAGCCCGTGAGTTCAGACCGGGCATTCATCAACTGCAGCTGGAGCGATACGCTCCAGAGAACCACGGCCGCAACCAGTCCGCCGCCGATCCAGATGGCGCGCTTGACCGGGTCGCGGCGGCGCGCCTCTTCGGCCGCTTGTTGCTCCGCCAGGAGATTGATCCGAATGGGCATAGTATCGCTAAAACGCAGCCACGGCACCGCCTGCTGCTACCGCCAGTTGGGGAGCGATCTGCTCCAGGTCAGCGGCCTGCTGCGCGGGTAAGGCCAGGTTGAGATAACTGACCGGATTCCACGACTTGCACGGAACCATCAGTTCGCTCTGCAGGGCTTCGACAATGAATTGGGATCGAGCTGATCCGCCCGAGACAAAAACCTGGCTGACCGACTTGTCCTGTTGATGCTCAAAAAAATCGATCGACGCGCGCAGCTCTCGGCCGAGCGGCGTTAAGAGCGGCAGCATCATCGCTTGCACCTGCTCGGGCATGCCAACCTTGATCCCCTCCGCTTCGGCATAGCTGATGTTGAGCGCCTCGGTCAGGCCGGTTGTAATCCGGTCCCCTCCGATCGCCACCACCCGGCTGAGGGTCAGCTCACCATTGAGAAGGATGCTGATGCTGGAGTGTTTGAAACCGATATCAACCAGCGCGACCACCTCTCGCTCAAAAGGCTCCGGTTGCGCCATCTCAAAAGCATTCGCCGTCGCCATCAAACCAGGCGCTACCTGGTCGACCGTCAGACTGGCTTCTTTCGCCGACGCTTGGAGCAACTCCAAAAATTGCTTCTTCGCCCCGCCCACCAGCACTTTGCATTTCTGATTGGGCTTGATCACGTCCACCGGCTTGGTGCCGGCGCGGGGAGGGAGGATGTAGCAATCGAAAACGTAGTCCGGTAGGTCTTGTTGCAGATAGTTTTTGCTGTTCAACTTCAGCATCTGCCGCAAGTCACCTACCGGCGCAAAAGGCAATTCCGCGTGACGCAGCAATGAATCGCCGACACCGGCAATCAACACGATTTGCTTCGTCTTAGCCCCCAGAGTCTCAATGAGGCTCTTCAAATGCTCGGCCATCAATGTGGTCGAGAAATTCTTGTCGTGAACCGGCGCGTCCTGAACCGCATAGCCGAGAAGATCAAAGCCGGACCCGCTGCGCTGCACCGTACTGCTTTGGTCGTGCCTCCCCCATATCGATGCCTCTAACGTGCGTCCGCTTCTTGGGCGCTCCCCAGGAGTAAGCGCCATCGGACGCTGAATGCTTGTTCCATGCCACAGCAAAGCCGCTGCATCGCCGTTAAATATTGCCATTCTCGCAATTGCCTTGTCTCGTTTAGGGACAAGCTTCCGGCCAAACTGAGACAACGTCCTCTAAGCCTCTAACGGAGCGCCGAGAGCGGAGCGGGGCGGACGGCCGACGGCACAGGGCGGATGTCACAGGACGCGCGGAGGAGGGATCGGAGCGCGGGCAGGTTCGCCCACGTTCGAAATCAGCTAACCTGGGCAAGCTAAAGTCCTCGGTCCGCGGAAGGAGATGGCACACGATGGAAGCGACCGCCGAAGCGTCCTTAGGAAAACGGGAGGTCAGAGAGTGTGTGCCGCCTTGAGCTCAGCGTCCCCGCCCATGTTTTCAGCCTTTCAGCCTTTCAGCATCTCAGCATTTTCAGCATTTCAGCTTTCAGCATTTCAGCTTTTCAGCATTTCAGCTTTCGTTTCCATCCACCTCACCGTCCGTTTCATCACGGGCAACGACATCAAAAACGCTGATGTGACTATGCCGCAACTTCGCCAGATATCCGGACGCTTCCAAACATCCCACAACTGTTCAATCATTTCCCGCGGCGCAAATAATCATGCCGTGATTCCATCAGCAGGATCTGCCGTGCTGGTATTCGCGGCGGGGCCGAATCGAGATTGAGGGGTCGCAAATCCAACGGTGTCCTTCAATCCATGCCTGACCTACTACGGGCCGCAGAATGGCAGGACGCCGCCATGGCCCGAATCCATACGGGCGATCGGCGTCGTCAGGACGGCAAACTTAAAGGCCCTCTTCCGCGCGCAAGACGAGACCGGCGAGCCAGGCGCCCAGGGAAAAGCCCCAAAGGCCCACACCTCCAGGGCCTTGCTCGCTAATCCAGCGGCAAAGGCCGCGAATTTCGGCGACGGCTTGCCGGGTCGCTTCGATCATGGCCGGCACGTCACTCGAAATGAAATCTGTCACTGGCCCCTGGCGTGGCCGGCGCTGCATGTGATACGGCAGCTCAAACGTCAAGGTGTTGATCCGGGCCGAGCCGAGGAGTTCAGCCAGATAAGGAAACAGCCGATAGTAACAGAGCTCCGCATTCCAACCGTGCAGCAGAATAACGGTTGGGCGTTGCGGCCAGTCCGAGCTGATCGGATAAAGCTTGCCGTAAACAGTATTGTTTCGCGCCGCCGGCGTTTTGACTGGCGAGGCGAAGGTAAAAGAACCGTCTGCGGCGCAAGCGATGTCGATGGCGGGTCTTTGATCCGCCGAGCCAATCACGTTTAGGTCAAGAGAGGATGCCGGGCGCGCCGTCCCTGATGGAAGCGGCGGGCAGATCTTGACGCAGCGGGTGGCCAGCTTGATCGCCATCCAGTCCAAGGGCTTGGTCAAACAGGCGAACATATTGACAGCCGGTCGCGAGCTACGCGTCCGTGCTGGCAGGACTCAGCTTCCACTTGCCTGACGCCCGTTTCACTTCAAATCGCTGAGAAAGGCAATCAAATCGCGAAGCTCGTGTTTGGTCAGGATTTGGCCAAGGCCTTCCGGCATGGGCGAGAGACTGGCGCGCCGGTCTTCGATATCGGCCTTCTTCACCGGCAGAACGCCAGTATCGGTCGAGTTGATGACCAACTCGGTGGGCGTCTCGCTTTTGAGCACGCCGATGTAGCTGTCGCCATTCTTCAGGGTGACGGTCACGCTTTCGAACCCAGGCGCTATCTGGCGATTCGGCAGTACAATCGACTCGAGCAGGTAACTGCGCTCCTTCTGAGCGCCGATGTGGCTCAAGTCCGGTCCGACATCGCCTCCTTCGCCGGCAATACGATGACAGCGCACACATTGAGCTTCCGGCTTGTCGAAGAAGACCTTTTTGCCTTCGGCTGGGTCTCCTCCAAAGAGCGTTTCGCGAAAACTCCCGACTGGGTCATCCTGTGGCCGGGAAGACTCCAGCCGATCCAGCTTTCGCCGGATTCTCGGGGTCGACCGCCGGCCGGCTGCATCCAAAATGTCGAGTTCCAGCTCATTAGGAGCGGTTCCGGCCCGGAGGCGGTCCAGCCAGTCGCCGAGCAGGTCATCGACCGCCTCGCCCGGCAGAAGAGCCAGCGCCGCCAAGGCTGTCTGTTGTTCCCCCACCCTGCCCGTTTCCAAAGCCCCGGCCAGGCGGGGCAACGAACGGGCGCTCTTGAGTTTTCCTTCCAACCGGGCAGCCGCGCGGCGCAATTCCTGGCTCGGGTCCTGGCGCGCCGCCTCCAGCACTTGCTCCACATCGGCCAAATTCAAAGCCGCCATCGTGTTTAGCGCTTCGGCGCGAACCTGTCCGGTGGCCAGGGTGTTGGTCGCTAACTGGTGGAGGGTGGCGCCCGATTCGCTCATGCCCAATTGACCAATGGCATGCAGGAGCGCAATCCTGACCTGGTCGGGAGCAGAATGGAGAATCTCGGTAACGCGCGGTTCCAAGGCCTGCGCCGCCACTTCCGCCGGCCGCGAGCCGGCCATTGGGCGCCAAAGTCCAACCACCCGGTCGCGTCCGGAAGGGTGGCTCCAATCGCCAAGCACGTCCAAAGCCTCCGCGCGCATCGCTGGCGGGGTTTCATTACGAGCCGCGAACGCGGCCAGCGCGAGAGCTGCCTGCCGGGTGCCGAGGCGGGCGTTGGCGTTAAGGACACGCCGGAGGAGCGCTTCCACTCCGAGCTGTTCGGTTTGGGCCTCAGTCAGGTTCTGGGTGGCCGATCGCGGCAGAAGAACATCACTGGACACGCATCGAGCCAGTTCGTCTGTTTCCAGTAAACCGGCCAGGTCTGGCATCGCGCCATTGACCGGCTCATCGTAGATGGCCCGGACCGCTTCCAACACGATTCCGGGGTCCGAATCATGAAGCCATCGTGCGATTTCGGGGCGCTGCAGCCGGCGCAACGCGAGAAGCGCGCCGAGCCGGACCGAGCGGGCGGCATCGTGGGATGCCCCAACCAGGGCATCCACATCGCCCATCCAGGTCAGTCCCATGACGCCCGCGTGCCTCAGGTACGGATCTCGATCCGCGTTCTCACGCAGCAATTCGAAAAGCAGCGGCAGTGATTCCCGGTTCCCCAACTTGCCCAGGGCCATGGCCGCATGAAAACGAACCCTCGAATGGGCATCGCTGACCAGACGCCCGAGGGCAGCTTGGGCCCCTGAGTAACGGCATTCACCTACGACCTTCGCAGCTTGGGCACGCACCTCGGGATCCTCGTCAGCGAGACATGCAGTGACTGGATCGAGCTCCGCCCGCGCTGTGCGCGAAGCGCGCCCTTGGCGCGCTGCTATCTGTCCCAGCCCCCAGAGACCGTGAAGCCGCGCCAGGCGGTTGGTGCTGGTCCGCGCCGCAGCCGCGAGCAGATCGGTCGCCCCTCCGTTCGCCAGCGCGAACTGAGCTTCCTGACGAACTCGCATGTCCGGGTGCGCGAGCAAAGCCGCTACGGATGACATCGGCTGCTTGTCCAGGTCCTGAGCCAGCAGGCGCTTCGTTTCGGCGACCACCGGCTCGGCGTCGCTCTCGCTGGCGTGCACGCGATAAATGCGGCCCTTGCCAGTCATGCCCCACCCTTCCACCCAATCGCTGACGTAGAGTCCGCCATCCACGCCAAATTTCACGTCCGTCGCCAGAATGGACCAGACCAGGTGCTCCGCGCCGACCAACTCGAACCCCGCGCCCTTTGGATCGAGGGTGAAGGTGTGCACGCCGCTGTTCAAAGCGCCGCCGCGGAAGTCAGCCAGAAAGAAGTGCCGGTCATAGCTGGAAGGGAATCCGGTCCCTGGATAGTAGGCGACACCGGACGGTCCGCTCGCGAGGTTGGCAATCGGCGGCACGATATTCGCCGCTTGCCCAGGGAACGCCGGATACCAGATCCGCTCCGCATTGAATGGACCGCGCGAATACGGTTTCTCCATAAACTGAAAACCAACCCGCCAGCCGCTATCCCCTCCCTCGACCAGATACACCCAGCGCGCTTGATCGCCACTGTCGGAGTTGTTGTCCCCTGTGAAAAGATTGCCGAATTCATCGAAGACCAGATCCTGCGGATTGCGCAGCCCATAGGCGAAAACCTCCAACTCCGAACCGTCGGGATAGCAACGAAAGACGCAGCCGGTCTCAGGATTGCCCACCGTCCGCCCGTCCCCAACGCGGACGTTCGAGCCGCGATCACCCACGCTAAAATAGAGCTTGCCGTCCGGCCCAAAACGCGGCCCGTGCAAGTCGTGTCCAAGGAATCCAACCCGAACGCCGAATCCGTAATGGAGCGACTGGCGGGCATCGGCCACGCCGTCATGATTCGTATCGCGCAGATGCCAGAGATTCGGAATATTGGCATACCATACCTCTCCCTTGCGGGCCAAAATGCCGGCGGCCAATCCGTCGAGTGGTGTATTGAAGCCCTCGGCAAAGACCGTGGCATGGTCTGCCTTGCCCGTCCCTGTCCGGTCCTCGACCAACCGAATCCGTTCGCTGAAATCGGAGTATTTGCCGTAGCGCTCGCCTAAGTGTCGTTTCATTTCCGCCTCGCGCTCGTTGACCGAGCGCGAAGCCAGCTCTTCGTCCAGCCAACTCATGATGCCGCGAATGTCGTCCACCCCAGCCCCTAAGCGGAACGTCTCACAGACGTAGGCGCGCCCTTTCTCGTCGAAGACGAACGTAACTGGGTTGGCCAGCAAGGGCTCCGCCGCCCAGAGATCGATTTTGAGGCCCGGCGCCACTTGCATGCGTTTAATCGCCAGCTCGCCTTCCCCGGACGCAGGCGCCACACGCGGCGCGGCAGGCACCGCCGGATTGAGAATGGCTTCAGCCGCAGAGGCTGAAATGATGAGGAGCAACGAATACGAGAGAGACAGAATCTTATACATGTGCGGGAACCATGACCTGACTAAATAATGAGCCCGACAGGCCGGACCTGTCCAGCGTGGAGCGTGGAACCAGGACGGAGACGAGGACAACTAACAGCTGAAACACTGACAGCTGAAACGCTGAACTGACAGCTGAAACGCTGAACTGACAGCTGAAACGCTGAACTGACAGCTGACAGCTGAAACACTGACGCGGACAGCTGAAATCTGACAGCTGAGACGCGGACACGCTCAGAGCTGAAAAGCGGCAACCGGAAAGCAGAACAGTCGAGATGCCCCCAACGCCAAGTCCAGCTTTCGGCTTCCAGCTTCCAGCTTTCGGCTTCCAGCTTTCAGATTTCAGATTTCAGCTTTCAGATTTCAGATTCCAGCTTTCAGATTTCAGATTCCAGCTTTCAGATTTCAGATTCCAGCTTTCAGATTTCAGCTTTCCGCTTCCAGCTTCCAGGCTGATGCAGCTCACGCCTGTCCCAGCGCGCTCCTGACGCTGAATATTGTCGCTTCTCTAATCGAGACCTCGGCGGAGACGGAACCAGCGTGACCCAGACGACGCCTGGATGGTCGTCTGCCATCGGCCGTAATGCTCCACCGGCCCTTCGGGTACGGGTTGCCAATCGGCCGGGTGAAGAGCGGCCGTGGACAGCAGGACCGCTCCAGAAAAAAGTGATGGCCATGATACAGTCACTTGCCCACCGTCACGCTGCTCGATCGACAGTTCCAGTTCCAAAGGAAGCGATTCGTTCAGTAGCACCGAAACATCAGTCCCATTGGCCTCCGCCAAGTCCAGCTTGCCGTCGTCATTAAAGTCCGACACCGCCAGCCCGGCGGTGGGATTGGCCCACGAGGTTTGGTTTATGAACGCGGGCCAGTCGAAGGAAACCGCCGATTTGAAGGCGGCTTCCCCGTTCGCCAGCCCAACCCAGAGTCCCGGGGAAAAAGGGGTGAGCACGATCAGGTCCTGCTCACGATCATTCTTGATGTCGGCGACGGCCACGCCGTAAGACGCCACCGGAATCGCCGGTTTCCAGGAATAATGCTGTCGACAAGATTGGCCGTGACCAGATCCAGCTTGCCGTCACCCTTGAAATCGCCGGACGCGATTGCAATGGGAAGTCGT
The DNA here is from genome assembly GCA_046346765.1 of Verrucomicrobiota bacterium. Lineage (GTDB taxonomy): Bacteria > Verrucomicrobiota > Verrucomicrobiia > Limisphaerales > SIBE01 > JAXMHN01. The sequence continues at coordinate 8,831 of JAXMHN010000047.1, read as the reverse complement.
CCCGAATGAAAATCGCCGCCGGCTCGAAAGGCACCGTTGCCATTTCCGAAAAGGATCGTCCCCATGCTGGGATCACCCCAGTTCACCACTGCCAAATCGATATGACCGTCTCCATCAAAGTCACCTACCGCCAAAGCATAGGGTTCTGCTCCCGCCTTCCAATGCGAGGCCGAATGGAAGGCAAGGTTTGTTTTTGCCAACGTGTCTTGTCTTAAATTCGTCATCAGGACGAAGAGCGACATGAAGAAGCAAGCCCAGCAATGCGAGCCGCCGTTGTTCCCATCCAGTTTCATCCCCAGCAGCTTACCATAAGTTCGGGCTTTGAATGGTATTGAATGAAATGCAGCCACTTTCCCGCTTACTTCAGCTTTCTCCTTTCAGATTTCAGCTTTCAGATTTCAGCTTTCAGATTTCAGCTTTCAGCTTTCAGCTGTCAGATTTCAGATTTCAGCTTTCTCCTTTCAGATTTCAACTTTCAGCTTTCAGCTTTCAGATTTCAGATCTCAGCTTTCAGATCTCAGCTCTGCCTTCATGGGCCGCTTTTCAAAAGATTTTTCTTGTCAGCGGCTGTAGTTGCGGTAAAAGGCACGGCTAAGGTGTTTTCCCCGGAGAGCTAACACACAGCGACGTCGTGTCGCGCCATAACCATTGGGTTCCAAGGAAAGGAGTTACTATGAAGTATCACGGTTGGATTCTCACCATCACTGGCATCCTCGCAGGCCATCAGAGCGTCCTGGGCAATATCATCTTCTCCCAAGACTTCTCGTCGTTTCCAAACGGACCGATCGCGCAATACGTCAGCGCCACGCCGACGTCGGGACAATGGAACACGCTCAGCGCCTCCGGCTCCGGCACCTCCATCACCGTCGCCAACGGCGGTCTAACTGTCACGCGCGGAACATCGGGAGGCAGTGGTTTCTCACGCACCACCGATTTCACGCCGACGCCTGAGAGCTTGATGTTCAAATTCAGCTTCAGCCTCAATCAATCAACCGCTCCCGCGGATACAGCCGCCGTCTGGCAGGTCGGGTCCGGCTTCTCCTCGGACCCGTCCAGCGCCGAGCCAGGCGCGAACGTGCACAGTCAGTTCGCCCTGCGCATCACCGACACCAAAGGCTCATTCACGCTGCGCGACCCGAAAAGCGGCAATCAATCCAGCGTCTATACCGGGGGGTTTCCCATTACCTGGGTGATCAACAACTCCGCCGGCCCTCTCGAATACACCGCCCCCAATGGCACCTCCCAGACCGTCGGGCAGGATCGCTGGGACCTCTGGTACGGGGGCAGCCGTGTGCTGGCCGGCCAGCAAGCTGAAACCCCGGGACAAAGCTTGAGTGACATCAAATTCGCATTCGCCAGCGGTTCCGGAGCGGTTACGTTGGATAACATCTCGATCAACAATCTGTCGGTCGTTCCCGAACCCGCCATGGCAGGGACCGTGACCGGCGCTTTGGTGGCAGTCATGACGTTCATTGCCAAAATGCGTCGGAACACTCTGCGACGGCAATCTTCATCCGCAGCTTAACACGCCCGTCCATCCGGAAAAAATAAGGCCCTCTCCAGAAAGAATCTGCGAGAGGGCGTTTCTCCGGCAGACTCGGTTGCCGGAAGCACGGAAGCGACGGCTAGATTCGATGCGGTGGCGGACGCGCGGGGAGGTAAACGGAGGGACGTATGTGGGTGAGACGACGGAGAACGAGGCGGCGGCGTCGAGTCAGCAAAGTTTTCGCAGGACTGTTGATCACAGCCTGCCTGGCCCTGGCCGCAGCCGTAACCGAATCCACTTCCAGGCGTGAAAACCGCGCAACAACCGCCGCACTGGCCTCGCTCGCGCGAACGAATGCCCCCGCCGCCTGGTCATACGCCATCCGCGCCGTGCAACTCAACTCCAACTCCGTCGCCGCTTCCAGAGTCCTGGCTGAAATCGCCGATCGCTCCAATTCGGTGGATGCACTTCATTGGCGGCAACGAGTCGCCCAATTGGAACCCGACCAATGGTCCAACCAACTGGCGCTCGCGCGCACGGCCCTGAAAATGGACCAGGTAGCGATCGTCAAGCAGGCACTGGCATTGCTGCCAGACGATCGCCTCCGGACCAATCGGGAATACCACCTAATCGCGGCCCAAAGCGCCTTTCTCGGAGGCGATGTCGACGCTGCCCAAGCCCATCTGCAGAGGGTGGTCCAGTCTGAGCCCGACAACTGCGTCCATCGGCACAATCTCCACATCCTGGAGCTTCACTCTTCCGAGCCGAGGACCGTGGAAGAGGCGCAGCGCGCCTTGGAAAGAGATGCCGACGAACCTAGACATGCTGTCGCGATCCTCAGCGCGCTGACTCGAGAAGCCTTCGCCCGGCGCGACTACGGCCATGCTTTGGAGTTCTCCAAGCGACTGCAAAGGATTGCGGGTGTAAGCTTCGCCGACCGCCTCTTGCACCTCACAATTCTCCAGGAGAAGCAATCGGCGGCCGAAGCGCTGCCGTCACCTCCGCCCCAAGCGACGACACCGATCATGGCGTCGTTTTCTTCGGGAGAGACGAATCCAGTGTCGGTTTTGTTGCCACGTGTCAGCTGCGAGCCACCTCCCGAAGTGTCCGCTTTCCTGCAGTGCGTGGAGCGCGAGGCCAGCCTCGACCCGGAACGCGCCGGGCAACTTCTGTCCTGGCTGAACCAGCGTGGCATGAGCCAGACCGGGCTTCACTGGCTCGAGACCCTATCCCACGGTGTCCGCGATGCCGCCTGCGTTCGTTTAGCCGAAGCCCAGTGTCATCTCTCTGTCCGCAATTGGTCCCGTCTTCGACAAGTGCTCGCTCAAAGCGATTGGGAAAGCGAAGATTACCTGAGACATGCCATTCTCTCGCTTGCTTCGCGGCAACAGGGCGAGGAGAAGCAGGCCCACCTCGAATGGAAGGCCGCCGTCGATGCGTGCCAGGACGATTTGGTGCCGAAGTCTCAGGCCCTGGTCAGGTTCACGGCTGCCTGGGGCTGGGAAGAGGAAGCGGAGGAACTGTTGTGGCAACTGGTCGCGGGCAAGACGAGCTCAGGCTGGGCACTCGGCGTGCTCCGCCACGCCTACGAGATGACCGGGAATACGCGCGCGCTACTCAGAGTCTTTACCGAAGTATTCCGCCAGGAGCCAGATAACTTGACCGCCAAGAACAATTTCGCTGCCACCTGCTTGCTGCTTGGCAAGGAACCTGACCACCGCCCATCACCTCGCCCGCGAGATCTATGCCGAGCATCCTGCCAATGCGGCCACCGCGTGCACTTACGCCTTTTCACTTCATCTTCAGGGCCGCAACGAAGAAGCCCTCGACGTCCTCGCGGCGTATCAGGAGGAAATCAGCCGCAATTCCAGCCTGGCCGCTTATTATGCCACTCTCCTCGCATCAAGAGGTCTGACTTCCGAAGCGCAGAAGTATGTCACTCTCGCCAGATCTGGCTTTCTGCTGCCGGAGGAAAAAGCGCTCGTCGACCTCGCCGAACAGAATCGGTGAGGACTATAATTTTGCCCAGCGGTTCGGCTATTCAGTCAATAGCTGACCCTGTCTTTGAGGGAGAATGGCTCTGAGCAATAACTATAGTTGCCGAAGCCTACGACCAGTCATGTAGGTCTGGTCTTAGTGCGGAAAGTCAAAGCTACTAGCGGCTTGATTCGCTCTTAGTAGGCAAACCTGGCACGGATTCCAACTCCGAGAGCGATCGATCTGGCGGGTGGCTCGCGTCAACTTATCGACGACGACAAGCGGGGAAACTCGGACCTTGTTCCGAACCGCTTCTTCCAGTTCAGCTTTGCACTGGTTGCGAACGTCGCTGCCGTGGTAAGCACCAACCCATCGGAAAAAGTGTTCCTCACCGTCAAAAGGGGCAAAGTCCAAGAAGGACGTAGGATCGATGCTTGCCATTGTCGTTTTCATTAGACACGCTGTCTCGAAGTTCGCAATAAAAAAAACTCACCGGACACACTTTGATTGCGCCAAAAAGGCAGCATACCTCTCTATTGATACGTGGGCTAAGGACGCTATCTTTCAAGAAAAGTCGTCACGTCCTCGCCGACACGGCAAACAGCTGGAACCGGCCACCTCTATTCGAAGATCGAAAATACAATCGCCGGTTTTTCCGCCCTTCGAAGTTAAGGGAGGCGGTGGGCTAAGCAAGAGATGACCGCTGCCGTCCTACCTGACAACGATACACTCCGAGCAGCTGCTAACGTCCAGCTTCCGGAAAGCGCTGCTGCGAATGGACCTGACTGTCCTCGGGCGTCCCTACGGTCCTTCAAAAAGTTCCAGGCGCAGCTGGCGCAGCTTCGTCCCGGGCGCAATCGCAATCTTATTGGCGCCATCCATATCCAACGGTCCCTCGACCACGGATCTGCGGCCGGCGAAGACGAAGACAATCTCATTCCAGTTGACCTCGACATGAAACGGCAGCCATTGCCTCAGTGTTGGCTGCTCGAATCGGTTGATGGCAACAGTGTCCATCGCCGTCACGCCGTTGGCCAGGCGCCGCTTCACATCTGTCCCCCGCGAGGTCAAGGCATATCGATGCAACCCGTCCCATTCACGGATAAACAAAGCAAACCCGTCGGGCAGATCATCCGGGAACAGCATCTTGTCGTACATCCCCCCCAGCCAAACCTGCCCATGCAAACGGAAGGGTCTCCCTTCGGTATGATGGAGGCTGATCCATTGCGGCTTTGGACTGCTCAGGACTCCGTCCGGATCAACGAAGAAAAAGCGGGCCTGGCTGCCAACATACTTGCGGCCGGCTCGAGATAACAAATCAATCCCGCGATTGCCGGACGCCGACTCCGCGATCCCGGACGGATCAGATGCCGAGCGCCCCTCCTCGAAATCAGCTACGGCCGGCGTTTCGGTGACGGCCTCTGCTCTGAGCTGCTGGGGCTCCGCCATGGGCTCGGGACGTTTGCCGGCGGCTTCGTCCCGCTGCAGCACGAGGTGATCGAGCCTCATCCCCGGCCCTTTCGAAAGCCTGATATTCAGGAGATCAACCTCATTCGGTTCGGCCTGCACTTTAAGGTAAAAGCCTCTGCCCTCGGCGCTGGCGACGTAGCCAGCCAGATCGCTCAAGCGAATGGCCCGGCCATTATTGATCGAAAGTTCTTCCTGCCCGCCGGAAGCGTTGTTCCCAATTCCAACGCCGAACGCCCGCACGCTGGAAATCTGAATGGCAAAGATGGTATCGGACGACGTCGGCGTACTGGCCCATTGTTCCATCCCACGCGGCCGCTTCCAGCTTGGGTATCGGAAGGCGAATGCCCGGTGAGATTGGCTTTCACTTGCGGGGCGAGCTGTTCCTCCTCGAACACCTCGACCAGGAGATTCTGGGCGGGAAAGCCGAGGTTGGCATCCAGGACAGCCGGATTGCGGTCATAGACACGGCTGGCAGGGAAAAGGGTGATCTGATACGCGGCAGTGTTTAGGCCGGCAGCGGCTATGGCCACCGCCATCCAGCAGGCATAGGCGTTCGCAACGAATTTCATCAAGGTATTGCCGGTTAGAGAGGCAAACGATTTCGAGACCGCGACCATTCCTACAGAAGAAACTGTAGGCACGCGAGACCTAAGTGGCCCCCAGCCCACCAAGCCTCCCGCACCGAACTCCAAGCGGCCATAACGGTCAGAGCACCTCCCGCACCGCTCGCACCAATGCAAAAGACCAAAGGACAAAACGCTGAAAAGCTAAAAAGCTGAACCACTGAAACGGCGGTTCCTGAAAGCTGACTCAAGTGAAACGCTGAAACTCCTGACATCGTGAAAGGCTGAAAAGGTGACGCCGCAATCGGATCCTTTCATCCTGTCCGGGATCTCAGCGTCTCAGCGTTTCAGCGTCTCAGCGTTTCAGCGTCTCAGCGTTTCAGCGTCTCAGCGTTTCAGCGTCTCAGCGTTTCAGCGTCTCAGCGTTTCAGCGTCTCAGCGTTTCAGCGTCTCAGCGTCTCAGCGTCTCAGCGTCTCAGCGTCTCAGCGTCTCAGCTCTCAGCGTCTCAGCTCTCAGCGTCTCAGCATCTTCCCGGCCAGCGATTGCGTCGTTGACACCTGCCAAAGTCGCGTTACCCTGATCTCAAATGTTGTGCCTGGCGGGTAGACAATGCAGGTCCGATTCGGAAAATCGGATAGCGCTGGAAAGCGACGATGAACAGGCTGCCTGAGCCGGCCTCCTCAACCGCGCCCTCGTCCCGGACAGTCCCGCCCAAGCGTAACTTGGCGCCGGACAAACCGCCCCTTTGGAAGCGGTTCCTGGATTTATCCCTTCTGTTGGGAGCGTTGCCCTTGCTTCTGCCACTCATGGGGCTGATCGCGTTGGCCATCAAACTCGTCTCGCCCGGGCCAGTTTTCTTTGTGCAGGAGCGCGTCGGCTACCGGTGCCGCCTCTTCCGCTGCTACAAATTCCGCACCATGGAGGTGGATGCCGATGCCGGCGCCCACCGCCAGCATCTCGAGCAATTGATCCGCACCAATGCGCCCATGAAGAAGCTGGATCGGACAGGGGATCCCCGCTTGATCCCCTTCGCGGCTGTCCTGAGGGCGAGCGGACTCGACGAACTGCCGCAGCTCATTAACGTCCTGCGCGGCGAAATGAGCCTGGTCGGGCCGCGTCCGTGTGCCAGCTACGAACTGCCGCACTACCGCCCTTCGCAATTGCGTCGCTTCGATGCCGTTCCGGGCCTGACCGGCTTGTGGCAGGTCAGCGGCAAAAACCTGACCACCTTCACGGAAATGATTGCGATGGACGTGTATTACGCCCAACACCAGTCGTTCTGGCTCGACGTCAAAATCCTCACGGCGACCTTCCCTGCCATCGTCGCCCAGGTCCGCCAGCAACGGGCACGCTCCGGCAAATAGAAGCGGAAGAAAAAGCTGAAAGCTGACCGCTGAAAAGCTGACCGCTGAAAAGCTGACCGCTGAAAAGCTGACCGCTGAAAAGCTGACGCCTGAAAAGCTGACGCCTGAAAAGCTGACGGTCACGCATTTCAGCGTGTCAGCGTGTCAGTCAGATAGCTGCCAACCAAAAAGGAAAAGAAAAAAGCCGCAGGAGGTCTGCGGCTTATCGGACATTGCGCTATTACGTTTGAGGTTTAGTAGGGGGGTCGATAGCTCAAGTGTTCTTTCGTCGTTTTCAGCGTTTCAGCTTTTCAGCGTTTCAGCTTTCTCGGAGGCGTAGATGTCGCAGCCGGGTTCCAGCTGACTGTCCTGCGCGAGCAGCGTATCGTCCCATCGCAGCAGCTTTGCCCAGGTCCAAACATCCCCGACACTCATGCCGATGGCCATTCCCCAGATAAAAGCCAGCCAACTTTGCCGGATCCAGAGCAACAGCAACAAGCATCCGGCTCCGGTCACATACAATGGCAGCATCAACACGGTGCGATAAGCTCGGACGCTCATCGGTTCGGTTGGATGACAATAGATCAGCAACCCTTTCAGGCTGATGCCGAATTTGACCTGCGACCATTTGAGGCCACCAAACCCGATACTCGCCAGCCCATGCAGAAGCTCGTGGCAGGACATCAGCAGCAGGATGGCGCCGCCAAGCCAAATGCCTGGGTAGGTTTGCCAATCGTCAAAACCGTAGAGCGACCATTCCCGACCGATGGACAACCCGCCGGCGACAGAGAAGATGACAAAGGCCGCCAGGCCCACAACGGAAACAACCCGCTTCCGATAGCGGACCTTGCCAACCAACCGCAGCGATGGAGGGGTCGGGCTCGAGTCTGACTGGGATTGGACTGGTTCCTGCGGGAAAGGCATACTTTGCCGACGGGGCGATTCACTCAATTCTACCCTGGAATCGACCTGCTTTGCGTATTACCGAGGCCGCCGCACGATGGCGAAGAAGGTCTCACCAGCGGGCTCGTCCTCCATGTTGCGAACAAGAATATCAAGGCCCCAAATGCCTGCCAACAGCGGCGAGGCCAAGAGACCGTAGCCTCGATTTTCCCTGACCCGGCGGATGGCCTCCAAGCCGCGGACCTTGCACGAGTCGACTCCCAATCTGGAAAGATTGGACTTGCACTGCTCCAACGCGACTTGATCGCTAAGCACCTGTGTCACCTCGTGCGTATCAGAGCGCCCCATCAAACAAAGATGCACTTCCATGCCCACCCGTCGCCAGACTCGCAACCCTTTACTCTTGATGAGCTGAAAGGCGCTTGAGTTGGGCCCAATCATGGAATACTCCAAAGCCACGATCCCGCACTGGATCTCGCCTTCGGCGACCCTGTCCAGCACCTCTTCCTCGCTCTCGCACTCGGCGTAGAGTCCCCGTCGGCCAAAACACCTCGCGGCGACCTGATGGGGCATATCCGCGCTCGGTCCAACATAGGCGCAGGACATCTGCCGTCCGGCCGCTTCCGTGTAGGTCTGGAACACGTCACCGATCGCCCGAAAAATCTGGTCGAGGTCGCTCCTCGACATTCCAGTAGGATCGTCGCCCACGGACTCCACCCAGGCAGGAGTACGGAAAGCCTCCATCCGGGCAAGCAGTTGGTCGGCGCGTTGTCTATGATTGAGACACAACGCCAACCGTCGCTTCAAAAGCCGGACGATTTCGCGGTCCAGTTCGCAGATTTCTTCCTGCGCAGGCATCACCCCTGAGGTCGTTCGCGCCTTTTGTGCCAGCCCCCTGGAATTCACATTCATGAGCGTTCCTTCGCTTTGGCAGAACCACAAACCGTTTCGATCCCCTGGACAATTTTCTTGAAGATATCAGCGACCGTCTCCTGATCGATGAAATTGCCGCTTGCCTGCCCTGATTTCACATTACTGCGCGCTTGCCGGAAAACCTCGTAGAAACCGTCGATCAGGACTGATCGGAT
>JAXMHN010000046.1:0-58341 GCA_046346765.1 Verrucomicrobiota bacterium | reverse complement strand
ACGCGCCGAAAGCTTCAGCCTCGGCTGCGCGCTCCAGATCAATTCCACTTCGCCGCTTCATGGTTCTACTATGCGGTTTTCCTTGATTCTCTCAAGTAGTTGTTTGGCCACCGTCGAATTGAGGAGATAGACCAAATTCCCCTCTGCCGAACGGCGGGGTTGCCGGTTCATTCCCAAGCTCTCATAGAAGCTCGCTGCTCCAGCAAGCGACTCGAGCCAAATCCGGCCACCGGCGCCGATCTCAATGCTGCGCTCAATGGCAAGCGCCAAGAGGGCGATACCAACATATTTGAGGCCGGAGGTTGACGCCCGATTGGCGGGTTTGGTCGCCAAGTAGTCCACGACAACGGCCTTGCTGTCGTTGGTCGTTCTACCCTGCAAATCCAGAACCATAAGGCCTTGCAGAACGTGAGCTGCCGCAGCGGCGTAGCATTCATACCTGCCGGCCAACTCACTGCATTCCCGGTAGATTCCCCACCAATCCCAACCTCGGTCCTCGTCTCTCTCGTTGTACCGCCAACCGGTCCACCAGACCAGGTGCTGCTCAAGAGCAAGCTGTATTAGGCCTGGCACTCTGATGCCAGATGCCTTGTCAGCGAAGCTCGCGGCCAAGGGAAATTGCATGCGTTCGACCGATAACCGTCCGACACACTGTGGTCAACGGGCTTACTGAGACACGAATATGCGGCGCGGTTGCTTCGATCACGGCTCGAAGATAACGCCCGCGCTCCGCGCGCAAGTCCACCCCGCCCGGACGATGGACGCCAAAGCCATAATCGTCTTTAAGGGCGAGCACCTCAAACAACTCGCGATAGGCATCGAGCGCCAATTGAAACTTCTTAAGTTCAAAGACGGCGCGTGCCTGTTCGAATAGCTTTTCCAGCTCAGGCGCCAATCTGCCATAAGAGCCTTGGAAGTTGCGGTTATCCTCTCGCCTCGCCCTGTAGTGGTGGTTCGGCGCCGTCATATCTGCGACATAACGCCCCTTGAGCGCAAGAACATCCGGCACGAGCGATTCCGCGAACCCTTTCTGCAATAGCCGGTCCGATCTGTGCATCGCGGAAAGAATGAGGGAATTTGCGTTGCGGGCAAGAGAATCAATCAGCACCGTCTCATGGGTATTTACTATGACGCGACGGAAAGCTCCTGCCAAATCGGCTCCGGCCGGACTCCTTGAGCATCTCAGCCCTCAAGAAGCCGTGGAGGTATTGAAGCACCTGCTTGAAAAGCACCCGCAGCTCCGCCCGGAAGCTGAGCAGTTTGCCACGAGCTTCGTGTCTTCTGCCTCAACAGAAGACATTGCAGGGGATGTTCAAGTCCGGATTACGAGCATCGACCTGGACGCCCTCAACGGCCGGGCCGGGAAACACTCTTGGGGTTACGTCGAGCCGGGTGATGCCGCCGTCGAACTCCTGGAGGAATCGATCGATGATCTCCAAGACGACATGAAGCGAAAGGCCGAATTGGGGCTTTTAGCCGCTGCACAGATCGTCTGCATTGGCATCGTCGAGGGCTTTATCGCGCTCGGGACACCAATTCGGACGGGGCTCTGGGCTGGGCTCCTGATTTCGGCGGAGCATGCGTTCTACATCGTAAGCGAGTTTATTCGAGCCTGCTCATCGTCAACCCGGACTGAGGCTCGGAGAGATCTCCTGTCGGCCTTGGCCGAATGTGCCCCGGAATGGGCTGAGGGTTTGGAGCGAGCCGCAGACCAGGCGGTCCGAGAATAGGCCAGCCCCCGCTCCTGGTCAGGAAGTCAGCCGTTTCCAACGTGCCCGCCACCTCGGTATAGGAAGAGGGGTCCGATTTGCCTGCTACAATCCGTTCAAATGCTGAAAGAAAGCCCGATTTTCGTGAATGGGCCATCCGCACCGTCCCGACCAAGGACTGCCACGCTGCGGCCTGTCCCATTGCGCCGTAAAGGTCCCGAGCGTTCTTGAAGTGATCCAAAGCCTCGCTAGCATTTACTCTTTCCGGCGTTCACGATGCGCAAGCCCATCGCCCGATACAGCTTGGCGGCGGCAAGGGCATCTCGCCAAGCCCTGGCCGCCGGTTCTGTGCAGTAATGGCTGAGCGACTCCCATTCCTTGGCCTTCACGCACAGGGAGACGAATTCGCCGAGATCGGCCTTGTCCGCGGCGGCCATGGCCTGTTCTTGCCAAGCTGCCTTCTGCTCCTTCGGCACGTAATGCATTAGTTGCTCGTAAGCAAACTCGTTTGGATTCTTTTCAAAATCACCCCAGGCCAGTGCCAACGCGTCTTCCTTTCTCCCCAAATGGTGGAGGATATCGGGCCTTAACTGCTCCAGGCCGTAGGCAGCCTCGTTATGCCAATTTCGGGTCGATGTCAGGGCGATTCCCTTTTCCACGCATTCGAGGGCCCTGGCCCAATGCCTTCTGGAGATCTCCATTTTCGCCAGGTGCTCGCAGTCGCGGGGACTGAATCCCAGCCGCTCACAGAGCCTTGTATACCCTGCAACATCTCCCAGGGCTTCACAGATCTCTTTGAGCGACAGCGCTGGCAACCGCAGACTGTTCTTATACTCGAAGATGCATGCTGACCGGGTGTTGACCGGGTCCGGTGCTGACCGGGTGGGTCCGGTGCTGACCGGGTCGGACCTGAGCAAGTCACTGAAAGGCTGCCGGTTGACTTGTCCGAGGGGCAGCCGTGAAGGCCTTAGCGCCGCTTTTGACCCCTGCGAAATCTCTTGCAACAACGGCCGCTTGGGCAAAGGCTCTCCTCCGGTGCTGGGCGGTAACCGTTACTTCGTTCCGGGTAAGCTTTACCATCTGACCCATCGTTGTCACAACCGCCGGTTTCTGTTCAAGTTCGCCCCGGACCTTCGCACCCGTTGGCGAGAATGCCTGGTCGCTGCGCGAGGAACCGGTTCTGACGTTTGGGCAGAACACTTAGGACCAAGACTGACCCGGTGAAAATCGTCGGCAAGGCCAATCGTTAACGCTATCGAAATCCGCAAGCCAATGGAAACAAGTCGCTTCCTCAGGTCCGACCCCGCCTCGCTTCCCCAAGCCAATGGAAACAAGTCGCTTCCTCAGGTCCGACCCCGCCTCGCTCCCGCCTCGCTTCCCAAACTGTTCATCAGCGGAGCGACGGCGGGGTTGTCGTAGCGCTCATACCCAAACTGTTGCCGTACGTGCGTCCAGTTGCGTTGTTCGACGCGCGCATTGTCGTTCTTCTTGTAAGGCCGACCGCGGGTAAAGAGCACCGGCTTGGGCCGCTGCTTCAAGTAAGCGACCAGATGATGATTGATGAACTCCCCGCCATTATCACTGTCCAAGCCCAGCAGCGCAAAGGGCAGGCTGCTCTCGAGGTGGGCAATTTGCTTGAGCGTGCAGGCTTGGCCGCGGTTTTCCAAAGCGCGCAACTCCGTCCAGTCGGTGCGGATATCCACCGCATCGAGCATCCACAAGTGGAGATCATCAAGGGCGCCACCACACAGGGCCACCGTGTCCATCTCCAGCCAGCCGGGTCCCTCTTCGGTCCAGGTGCCTCGAATGGGAATGCTCTGGCGCAACAGGCTGCCAGGCCGGGTGCCACCCCGCCGGGCCAGGCCCACCCGCAGGGGAGCCAGGAGCCGGTCTAAAGTGCGCGCGCTGGCCGCCAGCAGGCATTGCCGCAGGTCCGCATTAATCCGACGGTGATCGGCTTCATAAGCCGGCAACCACTCCGGCAAAAGGGCGTGGAGTCGGCTGCCGCAGGGCTGAAAGGCACTAAACCAAATCGGTTTTACGATCGGCATCAAGCTCTCCGGATGATACGTCTTGGGCCGACCCAGCATCACGTTGACCTTGGCCGCCACCTCTTTGGGCGGGGCCTGACGCAGGGCGCGGATGGCCGCTTTGCGATGATAGCCCAGCAGTTCAACGGCTTGATCCAGCAGCCTGCCCTTGTGCGCTGCCCCGGCCGTGGTATAGCGCCGACGCAGTCGAGTCAGGATCTCTTCCTTCGTTTCTTTGCTCATATCGCTGTGCATGTCGGGTAACACCGACTTTTGGCACAACGACCCATTCACTGGAATCGGTCACCCCCTCCCGGGTAACAATCTTTTTGGCGCAGAACGCCCCCGTGACGGCTCAATCAAAACGCTTGTCGGGACATCGCAATTTTGCTATGCTCAGAATGAGAAGAGAGTCAGGGGCCACGGACGCGGGTCATATTTTTCCAGGATGAGAACGGACGCGCGCCGGTGCTCGATTGGTTACGCGAGCTCCGGACGGAGAACGAGCGCGCCTGGGTGAACTGTAGAGCGCGGATTGCTCTCCTCGCTGAATTTGGCCACGAGCTACGTCGTCCGGCAGCTGACATTTTGCGCGACGGCATCTATGAGCTCCGAGCTAAACAGGGCCACGTTCAGTATCGTATCCTGTATTTCTTCCACGGGCAGAACGTAGCCATTTTGGCTCACTGCCTGACGAAGGAGGATGTGATCCCTCCTTTGGAGATTGAGCGGGCGCGCAGGCGAAAGCGAGACTTTGAACGCAACCCAGAGAGTCACACGTATGGCGAAAGTTGAAACGACGGCACGGAAGACCACCGACGCGGTAAAGATTCTCGACCGGATGATTGGAGATGACGACAACTTGCGCCAGGATGCAAACGAAGCGCTAATCAACGCGAAGGTCGCTCAGTTGATCTACGACGTCCGCACGAATGCCAAACTCACTCAGAAGCAGCTTGGTGCTCTCATCGGAACAACCCAGTCCGTTATCGCTCGCCTTGAGGATGCGGACTACGAAGGACATTCCCTTTCCATGTTGCAGCGGATCGCAACGGCTTTGAACAAACGGTTGGAGATTCGATTTGCTCCATCCAAGCGAAAGATCGCAGCTTAGCGGTTCGTTAGCAGCAGAACCCTCGAGCCCAGAAGCGCTTCCATCCGATAACCCGAAATCGCGTTAGCAATCTGTTAACGTCGCACTACGTTGAAGCCAAGAGAATTACGAAGGTTCGCGCGGTCTTTGTTAGCACCGAAGGTGCATCCGGTGTAGTGCGGTTAACGGGGGGCAAGAGCCGTGGTCTATGGCGATGTGGGAGTGTTGTCCATCGGCGGAGCGAGCGTGGACCAATTAAAAGGCCCCGCGAGCGAGCGCCGACTGTGGGCAACTCGGTGAGCCGAGAGGTGAAGATTCACGCCAGGTCGGGATGAGAATTTGCATTGTATTGTCGATTCCGCTGCCGCTTGGGCAAAGGCTCTCCTCCGGTGCCAAGCGCTAACCGTTACTTCGTTCCGGATAAGCTTTACCATCTGACCCATCGTTGTCACAACCGCCGGTTTCTGTTCAAGTTCGCCGCCCGGACCTTCGCACCCGTTGGCGAGAATGCCTGGTCGCTGCGCGAGGAACCGGTTCTGACGTTTGGGCAGAACACTTATGACCAAGACTGACCCGGTGAAAATCGTCGGCAAGGCCAATCGTTAACGCTATCGAAATCCGCAAGCCAATGGAAACAAGTCGCTTCCCCAGGTCCGGACCCCGCCTCGCTGACGGGATGAGGTGGGTTCAAAGCTCTGCCGCCCCTTTTCCGATCGGACGGCTACGCCGTTCGTTGCGGATCCCAAATCTCTGCTCGAGCGACAGGTTTTTGCGCTCCCAACCGATGCTCTAGCTACATGCGCTCAGATTTCCGGAGGCTCCGTTGGACTGCCCAGAGTTCCACAGCTTGAGCCGTGGATCCTCTGGGCAATACGAAACTCGGCGGGCTTAGACTCCGGCCCGACGATATCTTCTGCAAAAAAGGGCGAAGCCCGCAGCCAGCGCCAGCAAATAGCTCGCAGACGGTTCAGGCACCGCCGCAAAAGCAAGCCCAGATACACTGCTGAATCCAATGTCGGTCACATTTGGGTCGAGAGCCGAAGCGAGTCCTGTAGTTTTATCAATTCGGTACAGGCGGTCGTCGATCGCCCCGAAGAGCGTGCCATCGTGAGCTACGGCAATCGCTCCAAAGGGGCTTCCTTTGTCAAACCCGGGACCGCCGATAGCCGTCAACGCTGCAGTCGTTTGGTTGACAGTGTAGAGAGTGCCATCAGTCTGTCCCAAGCCGAACAACGTCGCTCCGTCGAAGGCTAAGCCGTCTAAGGGAACACTCGTACTGCCCAGGCGGACCGAGGTTCGGGTGCTCAGGTTAAACTCGTAGAGGTCATTCGAAGGTGTTGCACTGGCGTCAAACACCGTGGCCAAAAACCCAGTTCCGTCGCCGCGGAAGGCAAGATCACCCTCGCCTTGGATTTTGCCGACACCGATATCGATGATTGGGCCGGCTTGGCCCGAAGCCGGGTCGATTGCTCGGATCGCCCCGGCAGTCTGGTCGAACGTGTAAAGGCTGAGCCCCGAGTAGGCCAACCCGTAAGCGCTAACACTGGCGCCCACAGATCCGACCACCGTGCCCGCTCCGGTGGTGGGATCGACTGTGATGAGCTGGTTGTCCAGCGCGGTTATCCCGTAGAGCCTCTCGCCCGTGATTTGAGCTTGCGTGAGGTAACCGCTCAGACAGATCACCAGAATGGCTCCCGAGAAAGTTCTCGTGTTCATTGTGTGCATTTTCTGTCGTGGATGCATCCCAGAACTCACGAAACCGGTTCGATGACTCTCTTCTTGGACAGGTGCCGCGCGGCCGCTAAGCCGATCGTCGCTGCTAAGAACGGCAGCATCATGGAGCCGCCCTCCGGAACAGAACGGGACTGGAAGGCAATGCCGGATACGCTGCTGAATCCAAAGTCCAACACATTCGGATCTACAGGACTGGCCGCCCCGGTTCCTTTGTCCAAGGTATAGAGCCGGTCGTCGATCGCCGCGTATAGAACACCATTAGGACCAGTAGCCAGACCGGCGAAAGGGCTATTATGATCAACGCCGATGGAACCAATCGGAGTCAGGGAAGCATTCGACGGGTTCACCGTGTAGAGCATCTGATCCGTCTGACCCAGGGCATACAGAGTTGCACCATCGAAGGCAAGTCCATCGATGGGGCGACCGGTCGATCCAATGAAGGTGGAAGTCCCCTTGCTGATATCGAAGGAATAGAGGCCGTTGAGCGGATTCTGATTCGGATCGAAAACCGTCGCCAGAAACCCTATCCCGTCTGACCGAAACGTCAGTTCCCCTTCTCCAGAGATGCCTCCGACTTTGATGTCGATTCCGGCGCCGGCTGCTCCAGTAATTGGATTAATCGGACGGATTTGGTCAGTTCCGGCGTCAAACGTGTACAGGGTGCCATTCAGCGAGGCAATGCCGTAAGGAGTTCCAGAAGTCCCCAGAGCACCGACTAAAGTCCCAGCTCCGGACTGGGGATTAATAGAGAAGAGCTGACCGTCGATGGCCGCCACGCCGTAGAGGTCCAAGGTGGTAGCTCGAAGCAATGGTGCTCCGTGGATCACCGCCAAAGCCAAGCTAAGCCGCAAAAAGAAGTTCATGTCTTGCTCCTGTGCTTTGAGTTGCTTAATCCTGGTTAGTGGACCAGGCCATTGACCCCGTTGGGGAAGAATCCGCCACTTGGTGCGTTCTCAGCCAAATAGACAATATTCAGCACCTGTCGAGGCGTCCGGCTAAAGGCAATGCCGTTGGAATCCGAAGGCACGATGTTGGCTTCCCCATTAATCACAACGCCCTGGTCGCGATCATCGGCGCCGTCTACTGAGTCACGCAAATCCGAGATCTTCTGCGCGGCATCATGGGCGGTTGCACCCAACTGGTAGATTACCGTGCGTATGAGAGAAGCATGATAGGCTTCAACGGCCAAAATACCGGCCGCGCTTTCCACGTAATTCCGATTCGTCAACAGACGAGACCCGCCTTTGTACGCAGTCACTCCGACATCTTCGAAGATGAACGCTGCGAGTAGAAAGTTCACCTCGTTCAGGAAAGGGTCAAACTCGTCGGTCGGTCCGATCACACCCGCCGCACGCGCGGCTGCGGTAAAGCTCGCATTCAGGTCGATAGCTGGCCGAGCAACAGGTTGCACCCCGGCCGCCAGCAACGCGGCTCGAAGGAACTTGACGTGCGCGACTTCGTCCGCAGCAATTTCAGCGGCGAACTGTTCGTAGGCGGGAGTCGTGAATGGGACCTGGGGATTGCTCTTTACGTTTACGGTCCCTGGGGTGCCGGAACCGTTCACTCCGGCGCCTTGGGCCTCAATGCCCGCTCCAGTCACTGCGTAGCTGTAAAACTCCGCTTCCAGGTATTCCAAATTCAATGCAAAATTCAGGACCGCTGCGTCGAGTCCTGGACCGCTTTGGGCCAAAACGGGAGAGGACAGAGTGCCCAATGAGGCAGCCCCGAGAGCTCCCGTACCTAGAGTTTTGAGGATCGACCGCCGCGAGACGGCATGAACCGATGAGAGACTATCTTTCATGTAGAGAGGTTGGATTTGGTGCGTAAAACGAGGAAGAAGACCGACCTGGCGAGCTAAAATCCCAATCCCACACACCTTTGTTGTTGGTTTACCCGAAGGCTAAGCCCCAGCCCAGCCGATGGTCGACAATATCGATTACGAAACAAGGGAACAATCGGGCTACTGCCGCGATCATTAGTACTCCTTTTCACTAGTGCCACTAGGATAAGAGCGGCCGTAGATCCCGATCTGACTCTCCCAGGCCAAATTGTCATTTGGCAGTTGCTTTGCGCGAGATCGGGTATCTTTCAAAGCGGATTGGATCACGACAATTACCCATCACAAGCGAATCTATCAAATGATCGCGGAGTGCCTTAAAAGCGATGGTACGTTCCGCATACAAGTCCCGAGCGGATCGCCAAAGGGATCTTAGCTCTTTCGCTTCAACGTTAATCACGTCTTAGATTAGACTGATGCCCGAACCGCGTTCCACGGCCCGAGCCGCTGACGACTACCTTGCCCACCGACGTCGTTGCATGCTGTAGGATTCTGATCTAATTGAGCGTGTCATCCTAAGCGACAGAGCAATCAACCTCGGACGACCAAGCAATAGAACGGTCCGTGTTTTTGCCGATGCGGTGCAGGTCACAGGAGTTTATCAGGAGTGATCGGTAAGTCGCGCACCCGCTTCCCAGTAGCATGGTAAATGGCATTACAAATGGCCGCTCCGGTGCCGGTTATGCCAATTTCACCAATCCCCCTCGCGCCCAGGGAGTCCAACTTAAAGTCGGGCATATCAATAGCCGACACGTCGATCTCCCCAATATCCGCATTCACCGGGACATGGTAATCCGCCAGATTTGCATTGGTAATCCGCCCGTCGCGCCAATCCACGCGAGTTTGCTCATGCAACGCCAGGCTGACGCCCCAGACGATGCCGCCAATGAACTGACTGGCAGCTGTGCGCCGGTTCATGATCCGTCCCACATCATACACTGCCACCACGCGGCGGACGCGGGTCATGCCTAAATCCGGATCAACTGACACCTCGGCAAAGACCGCCCCAAAGGAGTGGCAGGGCGCGTTCTGCGGATTGAGCTGAGGCGTGGTTCCCGCCGTGACTTCGACCGGTTGTCCGCCGTGCCGTTGCAGAAGAACAGCAAAATCCTCGCCCTTTGCAGGGTCGGATTTGAGAAACAGCTTACCTTCGTTGAATTCGACATTTTCCAGAGTAGCCCCATACAGGAGGCAACTCTTGTCTTCAATGGCTAGTCGAGTCAGTTTTTGCCGGGCCAATTCTGCAGCCGCCTTGACTGCCGGCATGACGCTCGCGGTCGACATGGACCCAGCCGAAATCGGGGCTTCCGGAAGACTCGAGTCGCCCAGGCGGGCGTCAATCCGTTCCGGGGACAGGTGCAGCTCATCCGCAGCCACCTGAGTCATGATCGTATAATTGCCCGTGCCAATCTCCTGCGTGCCAGAAGCCACCAATACTTTGCCATCGGGCTGGAAGCGGACCAGCGCTAGGGCGGACATGTTCTTGCCCGGATAGGTCTCGGTGGCCATACCCCAGCCGATTCGTTCCCGTCCCTCGCGCAGGGAACCTGGCTCGGCCTTGCGCTTGGCCCAGCCAAAACGCTCGGCTCCTCGCTCGTAACACTCGCGCAGACGTTTTTCTGTAAAAGGCTTGCCTGAGTGCGGATCCACCTCGGCATAATTCGCCAGCCGAAGCGCGAGCGGATCTATGGCTAAAGCATAAGCCAACTCATCCATGGCTACTTCGATGGCATAGGTGCCCGTGGCAATACCCGGCGCCCGCATGTAGGTGGGGGTGCCCAAATTCAATTGCACCAGGCGCGAACGGGTAGAGATATTCGGGCAGGCATACATCACCCGGGTTGGGAAAGCGGACGACTCGAGGTAATCCTCGATCACCGAGGTGTTTGCATGCACCTCATGTCGGATCGCCGTCAGCTTGCCGGCACGCGTGGCGCCCAGCGTCACGCGCTGATGGGTCCGTGGCCTCGCCCCAACCGGCCCGAACATTTGCGGACGGTCGAGCACGAGTTTGACCGGGCGCTTAACCTGTCTCGCAGCCAATGCCGCGAGCACCACGTGCGACCAGATCTGACCTTTGCAGCCAAACCCGCCGCCTGTGAACGGACAGGAAACATGCACGTTCCCCTTCGGCACTCCAAATATCTTCGCCACTTTCTCGCGCACTCCCGAGATATGCTGCGTCGCGTCATGCAAGCTCAGGAAATCGCCATCCCACTGCGCCACCGTGGCATGCGGTTCGATTGGGTTGTGATGCTGAATGGGCGTGGTGTAAACGTTGTCGACTTTTACGGCCGCGTTGTTTAGGCCCGCTTCCACGTCGCCCCAACTCTGATCACCCGGCTCGCCATTGTGAGTGTAGGTATAGGAACCTCCAAATCCGCCGGCGAAGTCAAGCTTGGCTGCCGTCCGTTGATATTGCGGTTGGACCAGCGAAGCGGCGTATTGGGCGTGATGCAGCGAATCCGCAACAACGATCGCGATTGGCTGGTTGTTGTAGAAGACCTGGTCATCTTGCAGCAGGGTCAATCGGCGCTCCGGAGCAGGGAGCTTAAGCGCATTAAAGGGTGTAATCACAGCCACAACGCCCTCCGCCGCTTCCGCTTTAGCTGTCTCGATACGAGAAACGCGTCCGCTGGGGATGGTGCTTGTAACGAGAATAGCGTACACCGACCCAGCCGACGCCGCCTCGGCGGCGTACTGCGCTGTTCCAGTAACTTTCGCCCGGCCATCTACCCGAACCAGCGGATCGCCGATCCGGGTCTTCTCCCCCTCTTTCATACGACTCCTCCGGCTTGTGCCAAGGCCCGGACAATGCATCGCCTGGCCAGTTCGATCTTAAAACCGTTGTCCCGAAAACCTGCCGCTTCTTTCAAGGCCTGCTGGGCCGCACCTTCAAACGATTCTCGCCCGGGCTCCTTCCCCACCAGGAACGCCTCAGACTCTGCGGCACGCCAAGGTTTGTGCGCCACTCCGCCGAGCCCAATGCGAGCACTGCGAATTTGGCCGTTGACCATCTCGAGCGCGGCCGCGACCGAAACGAGCGCGAACGCGTAGCTCGACCGATCCCGGACCTTCACATAGCTGGCGTGGACTGAATAGGGTGACGGCGGGAGATCAATTGAGACGATAAGCTCATCCGGTCTTAAGTTGGTGTCGAGCTCGGGCGTGGCGCCAGGAAGTCGATGAAAATCTGCGATCGCCATCTGACGTTCTCCGGCTTTGCCCCGCAGTCGAATAACCGCCTCGAGCGCAGTCAGGGCGACGCACATATCGGAGGGATGCACCGCAATGCATTGCTCGGAAGTTCCGAGAATGGCATGCATCCGATTATCGCCGTTCAGGGCGCCGCAGCCACTACCTGGCGCTCGCTTGTTGCACTCAGGAAAACCCGTGTCCATGAAATAGGGACACCGTGTCCGCTGCAGTAGATTGCCCCCGTTTGTCGCCAGATTCCGCAGTTGCGGCGATGCGCCCGACAGGATGGCTTGAGCAAGAAGCGGGTACCGTTGGCGGACCAACGGATGATTGGCCGTATCACTATTCCGAGCAAGTGCTCCGAGTCGCAAGCCGCCTGACGGCAACAACTCGATGGCAGACAGGGAGATCCGGTTGACGTCGACGAGGGTCCGAGGCTCTTCGACGTGGTTCTTCATCAAGTCGATTAGGTTTGTCCCGCCCGCGAGGAACTTGCCTTCAACCGTGATCGCTGCGATAGCAGCTTCGGGATCCTCCGCCCGCACATAGTTGAACGGGTTCATGGGAGGATGGGTTTCGAGTTGGAGCCAGCGCGTGCGTTTTGACAGACAACCCGGGCGGCCGCAACGATGCCCGGATAGGCGCCGCATCGGCAAATGTTGCCGCTCAGGCGTTCGCGAATCTCGTCATCGGTGAGCTTAATCTCGCCCAATTCTGACAGATTCGGGGTCACGAAACTCACCTCTCCCCTCTGAAGTTCCGTAACTAGCGCGACGGTGGAACAAATCTGCCCCGATGTGCAATACCCGCATTGAAACCCGTCATGCTCGATGAAGGCGGATTGGACCGGGTGCAGTCCGCCAGTGGGGGCTAGGCCCTCCACCGTAGTGATGGCTTCTCCAGCGTGCGTCACGGCCAGGGATAGGCAACTGTTAATCCGTCGTCCATTGGCTAAGACGGTGCAGCCTCCGCACTGCCCGTGATCGCACCCTTTCTTTGTCCCGGTGAGATGCAGATGCTCCCGCAGAAGGTCCAGAAGCGTCACTCTTGGATCGAGGCGGAGCTGATGTTTTTCTCCGTTCACAACCAACTCCAAAGGCACCTCCATTGCCCAGGAACTCGGAGCCGGCGTTTCCCTCTGTTCAGCTGATAATGGCCTCGAAAGGAGCGTGCCGCCGGCCAGCACGCCTGCCGCGGAAAGAAATTCGCGCCGATTTAGTCCACCTTTCGAAGCTGGCACCTCCCCGGAACATGAATTGTCCTCCGAGTAACCCGCCTGAGTCTGTGATTCCATCTCCACCTCCTTGACGACTTCGGTTCCGCTTTGTCCCCCCGTCGAGGCCGGCTCCCCGTGCGCCCTGGAAACAAGTAGAGGAAGGTAGGATGCCCAACGGAATAGTCAAATTCCGGACCGAACCGAAATCACTGAACAGAACGAAATCTCCCGTGGTTGGGCGGTCTGAACTGTCAGTTGGTGTTTTGGCTGTAGGTAGCTTCACCCTCATGCCGACTGGTGAATCTGCCGGAGCGTTAATTCGAGGCCGGTCTTAACAGCGAAACTACGTCTCGCTTGGTGCACGCCGCGGAGGTGCAGGTCGCTCCTGTGGACTTCCAGGAGCAGAACTCGGCCCAGAGGGAATGATGTTAACTTTTTGGAGTAGCTTTGCCACGAGGCCCTGATATTGAAGAGCGTTACTAGGCTTCGACCAAAAATCATCTGCCGTCAAGAGCTTAGCTCGCTCGCGATCGTCCTGGCGCGAGCTTGAAGAAAAGATAATTACGGGAAGAGCCATATACTCAGGCTGTCGACGAATCCATTCCAGCACTTCAAAGCCCGAAAACTCAGGGATTCTCAAGTCGAGCAAGACCAGTTCCGGAAGGGGATTTGCATTTCTATCAGTAAAACAGCCGCAACCCGAAAGGTAATGAATTGCCGCGCGTCCATCCGGCACCATCCGTAAAGCTGAGGAAAAGCCAAGCGCTTTGAATGCCCGCTCGAGGAGAAAGCGGTCACTCTCCTCATCCTCGACATACAAGATAATTCGCCCCTGCTCTGCCATAGCGATGCGAGTAGTCCTTTAACCAGTTCGTGTCAAGCTCGTCAGCCGCATTCGACCAGTCTTTAAAGTGGTTTGAAGGGCGCGAGCTCTATCCAGAAGCGGCTCCCTTGACCTTCCGTCGATTCGACGCCGACGCGGCCGCTCATGCGGTCCACGACCTTCCGCACCAGAGCAAGGCCAACGCCAGTGCCGGACCGTTCGTTGCTACCACGGGAGAACAGGTTGAAGACCCGGGAGAGCATGACTTCGGAAATGCCGATGCCGTTATCCTCGACCCAGATGCGAACCCATTGGGTCTGCCCTCCGGTGTCAGGTCCAGGGAAGGAGGGGATTGGAGTGAACCCCGCGGACCGGATGGATTCGGGCTGGAGCAGTGGATCGAATGCCGGTCCAGGGCATTGTGATGTGAGTTCGGCCCATATGCGGACCTCGACAGGCCGACCGAGCTTGGCAAATTTGATGGCGTTACTGAGCAGATTGGAGAAGACCTGCGTCAAGCCACCTTCGTTGGCGAAGACGAAGGGGATATCCGGTTGAACCTCGATCTGAACGCCCTGGAGTTCTGGATATGTGTCAAGCATGCCCCGGAGCAGGAGGCTCGGGTCAACGGGACCGAGGGGAAGGTGTTTGCGAATAGTTTCGCTGTAACTGAGGGCATCCCGAATGAGGGCATCCATGCGGTTGGCGGCGGTGCGGATGCGCTCTAGGAAGCGCTGGGCTTCCTGTTGCTGGCCGTTTGAGTATGCCTCAGCCAGCAGCTCAGCGAAACTCTGCATCGCGCGGAGGGGGGCGCGCATGTCGTGGGTGATGGAATAGGAGAAGTGCTCCAATTCTGAGACCAGTTCCTGGAGCTTGGCCGTGCGCTCGGCGATGAGGCGCTCGAGCTCTGCCTGGAAGGCTTTGCGTTCGGTGATATCGTAATTCACGCCGACCATCTTCTGCGGCTTTCCGTCCTGGGCGAAGGTGGCGCGGCCCGCGCCGACTAACCACCGCAGCTGTCCATCAGGTCGGACGATGCGGAACTCGTGCCGCCAATCTCGCCGGCTTCCGAACGCTTCCTGCAACGATTTGTCGAGCGTTATTCTATTCTCGGGATGGACGAGCTGGAAAAAGAGGTCTGCTGGCGGCTGGCCGTCACTAGGAGGCAGGCCAAGCACCTCATACTCCTTGACGTTCCACACGGATTGGCCGGTCTGCAGGTCCCATTCCCACATGCCCATCTGCCCTCCCTCCAACGCCAGGGCCAAGCGTTGTTCGCTCTCCCGCAAGGCTTCCTGCACCTCTCGCAATTCGGTCACGTCGGTGTTGGTCCCGAACCAGCGTTTGACTTTCCCAGCCTCATCACGGATCGGGAGCGCGCGGGACAGAAACCAGCGGTACCGGCCATCTTTACCCCGCAGCGGGAAGGTGTCCTCCCACAGTTCGCCGGTATCCCAGGAGCGCTGAATTCGGGCCACGACCCGCTGAACATGATCGGGGTGGTGGACCTTCTGCCAGCCCCAACCTTGCATCTCTTCGAGGGTAGTGCCAGTGAAGTCGAACCAGCGGCGGTTGTACCAAAAAATCCAACCCTTTTCGTCCGCCATCCAGGCAAATTGACTCATGTTGTCGGCCAGGGTGCGGAACTTCTCTTCGCTCAGGCGCAAGTCGGCCTCGGCGCGTTTGCGTTCGGTAATGTCCCGGTTGATCTCCAGAACGCCGACGGGGTGCCCGGCCGCGTCGCGCCGCAGGGCCCACCGGCTGGCTACCACCACTTCTTGGCCATCCTTACGGGTATGGTTCAATTCTCCCTCCCAATGCCCCAGCTCAAACACCTCAGCCATGAGTTCCATCAGAGGTTTTGGAAAACGTGTCCGAAGCAACTCGTGAGTTATTCGGCCCATCGCCTCCCTCCGTTCCCAACCGTAAGTCACCTCCGCGCCTCGGTTCCAAAACGTGATGGCGTCGCCCGTGTCGCGAACGAGAATGGCATCGTGCGCCAGGTCCAACAACGTCGCCTGGCTGCGCAACACCTCCTCTGCCCGTTTGCGCTCGGTGATGTCCCGAAGGACACCGATGGTCCCTGCTGGGTGACCTGCAGCATTATAGAGCAGCCGGACATTGCTTTGGACCAAGATTTCCCGGCCCTCGCGATCTTGATGCTCGCAGGTGATCTCCACCGACCTGTTGGTATGAAGCTGCTCGGCGGCTTGTTCCCGGGTTATGGACAAGAACCTGGTTTTGAGGAGCTCATCCGCGTTTCGGCCGACCGCTTGCTGCGCCGTCCAGCCGTAGATTCTCTCGGCGGCTTTGTTCCAGGTGGAAATGCGGAACTCGGTGTCGGTGGAGACAATGGCGTCGGATACACAGTCGAGCAGTTCGGCCTGCCGTTGTAGCAACTCGTGAGCGCGGCGCTTTTCGGTGACCTCGTGGAAAACAACCACGACGCCAGTGAGCTGGCCCGAGGCGTCGAGGATGGGGGCGGCACTGTCTTCGATGGGGAGTTCACTCCCGTCGCGGGCCAGGAGGGTGGTGTGATTGCCGATCACAATCGTACGTTTTTCTTCAAGCACACGGCTCACCATGTCTTCGACTGGCTGGCGAGTGTGCTCTTGGATGATGCGCAATAGCTGGCTGGCCGATTGACCGAGGGCTTCACCTTCGGGCCAGCCGGTGAGCCGGGCGGCCACGGGATTTAGGAAAGTGACTTTGCTGGAGATATCGAAGGCAATCACTGCGTCACCAATGCTGCTCAAGGTGACGCGGAGCCATTCGCGTTGGGTATCGAGTTCGGCGGTGCGGGCGCGAACCTGTTCCTCCAGTTCCTGCTTGGATCGGTGGAGAATGGCCTCGTAGGCTTTCTGCGTGGTGAGGTCGGTAACGACGGCTACAAGGCCCTCGAAACCATCCGAAATTAGGGGGCGGACGGAAAGCTGAACCGGGACAGGCCTGGCCAGGGTGTTTTGGGGGCGGAGACAAAACTCTGCGCTTCGCCCCTCTGGTGGAATGTTCGTGAGCAGATGCCTCAGGTTCGCAAGCTGGTCCGGCAGGATAAAGTCGGTGAGAGGCTTGCCCACGACTGAATCTGGCGGACACTCCACCATGGCCTCAAGCCGATGATTGCAGTAAAGAATAGTCCCTCGCAGATCGAGCATCAGGGCGGCATCGTGCATCGCCTCCACCAGAAGGCGATAGGGCGTCTCTGCGCTCTTGAGAGCGAAGACCTGATCGCCCTGACTCCCAGAGACGATCACGGCGTCAACAGCGCCCCTGCGGATCGCTTCAAGGGTGTCCTGTGCTTCGGCAAGTCGAGCGTTGGCCTCGGCCAAGGCGATGCGCAGTTGTTGGTTTTCACGCTCAAGGTTTGAGCTGGATCGACGCGCAGGAGACTGACGTGACGAGGCTGAGACACGGCGGCGCGGAGAAGGATCTTTCATGCGACTGTGTTCCCGATTTTGGCGATGGACGGCGTTGACTTAAGATCGAGCTTCGTAAGGGCCTAGTCAGATGGTGGGTCTGGACCTTCGCGGACGGATAGCGTTGGAGGATTGGACGAGTAGTCGGCTCTTGGGAGAAGGTCTAGGCCAAGCAGAATCTTGTCGGTGTTGGACATGTCCCCGATGAAGCGGCGCAAAGGCAGTGGCAGAAGCTTGATCAGCGTAGGGGCGGCGATGATTTGTTCCCCTTTGGCCAGGACGGGCCGCTGGAAGACGTCAACAACTTCCAATTGGTAGCGGCCCAGAAGGTGCTCGTCACAGATGCGCTTGATGTTTTGGATTGCTTGGGTTGAGCGAGGGGTAGCGCCAGTGATGTAGAGCCGCAAGAGATAACTGGCCTGCCTGGAGCTTTGCAGGGCAGTTTCGAACTGCCTGGAAACGTCTGCTTTCAGGGTGCGCTTCATAAAAAGTCCTTTCATCGGGGGCGTAGGTCCAGACCGACCAGGACGCGCTCGGTGTTGGAGAGGTCGCCAATGATTTTACGGACGGGTTCGGGCAACTTGCGCACCAAGGTAGGGATGGCCAAAATCTGATCGCCTCTGGCCAGAGTAGGGTTTTTGAGGAGGTCGATTACCTGGATGGAATATTTCCCGGCCAAGTGATCTTCACAAATCTTTTTGAGATTGGTAAAGGCGGCGAGGCATTTGGGAGATTGCCCGGCAACATAAAGGCGGAGCGTCCAATGTTCCGCGGCGGGTCCTTTCTCGCTCGAAGCTCGTGAAGTCATAGGACACCTCCATTTCCTTTGGCCGAGGACCCCGCTTCCGCCATGCGCAAGCGAGCCATTTGTTTGCGGTCGCGGTTGCGGGCGGCCTCGCGCGAGGACTCCGCCGCGAGTGACTGCTTGAGATCTTCGCCTTCGGCTTCAAGTTGGGTCTGGAGGACGGCGATTTGCGCTTGGATGGCCTGGCGTTTGCGCGCGGCGTCGCGCTGGAGCCGGGCGGATTGCTGCTGGCGAGCCTCAAGCTCCGCCTGCTCCTGGGCTTCCTGGGCGAGACGAGCACTGCCGGTGAGGACCGCTCCGCCGCCAGCGTAGACGTCCACAAGGTCGATTCCCTTGCTCGAGAGGATGAACTCGCGGATCTGGTTGGAGTGGGGCATGCCCCGGGATTTAAGAACGTACAGGCCACGATTGCGCTCGCCATTTTGTTCCAGGTTCCGCAGGAGGAGCCAGGTGTCCATGAGGGAGGAGACGCCGACATCAGTCTGGTCGACCGGATCGCCGCCGGTGGTAAGGCTGGTGAAGATGGCCGTGATTTGCTCGCTTTTGAGAAAGTCGATGAGGCGCGTGAGCATGGAGCGGACCTCGAGATTGTCGCCCACGGAGACGAGATTCGTCATGGGGTCCATGATGACGACCCGTGGTTTGGCGGCACGGACCAACTCATGGAAGCTGAGCAGGTGCGTTTCCAGGCCATACACATTTGGGCGGACGGCATGAAATTGCAGCACGCCTTGGTTGACCCAAGAGGCCAGATTGATGTTGACGGAGCGCATGTTGCGCATGATTTGCTCCGGAGATTCCTCAAAGGCGAAGTACAGGGCACGCTCGCCGCGCTCGCAGGCCGCGTGGGCAAAAGCAGCGGCTATGCTGGTTTTTCCGGTGCCGGCCGTTCCTGAGACCAGTACGCTGCTGCCCCGGAAATAGCCTTTGCCGCCGAACATCGAGTCGAGGCGCGGGATGCCTGTGGAGATCCGCTGGGTGGGAGCCGGGTGTGAAAGGCCCAGAGAGGTGATTGGGAGAACGGAGATGCCGTCCTGTCTGATGAGGAAGGGGTACTCGTTGGTGCCGTGATGAGAGCCACGGTATTTGACGATCCGAAGGCGGCGGGTGGAGACCTGATTAACGATGCGGTGGTCGAGGACGATAACGCAATCGGCCACATACTCTTCAAGGCCGTGGCGAGTCAACGCCCCTTCACCACGCTCGCCCGTCACGACAGCAGTGACCCCTTTGTCTTTGAGCCAGCGAAAGAGACGGCGGAGTTCGGATCGGAGAATGGCTTCGTTGGGCAGGCCAGCGAAAAGGGCCTCGATCGTGTCGAGGACTACGCGTTTGGCGCCGATGGAGTCGATGGCATGGCCAAGACGAACAAAAAGGCCTTCCAGATCGTAATCACCGGTTTCCTGAATCTCACTACGCTCAATGCGCACGTGATCAAGGAGGAGTGTCTTGCGAGCGCTAAGCAGTTTGAGATTGAAGCCGAGAGAGGCGACATTTTTAGCCAGTTCCTCCTCGTTTTCTTCGAATGCGATGAACACTCCCGGCTCGCTGTACTGAGTTGCGCCACGAACCAGGAATTCCATGGCCAGGAGTGTTTTGCCCGCGCCAGCGCTGCCGCAGATCAGGCTGGGGCGGCCTTTGGGGAAGCCACCATTGGTGATTTCGTCGAGGCCGCTGATGCCGGTGGGAGCTTTTTCCAATTCTGACCGCCGGCCCCTAGTTCGATGTCTATGAGTTGTCATTGCTTTGGCTCAAGCCACTTAACGTACGAAACAGCCGTTAGCAGCTTCGGCTGCGCGATAATTCATCCCCTAAGGAGGGCGAGCAATCCTCATTGCCGCTCTGTTGGCGGAAAGAGCCGAGCCGTAGTTCCCTTTACAAGGTCCCGCCGTTCCGTTTTCGCACGGATCTGATCGCCGCTATTCGACAATCTCGGGGATGGATTACTGAATGGTGCACACAAATTGCGAAACGCAGCGCCTTTTTACCGCAGCCCAGTGGCTGCTGTCGACAGCCCTCTTTCCGATATACGCGCCCAATCTGCTTGGCCTTCCTCTGGATCGTGCTCTCCGGATCCAACCTCGACGAGGCCCGCGTAGGGCGAGACTCTTGGCGCCAATGATTACTGGAAGAACCCCGCAAACCCGGCGTGGTCCTCGGTTGGTGTCGTGTCGTAAAGCTTGAACGTCTCATTTGCAGACTCATGAAGTCTAGGACTTGTCAAACCCCGGGAGTCCTTCAGCACAGCCAAGTGTCGTTGGGCCTTTGGGCGTTTTAAGTGGCTGCCATTCCTTTGGGCTTCCCATGCTGCTCAAAGCAGATTTCGTTCACATAGTGGCCAATGGCTTTCGAATGATTTAAAAAGTTCGACCAGCATTTTGTCCGTAGGCGGCTTTACCAGGTAGGACCGTGCCCCCAAGCGATAGGCCTGCTGCATGTCCCGTTGTTCGTCGGAAGAGGTCAGGACCACGACCAACACGCCATCTAAAACTGGCACAGAACGGATCCATTTGAGAACCTCGAAGCCGTGTTTAAACGGCAGTTTCAAATCCAGAAAAACCACCGCCGGCAACGGGAATCGTCTTCGGTCTGAAAACCCTCTACTACCGGAGAGGTAATCAATGGCTTGCTGGCCGTCCTTGACCGTAAAAAGGGAGCCTTGGATTCCAGAGCGCCTGAATAGGCGCTGCATCAGGAAGATGTCGCCGTCCTCATCTTCCACGAGCAAAAACGCTTTAAGGTTTTGATCCATGTGGTCCCTCCGTAGCTGACGGAAGCTCTACCCAGAATGTGCTCCCGCTTTCACCGTTAGACTCCACTCCAATGCTGCCTCCCAGCCTTTCCAGGGCTTTTCTCGCGATGGCCAAACCGATTCCGGTCCCTTCAAATTCATCACGGGGATGAATGCGCTCGAACAATCCAAAGAGGCGCCCTTGGTGTTCGGGCTTGATGCCGATACCGTTGTCCTTGATGAAGAGACGCACCTTCCCTCCTTGGCGTTCGCACCAGATTTCGACCTTTGGAATAACTCCGGCAGTAACGAATTTGACTGCGTTATCCAGCAGGTTTGACAAAGCTTGGGTGAGAAGGGATTTGGCTCCCATGACTTTGTGAAAAGGAGCTCGCACCGTGATAGCAGCCTTGGAAGCTATGATGTTCGGGTATTGGCTGACAATCTCTTTGAGTAGGGCCTCCAAATCGACCGAATGGAGATGGACTTCCTGCCGAGAAAGCTTGCTGTAAGCCAAAACATCCCGAGTTAAGAGGTCCATACGCCTGGCGGCATTAACAATCTGCTGCAAGAAGCTCTTCCCTTCTGCATCAATTACTCCCTCATAATCCTCCAGGAGAGCCGTACTGAAACCCTCCATTGCCCGCAGAGGCGCCCGCAGATCATGGGACACGGTGTAAGAGAACTCCTCCAACTGTGCCACGTACTTGCGCAACTCCGTGGTTCGCTCCGCCACTGTCTTTTCCAACGTGGAAGCATGTTGACGCAATTTCTCCTGAGCCTCTTGCAACGCTCCCTCAACAGCTTTGCGTTCAGTGATATCAATCCCAGTGGGATGTAGAAGTCGAACAATGCCCGACTCGTCGCGAATTGGATGCATGGCAAAATCAACGACCCGCTCGGTCCCATCAGCACACCAATAGGGAAGCTCCGATCGGTAAACAAACCCTGCGGCGGCATGTTCGGTAGCGGAGCGGATGCGATCTTGCACGCTTTGTGATCCCCGCCACCAAGGAGCCTCGCAGAAAAGACGATTCAGGACCTCCTCCCTTCGGTAGCCGCACGCAGAGAGAGACAATTTGTTGGCTTCCAAAAGGTGACCTTCCAGATTCGTGATGCCCGCGAAAATGCCAGACTGATTAAAGACAGCTTCGAATTTAGCGGTGGCGGCAAGAGCCTGTTCCAGCAGGGCGCGTTCGCGTGCCAGCGATTTAGTCTGCTCGGTCATATCGCGGGCGATCTTCGAGCCCCCCACGATCTGTCCTTGGCTATTTCGCAGCGGCGAAATCGACAAAGAAACATCCAGACGACGGCCATCCTTTGTCACACGGACCGTCTCGAAATGTTCGAGACGCTTACCTTCCTTGAGCGAAGACAGGATAAGCTCTTCCTCGGCGCTACGCTCCGGAGGAATAATGCACGTGATCGAACGACCAATTACTTCCTCAGAACAATAGCCAAAAATCCGCTCAGCGCTCTCATTCCAGCTAGTAATGCTTCCATCGAGAGTCATGCTGATAATAGCATCAGCCGACGTCGAAACGATCGTGGCCAGACGAACGGCAGCCTGCTCCGCGCGCTTCCGAGCAGTGGTTTCCCAGGCGACATTCAAGAGTCCCTGAACGCCATCACCAGGCAGACGTACTCGGTGGAGTTCCCAAGTAAAATAAGCTTGCTCCAGCGGGCCACCTTCGGTGCGGTAAATGCTAATCGTATCATCGACGGCCCGATACGGCTCTCCCGCTTCCAAAACCTGCCGGCAAATCGAGGTGAAGTCCCGGCCAGCTTCAGGCCATAGTTCATCGAGAGTTTTCCCGACCATTTCTCTGCCAGGCGCAATGCCTTGATAGGCCGGGTTGACCATTTGCAAGCGTAGATCCGTTCCGCGGATCATGCAGACACAGGCCGGCATGTTGTGCACGATGGTGTCCAGCAACTGGCTCTGGGCTTGCAGCGTTGCTTCCGCCTCTTTGCGCTCCGTGATGTCTTGCACCAGTCCAACGAGCCGCGGTTGCCCTCCTTCCTTGTGCAGTTCCGCATACGTGGCAACCCAGCGCAGCGAACCATTCGGTTGAGGCACTCGTAGTTCCAGGTGAAAGTGATCACCCGTTTCCAGGGTACGTCGAATGGCAGTCTCCACCATCGCGCGATCTTCTGGCTGAACGGCTGCCAAAGCTCGCTCGTGATTCATAGCTGTGCCTGGCGGAAAACCATGCAGCCTTAAAGCGGAAGCGGAGGCTGTAAACTCTCCCGTTTCCGGAATCATTTCCCAGCTTCCAGCATTGGCGGCATCCATGGCCAGGCGTAGCTGCTGCTCGTTTTCGTGCAGAGCTTGTTCCACCATCTCGCGGTCGCGAAGGAGGGCAAAACGTTCAATGGCATTTTCCACCGCACGGGTCAAGCTCTCCGTATTCATCCAGCCTTTGCCCAGGTAATCCATTGCGCCAGCCCGCAAGACGCCGGAGGCTGTCTCGTGCGATGCGGAACCTGTGAGCACGACCACGGGGCAGCGGGTCATTGTGCTGTCTTGGCGCATTGATTTGAGCACTTCCACGGCATCGAAATCAGGGAGGCAGAAATCAAGGATTACACAGTCTGCCTCCGTGTCGAGGCGAAGTCCGGCGGTGCCCGTTTCAGCTTCGAGGAACTGATAGCGCCGCTCTGATCCCGAGAGGAGCAGTCGGCGCACCTCGGCGCGGTCGTCGGGGCTGTCGTCGACAATCAGAACCTTCAAAGGTTGATCCTTCATTGAGGAACTTCCTGGCACAAAGGCAGAACGACACAGCCCAGCCAATAGGTGAATACTTGCTGCATCCGGCCGAGGTAGTCAGGATATTTGACCGGTTTGACATGATAGGCGTTGGCCCCATGCCGGTAGCATAGCTCGAGATCACGCTGGTTACCGGAAGTGGAGAAGACCACAACCGGGAGTTCTTTGAGCTTGGCGTCTGCCTTGATCTCGCGCAGGGCATCTCGACCGTCCAATCCGGGCGTGTTGAGATCAAGCAGAATAAGTGCCGGGTGAAGCACTTCTCCACCACTCTCCTTTATTAACATCAAACACTCATCGCCAGTTTTTGCCCGGCGCACCCCATAGGATATCCCGGTCTTGGCCAATGCCTCCAGGGCCGTGTCAAAATCTTCGTCCGAATCCTCTAAGATCAGAATCAGCCCTTCTGGCTTGCGTCTTATCATTGTCCTCCTTTCTGGCACGGCAAGGTAAAGAAAAACGTGGAACCCTCCCCAAGCGCGGAATCCAGCCAGACACAACCACGATGTCTTTCGACCAGTTTCTTTACAATGGCCAAGCCGGCTCCAGCGCCACCGCCGTATTCAGTTCGACCATGAAGCCGCTTGAACATGGCGAACACTTGAGCGTAATGCCGTTGATCAATCCCAATCCCATTGTCGCGAACGTAATAAATCGTATGGCGCTGGCACTCTTGGGGAGCGTTCGGACATTCCCCAGACTCTCCGGGGGCAAAGAATCCCACCTCGATGCGGCGGCGTGGCTTGTTGTTATACTTGAGCGCGTTGCTCAGGAGATTCGTGAATATCTCGCGCACTCGTATCCGGTCACACTGTGCCGTCGGCAGTGGCCGGGGAATAACCATGTCCGTATGAGCTT
Source organism: Verrucomicrobiota bacterium (assembly GCA_046346765.1). GTDB lineage: Bacteria > Verrucomicrobiota > Verrucomicrobiia > Limisphaerales > SIBE01 > JAXMHN01. Next base: position 34,121 of record JAXMHN010000046.1, on the reverse strand, counting down.
CTTCCTGGCGCGCCGCCACGATCTCAAGAGCTTCCTCCAGCACCTCATTGAGATTCGTTTCTTTTAACTCAAGACCGGCCCGGCCCACCCGGGAAAAGTGCAGGAGTGAGTCAAGGAGGCTATCCATTCGAAGCGTTAACCGCATCAGACCTTCCAACTTTGTCCGATGCTCAGCGCTCAGTGATTGAGCATCCTCCAGGAGTTGGTGGGCATATTTGGAGATACCACGAAGGGGTTCCTTCAAGTCGTGGCTAGCCACATACGCAAAGGCGTCCAATTCTTCGTTGCTGCGTGCCAAGTCGGCATTGAGAGAAGCCAGCCGCTCAGCTCGGCTCACCACCAGTTCCATCACTAGAACCCGCAGATGCAATGCCGCCTCAATTTCCACCGTTCCCCAGGGAAAGGAACGCTGCTGCACCGATTCGACGAATAGCTCAAACGACGTGCGTGGAGTTAACCGCGGGCCATGTGGACCGGGAACAGTCGGCTTGTCGTGTGGATTACCTGCCCAGTTCACCGTTTGAATCGTTTCCGGACGAAACCAGATCATCAGGTTTTTTCGGGTCCGAGAGAGCGGTACGGCCAGGACCCCGCTGCCCACGTCAGCAAAGGCGTCCCCTTCCGGATAGTCCCGACTGAGCGAGTCGGTGACGTAGACTGGACGGGTCGGCGAATCAAATTCATGGCGTGTGTCCAGCCAAATATTGAGCGCTTCGAGTTGAGCTTCGGTCGGCGTTCTTCCCACACGCCACCAACGGTCGCGATGGTACAAGGCGGCACCACCCACATCCATGCCATCAAGGAGGTTGGGCTTGCCGTCGGTCATGGCGACCAGGCCGCCCTCCTGCGCCGCCACAGCGATGAGCTGGCTGTGAACGCCTTCCATTTTCAATTGATAGAGGTAATGCTCTCGATCCTCGGCTGACTTGAGCTGTAGAGAAACGACCTGAGCTAAAAACTCGGCTGCGGCGCGGACCTGGTAAGGAAAGCGCGTCGCGGTGTAATGGTGGCAAGCAATCAACCCCCACAGCTCGCCTTCGCGCAAGATCGGCATGGTCAAAGAGGCGGCTACCCTCATGTTCTGGAGATACTCAGTGTACATGACGGAAGCCCCGCGCAAAGCGCAGTGGGTCATGGTCAGTGGTTTGCCTGTGTCGGGATTGGCCAGCGGCACCAACTCCATGACCGGAGCCTTGGCATCCGGCAAAGGCCGAATCCAAATCTTCTTGAAGACTTCCCGGGCCGGTTTCGGGATGTCCTCTGCCGGATAATGAAGGCCCAGCCACGAAGGCAGGTCTGCACGCCGACTCTCCGCGATCACCTCTCCATGAGCGTCGGCGTGGAATTTGTAGACCATCACGCGATCCAAGGCCGTCAGTGCACGCACTTCCTCCGTCACCACCTGGCAGAATTCCTTGAGCGTCTTGGCCCCTTGAAGGCGAACGACGGATTTTTTCACCAGGGCGTAGTAGTCCGGTTCGGACTGCTGCCCTTCACCCCGCCCAGTCGCTTCAAACTCCAGCACCACAACCCCGTCGATTGTGTGGACCGACACATTCAGAGGTTCCCCTCCCACTGGCGAGGGCAAAGTGAAAAGGTAGAGCGGGTTGCGATCTACTGGCTCTCGGGCAACGACATCCCGCAGGAGAGCCTCTCCTTCCAAACCAAGGATCTTGGCAACCGGTTGATCCAGGAGCTGATCAGGCGGGCAACCGAACCAGGCTGAGGAGTTCTCGCTGACCCACAGAATCGTCAGGTCGCAAAGGCGCAGGGACCGCACAATGCCCCGTGGCATTGAATACAGCCAGGCGTCTGCACGGGCTCGCTGTCACAGTTGGTGATGGTCACACCATACCGTTTGATGCTGTAGGGACCGTCTGCCCAGACGGGCGGCATGTCCTCAGTGGACGGGGAGCTCATAGGCCATTCTGGTCGGACGTAAGGTCCTTTCCTTCAAGCCAGCGGTGAAGGCTCTCAAAGGTCTCTCCAGCCGCACTGACGACGGCGTTCTCGATTTCGGCAGTAGAGGCGAAGGCCACTAGCGTTGCCCCAAACGAGCGCCACATCTCAGGCACTCGTTCACCGTAGCTGTTGAAGAACCGTGCCCCATTGTCAGGTCCAAGTCCCAGCGTGCGCTGGAGGTGCTCGGTGATGAATTGGCCGCCGAGGGTCGCCCCCTCGAGCACATACAAGCAGCCAAATGCTTCCGGCACCCCGCCCAGGTCTGGCAGCTCTGTGCAGAGCGGCAGCGACTCAGGTGTTTCTACACCTAGAGCCCGCAAATCGGCTTCGAGTAGTGGCACTTTGCGACGTTCTTGCACGTCCAAACCGCGCTTCCTCCAATCACCCAGCGCACCCAGGTGTCCCTCCACCGGTCGGTAGAAACCGTAAAACTGCTCCAGACGCTGCCGGTAAGTGCCGAGCGACAGGGCCTTGTCCAGCAGTCCAAGCACTCGCTCTAACGCGGCGTGTTGCGGGCGCGTTTCCTTTCGCAACCGAAGAAGGAGCGGCGCAATTTCTGTCGGATTATGACTACTTTGTGACGAGTCCATAGAGAATTCCGCGGCGAGCATAGGAAACTGGAAACTTACTCTAACCCGATTTTCTCTCCATCAGGCGGAGGCTACAGCCCTAGCGGAATCACGACAATCGCAAGGTCTCTGATTTTCCACTCGTAAAATTTACGACCCTCGCTTCTGACTTCGTCAGAGGTGATACCGAGCAGCCGGAGCCAAACGGTTCGACAGCTCGCGCGAACACACCTGGATTGGAATGGTGCCGGTCAGGGGAAACTCAGAGGTCAAGGATGAGCCGGCCAGTCCTGCCTCTGAACCCATCGCGCCGCGCGACAGACCAGTTCGCTCAAGGCGTCGATGTGGAGCTTCTCTTGAATATGGTTGCGGTGAGTGGCAACCGTACTTGGGCTCAATGCGAGCGCCGTCGCAATCTCGTTCGTGCTTCGGCCTTGGCCGATGAGCTGAAAGATCTCCAGCTCTCGATCGGTGAGTAGTTCCACCTCGGAGTCGATCCTTGCGCCCGAAATGGAAGCCTTGGTGAGTCTCTGGCGCATCCGTTCATTCATGCGCTCGCTCAGGTACACTTTTCCACTCAACACATGGCGAATCGCCTCGAAGATCTCGTTGGTGGCGGCAGATTTCATGATGTAACCTCTCGCGCCAGCCTGCAGAGACCGTTCTGCGTAAAGGGCCTCATCATGCGTTGAGAGCACCAACATGAGCAACTCGGGCCGCCGGCCAATCAGCTCTTTGATCAGCTCGATCCCGCTGGTTCCACCCAGAGCAACATCGATGATCACTAAATCCGGCTGGAGTGTTGCGATCGCTGGGACGGCTTCCGCGACGGATCCTGCCTGACCACAGACTTCCAGATCAGGCTCGAAATTGAGTAACTGGGCAAAGCCCTCGCGCGTGACGGGATGGTCCTCCACCAGGAAAATGCCGTGCTTTGTAAACGGAGTGACTCGAAGCTTTACTGAACTTCCAGCCATAGGTCAGGAAGCTCGTGAATCGACTGTTTTGGCAGGCCACGCACAGGTAACAACAGTGCCGCCTTCTCGGCGAAGCTGGATATCCAACCAACCGCCGATGGCCTGGGCCCGTGCCTGCATGTTCTGCAAACCCATACCGCTTGATTGACTAAGTTGCCGACAACCGATTCCGTCGTCCAGCACTCTTAAAGCCAAAAACTCGCCGAGATCCTCCAGACGAATCCAGATCTGGCGGCAGTGAGCGTGTCGAACCGCGTTTTGAGTAGCCTCCTGCGCGATGCGGTAAAGGTGAAGCGCGACCTCGTGGTCAGCAATCGCGATCGGCGTTTCCAGATTGCACTCGCAACGTAACGAGTGGGCTTCTACCACATTCTGCGCCAGTTGCTGTAACGCCGTGCCCAGACCTTGCCCCACCAGATGCAGTGGGTTCAGGCCATGAGACATGGCTCGGGCCTCCTCCATGGCTTGGTTCATTTCCTGTTCGACGCTGCGGAGCTCACTGACATCCAGGGCGATTTGGCGCTCCAGCTTCCGTTCCATCAGGCTGAGCCGAAACTTGGCCGCGGTCAGAAGTTGAGACAATCCGTCGTGCAGTTCACGACCAAGCCGCTGGCGCTCCCGTTCCACACTTGCCAGCACCTCGGCTTCCAGCTTTCTGCGATCATTTACCTCCCCCTGTAATGTTTCTAGCCTGAGCGCGTCGGTAATGTCGAAGACGACCCCTCGAGCCTGGAGAGCGACCCCTTTGCTGTCATAAGTGAATTGCCCTCGAACCGAAATGCGCCGAACCTCCCCGTCCACGCGATTCACGCGGTGCTCGCAGTGCCATACCTTCTTCTCTGCCTTTGCTCTTTCAGCGGCCATGATGACGGCGGGAACGTCGTCAGGGTGCAAATGGCGGCGCCAAAGTTCATAGGTAGGTTGAACCGAAAACGGCTCATATCCAAAGATCCGGAAGTGCTCTTCGGTCCATTCGACGCCTCCGGTGCTGAGGTCCCAACAGAATGCTCCCATGCGGGCAGCGTCCAGGACCAGGCGGAGTTGTTCGAGGGCATTCGTCAACTCCTGCTGGACCCGCTTGAAATCGCTGACGTCAAAACTGCAGCCCACGAAGCCGGCAAAGTTGCCTGATGGGGTGAAGCGAGGCGTGTTAATCGACTTCATCCAATGATACTCTCCGGTGCGAGCCCGAAGGCGGTGTTCGCTTTCGAAGGACTTCCGCTGTTCAAGAGCGGTCGAATAGTCCCGCAGGTACTGCGGCAGATCCTCTGGATGCAGCGCTCGTTGCCACCCCATCCCCACCGCCTCCTCAGCTGTCAGTCCCGAGAATTCGAATCCCAAGCGATTGGTGAACAAGTTATTCCCATCCGCATCGGTGACCCAAATGATAGCTGGGGCTCCATCTGCCATGGAGCGGAAACGAGCCTCACTCTCGTTCAGAGCATCTTCTGCCTGCTTGCGTTCGGTAATATCACGTACCGCTGCAACGTGAAGCGGCCGTCCGCCGGACTCGAAGTAACTCCCGGAAATCTCGACCGGAAATGGCGTGCCATCCTTCTTCCGGTGCCAGCGCAGCGGCACTTTCCATCCCTTCGTCAGGATGAAATCACGTGTTTTGTCTGGCTCTGTGGACAGATCGGTTACCCGGAGTTGGAGACACTCCTCACGACTGTAGCCGTAGAGCTTGAGCGCCGAATCATTGACATCCAATAACTCGTAAGTGGTGCAATCGACCAAGAGAATGGCATCGGTTTCGGTTTCAAACAGTCGACGGTACCGTTCTTCGCTGTCCCGTAGTTTCACCTCCATTTGCTTTTCGTCTGTGACGTCTCTCCCAACGGACTGAGTCTCGACCAATCTCCCCGCAGCATCGAAGAAACCCCGGTTTACAAACTGCATGGTGCGCACCTCGCCTTTCGCCGAGTAAACGCGGTTTTCGATAGTAATAACCGGGTGAGCCGGGGACAAGGTCCCCAGTTTTTCCTCAACAAGATCCAAGTCTCCAGCGACGGCCTGAGGGTGCCACTTGGACCGGACTAACTCCTCGCTCGTCTTTCCGAAAAAACGACAGTAGATCTCATTGACGAACGTGAGCGTTCCATCCGCTTTGAACCGGCAAATCACTTCCGTCTGGTCCTCCACGACGCCTCGATATCGCTCTTCGTTTTGGCGCAATCGCTCCTCGCTCTCCCTGAGCAGTTGCGTTGAGCGCCGAATCTGTCGGAAATAGCGATTTAAGGCGAAGCCGAGCCCGACCGCCGTCAGCAGAACGAAAATCCAGTCCTTGGAATATTCCAAGAGTGCGGTCAGCCTTCGGTCTCGCACGAGAAGATGCTGCAGCCAACTTGAACAGAGTATCCAGATCGTGCCCGTTAGCGCGTACAGAATTGAAATGGCCGCGGCCGTCTCTCGCGTCGGAACGTACTGCTCCGATGCGCCTCTTTCATCGTCAATGGATGACTGTCTCATAGTTGGAAGGGCGAATGATTCCAGCTGGCGCCTGGGCCGCTAATTAATTACTCATCAGGAATCGCACCCAATTCCAGTTGTTTTCCAGTCGACTGGCGAGTGGTTCCCTTGTCACGCACACGGGTCCTCAACCTCGTTTCCCCTCCAGGCGCGATACCCAGCGACTGGGCCCCTCTTGCGCACGACCTTAGCCGCGAGCAATGGCTCCAAAGCTCGGCTCAGGTCGGTGCTTGTCCCGGTCGCCGACCTTCCCGTCCAGGCCTTCGGGTTAGATAGGAAAAGTGACAAATTTGAACAGGACTTGACCTTTCAGGTCAACAATCCAGCTTAGTCTAGTTCACCTGGGCGGGTGGTTTCCTTCCGGTGGGGTGTCTTCCTTTTTTTGCCGTCCTGATCAGTTTCTTCCCGGCATCAGCGACGCCATCAACGTCGTAGAGACACGTTAGCATTTGAGCCATCTTCACGAAAAAAGGCTCCTGTTCCAGTCATTTCCATTCACTTTTGGAAAACCTCTTCTCCAAATTCTCGAGCAAACCCTGGTTCGACATGTGACGTTTCCGGTTTCCAGTTCCTCCCCGTAGGCAAGCCAACGCCTTGAGAATCGGCACCTAGTCTTGGACTTTGACGGTTTCACCAGCATCATCTCACTTCAGAACAAAGGCTTCGGGCAGTCACCAGTTCCCGTAGGCTCGGATGTGGAATCCATTGAAGACTAATATTGCCGCCCGAAGCCTTACGTTCCTTTCCTTTTAGTCCTCCGTGTCGAAACGGCTATGCGGAAATTGGCAAATGCTTACCGCTGGTTGCCGGCCCGGAACAACGGCCCGTCAGCGGAGTTCTCTTTGGCAAAGGCCGGCTGACTAACCGCTCTCATTCAATGTGACCGCGAAACCTAAACCCTATTTCCTCAGCGGCGTCAGCCGGAGATTCTCAGTTTTCCGATTCCACTCGACCAACCATCTCAACCAGATCTCGGAGCTGAGATGGTTTAACTCGGTATTCATCTGCTCCTAGCCGCTGGGACTCCTCAACGTCCTGGTGGACGTTGGAGCTGCTCAGCATCACGAAGTAAACGTCTTTGAGAGCCATTCATTCTCGGCACTTTTAAGACGATTAGCTTGGGCTCCGTGGCAGTGCTCTCAAGAAAGGCCAACGCGTCTCTGCCGTCCTTTTCCTATCGAAGCAGTGAAGCAGTGGTTGAGGATCCGTTTCTATTTCCTGGCGCCATAGTAGCGCCAACTGAAACGGATGTGGCCGCCGGTCGGCTGCCTGAGCTTCTTCCCTTTCTTCCGAGGCGATTTCTGCTATAATATTGGTTGGAAATGCGATCGGGGAGCAAACGTAGGGGGCAGCTCCCCACCGAGAGAACGGTATCGCAACGGTCAGACTGAGCTCCCAGCAGGTTCGGATTCTACCCACGCCAGCGGAGCCATTCGACTCGGCCTGGCTACGCTCAGCCTCGCTCATGGCAAGCCATCACAGGGCCGAGTCGAATGGCCGTGAGCGAACGCAGTGAGCCGAAGGGCAGCGTCCTTGTTACGTCTACGTCCTACCTCTCGAGAACAACCACCTCTACGTGGGATCCACCAATGATCTGTCCCGCCGCCTGGCTGAGCATCGGTCTGGGCACGGCTGCTGCACCTCCTCGCACTCTCCTCAAGCCGAACTTTTTTACACGGAGGACTTTCCCGATCTGTCGCCTGCCCTCCGACGGGAGCGCCAACTCAAAGGCTGGTCACTTGCCAAGAAGTTGGCGCTAATCGAGGGCGATTTTCAGAAGCTCAAGTCGTTGGCCCAGTGCCGTTCCCCGCGAAATTGACCACTAACTAACGTCCCTGCGATCGTCCTGGGCCTGCCCTGAGTAGCCCATCCTCGGACCGAATGCGATTGCAGCAGCCATAGCCGTAATACCGTCCCGGATGGGTCGGGCGGCCGGAACACCGAGCTGGTGTTTGAGAACTCCGGCCCGGCACGGTGTTTTCCACGAGAGCAATCGCTTTCCGGGCTCCCTGGGCCCCGGAGCGTTTCCGACGAACCTGGACCACTGGCGCATTCGTTCTTCGCACGCCGGCTTTGGTGGAAAGGAACTGCCGTCCAAAAGCCTCTGCAACCTGCAACCGGCTCGCCGCATCTCTGAGCATGGCGTTGGTCACGATAATCGATGGAGAGTATTCCAAGTAAATTGAGGGAGAACTGAGAAGTGCTCGGGCGTTGGTGAGAATGGTAGATAGCGAGAGGGATTGACTTCGTCGTTCGGAGCCTTAGTTGTGGCGCCGCATGAAGCGCAAACAACGTTATATCGCACGGTTGGACGAAGTGACCATTCGACGGGAAGGGGAGTATGCGGTGATCGACTACAAGGAGGAAGGCATCCCCGGCACGCACTTAAAGATCGGACCCGAGTTGGCCGGAATGAGCGATGAGGAGATCTTGGAACTCAGACGACTTGGCTCCAAAGAGCTTGCCGCGCGGATTGCTGCTCCGTAGCAGCGCCGAAGTCCGCGAAATGCGTATTCTCTCCACTTTATCGAGAGTGATCCCGTCCAGTCCAAGGGAGCCAAGACCTGGTCGGATCTGCCCCAACACATCTCGGCATTCGTCCACGACTGGGTGGGCGACCATGGAGGGAACTGCCGGACCGAGCAGTCGCGCAAAAAGGTTGAGCGATTCCCACGGCAGGACTGCTCCGGCAACGCCAGCGCCGGAGAAAGCTCAGACCAGTCCACAAGCCCATCAGGCTCCGTCTTACACTATTTTCTGAGCAACCGATAGAATGCGCGACCGTCGGCTGCTGGTCCCGTGTCCTTGAGCTCGAAGGGACCATCCTTGGATTGAAACTGGTCCAGGAGAGTCCAACTAACCAGATCGCTGGATTTCTCCAGCCATATTTGGGCTCCAACTGGGGCGACGCCACGCAGCAGGAGATTGCCAGAGCCGGTGACAGGAGCATACAGGCGGAGCGAATCCGCCAGGGAGCCATCGCGGATCAGCTCAGCCATCCCGGTTCTTGTCTGATCCTGCACGTTGATAAAGCTCCCGCCGAGGAGGATTCGGCCGTTGCGGCGGAGGCAAAAAGTCGCTACCCCGGAGGTGGGATATGGAAAATAGGTTACGGGGAAGGGGGTGCTTAAGACCACCGGCAGAAAGTCCAGACCGGAATCCAGTGGTCCCGGCGCAACGGTAGGATCCGGTGATCCGTTCCTGTCCAACCAGAGCATTTGCTGATACCCGCCGACGAGAACTTTTCCTTGGGCGTCCAAGCCAATAGAGAACGGTGGGGGCCAGAGTTGAGCGGTGAAGCTAGCATCTCGCGAACCGTCTGGATTTAGGCGGACAAGCGACGGTTGGTTGAACTCGCGCAGAACCAGGATCTTGCCGTCGGTTTGGAGCGCGAGTTGGCGCACCCGATTCGGCCACTCGCCAGGCAAGCTGTCGCCTCCGTAGAGGTCGGGGGTGAACGACTCGTCGAGTGATCCGTCGGCCTGGAGCCGGACGAGGCCGTTGCGGGCACCCCATTCGGCTGTGCGAAAGCTGCCGCCGATCAGAAGCCGATTATCGGGTTGAACGATGATGGAGCTGACGTAATCGCCAAGCCAGTTTGGGCTCTGCAGTTGCGCTTTAGGGGAGAAGGTCGCGTCCAGGGCACCATTCCGGTCCAACCGTGCCAAGCCGAGCCGATTCGAGCCGTTCACCGATGTGAAATATCCGCCCATAACGATTCGCCCATCGGCTTGCGCGGCCACAGCCAGGATATTTGGAAAAGTGAACCAATTCGTATTAGCCGGGAAGCCCGGTTCAACATTTGCCGCAAAGGAGTGATCCAAATTCCCGTCTTGGAGCAGCCGCACAAACTGCTGATCCCGGCCTTCCATCTGCCGAAAGATCCCAACCACCAGGATACGCCCTTCGGAGTCGACCGCCACCCGGGTGACGATATCGGGCTCGGCGAAGGGCCCTCGGAAATGCTCATCAAGCGAACCGTCTGGATTCAAGCGTCCGATGGCATGCCGGCGAGTGCCGTTGAGGCTGGAGAACTGGCCGGCGACAAGAACCGTTTCGTCCGGCTGCTCAGCAAGAGCCCAGACAATCCCCTCTACACCGCGCCCTGGTCCGAAGGAGCCGTCGTTGTCACGAATGGTAACGGTGGCCGCGGCGTTTGGACCTAGCTTGACCAGATTACTGGGGTTGGCGAGCACCACCTGAAACGTCTCATCGCCCTCGACCAAGGCATCGTCTCGGATCGGAATCTGGATGAAAGCGTTTGTGCTGAACCAGGACGCCCCGAACGCGATCGTGCCGGACTGCGGCGTGAAATCTACACCGGCCGCTGCATTGACCGGGCGCGTGAAGTAATCGACGGTGAAGGAACCCGTGGCGACCCCATATCGTCGGACCCGCAGGAGCAGAAATCGACCGAGTTCATCGACCGTGTACTGTGGTGAATCGAATTCGACCAAATGATCATCATCAAGGATCGAAACCTCGATCTGCGCGGGAGTCCCTAGGACGGCCTGGGCGGGGCCGCTCAGAGCAACCGTGAAGTTCCTATTGTCGTCAACGCGCGCGTTGTCCAGGAGTGGAATCGGCACAACTTTCTCACGCTCGCCCGGCTCGAAGCGAATGGTCTTCGACTGGGCGATATAGTCGCGCCCAGCCCGGGCCGAACGATCGATGGTTTCGAATCGAGCCTCAGCAGCAGCAGTGGCATCTCCTTCGCGCACGATACTCACCAGAGCGTTGGTCACATTCTCTTTGAACTCCCGCCTCAGATTAGAAATGAAAATGGTTGCGGCTCGGTTGGTGCTCACGAGCTTGTAACGATTCAACTTTGCCGAAAAGCTCGCTGTCACGCCGTCGTTTGAAGTTGTCGTAATCGCCAGAGCCGTTTCATCGTCCAGGGGGAGAAAGAAGCTCATCCGGGAGGCATAGCCTTCCCGGACCGGACTTTGGTCAACTAGCTTTGGGCTGAACCCGTAGTCAAAATGGCCGTCAGGGTGTAAGCGGGCCAACCCGGGACGGGAAACGCCGTTCACGCTCGAGTAAAAGCCGCTGAGCAAGATCTTCATGTCAGATTGCGCCGCGGCACTTCGAATGTCGCTGCCAGCCGGATCAAACGTCCAGGCAAGCGAGGAGTCGAGCGAACCGTCGGCGTTTAGCCGCAGCGCCAGTGGGCTCAGATCCAAGGCGGGTGTGGCGCGGAGGCCAGGCAGCAGCCATTTGCCGTCGGGTTGATAGCTTGGAGAGAAGTTAACATAAGCCGCAGTGAAGGTTGCGTCCAAGGCCCCGTCCGATTGAAGGCGGAGCAGTTCATAGCACGAGGAACAGCCAGCACTGGCCTTGCTCACCAGGATCATGAGCTTGCCATCCGGCAGCAGTGTCATGCTCCAGCCCCAATCCAGCCCCTCCAACTGTGGGGCGAAACCCCTGTCCACAGACCCATCCGGATTGAATCGCGCGAGCGTGCGCTCAGTCTGCCCGGCTTCTGTGACGGTGAACGAACCCATAGCCAGAACCTTCTGGTCCGGTTGGACCACGACCTGACTCACTGTCGAATACGCGATGCCGAGACGAATTTGGGGCTCAAGTTTTGGGTGAAACTCGCGATCCAAGTTGCCGGACTGGTCCAATCGCACCAACCATGCGTCGGCCGCCCCGCCTCCAGCCGAACTGCCTCCCCCCAGGATGATCTTATTGTCGGGGGTGACCGCCAAGGCGACGGGATATTGATCGGCATGAGAACCAACCGTGAAGCTCGGATCCAGGCCGCCGTCTGGAAGCAACCTCACAAGATAAGAAGCTCCAACTCCCTCATTCGAGACGGAGCTGCCCCGAACAAGCAACTTGCCGTCCGCCTGAACGACGACCGAGTCCATGAACCCATGCTCGACCTCGAAAGGAACGAAATTCGGGTCCGGAGTGGAGATGATTTCTAACAACGGCGCATGCACAATATGAAGCAAGGCATTGATCACTGCTCCGAGCTCAGCGCCACCGGTTGGATTGCGCAATGTCAGTGGGATTGACTTCTCCCCGTCCTTCGCGATGCCGAGTGAGATCGGCAGTTCGACAGTTTTTACCCGCTCCCCCGGCTCGAAAACGACGGGCAGATGCAATGGCGACGAGGGGTTGCCCAAGGCGTCAAGGGATTGCGCCTCGAGCTCAACGCCAACCGAATCATTGCCGACGTCTGAGCGGTCGATCGTGATCAGGGCATTGCCACAATCATCGCTAAAACGAAGGACAGATGCCGAGAATTGAATGGTGCCTGTTGAACAGTTTGGTTCGGACCGCAACCGGGCAATCCCCCGGCGCGTGACGCCGTCCACTGCGGTAAAGTTCCCCGCCACTAGGATACCGCCGCCCTGCGGGGCCAGAGAACGGACTTCCGGGAAAGCATCTGCAAAACTTTTTTGGATGCTTGCGCCTGTCTGGTAACAAAAGTCGAGAGTGCCGTTCGGCAAGCCGGGCTAAACCATGCCGTCGGTGGCCGGCCACGATCTCGATCGCGCCGCCCATCGGGACCGCTCCGTCCGATGCGGCCACCAGAGAGTCGATCACTCCCGGCATTTTGCAGACGAGTTCAGGCTCGCTCGAACCATCGAGCGTAATCCGATGAAACAGGCTGTCTGGTTGGGCTGCCCGTCCATCAAGTACTTACCAACCAGCGCTTGTCCACTGCTGACGGGCGCCAGGCTGTTGGCGACAAAACCGAAGGGGAGATTCACTTGGAAGCTTGGATCAATCCGTCTGGTTCCAGCCGGGCGACGGCCACGCGTGCGAACTGATTGGCGTCGAATGACGGAGCTCGCAACGCCCCCGATCAGGATTCGTCCGTCTTCCCGTAGGTGAACAAAGACGACCTCGTCATTGTAGGAGAACGGGCTATCGAGAGCGAAGTCTTCATCCGTCGACCCGTCCGGGTTCAATCGAGCCAAATTCGGCCGAGCGACGCCGTTGACGTAAGTGAAGACGCCGCCGATCAAAATTCTGCCCTTCTGATCGATGGCTAGCGCCCGGACACGCACAGCCGAAGAGAAGGCGCCATTGTGGACTGGCGCCACGGGGTCGGAGGCATCTGTCACCGTGGCATTAAATCCAGGATCTGGCACGCCGGTCGCATCCAACCGCGCAAGGCGCAAATGCAACTGGCCATTGAATTCAGTGAAGGCGCCGCCGGCGATAACCTTGCCATCCGTTTGCACCGCTAAAGCCTCCACGGCTCGTCCGCTTTGCCAATGGCCGACGCCCCCGATCCCTGCGCCCGTGTCAAAGGAGGTGTCCAGAACGCCAGCAGGCAGAAGCCTGGCAATTCCGGCCCGGCCCCTGCCGTCGAAATTCGTGAACGCTCCACCAATCAGCGCTTCGCCGGTGGGGTAGACGAGCAACGCTCGAATATCGCTGTCGGCCCCGGTGCCAGGGTCGAAAGAGCGGTCGAGGAGGCCAGCCTCTTTCGCGCGCACCTGGACCATGAGGAGCAGAAAGAAAAGAACGAAGACAGGATGAACTCGAGCACAACGATTCATCACACCAATTCTGTGCTCCAGCTGTCACAACTGGCAAGAAGCAACCGCAGCCGAAGCAACCGCTGTGGCCAGCCCCGGCGGATGGAGGCCGCGCGACGAGGCGCCGCTGGCAATCTGGGCGGGCCTCATCGCCGGGCCGCATCAAACCAGCTCCGGCCCTGATGCCAACGGGTCAGTCATTGGCGGGCCTCCCCGGGGGCATGTCGGGCCGAATAGGATAAGAAAACGAGATGGCTAAAGGTTTTGCCGAGCCTTATCCCTGACGGCTGAGGCGGCGCCTGTCAACCCGGCCAATGACGCGATTAACAGTGCGATGGTCGAGCCGCCATCGGGAACAGAGCTTCCCGTTGGCGAGCCCGCCGCCAGACCCGAAACGCTGCTAAACCCAATATCAAGAATGGACGGGTCCACGGGCGAAGCGGCGCCGGTGGTCTTGTCGATGCGGTAGAGGCGATCATCGATGGCTCCCAGTAGTGAACCATCATTGGCCAGGGTCAGCCCGGCGACGGGACTGTTTTGGTCGACTCCAAGGCTTCCGATGGACGTCGTCGCACCGGTGGACGGGTCGACGCTAAAGAGTTTCCCCTCGCCCTGGCCGAGGGCATAAAGCATAGCACCGTCGAACACCAATCCATCGATCGTGATGCCTGTAGTGCCTAAGCGAACAGACGTTCCGCTTGCCAGATCAAACCGATACAAATCGTTCACCGGGTTCAAATTTGCGTCAAAGGCTGCGGCCAGAAATCCAGCTCCGTCAGCGCGGAAGGCCAGATCGCCCTCACCTTTAACGCCCCCGACTCCGATGTTGAAACCCGGACCCGCCAAACCGGTTGCTGGATCAATGCTTTGAATCTGCGAGGTGTTTGGATTGAACGTGTAGAGCACACCGCCCCGCTCGGCGATGCCGAACGCCGAAACAGTTGCGCCCAGAGAGCCGACCAATGCCCCGCTGCCTGTGCTTTGATCGATGGAAATCAACTCGTTTCCGAAGAAGGTGATCCCGTAGATAGTCCCGGCTATGCAATCGACCCCGGACGCGGAAAATAGAGCTGCGACTATGGATAGTGAGAACGCTTTCATACGACAAACGGTTAGTTTCTTAGTGCTTGCGATTTTGCCGCTTCCACAGAAGCAGCGAGAACGCGGAGAGCGTTATCAAAGCCACCGGCGGCGGTTCTGGTATCGGCGCGAAGGCCAGTCCGGAGACACTGCTAAACCCGATATCCAGGGTCGTCGCATCTACCGGCGTCGCCAATCCCGTTGTGGTGTCAATCCGGACGAGCCGATCATCAATCGCGCCAAGCAAGGACCCGTCCGGGGCGGCAGCTAACCCCGCGACCGGGCTATTTTGATCCAGGCCCAAGGACCCAATTTCGGTGAGCGCGGCGGTGGAAGTGTCGACTCGAAAGAGTTTCCCTTCGCCCTGACCTATGGCGTAGAGGGTGCCACCGACGAATGCCAGACCATCGAGCGGGACACCGGTGCTCCCAATTCGTATGGATGTGCCCGCGGTAATGTCGAACTGATACAGGCTATTCGCCGGATTCAGGTTTTCATCAAGCGAGGCGGCTAAAAAGCCGACCCCGTCGTTGCGAAAGGCGAGATCGCCTTCGCCTTTGACTGCGGGCACGCCGATTGCGAAGCTGGCGCCAGCTTGGCCGTTGGCCGCACTGATGCTTTGGATTTGCGAGCTATTCGGATTGAAGGTGTAAAGCAGTCCGAGTCGATTCGCCACGCCAAACGGTGAAACCGTTGCCCCCAAGGATCCGATCAGGGTCCCAGCGCCGGTGGTGGGATCGATTGAGATCAGCTCGTTTCCAAAAAACGTTGTTCCGTAGAGGCTCTGTGCTTCGGAGCGGGGACCACTCAATGTCAGCAGTCCCGCTGCGATCATCAACGGTAAGTTCTTCATAGGTAGTTAATGAATTGCGCCGTTGAGACCATTCGGGAAGAAGCCCCCGCTTACCGCGTTCTCTCCCAAGTAAACAATATTCAACACTTGTCGCGGCGTTCGACTGAACGCGACGCCGTTCGCGTCGGCCGGGACAATATTGGCTGTCCCATTGACCACCACCCCCTGATCCCGGTCGTCTGCCCCGTCGACGGCATCACGCAAATCGGAAATCTTTTGCGCTATATCCTGCGCCGCCGTGCCCAGCTCGAAGATGGCATTGCGTATATTCCCCGCATGGTACGCTTCAACGGCGAGGATGCCGGCAGCATTCTCTAAAATGTCCTTATTGGTGATGAGCCGGGATCCTCCTTTGTAAGCGGTCACTCCCACATCCTCAAAAATAAAGGCGCCAAGCAGGAAGTTCACTTCGTTGGCAAAAGGATCAAACGTCTGTCCTTGGGCAATGATGCCCGCGGCCACCGCCGCCGCGGTGAAGCTGTCGAGAAGGTTGATGGCGGGACGCGCCACCGGTTGCACGCCGACGGCAATCAACGCCAGCCGCAGAAAATTGACATGAGCCCGCTCGTCGGCCGCAATTTCCGCGGCATACTGAGCATAGGCAGGCGTGGCAAAGGCGACCTGCGGGCTTGGCTTGATCGCAACGGTGCCGGCTACTCCCGCCCCGTTCACCCCAACGCCTTGACTCTCGATCCCCTGCCCGGTGGTCGCATAGGTGTAATACTCCGCCTCGAGATATTCGAGATTCAGAGCGAAGTTCAGCACTGCGGCGTCGAGCCCGGGACCACTTTGGCCAAAGCTCTCCTTCGCCAGATACGGCGTCGATGCTAACGCCATCCCGCTCAGGGCCATCTTTTTTAGCAGTTTCCGTCGCGACGTGAGACCATCCTTGGTTTTTCTTGTGCTCATATTCTTTAGCGATTTGGATCCTCCTTGAGGATGTGAGCCACAGTGAACGAAAAGGAGACGCCTACCCATACCTTCCAGTACGGCATTTCCTCACGGGGATGTCCTGAATCCGGCATAATGTCGGCTAAAGATCCACGCTGCCGTGCCGGATCGCGTAACGCAGGACGGCCGCATGACTGTGCAGGCGCAATTTGCGCATGAAGTTGGCCCGGTGTTTCTCGACGGTCCGCTCACTGACACTCAAATGACGGGCAATTTCCAGGTTCGACAGGCCGTCGGCCACCATCGGCAGGATGATCGTCTCGCACCGCGTCAGCGCTCCCGCCCCGGGTTCGATTCTGCAGTTGAATGCAGCGCGACGGATGAGATGCTCGATCGATGGCGAGTAGTAGTTGCCGCCAGCTGCAACACGCCGAATTGCCTCCAACAAATCGGAAGCGGATGCTTGCTTTATCACGTAGCCCGAACAGCCTAGGCGGAAGGCTTCGAATACGGAGGCTTCATCCGAGCGCATCGTCACGACGATCACCTTCGGACGGCTTTGATGCTGCAATTGGTTCAGCACTTCGAAGCGTGCAATACCACACCAGCGAGCCGAGGTCAGAAGCACAATGTCGGGCTGAAGAACTTGCACCTTATCCAAGGCTTCCATCCATCCCCACCTCACCCTCAACGAGCAGGTCGCTCTGCCGGGAGCGCCTTCAAGCCCACCGGACGAGTTGATGGTCCTCAGCAAGAACGACGCGAGGCATCTGTCAACATCCTCCTTCTCGCTGACGGGGCAGCCTCGCGGCCTCACCAACGTCAAAACTGGAAAGCGATCCTCTTGGCGAAATGGTTGTCCTGGCGCGTCATAGAGATCTACGACCGCCAACTCAAAGCGGATACAAAGAAGGCGAAAATTGAACGGCCATCGCGGAGAATGACGCGGCCGGATTTTTAGGGGCGTCTCTCGGAGAGCTCCTGATGAGAACTCTCCATTGTCAGCGGTAGCGCTAAATGCTTCGGCTTCTCCTGGACGAGCAGATTTCTCCTGACAGCAAGCTTTTCGCCCTCACCGGGTGGTCAAAGTGTTGATCTGGGACACGGCCCATCCCCAAGCAGATTGCCAGGTTAGGAGCCTGTTGAAAAACGAACATAGGCGCTGTTTTCGAGGAAAAGGTTGGATGGCAAAGGCGCGAGCACGGGCATCACAGCGGGCTGTGACCGTGCGAGCAACAAAGCCAGACGGCCTTTTCCTCGAAAACCCTTTGGGCGGTTCTTTGTCCGCATCCGGCGTTGGCTCGGCCAGCCAGCCCGCGGCGGGGATGCTCGGAGCCTCGCCGCCTAGGCTGCAACCAAAATCCCCTCGCCGCAGCGCCCATGGTGTTCAACAGGCTCTTAACGGCTTCCTTCGGGGGCTGGTCGGCTGCCTTCTCTCCGGGTCTGCCAGGTCGCCACAGCAACAGCAGCAGGGAATCGATAAATGTCTGGGACCTGAAAAGCCAGAAGCGGCTTGTGATTTTGGAATGGCAGGGGCCAGTACCTGACTTCCCGCAGCATTTTCACAGACGGCAATGTCATGGGTGCCCTCACCTCGCGGAACGTCTTGACCCTTTGGCAGGCACCTTCACATCGGCGGAGATCGAGGCAGCCAGAACAAGCAGCACAACAGTGACGCTTGCGCCATCCTGCCGGCAGCTGTCGGTCAAATCCGCTGGAACCGTTTTACTGCCATGGCGCAAATGCGGTACGGAGATGAAACAGCAGTGGATTGCAGAGATCGAGAGTTCGCGGGAGATCCCAGGCGAAGGGCGCCGTCACTCTGTGCGTGATCCGACTGCTGGTCGTCATCGCCATCATCGCGATTCTGGCCGCCTTGCTGGCGGCGCTCTGGTGAAGGCAAAAACGAAGGCGCACACGGCGCGTTACCTTACCAATCGGCGCCAGCTTGGAATAGCCAACTTCAGACGACAATCGTGGACACCCTCAATCACACCGTCCGCAAGCTTCAACTGAGCAGCTCTGACTGCATCGACAACCCGGCTGGAGCGCCCAGCGCCAGGGGCCGGGCAGCAATGGAAGCGCCGACGGAACCAGTAGCCTGCGCAGTTCTCTAACCGCGCGGCCGCAGCTATCGACGCGGCAGGCAACCTCACATCGCCGACACCTATAACAACACCATCCGCAAAGGCTACCCGCCGCCGCGCGCAGCCCGCGCCGCGCGTTTCATGGCGGATTCTTTTACGTTCGATTTAACCAGCGCGCCCGGACACACGGTCATCGTGGAAACCTCGCCGGACCTTTTGACCTGGCTGCCGATTGCGACCAACGACTTTGATCTGCACATTTTCCACGACCCGCAGAGCCCGTTTTGCTTTAGTCTCTCCAACCTCGGGCGAAAATTGTCCAAGGCGAGCGATCTGAATGAACAAATCATTACGGCTGACAGATCCACTCAAATCGAATACACGAAGGTCATGTTGTATGATGTCGGGCTTCACTCCCTCATTTTTCCCAGTCGATTGTGCCGTTGGTTCGCGCTTGGGGTGCTCGCAGCTGCGCTCAGTTCCAGGCCGCACGCGGCTCTGCCTGGGTCGGTCGACCCGAGCTTCCAGCCTGTTATCCCAAGCACGAATCGTGTCGGCGCCGTTGCCGTCGACCAGGACGGCCGAGTGTTGGCCGCCATTGGATTTGATTTAGCTACTGCGGGCGGCCCTTGGTTTCGCGGGCGCTCCGTTGCCCGATTTGGCGGGGATGGCTCGACGAACACCGTTTTAGCCACGGTGGCCGGGCCCTTGGTCTACGAGGGCGCGAGCGGCGCGGCGAGTGTCGATTACAGTTCAATCGACGTGTTAGCCGTGCAACCGGATGGGAGCCTTCTCCTCGCGGGACTGTTCGTGACCGTGAACGGACTTAACCACCATGACCTTGCCCGACTCGATGCAGATGGGAGCGTTGTCGCAGATTTTCAACCGGACCCAGGCATCCCCGTCTATAGTCCTTTCATGCCCACCCCGGCGCCGATGATTACCGAAATGTTGCCGCTCCAGGACGGTCGCGTTCTTGTCACGGGATTCTTCAACATGATGAACGGTTATCCCCTGCCACAACTCGCGGTGATCCGCGCCGATGGGAAGTTAGACGCGGGCTTTGCCTATCGGCCGACGATGGTCGACATGGTCGAGAGCATCTCCAATCAACCTTTCCCGGTGGCGCAAACGCACGGACATGTTTTTGTGGCTGGAACTCCCTACGGCGGGCTAACCGGGGCGAACACAGTTTCGAGTAACCTTGTGCGAAGATTGAATAACGATGGATCGCTCGACCTGAGTTTTGCTCCCGTCTCGCTGAGCTATAGTTTCGCCACTCCAGGAATCACTCGTTTCCTGCGTCCCGGCGCGGTGCAGACGGATGGCAAGCTTCTGCTTATTGGCAACTTTTCGGCGATCAATGGAGTCAGCAGTGCCAACATGGCGCGCGTCAATACTGATGGCGTTCCTGACTCGGCTTTCAACAGTCGAGTGACGGTGGATGGCCCAGTGCAGTGCGTGCTTGTGCAAGCGGACGGGCGCATTGTGCTCGGCGGTGACTTTGCCCGTGTCAATGGTTCGACTCGCCCGCATGTCGCGCGGCTTAACAGCGACGGAACCCTGGACGCGGAGTTCAATCCCGGCGCAGGGCCTAACGGGCAAGTGCTGCACATCGCCTTGCACGGGGCGGACGGGCTCTTGATTAGCGGACCGTTCAGTTCGGCCGATGGCCAGAAGCGTCCGGGCTTGGCGCGCCTCTTTGCGGAAGATCCGAGTGCGCTCCGACTTTCCCAGCCAACTTTGACCAAGGAAGGACTGCGCATCTTTGTTTCGACAGTTCCTGGCGCCGCTTATGAGTTGGAAAGGACCGCGGACCTGGGCCAGCCTTGGCGCGCTGTCCTGCCGGTTCAAGGTCTGGGCGCAATGCAGGCCATTCTCCTGCCGACGAACGGGTCCCAGGCCCTTTTCCGTCTTCGCCGCGATTAGACAATTGCTGATCACCTCCAGGCAGAAGTGACGCTGGCGTTGGCGCCACGTTGAGCGCGGATTGTCGCCGGCACACTTCCAGCAGTCCCGCATACTCCTGCTCGCGTTTGGCCGAGCGCCAGTTGATGTAACGGAGGTGCTCCAGGGAGCCCCGGGTGCCCGAGAGGGTCGATCCATCAAAAGGAGACTCGCGCTCCCAGATGATTCAGTTAATCTCTGCGTGGTGACCAGGAACCTGCTCAGGTCGTTGCGATTTGCCGCCGCGCCGTGGCTTGCGGCAGTCGTCGGAGTGCTCCCTGCGTCGGTGGTACTGGGTCAACAGCAGCCGCTGCAACTTGCCACGCCTCCCGCCCTCAGCTCCATCGGCGCGGTGCGCGCCCTCCAGCTGAGTGAGGCACAAAAGGGACTGTCGGTGAGAATACGGGGTGTCGTCACCTATTATGAGCCCCGCTGGGACACACTCTTTGTCCAGGATGAGACTGGGGGTCTATACATTTTTCCCAGCGGGCAAGGGCGCCCCCGCTATCATCACGGCCAAGTCCTCGAGCTCTCCGGGCGGACATTCGGCAATTCACACGGGAATTCGTTGATTGAGGAAGTGGCGACTGAGGCGGGGGCAGGTCCTCTCCCCGAAGCCCGTGCCATCACTTATGCCGAACTCCAGCGTGGAGGTTATGACAGTCAATGGGTTGAATTGCGCGGTGTCGTTCGGGCGATCTCCGCTGAATTCCAAAGAGTCGTTGTCGACATCGATGCCGGCGGACGCTTCCAGGCTCATCTACCCAGGCCATCCGCCGAGCCTCTGCCGTTGTCTATCTTACATGCTCGCGTGCGGGTGCGGGGGGTGGCTGGAACGGTATTGAATCAGAATGAAGAAATTGTGGGAGCTCGGCTGTTTGTCCCGGCATTCGATTCCTTCACTGTCCTTCAGGAAGGCGTTCCTGAGCCCTTTTCGCTCCCGATCCAGCCGCTCGCAGAATTCCAGGCGCCCGACGCAGCGCAGTCAGCCAAGCGGACGCATGTCCGGGGTGTTGTCAGTCTGCGCTGGCCGACCGGCAAAGTGTTTATTCAAGACGAAGGGAGCGGTCTGGAAATTGAAGTGATCCAAGCCAGAAAGTTCAACGATCCCGAAGGCAGTTTCCATCCCGGGGCGTCCCCGGTCGCTTTCGAGGTGGGCGACCGAATCGATGCAGTGGGCTATCCCGCCGGCCGCCGATCAAGACCCGTTTTGGAAGAAGCGGACGTTCGGGTGATTGCTCCGGCGGTCGGCATCCGCCCCGATCCTCTCCAACCGTCGCTCGCGCTCGATACGCGAAACGGCGCCCGGTTGGTAGAAGTGCGCGCGAGCTTCATTGAACAGATTCCTCCCGATGATGAATCGGGCCTAAGCGTGCGGCGTTACCTCTGTGAAGCAGACAACCGCCGATTTGAAGCGCGACTGACGGGAGCCCAGCCCTTGACAACCACCTTGCTTCCGGGCAGCCGGTTGAAGGTGACTGGGGTCATCGAGGTCCGACCGAACCCCACGTCGCCAATGGGCGGGTTTTTGCTTTGGATGCGCTCGCCAGCGGATCTCGAAAATCTGGGTGCGCCACCGATTTGGAAGACACGGGAGATGGTGAGAATTTTGGTGGTGGTGGGACTGGCCGCATTAGTCGGGGTTGGCTGGATCGCTTTATTACGACGACAAGTATCCCAACAAACCGCGCAATTGCGCGACGCCAATGAGAAGCTCCACCAAGCCCTTGCTGAAGAACGCGAACTGCGCCAGCTCAAGAGCAACTTCGTTTCACTGGTTTCTCATGAATTCAGAACACCGCTCGGGATCATCATGTCTTCGGGGGAAATCCTGCAGCACTATCACGAACAGCTTGATCCGGAAAGCCGCCGCGAACAGCTACAGTCAATTCACCGGTCGGTGCGACGCATGGCGGACATGATGAGCGAGGTGTTGCTGCTGGGAAAGGTGGAGGCCGACGGTCTTGAGTTTAAGCCGGCGCCTTTCGAGCTCCAGTCCTTCTGCGAGCGGATCCGCGACGAAATCATAACCGCAACCAATCACTCCTGCCCGATCCTCTTCAATAGTCGGGAACCGGCCACGACGGTGTCGGGCGACGAGGTCGTTTTGGGTCACATCTTCACCAACCTCCTTTCGAATGCGGTCAAGTACTCACCACCCGGATCCCCCGTCCATTTTACGGTGCGACGTTCCAATGGTTTCGCCGTTTTCCAGATTGAGGACAGCGGCTGCGGGATCCCACTGGAAGATCAGCAGCGACTCTTTCAAGCGTTTCATCGAGGTCACAACGTCAAGCAGATTCCCGGCACGGGTCTGGGGATGGTGATTGTGAAACGATGCGTCGATTTGCACGGGGGGACGATCGAGGTGGATAGCAAGGTGGGCGTAGGAAGCCGATTCATCGTGAAGCTCCCTCTGTTCGACGCTTCCGGATCGGGATGACCCCCTGAACTGCTCGCGATCAACGACGCGTTGCACCGCCTGCCGTCGGCGCGCTCCGCAAAAGCCGGCGGCCCAGCCGCGCATTTTCACACCGACTGCCGTGCGCTGGTGGACTCACTCCAAAACTTGGTCGTCTCACGCGGTCCAGAAGACGCGCGGACTCGCCAAGAACTCGTCGCTTGTCCGTTGTCTCAAACTGCTTCCCATTTCCCGGCGATGCCCTATGCGTGCCTCTGGTGGCGTGGGACGACGGACACTCAACACGGCGAGCCGCCACCGGCCCCTGGGATCGGTAAGCAGGGAGCTTTGCCGAAGGAAGGCGACGTGCTATGCTGGCACGGTTCCCCGGTCACAATGCGGCTATGTGTAACTCGCCACTTCCCTGCGCCGACCGCTCTCCAGCGGCTGCTCACAATCGCTTTTTCTGTCAGCCGTTCCGGCCAATTCGGCGCCCGGCCTTTGCCCAAGTCGCGGCCCTCCTGCTCCTGACCAATTTCCTCTGCACCTCGGCGGAACTGGCGCCGGAGTGGACCCGGATCGGACGCGGCGAAAAGGTGGGCATCCCGTCACTCCTAACGATCGATGGCCAGGAAAACATCACGATCGCCGGCACAGAGGCGGGCGCATTGGTCCTGAGTCAATTCACGGCCGCTGGCCAGGAACGATGGACAACGGCTTATCCTTTCGATGCCGTTCAACCGCTGATCGCGCTGGCCTCCGGCTCGGCGGGCCAGGCTTGGGCTGCCGCCCTTTCCCGCCCAGCTTTGGCCACTAACTTCTCGGGCATAACGGTTGGTTATGACGCTGCCGGGACGCTGAGCTGGACTCGAGGCGAAGATAATTACGTCTTCGGTGCCGTCTCGCTGGCTGTGGATGAGGCTGGGAACAGTCACGTCACCGGCATTGTAAGCGGCCAAGCTGTGGACTCCTCGGCGGATTCGGTTCTGACGGTAAAATATGCCTCTGATGGCAGGCGCTTGTGGAGCCATCGTTACTCCCCGCCGAAGTCTCAATTTCTGGCCGTCGCGGGCAGCGTCGTGGATCCGGCTGGTGACTTGATCGTGACGGGAACGGCAAGCTTTCCGGGCGGGGCTTCGGAGTTCCTGACGTTGAAAATAGACGGGCAGGGCGCGCTGCTGTGGGCCGCGGAGGACGCCGCTGGGGTCCTGGCGACAGACCTCGCAGTCGACCTGGACGGCAGCGTCGCGATTGTCGGCCATGCTGCAGCGGCCGCCGAGGGGCTCCGCCTGGTGAAGTATTCTGCAGATGGACATTTGATATGGACGGTGGTCCGCCCGCCGCGGCGCGGCGGCGCCGCGGTGGCGACAAAGGTTAAATTTGACTCGGACCATCATCTCGTGGTCACTGGCTACGAGAAGTGGCCGGTGGACGAGGACATCGACGAGTTTGACTGCATCACGATCAAGTTTGATCCCTCCGGGCGCGAGGTATGGGCGGCCCGATCGCCCAACTACGGGCGGATTCCTGTCGCCTTGGAGGTCGATCAGGATGGCGCCATCTACATCGCCGGCTGGCAACTGGCACCGGCGGCTCGGACATTCTGGTTGAAATATGCCCCCTCGGGAGACCAATTGGACGCCGCGGCGCTGCCGGGCCTGAACCCGGGAGCCATCGCTTTAGATAGGGGGAAGCATCTCTACCTTGTCGGCACCGGGTTGGCCCCGAACCATGCCGCCTCCGTGATTCAACTGCGGAAGTTCCCATTCACGCCGCCGAACGGGTTGCCAACGTCTGTGATCACACCCCTTCAGGGCGACGCGGTCCTCGGTTCCAGGTTTACCTTCACCTCGGCCGTGACCGGGTCGGGTCCCTTCGTTTACCAATGGCGCCGATTTGGCTTTGACCTGCCCGGCGCGACGAACACAAGCCTGACCCTCACAAATGTGGAGATGAAAGACGCCGGCGCCTACACCCTCGCCGTCAGCAACCAAAACGGTGCTACCCTCAGCCCTGAGAGTGTTCTGCGGCTGCGGATTCCGCCGATTGTCAGCGTGCAGCCAAGGTCCATCCGCTTGGTATCCGGACGCCCAGCGATGCTGATCGCCGAGGCGAATGGGGACGGGCCTCTCTCCCTCCAATGGGAACTCAATGGCGTCCCGGTCCCCGGGGCGACCAACGCCATCCTCAACATCGCTGCGGCGTCCGAGGCCCAGACCGGCCCCTATACGCTGGTGCTCAGCAACGCCTACGGCGTCGCCCGGAGCGCTCCGGCTTTCCTCCAAGTCCTGCCGCGCCGTTTTGCGGATGACTGGGACTGGCAGTATCCGCTGCCCCAGGGCAACGACCTCCTGGCCGCAACTTACGGCGCCGGGCGATCGATCCTCGGCGGCAAGAACGGCACGCTTGTCGTTTCGAGCGACGGCGAGCATTGGAGTTCTTTCGGGAATGAGAGTCTTGGCCACATCCAGAAACTCGGTTTTGCCGAAGGCCGATTTGTCGCTCTCAGCGACCAGCGGGGCATTTTTTCGAGTGACAACGGGATGGACTGGGTGGAGAGATACCCTGAAACTCGGGGCCAGTTCACCGGACTGGCTTGCGGGAACGGCGCCTGGTTAGCGGCTCATCGTCGCACTCTCCTGAGATCCGCGAATGGAGCAGAGTGGTCTTTGGCTCCTGTGCCGGTGAACAGTCGCGTTGCCGATGTGGCGTTCGGCTTGGGCCAGTTTGTCGCGATGGCTGGAAATCAGAGCTTGCTCTCGACCAACGGACTCGATTGGACCGTGCACGATCTGGCGCTTCCGAACGCGTCGTTTGAGCGCATCGTCTTCGGCCTCGACCGCTTTATTGCGCTTGACCCTTCCCCAGCCTCGTCTGGGTCGACGCTTTGCGCCGTTTCGCTCGACGGCAAGGTCTGGCACCCTGGAGAGTTGCCGAAAGGGCTCGCCCTGATTGATGCTGCGGGCGGCGCGGGCCTATTCGTCGGCTTAGGCGCCGCGACCAACGGTGGGCGATACTTGTGCCAATCCGAGGACGCACTAATCTGGCAGACGAATTCCTTCTCTTTTTCCAATGAACCGCTCCGCATCGTGCATCAAGACAATCGCTTTCTCATTCTCGGGGACGATGGCGGATTGTGGACATCCGTCGATGGCCGGCGATGGCTGCTGGTGGGCGGTGCCTCGGACGTCAATTTGAGGGCGGTGGCCTCAGGCGGCGGGTGGACGGTCGCCGTGGGAAACGACGGAACCATGCTCGCCGCGGGCGACGACGGCGTTTGGAATGCCCAACCCTCCGGCACCAGCTCGAACCTGCGCGCCATTGCCTACGGCAAGGCCGGTTCGTGGCCGTCGGAGGTTCCGGCGAGGTTTTCACAACGACGAATGCACTCACCTGGGCCCGCGGCCCGGCGTCCGCGAAGGACCTCTACGGGGTGGCCTTGGAAAGTCGACCTTTGTGGCGGTGGGCGTGGAAGGCACCATCGCAACCTCCGAAGACGGGCTTGCCTGGCGGACCGTTGGCTCCGGCGGCACCACTTTCCTGCAATGTGTTGGTTTTGGGGCAGGGTGGTTCGTCGCTGCCGGCGCAGACGGGACAATGCTTCGCTCCGCCGACGGTGTAGGGTGGCAAGTGGCCACCAACCTCTCGGGCCAGAACATCACCGGTTTGGCCTATGGCAACGGTCGGTTCGTGGCCATGAGCAATTCAGGAGAAAGCGCCGTTTCCTCGGATGGATTGAACTGGGTGTTAGGAAGCAGCTCGGGCGCCAGCTTCCAAGGAATCGCCTTTGGAGGTGGCTGGTTCATGGCAGTAGGGACTGGGGGCCGAGTGCTCACCTCCAGAGATGGGCTCGAATGGCTCGATCATTTCTCGCCATGCGTCAATTCCTTGAGAGGCGTTGCCTATGTGGACCGGACCGGGCGGTTTGTGGTCGTCGGCAACAACCAGGCCGTGCTGCAATCCGCTCCCGCCGCGCCATCTCTCGAGATCGTCCAGGTTAAAGACGATGTGCAACTGTTGGTCCGGATCCTCTCTGGCCGCGAGTACCGGATGCAAAGTTCAAATGACCTGAGGACCTGGTCTGACCTCCAGAACCTTAGTGGCAGCGAAGAGCCTACGGCCTTCCGGGTTCCCGGCGAAGCTGGGCAATCTCAGCGCTTCTACCGCCTCAAAGGCGTTCCATAAGCATTCAGAAGGTTCCGGGATGGGGTCTGCCGCTCCAGCTTCAACACTCGTTCAGCGATCGCCGCCGGAATCGGCCGTCATTCGGCGTATCCCGGAATGGATGGCTTCGGCGGAAAGGTGGGGTTCGAGGTTGTCCAGGTCGTTCTGCCGGCATCGCCGGCGTTAGAGCCGTCGCCGTTCTCAATGGTATAACTGGTCAGGTTCATGGTGCCATTCTTTCCGTGCCCGTCGAATGTCCGGGTGAACGGGTTGAACGGAGTCTGGAATACATCGGCGCCGCCCGACGGCTTCTTGTTGGTTTCGATCACGGTAATTCCATCGATGGCGCTCGCATTCACGACGAAGTAGATCGAACCATCGGGCGAGAACCGGATACTTCCGGAAAACGCCGTCGTTGTGTTGCTAACGGCGTCGTCGGAGAGTTGGAGGGGACCTGGGTTTCGGAGCTGGTATTCGACAGTGCGGAGACCGTTGGGGTCATAATAAATGCCGCCTGCGGCGATCAGTGAAGCGGTGGACCCTTTCGCGGCCGTGGCACTGGCTCCCTCAAACTTCGAGATTCCATAAGGGGCGCGTCGGATCGAATGCACGTCCGCGCGCAAGCGGAGGTCGAACTGGTATGTCGCGGTGGGACCGGTATCGTCCGTCGCACTAAAGTACCGGACGCACTGGCCGCTCATCCGCCATTGGCTGAGTGGGACCGTATTGCTCGGATGGCCGCGCTGGATCACGGTCACGTTCCCGGCGGAAGGCGATTGATCCGCGGGCAACGGGCAGACAATCTCGGCGGGATCAGGATAAAGGTCCAAACCGGCGAGGATCGATGGCATCGCTTCGATCTCCTTTGTCCCATCGCCTTCGATCCGCACCGTGGCGGAGACGGTCGGGTCGAACAGTCCGTAGATATGGAGTTGCCCAGTCCGCTCGTCGGTGCGCATCGATTGAATGCTCGGGGCGAGCATTCCAAAATCGGTCGGCGCGGAGAGGGATCGATAAAACTGGAGACGGGCTCCATAATGAGGGTCGGTGTCATCGCCGGATTTGCTCAAGTAGCCCACGACGGATTTGAGGTCGAAGGATCGTTGCGGTGGGTTAAGCGGGATGATCTTGCTGCCGCCGAGCAGGAGGTCGACGACCTCCCGGGCAACATCAAACGACGTTGAAACAGCCACGGGCGCTGACCAGCCCGCGTAAACAGCCGCCCCGTGCGTCGAGCAGGCCGCCATAAACGAACCCGCCGCGGGACCTCCGCTATGGCAAGTGTCCATGTAGACAAAACTACTCTGACTGAACTTCCAATAACTCGAGGCGAATTGAGGCAGAATGATATAGCGCGAGTTCGCCAGCGGCGGGGGATTGGTGCCGCGTCCCGGTCCATTGATGATGAGCGGACCCATCGTCACATATCCAATTTCGAGCCGATCCAGAAGGCTCTTGAGGTCCTTTTCGCCTTTCTCGGTCACAGTCGTGGACGTCGTAACTCCATAAAACGGATCATCGTGAAAGACACGGTTTCCGGTCGAAACATCCATGCTGACCGTCTGGAGAATCCCAGTCCCACCGTGCGAATCGACGTAGAGGACGCCAATGTCTCCCGGGTAATTCGTTAAGCTCAGGAAATTATCGAGGCTGGCTTCATCAGGGAAGGCCGCGTATTTCCGATCGCGGAACGCCGGCGTGAGCACATCCACCGTCTTGTGGGAAAGTCCGGGAAGATGCGCTTCAAAGAGAAACGCGCGGAGCGACCCGGGAAGCCCTGTCGGCGTCGCGAGCAATCCAATTCGACCCAGGACAAGTGGACGCACCTTCCGGCTCGGCTCGGCTGCTGCCGCGCTGAGGAGCGCAAATTCGTTCGATGCGGTGATGCTCGCGGCGGCGGTTGACCCCGATTGCTGGTTAAGCGCGAGAGGTTCGGCGTCTGAGCGATTGTTGATGATCAGGAGCGGACGCCCGTCCCGGAACTTGGCCCAAACCGAGGTGTCGTCCGCCATCCCGGCGTCGGTGATTTCCGGAATATTCAATAGGAAGGCAACCAGCGCGGCGCCGTCCGCGTGCCCGTCTGTTCCCGGCAGCGACCCGATCTGGCGGTTGATGGCATCGAGGATTTCGAGGCGACGCGGATCCTCAACCGGCGGTGTGTCCAAGTTCGGGACCGCTCCCGCGACGACCTGGAAGAAGGACGAGCCTGTCGCTCATTGGCACGTTGGCCTCGGTGTTGGTGGTCAGCACGGCCGACCGCCAGTTCGCCGGTCCCAAACGCGACGCCTTTTGCACCAAGCGTGCAAGAACCTGAATTGCCTGTCCAGGAAAGCGCCAGGTTGGTCGCCGTAATGCTCGCCTTGGTAATCCGCACCTGAGCGTGGACAAGCTCAGATCCATCAGCAGCCAAACTGCCGCCAGCAAGAGGAGCACCGCGGGCCTGGGCTGCCCAGCCGGCCTGACAAAGTTTTCATTTGCGGTGAGTCGGCCGGCGAAACCAGCGATGGAGAACCGTGGCGAATAGAACCACGACTCGTGCTGGAGGAGTCAAATAGCTCATAACCCAGATCAGAATTGGACGTCCTGGAATAACTGAAAAATCGCCTACGTGAGGATGGCGTTATGGGCATTTGGACGTATCCAGTCAATCCTATTACTGCGCCGCTCGCGCGGTCAGTTTCCAGCCTTGCCGAAGCGGCTTTGACCTTGGGCGGTGGTGTGTGGGCGACCCAATTGAGCGGCTCGGGCGGTGGTGTCCGTTTTTTGGATGCCGCTGTCTCGGAACGAGTCAATTTAAGGCGGTTTTACTCAATTTTCGGGGTCGGCGGTGTCTACAATTGTAGACATTGCCGATTTTGCGGTTTAACGAACCCAAGAATGAACAGCCATCGTCAGAAGTGATCCGCCCGACCTGGTCTGTCCAGCGAAACGGGTCTCCGCTCGGCCTCCATCCGCACCAAACCCGATCAAAACCCGATCAAAACCCGATCAGAAGCCGATGCGACCTGATCGCCATCGGGTTCGCATCGGGGCTCGATCGGCGCTTCCACGAAGGAAGCGTTGTCTGACTCCGGAGGAGAGAGCGGGAATGGGAAGAGCCGAGTGGTCAGAGGACCAGACGTCGGAGGTCCAGCTCGTAGCCGCCGACATCAGGAGGCGGATTGCGCCGGCTTCCTGGTCTCGGCGTTCAGAGCCGAGGTTCCCGGTCGACGTTTGAACGGGAAGCGTGGAGCTGAGATAACTTAGGCCAAATCCGCCTCGTGAGTGCCGCCATTCCCAGCCGCGCAGGCTGGCCGGCGCCCCGGTCAAATAATGCCGCGCCGGCTCGATTTGCCCATGTTCCAGGACGTCCGACGCGCTGAGCATACTGGCGGAGTAGGCTTGGCGTAACGCAGTCCTCTCCGCGAGCCGGGTGGCGGATTCAGCCGCTTGGGCGTCTTCCGCCAATTGCCGGGCGCGCGCAGCGCTTTGTTCCGCCTGCTTTCGAGCCGCCGTCGCGCGCCTCAACCCAATGCTGGTGCCGAACAGTCCGGCGACAGTGGACACGGCGACCGTTGCGGCCAGAAGGGCGGGCCACCTGTTCCGAGTCACGAACTTCTTGAAGGCGTAGAACGTGCTGGGCGGGCCGGCGACGAGGTCTTGCTGCGGGCGCGGCTCTAGAACGCCCTGTTAAATAACTTCGCACTGCAAAGGAAGTGCAGAGTGCGTCGCGATGAAAGGGGCCCGGGCGTCCTGGACCGGGCCATGTTGTTTTCGCACTGTGAAGCGTGCTCTCGAAATAGGTGGTGATTTTTGGGCGTTTCGCGGCTTAGAGAGCGTGAAGGGTGGTGTGTGAGCTACCGTGCCATGAAACGAAGAGGGGCTTGACAGGGTTACTTTGTTTGGCAAAGTAACCGCCGTCAACCACAGTCGTCCGTGAAAAAGAGACCATTGCTGACTTTGCCAATGCTCGGCCCCATCACCCCTCCACATAATCTCGGGTCGGATCGATCAACAGAGTGGCCATGTCCAATGCCCGCCTTGGAATCGATCGCGCTTCATCCGGACCTGGTGGACCGGAAGGTCCGCGTCTATTTCAGCCTGAATGCGCCCCGGAGGGCTGCGGTAACCAGAGACGGCGGGCTGTTTTTCGTTCAACCGGCCGGAGCGGCATCCGCGGCGCGCTTCGAAGCGACGGCTGAGGATGAACTCCAGGGCGAGGGTGCGCCAATCCTTGCATTCGACGCCGCCACTAGAAGTGTGACCACCCAGCGGCCCGAGGGAAAGAGAGTTTTGCCGAAAGGAAATTAGCGATGGGTGTAGCCATGGAATTGCAGATTCGGGGCGTATCCAAGACCTATCCGAACGGCGTGCACGCCCTCAAGGACGTGAGCTTAACGATTCCCGCGGGGATGTATGGCCTGCTCGGACCTAACGGGGCCGGCAAGTCCACCTTGATGCGAATCCTCGCTACTTTGCAGGAGGCAGACAGCGGAAGCGTGATGCTGGGCGACGTTTCGAACGGCTCAGGCCAGGCTCTTGACGTTCTCAGGAGGAAGGACGAAGTCCGCAAGACGCTCGGCTATCTGCCGCAGGAATTTGGCGTGTATCCAAAGGTGAACGCGGAGAGCCTGCTCGATCATTTTGCGGTGCTGAAGGGCATCACCCACCGCGGGGCGCGCGCCGCAGTGGTTGAGGAGTTGCTCCGAAAAACGAACTTGTGGGACGTGCGCAAGCAGAAGCTTGGCGGCTACTCGGGCGGCATGCGGCAGCGCTTTGGCGTGGCCGTGGCGCTCCTGGGTGATCCGACGCTGGTGATCGTCGACGAGCCGACGGCTGGACTCGACCCAGCCGAACGCGTTCGCTTTCTCAATCTTTTGAGCGAACTGGGAGAGAACAGCGTTGTCCTCCTCTCCACCCATATCGTGGACGACGTGAGCGAGCTTTGCACCAGGATGGCCATCATCGACCGAGGGGCGATTCTGCTCGAAGCCCAGCCGCTCCGTGCCGTCAACGAACTGCGTGGGCGAATCTGGCGGCGGGTGATCTCGCGGGACGCCCTGGCTCCGATGGAGCGAGAGCACGCCGTCATCTCGACGAAGCTTCTCGCCGGTCGCACGGTCGTTCACGTCTACAACGACTCGTCGCCCGGGACCGACTTCGAGCCCGTCGAGCCGGACCTCGAAGATGTCTACTTTAGCACTCTCACCCGGCATCGCGGATGAAGCTCTGGAAGATTTTTCGCTTTGAGTTCGCTTACCAGGCCGGGCGTGTCCGGACCTGGCTCTATTTCGCCGTCCTTTTTGTCATCGCTTACCTGCTGATAAGGCAAGGGTTCCTCAACGACGCGCGCAACGGCGGCGCCCCAGTCAATTCACCACATGTCATCGCCTTCGTGACCGGGATCTGCAATGTGCTGTGGATGCTGTTGGCCACGGCGGTCGCTGGCGGCGCGGCCGCGCGGGACGCGGAGACGCGGATGCATCCTCTGGTTTACACCACCCCGGTCAGCACCACCGAGTACCTGGGAGGTCGCTTTCTCGCGGCCCTGGCCCTCAATGCTCTCATCCTGCTGGCGGTGCCAGCTGGCATCCTCCTGGCCTTGTCCGTTCCTCCGGTTGAAACCGAGGTTCTGGTTCCTTCCCGGCCGGCCGCCTACCTCAGTGCCTATTTTGTCATCGCGCTGTCGACCGCCTGCGCAGCCACGGCGATTCAGTTCGCATGGTCGGCTTTGACTCGGCGATCCGTCACCGCCTACCTCGGAGGGGTTCTGCTCTTTGTTCTGGGCTTCGGGACGACGGCGCTGGCCAATCTTTGCCGGCTTTGGACGGTGGGAGAGCTGCTTGAGCCCAGCCATTTCTTCGTGATCGGCCTTCTCTCGAGGACATGGACACCGCTGGAGAAAAAGACGCGCCTGGTCGGCTTGGAGCCGCGGATGCTTGCGAACGCCCTTCTGTGGGTCGGCATCGCGGTCGGAGTGCTCGTCATCACTCGCTTGCTCTTTCGCTTTGATCACCCCGCCGGAAAACGTCGTCGCGATACGGAGCCCGTCGCGGGGCTGGACCGCCATCAGCCCGCGAGGACCGGACGCACTTCCGCTTTTGTCGTGCGCCAGGCCTTCGGCTTCGCGACCCGCGCGCGACAGACGTTGGCTATTGCCTGGATGTCGTTCAGGTCGATCGCGAAGAGCGCGGCTGGTCTCGTCCTGCTGGCGCCCATCGCCATCCTTGTGGGCGTGCTCATGCCCGAGTTCATGAACCTTGAGGGAGTTCGGATCGTTCCCCGGACAGCGCAGATCGTCGCGTTTCTGACCCACCCGGTGGCGGGCAATCCACAGTTTCCTTGGGTGCTGGTCCCGCTGCTGATCGTGTTTCACGCCGGGGAACTGATTTGGCGCGAACGGGATGCGGGCCTGAACGAGATGGCCGATGCCACGCCGGTGCCGGAATGGGTCTTCGTTCTGGGAAAGTTCCTCGGACTCAGTCTCGTCCTCGTTGTGGGGATGGCCGTGCTAACGGCGGCGGGCATACTCGGTCAGGCGCGCATGGGTTATTTCGATTTTGAGATAGGGCTGTATCTGCGAACCTTGTTCGGGATTCAATTCGTGGAGTATCTCCTCTTCGCTGCGCTCGTCTTTGCCATTCACGCGGTGGTGAATAAGAAGCAGGTCGGCCACCTCGTCGCCGTGGTCGCCTATGGATTCATCGCTTTCGCCTCGACCTTTGGGGTTGAGCACAAGCTGCTCGTCTATGCCTCCGCACCGCGGTGGAAGTATACGGACATGCGTGGCTTCGGCGCGTCGCTCGGCCCGTGGCTGTGGTTCAAGCTCTACTGGACGAGTTGGGCGATGTTGCTGGCGGTGGTGGCGACGCTGCTCTGGATGCGCGGGACGGAGCGCAGCGTCAGAATGAGACTTCAATCGGCGCGCCGCCGATTCACTCGCGCGGCGGCGGCGTTGGCCGGAACGGCGGTAGTCCTCATCCTGTCGGTGGGCGGCTTCATCTTCTACAACACGAACGTCCGGCATGCGTACGTCACGGAGCGAGATCGAATCAAGCTGAGTGCCGAGTACGAAAAGCGCTATGGGCTGTATGCCCACATCCCGCAGCCGCGGTTGACGGCGACGTCTCTCCGCGTCGAGATCTATCCCGAACGGCGGGAGGCGCAGATTCACGGCACCTATCGCCTGGTGAACGACGGTGCGGCAGCGATCGACTCCATTCATCTGGCGGTCGCGCCA
>JAXMHN010000045.1:0-59051 GCA_046346765.1 Verrucomicrobiota bacterium | reverse complement strand
GCTGCCAGCGGGCAGGCCCAGGATTTCGGCCAATTGTTCCTGGGGTTTAGCTTTTTCCTGATCGTCGCCGCGCTGCTGCTGATGTCGTTGCTGTTTCTCTTCGGGATCGAAAGGCGGGCGGTCGAGATCGGCACTTACCTCGCGCTGGGTTTCACTTCCGGACAAGTGCGGCGTCTGTTGATCGCGGAGGGGGTAGCGCTGGCCGCGATCGGATCGATTGCGGGCATTCCCGGAGGGATTCTCTACGCCCGCGGCATGCTTTATGGATTGTCGACGATCTGGCGCGACGCCGTCGGCACCTCAGCACTAACTTATCACGCAAGTGCCGCGACCTTGGGGATTGGTCTCGTCAGTGGACTGGCTGTCGCTTCCGTCACCATCTGGATCGCGTTGCGCAAGCAGGCCAGGCAACCCGCGCGCGAACTGCTCAGCCAGGGAGCGGAACTCGAGCGCGCGGTCAGCCGAAAACCAAGCCGCGGGATCTGGGTAGGCTGGCTGGCGAGCGCCGGTGCCATTCTCTTGATTGGCTGGGCCGGGTTCCAGCATCAGGCCGCCAACGCGGAGGTTTTCTTCCTTGCGGGAACACTGCTCCTGGTGTCCGGCCTGGGCTTTGCCGCGGCTTGCCTCGGGGCGCTTGCCTCATCCGGGACCGCCTCGCGCCCGAGTTTGGGAGCGATGGGTTTGAGGAACGCCGCCCGTCGCCGACGGCGCAGCCTGGCCACGATGGGCCTGCTGGCCTGCGGCAGCTTTCTGGTCGCAGCGATCGGCGTGTTCAAGCTCGACACGAGCGATCGATTGCGGAACCGCTCCTCCGGCACCGGGGGATTTGCGCTGCTCGGTGAGTCTTCGTTCCCGATCGTGCAGGACTTGAACACGGAGTCGGCCCGGCAGTTCTTCGGTTTCAGTGAGTCGGATCTGGCCGGAGTGCGCTTTGTTTCCTGCCGGGTGCGAGACGGAGAGGATGCCAGCTGCCTGAATCTCAATCGTGCCCAGCAACCGACGCTGCTAGGCCTGCGTCCACAATCTCTGCATGAACGCGGCGCATTCACTTTTGCGCAGGTCGCCGCAGGGCATGATCCGACGAGCCCATGGCTGCTCTTGAATCAACCCGAACCGGACGGGGCGATCCCGGCCATCGGCGATGCCGCTTCTATTCAGTGGGCCCTGGGCAAAAAGCTCGGCGACGTTCTCGCCTATACGGACGAACGAGGCCGGACCTTCCAGGTGCGGCTGGTGGCAGCGGTGGCGAATTCCATCCTGCAAGGCAGTTTGGTGATTGCGGAGAGCCAGTTTCAGGCCCGCTTTCCTTCGGAGAGTGGCTATCGCGCCTTTTTCATCGACGTGTCGCCTTATGCGACCGACCGAATCGAAGCGGTGGCCGCGACGCTTTCCCGGGCCGCCCAGGATTATGGACTGCAGCTGGTTCGGACAAGCCGCCGGCTGGAAGCGCTCAATGCCGTCCAGAACACCTATCTCAATACCTTTCAGGTTCTTGGCGGTTTGGGCTTGCTTCTTGGCAGCGTTGGGCTGGCCGTCGTCGTCTTGCGAAACGTGCTCGAACGGCGGAGTGAGCTAGGCTTGCTGCTCGCTGTCGGATTGCGGACCCGGTCGCTGAGCTGGCTCGTGGTCAGCGAGCATGGTGCCTTGCTGCTGATTGGCCTTGGGATTGGCATTCTGGCCGCTTTGGTCGCGGTAGTCCCCAGCGCTTTGACTCCGGGCGCGGAGATTCCCGTCCAATCGTTGCTGACGACCCTGGCAGTTGTGTTTGGCAGCGGGGCAGTCTGGACCTGGATCGCCGCCAAGCTGGCCTTGCGCGGTCGGCTGCTCGATGCCTTGCGAAACGATTGAACAGCCGCGATGGCGGCAGGATGAACGATGAAAACTCGGCACTTTTTATTAGCGGCGTGGATGATTGGGACTGCCGGCCTCAGCTTTGCCCAAGCAACGAAGCCACTTTACACAAACGATTTCAGCCACGTGGCGCTCGACACGATCCCGGACGACATGCTCGTCCTCGATGGCGCGTTTGCCGTCAAAGATGAGCAAGGCAACAAGGTTCTGCAGCTCCCGGGCGCTCCGCTCGACAGCTATGGCATTTTGTTCGGCCCGACCGAGAAGGATGGCGTCTCCGTCTCCGCCCGCATTCTCAGCACCGCCAAAGGCAGACGGTTTCCCACCTTCGCCCTTGGCCTCAACGGCGTGGCTGGTTATCGGCTCCAAGTCAGCCCCAGCAAGAAGCTGATCGAGCTTTATCGGGGCGATGCCTTGAAAACGAGCGCGTCTTTCGAATGGCAGCCTGCGACCTGGACTCGTCTGCGTCTGCAGGTCCGGAAAACAGCCCAAGGGTGGACGGTCGAAGGCAGAGCATGGATGGAGGGCGAGCCGGAGCCGCCCGCCTGGATGATCTCGGCCGAAGATCGGGAAGAGTTGCCCCCAGGCCGCGCCGGCGTTTTCGGCAGCCCCTTTTCCGGAACGCCCATCTCCTACGACGATCTGGCAGTGACGAAACTGCCGAATTAATGGCGAAAGTGCCGGATGCCCGTAAAGGCCATGGCCATATTCCGCTCGTCCGCCGCGGCAATCACTTCCGCATCCCGAACGGAGCCGCCGGGCTGAATGGCCGCAGTGGCCCCGGCCTCGGCAGCCGCAATCAGCCCATCCGGAAACGGAAAGAAGGCATCGCTGCAAACCGCGCTTCCCTGTAGGGCCAGGCCCGCTTCCTTCGCCTTCCAAACGGCAATGCGGCTCGAATCAACCCGGCTCATCTGGCCTGCGCCAATCCCAAGCGTCCGACCAGCGCCGGCGTAAACGATCGCGTTGGATTTGACGTGTTTGACCACTCGCCAGCCAAAAAGCATGGCATCCCGTTCCGCGGGGGTGGGTTTTCTCTTGGTGACGATCTGGAGTTGCTCCCCTGGCACAGACCGTGTATCGCGCTCCTGCAAGAGGAACGAGTTTGCCCCGGTGCTGCGAACGTCAAAGGATTCCGCTGCCAGAGGACTCTTTTTCAGCAGAAGTAAGCGCAGGTTCTTTTTCCGTTGGAGGACTTCCAGAGCTTCGCGGCTGAACTCGGGGGCGACAATGACTTCGCTGAAGATCTCGCTGATCGCTTCCGCACAGCCGAGATCCATGGGCCGGTTGACGGCGATAATGCCCCCAAAGGGCGCTTGCTTGTCGGTTGCGAAGGCTTGGTCCCAAGCCTCCCGCAAGCTGGCTCCCTGGCCAACGCCGCAAGGGTTGGTGTGTTTGAGAATGGCCAGGGTTGGAGGATCGTCCGCGAATTCGGCGATCAACAGCGCACTGGCCGTCAGGTCGAGGATGTTATTGTAGGAGAGCTCCTTCCCGTGCAACTGACGAAAGTAGTCGGCAAATTGGCCGTAAAGGGCGGCCCGCTGGTGCGGGTTCTCGCCATAGCGCAAGGTTTGCACCCGGGGCGCCACGATGCGCAGTTCGTTGGGCAACGTCGATTCCTTCGCGTCCGGCTGGGGATGGGGGGAGAAGGCCTTGGCGAGATACTGCGCGATGGCGGCATCATAAGCGGCCGTGCGGGCGAAAACCTTCGCGGCCAACTGGCGGCGGAAATCCGGGGTGGTCTCACCCGTCTTGGCGATTTGAGTGGCGAGCGCTTCGTAATCGGCCGGATCGACCACCACCGTGACGCTGGCATGGTTCTTGGCTGCGCTCCGGAGCATCGACGGTCCGCCGATGTCGATGTTCTCAATCGCCTCCGCCAGGGTAACCTCCGGTTTTTGGATGGTTTGTTCGAAGGGGTAGAGATTGACCACCACCAGATCGATCGGGGCGATGTCGTGTTCGCGCGCGGCTGCTTCGTGAGACGCATTCCCACGAATGAAAAGCAGGCCGCCGTGGACGCGGGGGTGGAGAGTTTTGACGCGACCATCGAGCATTTCCGGGAAACCGGTGTAGGCGCTCAGTTCGACGACTGGGATGCCCTGTTCGCGCAAGGCTTTGGCTGTGCCGCCGGTTGAGATCAATTCGATTCCCTGGCTGGCCAGGACTTGGGCCAAGGCAGCCAGACCGGTCTTGTCGGAGACGGAAAGCAGAGCGCGCTGAATCTTCGCCATGGGTCCGACGCTAAAAGCCGGCTCCGTCCTTGGCAATGGTCAAATCGAGCTGGCCAGCTTCGTCGCTACCACCCGCACCTCCCGCTCATTTTTCAAGGTGTTCGCGATCCACCGGATGACGCGAAAACCTCGCTCGCCGCCATGCAGCCGGCTGGCAACCCGGGCGGCAAAGCGCTCCTGGCCAAAGCGGCCCAAACCAGCCTGTTCCACCTCGAACCCAGCCTCCAACACCAGGTTCCCCAAGGTTTGCACATTCCAGGAGTATAAATGGTGGTTGGGTTCGGTGCGGTCAAAGTGCCGAAACCGCCTTTCCCTTTCGAAGGGAACGAATAGCAGCAGCCGGCCGCCTGCTCGCAGAAGGCGGTGTATCGTGCTCAGGACCTGGGCTGGCTCGGCGGTATGCTCGAGCGTGTGATGACAGATCACGACGTCCATCGAAGCTCCGGGCAAGGCTTCCAGGTCGCTCCTGAATTCGATGCCGCGAAGCCGGACCTGCGGCTCGAGAAAAGCGCCTACGTCGTAGCCCAATTTGCGCGCACAAGCCACCGCCGCCAGGTTCCAGCCGAGGCCGACGCCATATTCGAGGACGGTGTCGCTTGGCCGGACGTATGGGGCGATTTTGGCTAGGCGGAGGCGCGCCACCCAAGGGAAGGCTTGCTCCGGGATAGCGCGCTTGGCGTGGTGGTACTGTAGGCCGAGGCTGCCTTGGTAGCGTTGTTTCGCTTTTTCTTCGACGGAAGCCATGGATCGAACGATGCGGGCAGTGTGCCTTTCCTCTGGGGGCGAGTCATTAAGAAAGGAACCGAAAAATTTTGTGAAAGAAATATGCGGTTGCTTTCGTATAGCGAGGTAAGGACCTGTGTTTCTTGTGGCGACGACACGAGCGCGTGTGCCCGTGCCAGGTCCCGTCAGGACGCATGAGTGGCTCCCAGAAATCGAAACGGATTCTGGTCGTCGACGACGAAGCGATGATTCGTCGTTCGTTCCAGTTGGTGCTGCGGCATTTGGGCCATGAGGTGGCCGCTGCCGAGAGCGGAACAGAAGCGCTTGGCAAGGTTCGGGACGAGTCTTTTGACCTCGTGTTCCTCGACTTTGAGATGACCGGAATGCGCGGGGACCAACTGGCCCGTGAAATCAAGTTGATCAAACCGAACCTCCCAATCGTCCTAACGACCGGAAGCGCTCCTGCGACTGTCGGTCCCGAGTTCTCGGGCGTCTTGCGAAAGCCGTTCGCGGTGCATGAATTGAAAGAAGTTATCGAAACCTGGTCATGAATGTCAGCCATCGGATTGCGGGATGGAATGGAGTGCAGCTCCACCCGGTTGTTAGTCTTGTCAAACGGTTGGCGCCTCCTAAACTGCCTGCGTTCCTAACGAGGCCAAGCCGTGTTTTTCTCAATGACGAACGGGCGCTTCATCTCAGCAACATGGCACGAAGAGTGAAAGACATGTCGAAAGGCGACGTATCCAAGAGAGAAGCCGCCGCTATGAACGCCGATGACTTAATCCCGACGCGCCAGAGCTTGCTCAGTCGGCTGAAAGACTGGGAAGACGACGTCAGTTGGAAGGACTTTTTTGACACGTACTGGAAGTTGATTTACGGCACTGCCCGCCGGGCTGGACTCCAGCCCAACGACGCTGAGGAAGTTGTCCAGGAGACGTTTATCAGTGTCTCCAAGGCCATACGCAACTTCGAATACGATCCGCAGCAAGGGAGCTTTAAAGGGTGGTTGCGGACGACCACGACCTGGCGCATCCAGGATCGGATCCGCAAACGCCAGCGCGAACAAGCCAAAGATGCCCTCCATGTGTGGCCCGCCCAGCACGATGGCGCCATCGCCGAAGATTGGGATGAAGAATGGGAGAAAGCCCTGGCCGAGGCCGCCATCGACCGCGTCAAAAAACAGGTCGCTCCCAAACATTTCCAAATCTTCGATCTCGCCACCATGAAACAGTGGCCCACCTCCAAAGTCGCCAAAACCCTCAGCGTCCGCGCCAGCTACGTCTACCTCGTCAAACACCGCGTCGCCGCTCGCGTCCGGGCCGAACTGAAGAAACTCCGGCGTGCGCCGTGCGAAGGAATTCACTCGCCTCCAGGATCGATGTTCAAGTAAGGCTTTGTCGCTGTATCCCTCACTAAAAAATAAACTATGCAACTCCTGCGTCCCTCCAAATCCAAGACATCCGCTCGCCTCTCCACCCCGCGATTCAGCCCGAAACCAGCCAAACGGCTGATTCGCCGAATCACCGCGACCACTGCCACCCCTGGCCCGGACACCCCGCGAGCCTTGCGAAAGCGTTCCTGAGCCGCCAAATCTGTTCTGGCGACATCTCCGACGCCGCCGTCATGGCACAGGAGTGAGAAAGCTCATTCTCAAGACAAAGTTTTCCCTTGGGGATGTCGTCATGATGACGGCGGCGGTGCGCGATCTGCATCGCCGGTATCCCGGCGAATTCATCACCGATGTGCGCACCCACTTTCCGGAGGTGTGGGAGAACAACCCGCACATCAGCTATTTGGAAGAACGCGACCCGCAAGTCCAAGTCCTGGACTGTCGCTATCCTCTGATCAACTACGCCAATGAACGCCCCTATCACTGCCTCCACGGCTATATCGATTTTCTAAACCAGCAACTCGGGTTGAACATCGTCCCGACCGAGTTCAAAGGCGACATTCACCTGTCCAAGGAAGAGAAAGCTTGGGGGTCGCAAGTGGAGGAACTTAGCCGGCTGGAGATCCCTTTCTGGATCGTGGCGGCCGGCGGCAAGTTCGATATCACGATCAAATGGTGGGAGACGGCCCGGTACCAGCGGGTCATCGATCACTTCCGAAACCGCATTGTCTTTGCCCAGATCGGCGAGCTGGGCCATCACCATCCCAAGCTCAAACACACGATCGATCTGCGTGGCCAAACCAGCGTCCGTGAGCTCATCCGCCTGGTCTACCATGCCCAGGGATGTCTCTGTGGCGTGACGGCGTTGATGCATTTGGCGGCGGCTGTCGAGCCCAAACTGGGCCAGAACCGCCGCCGCGCGTGCGTCATCGTCGCTGGCGCCCGTGAGCCGGCCCATTGGGAGGCTTACCCCCAG
Source organism: Verrucomicrobiota bacterium (assembly GCA_046346765.1). GTDB lineage: Bacteria > Verrucomicrobiota > Verrucomicrobiia > Limisphaerales > SIBE01 > JAXMHN01. The sequence goes on along the minus strand of JAXMHN010000045.1, from coordinate 51,877 downwards.
CACGCCTTCCTCCACACCGTCGGGGCTGTGCCTTGCGCAACCCAGGGCGGCTGCTGGAAATCCAGAGTCGTTCCTTTGAGGGACGGCGACAGCCGGGACAAGCCAGGCAACCTCTGCGAGAACGTTTCCAACGGCCTGCCTCGTTGCATGGAGCTGATTACGGCCGAGGATGTCATCAAGGGCATCGGCTGCTACTTCGAAGGCGGAACGTTGTCGTATTTCACCGTCCGCGCGGGCCGCGGCCGCGTCGCGGTGCGGGCTTCCCAAGTCAATACGAAGACCTCCGCCAGATCTGCTCAGCCGCTACCGTACCGGATGATGGCAGAGACCGGGCGAGTCGCCTGGATATCCCGGCGGCCATCAAGGGCGGGGAATCATCATTTGCGGCGGAGGCTGAGTTTACTTTCCTGCGCTTGGGTTTGCGTGCACATGCTGCGCGAGGTCGGCTGCCAGCTGCCGGTGCAGCTTTGGCATGAAGGGGCGGCGGAGATGGATGAGCGAATGATTCGCCTGATGGAGAGGTTGGGGGTCGAATGCGTGGACGCCAGTCAGTTCCAGAGCAGGCATCCGCGCCGCATGGGCGGCGGGTGGGAATTGAAGTCGTACGCGATCTTGCACAGCCGGTTTGAAGAGGTGCTCTTCCTGGACGCCGACAATGTGCCCGTCCGCGACCCTACTTACCTGTTTGTTTGAGGCCGCGGAATACCAGCGGACCGGGGCGATTTTCTGGCCCGATTACGGCCGGCTCGGGCCCAAGCGAACCATCTGGGCGATCTGGCACCTGCTCACCGCGATGAACCGGAGTTTGAGTCCGGGCAGATGGTCATCCACAAACGCGCGCTGGCGCGCGCCTGAACTTAGCGTTCTGCTCAACGATCATTCGATTTCTTCTACCTCCATGTGCACGGGGACAAGGAGACGTTCCACCTCGCGTGGCGGAAGCTGAATCAGCCCTACACAATGGTGCCACATCCGATCAAACCCTCCCGGGAGTGATGTGTCAGCACGATTTGGAAGGGCGGCGTCTTTTCCAGCATCGAAACCTGCGGAAGTGGCGGCTGTCGGTCCCCAACCCGCATGTGGCCGGCTTTCGTTTCGAAGCCCGATGCCTGGAGTTCCTCAAAGACCTGGAGCGGCGTTGGGATGGCAAGATCCATGTGCAGTTGCCTAATGCCCGAGAGGAACGAGGGTTCATTCTCCGCAGCGGGACCTGCGATGCCAGTGTCTTTCAGGACGTGTGCGAACGAAACGAGTACCGCCTGCCGGAACGGTTCCACCGGGAGGAGTTGATTATCGATGTGGGCGCGCACATTGGGAGCTTCAGCTTTGCCTGCTTAAGCCGCGGGGCTTCCGGGTCGAAGGCGAACCCGAACCGGAGAACTATCGCCTGGCTTGCCATAATCTTCGTTCGTTCGAGGGGCGGGTTCGCTTGCACCAAAAGGCGGTGTGGCGTTCGGACCGGCACCCTTCGCCCCTGCTGCACAGCGGCTATTCGGCCGATGATGCGGGGGTCAATACCGGTGGCGGACCGTTCCGGTGGAAGCGGAATGCAGTCCGCACCATCAACGCAAAGCGGTGGTGGATTGCACCAGCTTGGACAGGATTTTGCGCCGCTATAAAGTAGTGCACTTGCTGAAACTGGACTGTGAAGGCAGCGAATGGCCGCATCCTCTTTACATCCCAGCTTCTCGGGAAGGTGCAGAGGATTTGCGGGGAGTACCACGAGCTGGATGAGATTCCGTCGGCGGCCCAAGTTGGAACTTATCGCCGCTACGGGAGAAAAGAGTTGGCCAACTTCCTGCAAAGATACTACAAGAAAGTCCGCATCGCTGCCCATGGCAGCAGCGCCCTGGGGCCATTTTGGGCTGAGAACTAGTGAAACGGCTGGGACGTGAGCGTGCGTGCACCCGTGAACCTGGACGGTCTCCCATTTCGCGTCGCCGAACATGAGCTGCTCCGACAGATCCGCACGGGCAGCTATGGTGAGGTCTGGTTGGCTCGCAATGAGCTGGGGCGGCATCGGCGCGCCTGGCAGTTTGCTCAACAGGCGCGTTTCGATAAAGCCCGACCGTTTCAACGCGAATACGAAGGACGAGAAATTCGAGCCGGTCTCGCGTATCCACGAAGGCCTCGTGGATATCCTCCAAGTCGGGCGGATCAGCCCCGATTGCTTTTACTACGTCATGGAGCTGGCGGACGATCAGGTTTCCGGCCAGCGGATCGATCCCGCCACCTACCAGCCGCGAACGCTCGAGAGCGAGGTCGTCGCCAAAGGCAGATTACCCGTCCTGGAGTGCATTGAGATTGGCATTCGCCTCTGCCAGACCCTTGCTTTCATTCACGACCAGGGCCTGATCCATCGCGATGTCAAGCCGTCCAATGTCATCTTTATCGATGGCCAGCCGAAGTTGGCAGATATCGGTTTGATCGCGGATGTCCGGGACGCCAAAACGTACGTCGGCACCACCGGCTTCATTCCCCCCGAAGGCCCTAACAGCCCTCAAGCAGACCTCTACAGCCTTGGCAAACTCCTCTACGAAATCAGCACCGGCCAGGACCGGAACGACTTCCCCACACTTCCAGATCAAACCGGATTTTCCGATGACTTCCTGGAGTTGAATGAAGTCCTGCTGAAATCCTGCCATCCCGATTTGAGCGAGCGCTACGCTTCCGCCCGGGCGATGGAATCGGATTTGAAGCTGATTGCGGACGGCCGGTCCGTGCGCCGTCTGCATCAGCTCGAAACGACCTTGAAGCGAATGCAGCGCTGGGGCGCGGTCGCGGCGGTGATTCTGCTCGTCTGCGGCGCGTTCTACTACGAATGGAACCAACGAGCTCAGCAGGCCCGGGAAGAGACCGAGCGCCTCCTCGGTGGCAAGATCGCCCAAGGCACAACCCTCCTGCGCAACGGCAATTTGCTCGGCTCGTTGCCTTCCTTCGTGGAAGCCTGGCAGTTGGAAGGGAGGAAACGGGAAAGCGACAGCAACCATCGCCTCCGCATCGGTTCGATCCTCGCGGCTTGTCCCGTGCTCCGAACCAACTGGCACCTTCCAGGCCGTCCCCTTCGCTCCTGCCGAGTGCATGGGGACAAAGTGCTTTTGACCACCCAGTACCAATATTGGCAGGTGTTCGACCTCCACACCGGCCAAGCCCTTAGCAAACCGATTGGCAGCAAGGATCGGCCGAGCATGGCGGTATTTACCCCCGACGGTGGCGCGGTGCTGGTCGCTAATTTCGAAGAAAGCGCCCAAGTGATCGACTGGAAAACGGGCGAGATCCTGGTCAACATGCCCCATCCTTGCCCGCTCTATTCGGCCGCCATGAGCGAGGATGGCCAGCATATCATCACCGGATGCGCCGATGGTGCTGTCTACCTGTGGGATTACCAGGGCCGACTCCAAGGCACCCTCGAAGGCCATCGTGGCCACGTCCGAGGCGTGCAGCTGAATGCAAACGGCTCGCTCGCGGTCACCACCAGCGAAGACAAGACGGCGCGCGTCTGGGACATCGCCAGCGCAACCTGCCGCCACGTCCTCCGCCACCGCAACTGGGTCTATTGTGCCGCCATCAGTCCGGATGAACGCTTCATCGCGACCGCCTGTTACGACAATTCCGTCACGCCTGGTCAACGCAGACCGGTGAAGAAATCGAACTGCCGCCGACGCAACTCGGCGCCGTCTTCAAAAGTGGAATTCACTCACCAAGGAACTCCTCACCGCTGGCTGGACGGCGCCGTCCGCCTTTGGGATCGAAGAAGCCATCAGCCAGTCACGTTCAATCACACCCTGCAGCACTCGACCAAATTGATGGATGCGAGCATGTCATCCGATGGCCAGGTCGGTCGCGGCCGGCGTCGACGGAACGGTGACGATTTGGGATTTCGCCGGCCTGCCCGCGCAGCCAAGCCCGGCTGATGCCCTCGCCCCTCCGAGACCTCGGACGCCGATTCGCCCAACGATTGGCAGTTCGTCAGTCACGGCCCAGCCTGCTGCGTTTTGGAATGGGCCAACTCAGATGCCTGGATCGAATTTCCGGTGAGACGAGCGGTGACTTTTAGTTGTCTTTGACCACGCGCTTACCCATGCAGCCTGCGCCGCCGGAACCAACGCACTGGTCGATCTCCGCAAAAACAACGTCACTGTCCTTAGCCATCCCGATCCAATCACCTTCCTCGCTTTTAGTCCCAATGGTGCCAAACTCATCTGCGCCACTGAGGACAAGACGCTGGACCCCAGATCGGCCCAGCTCTGGGATGTTCCGAGCGGCCGGCGAATCGGACACGCCCTCCAACACGATGACGGCGTGATCTTCGCTTGCTCCAGCCCTGACGGCGCCACCCTCGCCACCGCAAGCGAGCAGACAGTTCCGCGCGCCTCTGGAGCGACGTCCACCGGCGAAGCGAAAGCGCCCAAACTCTCCCACGGCGAGAAAGTGCGCTACGCGGCCTTCGCTCACACCAAGCCATGGCTGGCAACTGCCAGCGACGACCTGACCGCCATGATCTGGGATGCGAAGACCGGCGATCCGTTGACCCCGCCCTTCAAGCATCAACGGCCTGTCATCCGGGTTGAGTTTGTCGAAGGCGATACCGCGGCGCTGCTCGGCCGATCGAAGAAGGTGGCGTCTGCTGGAAATGGGTGCTGCCCATCGAGCGTCGCCCGCCTGGCGACGTGGCCAAACAGGTCTGGGCCCTGGCTGGTCTCCGCTCCTCTGAGCGGTAGCGCCGGCAAAGCGGTCAAGTGCAGGTCCGAAATCTCTCAAACGGTGAGGCTCTGACGCAGTTCCTGAATCGAGAAAGGCTTTTAACAGAACCCGCGCGTCTCCCGCGGTGACCGTCCGGAATGTGGCCAGCCATGAAGATCACTCGCACGTCTGGCTGCCGCTGGTGAATCTTCCTCGCCAGATCGTGCCCGGTCAGCGTCTGGCAGGAGAGATCGGTCAAAACCAGGTCAAAATCCTGGTCGCAAGGACGGCGATAGCTTGAGCGCCGCGCTCCCAGTGCCTTCCACGTCGTGACCGAGGTAAGTCACGCTTTCCGCCACGCATTCCCGAACCAGGCCCTCGTCATCGGTCAGTAGTACCTCATCGCTGCGAAAGCTCCAGGCGGTGGCATCGGCTGGCACCGGCCAATCGTTTGCCAGAACCTGGCCCTACTCATATACGCCGCTCGCAGCCAAATCTTTCAGCGACGTGCGCGCTCGCCGCCTGGGCGGCAGCCGAATCCTCGCGGCACCTTCCGGGACCTGCTGCCGACGGCACGGTCACTTTTGCAGGGGCGGAGACGAATGAGAGACACAGGCTGAAACAGCAGCGGGAGACCGCCGCCAAAACCCACCGTCACATTTCCGTTTGGAGCCCTCAGGTTCCCACGATTTGTAAATATAGTGACAAATCGAAAGAATTTTGGCGAATTCACCGTATTAGCTGCGCGCAGGTCGCGGCTTCGGCGCGGTCCCGCCTCTCCGGGCTCCGCATGCTCAGCGTTGCCCGCGCGCGCAACCGTTCTTCGTCCTGCGGAAGCACGCTTTCGGCGTGCTCTTCCCAGACTTGCGTTTGAAGCTTGTCTCCCTTCGTTCTTTTAGGAATCTTGTCTCCAGGCGTGGCGGCACGCGAGAAACTTCAATGCGCACATCATGAAACCGACTCTTCCGATTCTCCTTCTCACCGCGGCGCTTGTGGGCAGCTCACAATCCCAGGCCGCCAATTGGTTTGACCGCATCTTCGGCCCCAGCGCGTCGAAGGATAAGGCCGGCCCTGCCGCGACCGGCCTCTCCAGCGACCAGGTCAGCCTCGGATTGAAGGAAGCTTTGCGCAAAGGCGTGCAGGTGGAGACCGCTGTCCAAACCCTTGCAAAACCAACGGCTTCCTGAATGACCTGCAAGTTCGGGTTCCGATGCCCAGGCGCGGCTTCAAAGCGTGAGCGGGCTGCGCAAGCTTGGTCAGGACCGTTTGGCGGACGAATTCGTGGTCACCTTGAACCGGGCGGCGGAGAAAGCCGTCCCTGAGGCCGCGTGCTGGTTGATTCTGTCCAGCAAATGACTTTAGCTGACGCCACCGCGATTCGACCGGGACAAATAACGCGGCCACCCAGCACTTCCGCCGCACGAGCGAAACGAACCTGTATGAGGTTCTATCCCATCGTCCAGAAATCGACGGGTTATGCGGGCTCGACGAGCGCCTATGCTGGAAGATGGTCGGCCGGGCGAGTTTCGCTACCTTCAGCCTCCTCGGACCTGGAGGTTGGAGACCTGGACGGCTACGTCACCCAGAAAGCCCTCGATGGCCTTTTTGTGAAAATTGCCGAAGAGGAAAAGCGCATTCGCGAAAACCCAGCCGCGCGCACCTCCCAGCTGCTCGAGACGGTTTTTGGCGCACTCAAGAAATAGGGCTCGTTGGCGGGAACCCTGATAGCGATATCAAGGCGCCTTGAACTGGACGGACCATAGCCGTGGCGTAAGTTGATCGCCAGGAGCGAAACCACGCGCTCCAGCGGACTTATTGAACGAGCCAGAGGAGGATTCAAGCATCGCCGGACCCTGCGGGCTGGGAGCCTAAGGGAAAAGCACGCCGCGTCGTTTTCAAACGACCCCTGGAATTGCTCTCCTGACTCCACTTAGCCATGCTGACCACTGGGTTATTTGATTCACCTGTAGGCGCCACCGCGCTTCCGGACGGGGCATGCTCCTTTCGGGTTTGGGCTCCGGCGCGCCAGCGGATCGACCTGCGGCTGCCCGACCGCGCGGGCTTGATCCGGATGCACCGTGACGCCGAGGGTTACCATTGCGTGAGCGTTTCAGGAGTGCAGGCCGGCGCCCGATACACGTTCATCCTCGACGAGGATCTCGAACGGCCGGATCCGGCTTCCCGCTTTCAACCTGAGGGAGTGCGCGGTCCCTCCGCGGTCGTGGCCCATCACTTCGCCTGGACGGATGCGCATTGGTTCGGACGTCCATTGCGCGATTACATCATTTATGAACTGCACGTCGGCAGTTTCAGTCGCGAAGGCACCTTCGCCGGTGTCATCCGTCGGTTGCCCGAATTGGTCCAGCTTGGGATTACCGCTCTCGAACTGATGCCGCTGGCCCAATTCTCCGGCAGCCGGAATTGGGGCTACGATGGCGTCTTGCCCTTTGCCGTGCAAAATAGCTACGGCGGGCCAGAGGGGCTGAGAGCGCTGGTGGATGCTGCGCACGCCCATGGTCTCGCGGTCATTTTGGACGTGGTCTATAACCACCTTGGGCCGGAAGGGAATTACCTGCCCGAGTTTGGACCGTATTTTACCGAACGGTATAAAACGCCTTGGGGGGGCGCTTTGAATTTCGACGGCGAACAGAGCGACCATGTGCGGCGTTTCTTCCTCCAAAACGCTCTCGACTGGCAGAGCTACTTTCATATCGACGCCCTCCGCCTCGACGCCGTCCACGCCATTCACGACCACTCCGCGACTCCTTTCCTGACCGAACTGGCCCGCGCCACTCACGAGCGGAGTGTGCGCCTCAACCGCCGCTTCCATTTGATCGCGGAGAGCGACCTCAACGACGTCCGCCTCATCCTGCCCGAGTGCCTCGGGGGTCAAGGCATCGATGCCCAGTGGAGCGACGATTTCCACCATGCCTTGCATGTCCTTTTGACGGGTGAAGGCGACGGTTATTATGCCGATTTCACCGGCGGCCTGGCCCAGTTCGCCAAGGCCCTGCAGCACGGGTTCGTTTACACCGGTCAATACTCGCCCGCCCGGAAGCGGCGCCATGGGAATTCGCCGCGCCTGGCCGCGCCGGAACAACTCGTGGTCTATTCTCAAAATCACGACCAAATTGGCAATCGCGCCCGCGGCGAACGCCTGGCGCATCTCGCGTCGTTCGAGAGCCAAAAACTGGCGGCGGCAGCTGTGATCCTGTCGCCCTACACCCCGCTGCTCTTTATGGGGGAAGAGTACGGAGAGGCCGCCCCTTTCCAATATTTCGTCAGCCATTCCGATCCCGAACTGATCAAGGCAGTCCGGCAGGGCCGCTCGCAAGAGTTCGCTGCCTTCGCCTGGCAAGGCGAGTTGCCTGATCCACAAGCCGAGGCCACATTTCAACAGTGCATTCTCAACCCGCTCGGGGATGAACGACAGAACAAGCTGCGCGAGTTTTACCGGAAACTGATTGTGTTGCGGAAACAGCTGCTTCAGAACGCACCCCTCCTGCGAGAAGACGTCAACGTGGAGACTTACTTAAACCACACAATTGTCCTTCGCTACGGCACCGGCGAACCCGTTTTCCTGGTGGCGTTTTGCTTCGCCCAAGACCCCGTCTCTTTGCCTTGGCTGACGATCCGTTCGGACTGGGAACTGACGCTCGATTCAGCTGCCGGCGAGTGGCTCGGGCCCGGCAGCGGTCTTGCCCAAATGCCGGGCGCCGACGCGAGCGGCGGTGTCATTCTGCCGCCACGCTCCGTGGCGATCTGGCAAAAAAGAAAATGTCTCGACGGGGCCAGCGAGCCTGCCGCCAAGCCATCTGAACGGCCTCGCACCGCTGATACACCGGCGCCGCACCGCGTTTCGCCCGAGCACGGCGTTCTTTGTCCAACGGCCTGACGGGTGGGGCTTCGCTCGCCTGAGCGAGCGGCGTTGACATTCGCAGATCTTAACCGGCGCGCTCCGGCGGTGCGCAGCTGCGCGCAGCTAAACCACGCAATCGTAGAGTTGGATCCGTCCGAACTCCGGATAGTGGCCGTCCTTTTTCTTCTCCTGTCCGACGGCTCCGCCGAGGACGAATTGTCGGCCGGCATCGGTGAAGCGCGCCGCCGTCACGCGCATCTTGGTATCGAGCGAGTGGAGGAGTTGGCCGGAACCGTGGTGGAACAGGCCGACATTCCATTTGCCTTGGGCCAGGCGTCCGGCCATGGCGAAGAGACGGCCGTTGGGGTGGAACGCGAGCGTCTCCATCAGGCCGTTGCCGCGGTCGGTGTCGGCGATTTCGGCCGTTTTGTGCGGGGGATTTTCACGCCAGGCATAGCGTTGCCAAGTCTGTTTGCCGTTGCCCGCCATCGGATCATCCATTGGGCCCATGCCACAGGCGAGCAATTCCGCGCCGTCCGGCGTGAAGTGCAAATCAAATATGCCGCCGATGTAATGGTGGCTTTTCACCGTCCCCCAGCTCGTGAAATCCGGAGTCGTCCACCGCGAAAGCAATCGCCCCGTCTTGATTTCCCACACCCGCACTTCGCCCATCAAATTGCCCGCCGCCAGGACTTGGCTATCGGGCGAAAACGCGACCGATAGAACTGGCGGCACATGCGACCAGCTGTGTCGCAACTCGCCTGATTGGGCGTCGAAAACCCTGACCGAAGGTTCCAGTTCTGCGGCCGGTTCATACTTGTATCCCCCTGCCAGAAACTGGCCGGTGGCCGATGCAACCAGACTCTCATCCGGAGCGACGGCCAACTTCCACGACCAAAACCGATGGGCGGCTACTCGGCGGGTCGTATTCACCTCGGCGAGATCGTGCCATTGGAGCACTCCATCGTAGCCGGCCGATACCAGCACCTGGGCGTTGTCCAACCAGCATACCCCGGATGCATAGCTCGCGTGACGGCTGAGTTGCTGGGACGAACCGGACTGAGGCTCGACCCGGTAGATGCCGCCATCCATGCAAGCCGCAAAGATCCACGAACCATCGGGCGGTAAGGCGAGGGCGAGGACCGCGGTTGGGAGTTTAATCTCGCGCCGAAGCGTGACCTTCGGAAGGGACTCGGACGGAGCAGCGTTCTCGGCGGCGTTCATGCCAACACCTCGCGAATCGGAGCGGCCTTCTCTTCCACCCGGTAGAATGTGGGCAGTCCAGGAAGCTCATACTCGGCGTAGGGATCAATACCAAGCGCCGAGAAGATCGTCGCGAACAGGTTCTTTTCATTGAAAGGCTTGTCGGTCACGGCCACGCCATCGTTGTCGGTCGCTCCGATCACGACGCCCGGTTGAATGCCGTGGCCAGCCAGCGCCAAGCTCCAGGCATCGGGATAATGGTCCCGTCCGCGGCTGCCATTCAGCCAGGGTGTCCGGCCGAACTCTCCCATCATGACTACCAATGTCCGCTCGAGCAGGCCGCGGGCGGCAAGGTCAGTCAGCAACTGGTAGATCACATTATCGAGCTCTGGAACCAGCATTTGGTAAATCTCGTGCTGGAAAACGTGGCAGTCCCAAGTCATGCCGTTGGCTACCATCACAAAGGGCGCTCCATGCTCGACCAGGTTGCGCGCGAGCAAACAATGCTGCGCAAACGCCCCTGGCCCGTAGCGCTCCCGGTCCCGCGCCGGCAGACGGTTCAGGTCAAACAGGTCCGCGCAACTCATCAGTCCCTTGACCCGCTCGAAGACAGCGTTCTGCGAGGCGGCCGCCGCGCTCTTGCGATCATTCTCATATTTGCGTGTCAGAAAACGGCGCAAGGCTTCGCGCTCTTCCTGGTCCGTCGCGGTCATGTCCGACAGCCGGTGAATATCCGGGATGACGAACTCTCCCCCAGTCCGGACAGGAGCATATTGGGCTCCGAGCCAGCCGGCCCAGTTACCTGCTTTAAAGGCTTTGAACTCATTTCCGCCCGGCGCGGGATCGAGCAAGATAAAGTTGGGAATGGGATTGTCGAGTTGCCCAAGCTGCTGCGCCAGGACCGAGCCAAGCGCCGGGCGGATAAACGGTTCGCGGGGCTCCGCCCCTCGTGTGAGCAGATCGATCGCCTGAAAGTGCTCGTTTGGCTTGGTCCGCATCGAGCGAATGATCGCGAGCCGATCCGCTATTCCGGCGCAGCGGGGGAGGAGCTCGCTAAAGTGGACGCCAGGGACATTGGTGGGAATGCTCCGGAATGGGCCGCCGTAGACGCTGTGCGGCTTCGGGTCCCACGTCTCGAATTGACTGGGTGCTCCACACAACCAGAGCAGAATGCAGTGCTTCTGTTGCCGCCGGGCTTCCTCCGCAAAAGCCTGCACCGAAAACAGGCCGGCCCAGCTCATGACCGACACAGCTCCACCGGCGACCAGCCCTTTCAGGAAAAGGCGGCGATGAAACGTGTGCTCGGGCGGGGTGCAGTTGCCGGGGCTCGGGCGGTGGCTGGCAGCATCACGCATAGTACGTCAGTGATTCATCAGAAACTCGGTTCCGGTCAGCAACGCCCAGAGCAATGCCTTGCTTGCCTTCTCGGCCTCCTGACCCCGGAGAAATGCGGCACAACGCTCGAACTCGTCCGCCTCCGGTATCCGCCCGAGGACGACTTCAAAAGCCAGTCGAATCTGCTCCGGCGGGCCCGGCTCCGCCAGCATCCGCGCCAGCGTATTGTCTCCTTGCGGCCGCAACAGCTCATCTACCAGCGGCGAGTTCGACAGAAAGGTAGCCTGCTGCAGGGTCGCGCTGTATTCGGGTCCGAACAGCTCCGGGAATTGCTTCCGAAACGCGCGGCGCAGTTTCGCTTCATCCGTGCCCGCTCCTTGGCCATCGCGCGCAGCATTCCCGGTCGCGAGGAGGAAGGAGCGGCAAAGCTGCTCTCCGGAGAGAGGCTTTTCCAGCCTGACCGCAAAGGAATCCGGAGGAGTGACTTTGTCGGGCGGGCGCGAGTCCAGTTGGTAGGCGCGCGAGAGGATCATTTCTCGTAACAGCCATTGGATGTCATAGCCATGGTCTTGAAACGCGCCCGCCAACCAGTTCAAAAGATCCGGATGGCTTGGTCGATGCAAAGAATCGAGCTGATCGACCGGTTGCACCAGGCCGCGGCCGAGAAGCATCGCCCAGATCCGATTGACAAAGGCGGCCGCCAGCTTCGGATTATTCCGCGTTGCTTCATCGGCCAAGGCCTGGCGGCGCGAAAACTTCGGTTGCGCCGCCTGCGCTGGCTTCTCCTTGCCGGAGGGTGGGGGAATCTCGTAACGCTCCGGATCGTCGATTTCTTTCTCGCCGTCGGCCGGCCGCCTTTCCGAAACGATTGCGCCGTTCAGAAAGGCAAGTTCGGCCGGTTGCGATTGCTTTTTGAGGTTGGCAAAGCTGACGAAGCCGCCGACGGCGGATTCCGTAACGCCGATCCCATCGAGGCACTCGACATTCTTGCTTCGATTGAAGGCAGCCACCAATCCCCAATAGTGTCGTTGCTCCACTTCCGCCACGAGAGGATGGTTGTGGCATTGAGCGCACCCGATCTGGACACCGAAAGCGATCGGCGCGATCGCTTCCGCCATGGCCTGATACTTGTCCTTCCGCTCATACAGGTACCAAACCGCCCCGCGATCCTGGGAGTTGGCGGGCCTGGCAGCAATGATGTCCCGAATGATGCGGTCCCACCGGTAGTTGGCCCGAAACGCGTGCTCCAGAAAGTCATACCAGCCATGCTGCCGCCGCTGCTCTTCCATCCGCTCGTCTGCTCCCCCCATCAGCACTGGATCAAAGACTTCCCGCATGTGACGCGGGTAATCGGCGCCGGCCAGTAGTCGATCAACCAGGCCCGCGCGTTTGTCCGGTTCCGGGCGGGCGAGAAAATCGTGTCGCTCCACGGGACTGGGGATCCGGCCGCAAAGGTCGAGGTAGACCCGGCGGACGAAGACGCGATCATCGCAAATCGAGTTGGGGTCAATCCGCCGCTTTCGCCAGTCCACTTCCAGGAAATGATCGATGGCGTTATGTGCAGGGATACCTGCGGGCGGGGTCCAAATGGGCTGGCGGAGCGCACCAAGCTGTTGCACGTAAGCGTTGATCCAAGCCGATTGGCTCTCGGTCGAGCCTGCGGGCGAATTAGTCGCAGGCAAGGCGCTGATCCAGGCGCGGATGGCTTCCACTTCCGCCCCCGAAAGTTGTTTGCGGTCGTCCAGGGGCATGTGTGGATCAGCGCCTCTCAGGACGAACTGGTAGAGGTGACTCTGCTCCGGTTTCCCCGGCACAATCGCGGGCCCGCGCTCGCCGCCTTTCAATATGTTTTCGAGCGAGCGCAGGTCGAGACCACTTTTTTGCCGGACGCCGCCATGGCAGTTGAAGCAGCTGCGATCCAGGAGCGGAGCCACCTGGCCAAACCAGAGTTCGTCCGCTCGCTCTGGTCCGGTCGCCCCGGCCCGTCCCGGGCAAGACAGGAACAGGACAGCTACGATCGGAAGGAAGCGGGAATTCATCTGGCGATGTTCGATGGGACTATTCCAGCCTGTCGAAGAATCGCAATGCTAAATCGTTCAACTTAGGCGTGTGGAAGGTTGTGGAACGGTGCGCTGGAAGAGTCTTCCGCCCGAGTTGCTGCGGCGGCATGCGATCGGTCAGAGCGGCGCATGCCGGCCAGAACCTGACGCCAACCGCCGGCCACAGCTTCGGAGCGAAGCCGACGCCGGCGGGCGTCCGTTTGATGCGGACCAGTCTGGCGGCGGATTATCGCTTCCAGACGATAAAAGGCCTGACTGCTTCCGAGCGGCAAATTGACTGTATTACCGGTCACCCCTGGACGACATTCCAGACGCCTTGCCCCATGTCATCGGTGGTTTCCAACACGAAGCCGGTCGCGGCTGCGGGCCAGGAGAGCGTGAGCGTCGTGCCGGCCAGTTTCACGTCGAGCTTCGGTCTGGCGACGTTGTTGAGGGCGCTGATCTGGCTCGGTCCCAGCACCCCGCTCCAAATGGTAAACTCGTCGAAGTCGCCGGCGGTATCGATGTGCCAATAGCTGGTCGGGGCGAGACTGACATGGAACTCGCCGTCCGGAATCAAAACGCGGCGCTGGACATTTTGAGCGATCAGCTGGCCGTCCAAGTAAAGGGAGGTGGTGCCGTCGGCCCCGTCGTAGGTGATCGTGACCATGGCCCATCGGTTCAGGGGATAAGGCGTCGAACTGATCGTGTCCGCATTCGAGCCCCAGACCGAAACACTGTTGTTCTGAGTCCCGCCATAGGCGATCAGACCCCGAGCGGTTCCGGCACCGGTGTCGTTCACAGGGCCGAAACCGGCCAGGTAAGCCAGGCTGGTGGGGGCGCTGGCCAGCCTCAGCCAAAGGTTGATTGACCAGGAATCCGCACCCCCGCTGGGAAGTCCCTGCGCCGCGTCGTTAACGATGGGATTGCCCGCAGCGAGTCGAACCGCGCTGCCGGAAACTCCGGCGACATATTCGACACCCCCCGCCGCGGTGCCGTGATTGTTGTGGCCGGAGGTGTCATTCAGGTTCCCTTCGAATTTCCACTCGCTCACGAGTGCGGCCGCTGGGCGCTGGTTGATCGTGACCGTGATGTCGCTGCTGGTAATCGAGCTGGCTTCATTGCTGACCGAAGCTTTGTATTTTCCGGCCATTGCGAGGGTTGCCGGTCCCAGGATAAGGGAACTGTTGGTGGCGTTCTGGATGGGCTGGCCGTCCTTGAACCATTGATAGATGAGCGGAGGCGTGCTGGTGGCCTCCCCATTGAGGGTCAAAGGGACGCCTTCAAAAACGGAGGTTGGTCAGCACGTGATGAAAAGGTGGGCGGAAAAGACTGCCGATGTGCTCGCTTCCAGGACACCTTTGCCGCCCAGGCCGGCTTGGTAAACCGCCACCATTTCACTGGGACTCAAGCCACGGTTCCAAATGGCCAAGTCATCCATTTTGCCGTGCAGCCATCCAGGATTTCCCCCGTCCGGATCCACACAGTCATTGGCCATTTTGACGCCGACGCCGACGCAATTCATCGGCGGCGTCACCAGAGTTCCATTGTAGGTTGTGGACGCCACCTCCACCCCATTGCGGTAGAGCCTCACGTTCGAACCGTCGCAAACGAAGGCCACGTGCTGCCAGCTGTTGGTCGGGAAAGGCTGCCGGTCGCTCGTGTTCGGCGTCTTACCGTCCACCTGCTTGATATAGATATTCTCATGAACACCGTCCCCCGCCAGACCGAAGTGGAACTGACCGGCATCGCTGCTGCCCCAGTTTTTCACGAAGCTGGTCCAGGCGCCGATTGTCTCCGCCCAGACCCACGCGGAAACAGTCAAGGTGGACGCGGGTTTGGGATAATCCGGGACGAGCAGGTATTGCATGGCGTCCGCGCCACCAAAGCTGAGAGCGCCTCCGACTTGGCCGGCAACCCATTGCGAATTGTCTCCGGTGTAGTTGTAGAGGGTCGCGTTGTTATTGTTGCCGGACGCGTCGGACGCGACTTCGCCCTGAGATTCGTCAAATTTCCAGTAGCCGATCAGGCCCGTTGACACGGTGACGGTTTGCACCGTTAGCCTCGCAGGTTGGCTGTCTTTGGTCCCTCCCGCGTTCGTGACCGTCACGATGTACTCTCCGGCGTCCAGACTCTTTACGCTGCCGATCGAGTAAGTGGCGTTGGTCGCCCCCGCGATCGGATTCCCATCCCGCTTCCACTGGTAGGAGAGCGTCCCAGTGCCCGCGGCGGCTACCGAGAAGCTCGCCACTTCGCCCACAAACCTCGTGATGCTCAGCGGCTGAGTCGTTATGGTTGGAGGCACATTCTCGTAGGCATCGGCTTGAGTCAGGTCCTTGCCTGCCTGTCCCGCATTGAAGATCGCTGCCATCTGCCCCGCGGTCAGTGCTCTCTGCCAGATCCCAATATCATCCAATTTCCCGAACCAAAAGGCGCCGCCCGGCGCGCCCCCGTCATCCGGACTGACGCCAAGCCCAAGCTCCGGGCTGGGCGGCGGAGACAAGGGCGGCGCATAATCTGCCGAGCCGACCTCCACGCCGTTTCGGTAGAGATGAATCTTGGAACCGTCCGCAACCACGCCGACCTGTTGCCACCCAGCTACCGGAAATCCGATCGCCTCGCTGACCGCGACGATTCCGCCTGCCGCTAGGGTAGTATGGCCGAGAGGCCCGAAAGCTTGATCTCGATTCTTCGGTCGGATGAGCAAGCCGAGCGGGCCGGCGCCGGTAGCGCCCGCGCTATGGACAATCGCGCTTTCCGGCCAGGTGCCGTCGCGTCCGTCGGCCCACACCCAAGCGGAGATCGTGAACGTATTGGTGATCTCAGGAAATGCCGGCACAATGACCGCATCTCCGTTCTCCGGGCCGCGAAACCCCAGTCCGCCGCCAATTTGGCCGGTGGTCCAGGGCGGCGCGTCACCGCTGAAATTTGAAACGCTGCCGTCGTGGCCGTTTCCAGACGCGTCCTTGGCCGTTGCGCCGGTTGTTTCGTCGAAGGTCCAGTGGCCGAGCAGGCCTTCGGTGACCGCCCCGTTGAGCCTTGCCGCGAACGCCACCAGGGTTGCGAGCGTGCTGAGCCGTGCGAATTTGGGGTTCATTATCATAGGGAGAGGTGTCCGCCGCATCGAAGCACGTCCGCTGGCATTCGGCAATAGCGGAACGTGGAGAAGTGTTGTGGTTAGGAGGGGTTGGCCCGTTCGCATTCCTGGGGCGGACGCAAAGCTTCTGGCCCCGGGGATGAACCCCTTTGACGCTACTCCGGTCGATGGGTTACCGCTGGTGCCAGCTCGCAAGTCCGCGTTCGTCGCTTTGCGCTCGTCCGAGCCGTCACAACATATCCCTCAGGGTCAAAATGACCTCTCGCGGTTCACTGCCGCTGATTCCAAGGCGGAGCCGAACGCGGGTTCCAGGCTTCTCCTGAAACGCGTGCTTCACCCCTCTGTCCCTCATCGTTTGAACCGGCACTCCGTTGATTTCGAGGAGATGCTCACCCACGCGAATCCCCACCTCGTCGGCGGGAGAAGACGGAATAACGTCCCGCACGATCCAACTGGTCCCTTGCGGGGCACAGACCATGCCTGATCGCACGCAGCGAGGTGGCAGAGATTCGGCCGGGTAGGTTGAGTTTGGCTCGATCCAGACACGCGATCCGTTCAGGTCAAATGTCAGGTTGAACCTGCGCAGGACGTCTGAACCGATAAACCCGGCGATCTCGTTGTGCCGAGCACTTGGCCCCGTCTCCGTTTGAAATTCCGCGAAGATGTTCGTCACGATGTAGCTGCCCAGACTGAGCTTCGGGATACGGGTGATTTCACCCCTTGTCTCTCCCCGGAGTCCTTCGCCGGTGAGCACGTTCAAACGTTTGGGACAACGCTCCCGTAGTCGATGCCGGTCCACAAACGACGATTTCAGTATGAGTCCTTGGCCCGCTCCCGTGTCCACGAGGAGCTTTGCGGGGATGCCATCCAGTTCACAGAGGACAGTCATCGACGGATATGTGCTTTGCAGAGGAAGACACAAGCCGTCACCGCCGCCCGTATTATCATTTAAAGGGGCGAACGAGAGAAGTTTTTGATCGTAATCGACGCGGAACTTGAAGTTCCTGAGAAACGACAGGCCAAGAAAGCCGTCAGACATGAAAGGCGCTGGTATGGGGGCGATCGCTACTGGCACATGGTTGGCAACTGCAGTTCCAGCGACTACGGAAGAGGCAAAACCATACGTCGCCTTCACTGGCTGGTCGCCAAAACCGCTGAACCGGAGGGGCTTCGTCCTCCCGATGCCCACGAGCTTTGCTGCCTCTGGCGAAACAAGAGTGTCAGTCGCTCCGGTGTCGAGGAGCAGACGGAGCGGGTGACCGTTGACCGCCACCTTGACCCAAACTTGCCCATCTTCGACATCGATCGGCACCGAATGACTGGTGGAAAGGCCAGCGCCGCTTCCCGTCTGGACTGGACTGGACGGCTTAACAGAATTGCAGCCTCCGGACAGCCACAATCCCAGCGCCAGGAGCGACCTAAATATGAGCTTTGCTAAAATGTGCAGTTGGCGCATAGGCATAGGCATAGACAAAGGTCGCTACTTCGTGATCGATCCAGCGAGCAAGTGGCCACACGGAACGAACCCGGCCTTTTGGAGGGTGTAGCGCGACGCGAGATTGCCCGGATTGCACCTCGCCGCTGGGATCGCGCCGAGCGCCCGGCACGAGCGCTTCAATTCCTGGACAAAGTACGCGCCGAGTCCCCGTCGCCGATATGGTTCCGTGACCTCCATGTGGATGTCGCCATACGGGTGGTTGTAATGGAACAGGATGCCACCATGGCCAACGACCGTTCCGTCCACAACGAGCTGCCAATCGCCTCCCCCGCTCCGCCGTTCGATCGCCGCCAGGATTTCCGCGTCTGGCGTGACCTGCCGCAGAGTTGCGCCGTTGGCAGTCAGGTCAGTCGTGCATTTGTCCTCGAACAATATGCTTTCGCTGGCGACATCGCGTGACCATAGGTGGAGCATGTGCGCGAGCATCGTCCCATTCGACTGCGTTTCAATGTGCCGGGCACTCGTCTTCGCCAGCAGGGCCTCGAACAACCTGAAGACGTGCGCCCTCAGCTCCGGTGCGACAAAAAACTCGATAATCGTAGGCCGCTCACGCCAGGGACCGGCAATAGCCTTCGTGCCGAAACCCGCGAGCGTTCGATCGGCGTAAAGCGCAAACATTTCCGTCCAACCGGCACGGGCATGAATCAGGTAATGGATGATCTGGCACCGCATCTCGGCGCAACAACGCTGGCGTAGCGCGAGGACCGCGTCGGGAGAGCAGGGCACAGCTTCAAATCGCACGGAAGCGAAGGTTAAAAGACGGGCGCTGCCATGACAAGGAAGCCGGGGCAAGAGCTAGCCTCTAGGTGAGCGCCGTCCTTGACGATCTTCGGAGTTTTTGTAGAGCAACACGAAGATCGTAATGACTGTGAATAGCGCACCTATAAAGAACCAGAGCCAGGCGTTCCTTCGGGTATTCTGAGCCCAAAGTGCGCAGAACGCGCCGAAGAGCACAGCAGTCGCTCCCTTGGCGGCGTGGTCGCCGACCTGGCTTTCGAGCCGGTCAACACGCATTTTGAGGGCGGAAACATCGTCGTCCACGACCTCCGCAACTCCCACGGGCTGAGGATAGGCAGGCACAGCTCCGAACAGAGCGCTCAGGAGTAAGGCCAAGGAGATCAGTGGGATCATTCGTGCTGTCATGGAACCGACATTAAGCACACGCAGGCATCGCTCAAATTACAAGGGCCTCAAGCGTTTGGAACAGAACACTCGGTTTGTGAGCGCCTCCAGATTCAGGGCCGTCAACCGCCGGAACAGGAGCTGGGCACCAATGCCGGTTGCCACGTCGCGCGTGCCACAATCGCGCTCCGATGCGACCAGAAGAAAGGGCGAGCGACGCGCCCAGCTACTCGCCGCTTGATCCGAACACAGACGAGGGCAGGCTTCGCCAGGCATTTCAAGACCTTGGCCGCACGGGGGAAAAGGCTCGAAAGAACTGGCACAGCCTCTCGGAGCGGATGGCAGACGAGCACCCGCGGCACGTCGAGGGCCGTCCCTGATTGGCTTTGAATTGGAAGGCACAAGCGCAGGTCCGAACGGTGGGCCGCGCCACGCTATTCCGGCCTTCGGCCACACATTTAGCGAAGACGCTTGGCTCCCGGATGCTCAGCGAGCCTCCTTTGGTGGGAATCTCACCTATTAACCCACAATCTCTGGCTGGCTGCTGGCCAGAATGAAGAAGACCAAGACGAACGTCGCTCTGGCCAAAGCGGCGTAACGTCGGTGACCGGCACGGAGAGGGTTAACGCGCAGAAAGTGTCACGATCCAACACGACCTATTCGTAATGAGAGCGATCTGCGACGGTTCGCGCGCTTCCAAGACGGAATTTATTCCCCGTATGCAGCCTCGAAAAACCAGCCCCTCCAAAACACCGCCATTTGGGACAAGCTGTAAGTAAGCCGAACGAATCGAGTCGATTCAACCCTCACGCTCTACATCTTCGGCCGCCTATACGCGGAGGACTACGAATTAACAGCTGCCAATCTCGGACCCTCGCCTTCTGGCCGCTGACGCGTGGCCGGTTTGCTTGGACTGTAGCGCTGCACCTCTGCAATAAGACCCGCTTCCTTTGCGATAGACCTAGTGAAACTGGAACTGCGCAGCAGAACGTGTAGCCGAGAAACTGCTTCAGTAGTTGGGGTCATTATGACCCATTTACCGGCTTCGGTTCGGCTTCTAAATGAACATGAGCTGGGTCAGACCTAATAGAATGCGGTTGAAGATTCCCCGTGCTGCAACACTACTCGCCGCAGTGTGTCTTATCATCAGCATTGCCTTCGGTATCAGACTTCATGACCTGAAAGACCGCCACCCGAGCAATGAGACGATTGCGGCGATGGAGAGTATCTCCGGGAACGGTATTTTCAGAGATGACCCGGGCGCAGTGGAAGCCCACACCGCGTGGTCCCAAACCAGGCTTCAAAGACAGAATAGCGAATTGCGTTTAGTGCTAGGCACGCTGATGCCGCTCTTCCTTGGAATTGTTTTGCTGGTTCCGCAATTCAGGGGCGTTCCTGTGAAAAGGGAGATTGAGGTGGTGGATAAGGTCGCATCGATATCGATCGGTGAAATCAGATGGCACCTCATTGGCGCGGCGATTGGCGCACTTATGATGGGCGCTTTATATTTTCTTGTACGGTGAGGGACACATTCTAGACCCCAAAACAGGTTGCGAACAGGAGAATGAATCGAGAACTTATGACATCAGCCGGAACACACGGGCGGCTGCTTCAAAGCAGTTTCTTGTGCCTGCTAATCGTTGGCTGCGCGACCGGGCCGAAGTTCGAAACGACCGCCGTTCCACGCGATGGCAAAGCACTGGTTTACGTCTATCGGAAAGGAAGCATGGTCGGTGCTGCCGGCTACTCCCGGATCTACGTTAACAACGAATTTCTAACCAAACTGCGCAACTCCGGATACGCCCCGTGTGAAGTGCCGCCAGGCACGGTGACTTTCACGACGCTGACCCGTGTGGAATGGGCATTGCCAACTTTGGCGGCTCTGAGCTCGCTTCAAAAGAAGCAACATGAACGCCTCCGAATCCAGGTAGACGTTGGAAAGACCTACTATGTGAAATGGTCGATTGGAGACGAAATGACGCTCGTGGACCGTGCTCAAGGCGCCAAGGAAATCAAGGGTCTCCACCTTTCCAAGCTCGGTGAAGACTGACAAACCGACCATTCGCCACCACTGGGTCTACTTTAATCCCTTCTGCGCCTGAGGAGTGTTTGCATGCTGTAGCCTCCATATCCGGACCGGTGAGCGAGTTTGGTGAACCGCACAATAAAACTCCCAGCCCTTGCGACTTACTTGTTGAACTGGCCAGCTACCGCTAGCACTTGGGCTCGGCTCTAACGTTTTCCCGTGAGAGACCCTCTTACTGGAGCGGAGCTACACCTGGTTCTCGGCGGCCGCAGAATCATTTTACATCGAATCAAACTGCCATCGCCCCTGAACTTGAATTCTTTTGTTTGGAGACCGGTTTCGCTGCGCCCGATCGCTGCGCTTTGGTATCTCGGTGTGCCTGCTGCTGAATTCGGCCCTGGGTTCGCTGGCACAAACCATTGTCTGTGGCGTGGTCAACTCCGCAACTTGGAGTCCATCTGGTAATCCCTATATCATCGGATGTGATGCGACCGTCCCGTCGGGTCAGACTCTGACGCTGCTGCCTGGCGTCACGGTTTGGATGGGCTCGAATGTGACTCTGACCGTGAACGGCTCAATTCAAAGCGTTGGGAACGCCTAGCTAGTGCGCTGTAACATGTGATACGTGACTGTAGCTTGGAACGTAGTTGGTCTTTTTGCGGCGGCCGTACTGGACGGGCGGCGTCCAGGTTTCTAGTTCGGTTACAATGCAGGCAATGGCTTTCAGGGTGGCTTTGCCAAGCGCACTGTCCATGAATTGGCGATCATTGCTGAAACCATGACCAGCCCAGCCTCCAAAGGAGAAGCTATTCCCTTTTTTCATGCCAGTGCCCCGCCCGGATTTAACCACGACCCGGGTGGTGGTGTCCACGATGCGCCAATCGATTTGCACTTCATTTTCTGATTTGTGGACGTTAAAGCCACCCGGGAATCCATTGAAACGGAGCAACCCTCCCCCCTCCAAAGTTGGATTCTTTGGCCTCGAACCGGGTAATCGTCGTCTTGAACGAGTATTCCGCTCCTTTCCACGAACCCCGATTGATCCGCTCACTTCGCTACACCTCGCCGGTTTCGCCGAGGCTTCGCTCCTCGCGGAGATCGTCGAGCGCCACCGATTCGACGACTTGCACATTTGGCAATCGGGAGAGTTCGGTAATCATCATTTGAGCGAGCCCTGGCCCATGGCTGGTTGCCAGGAGGGAATCTGCGATTCCGTGGCGGCCACACTGACGGTAGGTTTGCGGGGTTCGGCAGCGGTTGTTCCCGGGGGGATCGCCGCTGTGAATAGGGCCGCGACGATCAAGTGGGGCGTGATTCGTTGGAGCATCATAGGTGCGTATAGGGTTTGGTTTTCCTGGTTAAGGTCCTGCCAGACCGACTCGTGTCGCTCGAGCCGGGACGATCAGGGCTAATGTCCCTTACGGAGCCGGACCGAAAAGGTTACGGCCAAGAGCGCTCCGCCATGCGCATCGGCCAGCGGCGTCTGAAGCGGGCAAATGGGTGGGAAGGGCGTAACCCTTCTGGGCTTTTTGCGTAGAGGAGGGCAAAGGGTGCCACGTCGGGCTGAGCCTCTCGGACGAAGCCGCACGACCGCACCCCTGAAAAACGAAACTGCAAGCACACTCAAACCGCAAAACAATCATGAAAAGACAATCCATATTCAAAACGCTCGCCCTAACGTTGGTGGGTTTTCGGTGTCTGGTTCAGACTGGTGAGATTCAAGGCCAGGCCATCAGCGTTCCAGCGGGGATAAGTTACACAACTTTCCCAAGCGGGTTTGACTACAAGGTCGCCTTCGGCGATTTCAACGGTGACGGCAAGACCGATCTAGCGGCGCGCAACTGTCAGACCGGAGACGTGCTCATTTACTACAGCAACGGCACTTCGTTTAGCAGCAGCCCAGACCAAATGGTGCAAATTGCGGTGCCGGATTGTGCAAATTGGGATCTCCATGCCGCGGACATCAACGGCGACGGATACGCCGATTTAATCAATCGATCGCGTGTGGGTGGAGAACTCTATGTCCATTACAACACGGGCAACGGGTTCAATACCGTCGGCGGAGGTTTTGGAGTCACACCGACTCCGAGTAACTGGAAATCCATGTTCGCGGACATCAACGGAGACCGGCGCGCCGATCTCGTCAATCTCAACCTGGACACCGGAGATACTTACATTCACTTCAACAATCAACAGGGTTTTGGAATGGTGGCCGACCGGCTTATCCCGGGATTGGGTGTCCCAGCGACTTACAACCCGGACTGGAGCCAAACCCTCGCCGACCTGAACGGGGATGGCCTGGCGGAGTTCGTTAACGTCCAGAAGGCACAGGGTTATTTTTACGGACACAACAACCAGGGTTCAACCTTCGAGACGACATCGACACTCATTCTCCAAGGACCGTCGCCAACCTCATTTGCCGATCTCTACCTTGCAGACCTCACCGGGGACGGTTTGGCGGACGTGGTTCTCCTGAGGGGAAACACTCAGATCTACGTATATACGACATCAAAGAACGCCAAAGGGGAACTCGTGGCAGTCGTGGGCAGCTCTCCCCCCACGGATTCGCCCTGCCAAACGCCGACGGTCGGCGCGGGTATGGGTCAGGCGATCACACTTCCCGCGCAAGCGAGTCTCGCTGGTTCGAGTTCAGCAGCGACGGTCACCTGGAGCAAAGTGGACGGTCCAGGCAGCGTGTCGTTTTCGAATGCGAGCAGTCTCTACACGACAGCGTCCTTCTCCGTGGCCGGCAACTACATACTCAAGTTGACGGCTAGGGATGGTGCCTGTGAATCGGAAGCTACCGTAAGTGTTACAGTCAACTCAGCCCCAACAAAGGCTAATGCCGCACCCTACGTAAACGCGGGGCCGGATCAGACAATTCTCTTTCCCAAATCAGCTGCCTTATCCGGTGTTGCAACGGACGATGGCTTGCCCAAGAACGTGTTAATCTATAAATGGAGCAAGGTTTCAGGCCCAGGCAGGGTTACGTTTCAAAACACCAGCGCGCTCAAACTGCCGTTTCCTTCTCCGCCGCCGGAACCTTACGCTCAGGCTGACCGGTTCCGACACACAACTGACCAGCTACGACGACATTCTCATTCGTGCTCAAGCGAACGCGGCGCCGTCCGTGAACGCGGGGCCAGATCAAACCGGCGTGGATGTCTTTCTGGGAACAACCTTGAACGGAATCGCTTCTGACGATGGACTTCCAACCGGCTCGCTCGCCGTGCAGTGGACCAAAATCAGCGGACGTGGCACAGTCACCTTCGGCAGTCCAAGCGCCAAGAGCAGCACGGCTGTTTTCAGTTCGGTCGGGACTTACGTCCTGCGTTTAACGGCTTCGGACGGCGCTCTTTCGAGGGCGGACGATTTACAGATAACCGTCTATGAACCTGCGCTTGCGGGTGCCGTCATCACGGGAACTGTGCATGACAAACGCAATCAGGCCGCCATCGGAGCGCTGGTTGAGGGAAGGGTCAATGGCAAGGTGGTTTGCTACGGTTCCACAGATGCCACGGGTAGCTATCGATTCCCGTCTATCTCAGCAGGCACGTATTCAATGCACGCCGAACTGGCTGGCCAAAAAGGCGATAATTCGAACTGCGCCGTCTTTTATCCGGACGTGAGCTACGTGAACAAACCTCCGGCAGTCTGCAACATCAACATCAACTGATTCACCAGGCAGGCTGAGACGCGGCCGGCACGGCACGAAGGCCGAGCCGGCCCTGTCGTTCGACTGCGAGTTCGGCACAATCTTTGGCGAGCAGCGGATTGACGGAACCGCTCATTCGTTTGGGTTCGGTCCCGATTGGTGGATCGATGGCAATGGCAGCTAAGGCGAGTTCCCTAACGGTCTGTTTGAGAAGGATCGGAAGTTAAACGTGGGGAATCATTCAATCTGTGATGGGCTCAGCCTTTGCTTTATTCTCGGCGGCGGACTGCACCCAATGGTGATCCAACAAAACAGTCTTTCACGATCACCCATCCATTTCATCCGAAGAAAGGACAGCGCTTTGAGTTAATCGACTGCCGGCGATGTTGGGGTCAATGGCGGGTGTACCATTTCACGGACGACTGCCAGCAGGCCTTTCTGCCAGCCTCGTGGACAGATGCGGGTCCCAAGGATGTACAGCAGCGAATTGTTCTGTGGAGTGAGTCGCGGAGAAGTTTGTGGAGCAACGGGACAGATGAGCGAGTTGGTCAGTAGAGAGAAACTCGCGATGGCGCGGTGGGAGAGTGGCGAGGAGTGGGGATTGTGGCGGATCTCCCGGAATCGAACCGGGAGACGGTGAGGCGTTGGTGGGTGGTGGCGGCTTTGAACGGGCCGCGGAGGCTATAGCCCTTGTTCGGCGCGTAACTTAGCCAGCAACTGCAGCGCCCGTTGGCGAGCCGCCTCCTTTTGTTCAGGAGTTGGCGGTGGCGCGGGAGACGTCGGACTGGGCGGCGGCGGTTTGGGTGCGTAGAGCTGACTCGGCTGATATTCAAATCTTCTTCGAAACGGTCGATCTGCAGGAGATTGGAAAGTTTGAGCGCTCCAACATTCCTGCGTCCCTCGCGGATTTCCCGCGAGAGCAACGGATGACCTTGAAGGTCGGCTTCATCGAAGCCCGCGGAAGAGTTCTACCAGAGCCGTTCCCGAAGCGCAGGCTCACGCGCTGGCCAGTGAGCTGACAATACAACGCGTGAGCCTGTTGGATCCGCTGGATCATGGAGTGGCGAGTGAGGCCCGTTAACCTCGGCACCTGTTCCATGGCCAACTGCATGGTCTGGGCGCTGATTTCCTGGACTTCGGCTCGAGCTGCTTCCAACCAGGCTGCTCGGGCCAGGAGGCAGAGCTGCGCGCGGCACTCTCGCCGCCGTGCGCACCAAGAGATCCACCGCCGCCGGCTCGAAGACCTTCGAGCGATTGATCCCCACGGCTTCCAGCCCGGTTTTGAGATAGGTCTGGATCTCCTCCAGACTCCAGGGGGTGAGCAGATGATGGCGCCCAGGCGGAACAGAGGTCGGTGATTGCGCAGTTGAAGCTGACCCAACAGATATTCGTCGCCGATCAACACCAGGGCGAAGGTGGGCTGGCTGGGCAAATTGAGTCCCAGGAGCAAGCGAAGTTCCTCCAACGTGCTGTGGGAGCTATTTTGCGCGTCATCGAGAATGATGACGAGGGTTCGCCGGTCGTGCTCGGAAAGGTAGCTGGAGAGTTCATCCAGATTACGTTCCCGGCGCATGCTGGCCCGCTTGCCCACTCCCCTGGCCAGGCTGGCCAAGAGCCCACTGCTGCTCAAAGTGGCTTGGGTCAGATTGACCGGGGTGTAGAGGCGGTTCTCCAACTGCCGCACCCACCGGCCGACCAACGTCGATTTGCCCATGCCATTGCCTCCGCTCAAAAGCATGACGCCGCGCAAGGCCACGGTTTGATTCAACAGAGTTAGGGCTCGTTGTTGCGAGGGATCGCCACCCATTGTGTTTCCGACAAAGGACCGGCTGGGCACGCGTGGCGCCCCAGGTTCGGCGGTGCCCGAGGTCAGCTCCTATGGCTGGACCTCTTCTCCGTCGATCTGGCTGTTGAGATGGCGATCCACCTTGCGAGCCGTGCCGAAATCTTGCCCTTATAGCGGACGAAAATTGCCTCCATCACCCACGGATCCAGTTCCAATTGGATCCTGAGACCACGCAAAGCGAGGTTGACTTCGTAGAGGTCGTTGTCGATGCGCACGGTCCCGTCTTTACGCACGATCGATGCGGGTGTAGAAGAGCCGGTCCAGGTCCAGTTGGGGATCCAAAGGACGCAGGAGCGGCAAAGCCCGGGCGAAACGATCCTGCGGGCTCTCGCCGATGCCATCGTGAACTCGAGGGTGATAGATTTCCCGGTGGGCTGGGGACCGCGGGGCAAGCTTGCCGTTGAGCTCTTCGGAGTGACCCGACTCCCCGGCCGGGCAAACGGGCAGGCCGGCTTCAAAATCCTGCTGTAAGGTCCGGAACATCTCAATTTTTTCCGGCGGCTCCACGGCTTTCCCGGCCGCGCAGCGCACCAGCCGGATGCCCGCTAAGCAGACGACCAGAGGTGGTGGTTAACGGTACGTCCGCCATTGTCGCAAGGCTGACTTTGTGCACAAACCCTTGCGCCGAATCCCTTCTTGAGGCAACTCAAAAGGGCCTGAGTATCGGCCGCCCGTGCGTATTGGGCCTGCGGAATCAATCGGGAATGGTCATCGATGATCACGCACAGGTGAGTGGCCACCGCCTTGGGATGCAGGCTCAGGAAGGGACCTGGAGAGAAGTCCACGATCCAGAGGTCGTTCACACCGGGGGCTTCGAATGCTTTGGTGGGACCCGGGATGTTCTGGCGCAGGAGATAGCGGCGACCTTGGGCATCCAGATCGTTCTGCTCCAGCCAACGATAGATCGCCGAGAGAGCTGGCAGGGTGGCATCGGCTTGTTTCCACTGGCGATAGAGCAGTTTGACCGGTACCCTGGAAAGGAACGAACCCGTTCCAGGATCCATTGTTGCTGAGCGGCGGAAAGGCGCCGAGGTTTACCGGTCACACCGCAGCTTGGGTTTGAGTCCTCGAAGCCGCCCTTCTTAAAGGCGTAATACCAATCTTCGAGGGTGCGTTGGGCCACGAACTGTGTGGGGAGCGTCGCCGTCCCCGGGCAGGGGATGAGCAGAGGCCACCTGTTCCAGCGCGGCCGAGAGGGGCCAATGCTGCTGGATCAGCTCGATTATTTGCTGAACCAGGCTCAGGCGCCGCAGGGCGACGGCCTCGTGAAGGGATGTGGAGGTATTTTTCATACGCCCCGGTTTTTCACGCCGCCGTCCCGGTTCCAAAAACACCGTTTTGTGGGACGGATAACCCTCTGCGCCCGAAGGTAAAACTCAAGCGGGCGGTCGCAGGCAGCGGTGGTTGCCCAAGAGCGAAATGCGGTGGAGTTCGAAAGAAAGCAGAGCATCTTTGCCACCGAGTCGAATGACTGACGCAAGCTTGCCCAGAGCGAGGCGCCGTCGGAAACCGAGCTTGAAACCAGTTGTCCGGAAGGTGTTCGAGGGTGACGCGCTTGGTCAAGGCACTCCACGCTCGTTGAGGCAACCGGCCCACGACGCGGCGGCGGGTCCAGGCTGTTAGCCTGGATCCTCGCCCTCTTGTCGAAATCCGCTTGCAGTCGTTCCACTCGAATGGGCCGATAGGGTAAGCGGTGGGGTGGCAGGACCGAGAAGCTCAAACCGTAAGGCTGACAGAGGTAACGCTGAATCCCTTCAGGGTCTCTTCCGGATCGGCGTAGCGTTCGTAGTATCCATGGCGGTGGACGGTCCCCGGACAACCGCAGGGACAGACAGGCCGGATTCCTTTGAGCGTTCTTCGCGGATAATCGGGGAGAATCTCCAAAATCCTTACGGCCGATCAAGCCGCTTTCTTCTGGGCTTCCCGTCTCAACTCCAACGGCCCTCCTTCCCACCGTCTAGCCTCACGCTCCCGCTTTAGATCGCACCGCTACACCAAGGACCCCTTCGTGGAACAATCTCAGGGCCGCGCCATTGCTCGGGTCGCGGATTTGCTGGAACTCGCAAAACTGAATGCCGGAAGCGTAAAGCAAAATAAACCTGATATGTAAAGCAAATTGGACTGCGTTTGACGCATTCAGGCCGTGCATGGCCACAACTCAATGAGTACAAATCGGATAGATCGGCAGATTCTGCTTGCCAGGTGCGGGCGATGGAAAAGATTAGTAGGCAAATATTACTTTACACCTATGCCCACAGACCCCTCAGCCAAACGCCAATCTCTCCGAGCCACCGAAACATTCAATCGATCAAACCGCCCGAGAGTTGGTTATGGAGCACGGAGCGCATTATCTGCTGACCGTAAAGAACAACCAGGCCACCCTGCGCCAAAATATTGAGCGCATCGTGCCCGTCCCTCCAACGGGTTTTTCCCCCTCTGAACTCGACTCTCACCCGGGCACGCACCCTCGAAAAGAATCGGGGCGTTCCTGAAAGCCGCACTCTGGAGAGTCGATCCACGGCGGCCGAGGACATCGGGTTCCCCTTTGTTGCTCAGGTCGCTTTGTTGACTCGCCAGCATGTTGGACGCAAGGACGAAACGGTGGCCTTGATCACTGACTTGGCCCCGGAGCAACTGTGCGCAGCGCAATGGCTCAAAAGTAACCGCCTGGCTTGGGGCGTTGAAAACGGAACTCATCAGCGCCTGGACGTCTCACTCAACGAGGACCGATGCCGCGTTCGCAGAACGAAGGGGTTGTGGACTCTCGGCATGCTCCGACGCTTGGTCATCAGCCTCTTCACGCACTGGCGTAGGCACCATCCCAAGCCTCAACACCGATCACTGACCGATTTCCAGTCTGCCATGGGCGAAGATAACCTGACACCTGCCATGTCCTTTATCACTCGTCAACGCCCTACATTGTGAAAAACCCCTTCATGCATACGCGCTGTCTTTTGGGTTGAGTGTTTACGATTTTGATTGCTTCAGGCAGGGTTGGTTGCATTCGATCATGTGATTTGTGCGAAACTATCCGCCTGCTCACTTCAACGTGAATGGCTCGGAATAGTTACATTTCTCTGTCAAACAACCGGGCGTGCTCGAAGTGAGCATCAGTAGTCGAAATTCTACCTGGTTCCGTAGTTAAGGAGCTGAAGCCGATAAAATCGCATAGAATCCGATGTGGTGGTGCCGCGATCGATCAACTCACCCGTCCCGTTCGGACCGATGCTGACTTGCGCCAGGTCCTGCCACCACTGTGAGGCAAGATCAGCGGTCCATTGAACACCCCAGTCCGATCCGGGAAGCGCCTTCAAGATGACGTGCGGAACTTTTCCGTAAAGCCTTACACTCAGTGTCGCATTGGGGCCGCGATCTATAGATTGAACGCTTATTCGTTGAAATGGAACGTCGCCAACGGCACTACCATCTCCGTACGGGAAGTACATGAAAGAGGATTTGTTGAAGGCATTGGGGCTGCGGATTATTGGCTCGCTCGGTTGACTCCGGAATCCGCCCCATCCACAAGCGGCATTCTTGAAAGCACACCTGTAAGGTAGTGATCCGTTTGTCCATGTGATGTTTTCAAGTTTCTCTCCAACCGATTGGATGAATGCCCAGTCGGTCAAAGTTCCATCCCAATCATCGGGCACGTCATACCATGATCCGTCCTGCTTGAATGCGTGGAGAACAAGAGGATAAGCTTGTAGGTTTGGGACCCAACTGTCCGTCCCGGCGAACACCTTGGCCCAGGACCGGAGAGTGAACGTATCGGCAGAGGTATCCACGACTCCCTCGATTCGTTCTCCGTTGAAGCCATCAAGCTGGACGAGGTACTCCAACGCCTCTGCGGAGGATTTGAACCCTACCAATGCCGCAACTAGGACCAGTGCTTGGATAAAGCACCTAAAATCAGGCCATGCACGAGCGGAAAATGATGACTGAGATATTTCTTTATGTTTCATAAACGTATTTAAAGAATACGACTTCCTGTGTTTCTCGGTTAGTTACCAACCCACCAGTTCTTTTGCCTAAACGCAAATGGGCCTGCTGAGATACACTTCATCCGTCAAAAACCGTTTTGCTGGCTGTCAGCGGCGTTCTGAAAGGGAGCCAAGGTGGGCCGTTTGAAACGGCGCCATCTTCTTGATCGGTTTCTTGGAGCACTTTTCTCTAAATGGTTCTTCCTTCTTCCAACTCCGTGTTCTTCGGCGGGGAATTTTCTTTTCGGTATTCTTGTCGCGGCGCAGTGGTTCAGGCAGGCAACGGCGCGCTTTATGATGCCCCAGGGCCGACGCCGCAGATGCCTGTGTTGCAAAGAGTTGTTCCTCCCGGATCCGCGGAGTCGGTATTACCAACGGTTCTGCTCAAAGACCGATTGCCAGAAAGCCAGCAAGGCTCTGAGCCAAGCCCGTTGGCGGGCTCAATCTGGTAATCAGGATTATTGGCGCGGCCCAGAGGAGGTGGAACGGGTTCGCGCTTGGCGCAAAGCCCATCCGGATTACTGGAAAAAAGAGGCCCCGCCAGCCGAGAGTACGTTACAAGAGGACTGTTCGGCCCAAGCCGTTGCTCCCAAGCAGCTTAACCTCGAGTTAGTTACGGAACCGTCACAAGAAGACTGCTTCATCCAACATCCTCTGATGGTGGGACTTATCTCCATGTTAACCACCAGTACGCTCCAAGAGGACATCGCTTCGACTCGCCTCCGTTTGATAGCCAGGGGACACGAGATTCTCGGCATGGTGCCGGGCGCTCGCCTAAATCCTGATGAACAAAAAACTCCTGGCTCCGGAGCGCCTGCGCCAACTCCCCAGCCAGTTTAGCTGGATTGATCAACAACTGGTCCGCGGCGGCCATCTCCGGGACTGCGATCATTCGGCTTGGGCGCTCTACCTCTTCCTGGCGACGGTGGCCGATTCCCAGGGACTCAGTTACTACTCCGAGACCTCGATCGGCCAGTGGCTCCACATTGATCAGACTCGGTTGCCGACTCTCCGGCAGCAGTTGATCAGGGCAAGCCTGCTCGCCTATCAGAAGCCCCTCTGCCAACTGCTGGCGTTGCCAAGACCGATGGCCCTCACCGAAGAACCGCGCACGGGGCAGGTCCGCCAAGCGATTATGAGTCGCGATGTGACGTATTTCCTCCTAACGTGCAACGAAAAGCACCCGATTAAACTCCGGTCGGCTACTGCCGCGAGGCACGTTTCCCAAGGCCGGTAGCAAGGACAGCCATGTTTGCCGCGTTGTCCGTCTCTCGCGTTTGAACCAACGCTGCCAGGGCCTCGCCTTCGACTTAACGGGCAAAGGTTCGGACGACTCGGGCCGGGGAGTCTTATCATCAGACCCTCTCAATTTGCCTTACTTCTGAGACGATAAGCCTAGATGAAATCGTCAGCCAAATTCTTAATTCTCGAGAGGACCGGAGCAGGCCCGCTCGATTTGCATAGAATCTCTTCAGACGATGAAGCGAAAGCACGACAGATTAACTCCGATAGCCGACCTGAAACTCGGGCTCAGGCCGGAGGAGGTTGCTTTCGTAATCGGCAGTCGACAGTTGTTCGACGAAATGGTTGCAGCGAAATGGATCGTACCTCGCGTAAACCGCCACAAACTGCAGCTGTATGACCGAGGGGACATCTCTCGAGCCTGGGCGCGGATACTAAGCGGCGAGGAGCCGCCGCGCCTGAATTAAGCGCCCCCCGAAAAACTTGAGTCAGAGCGCGTGGTTAATTCCTGGCTCTTTCGGCGGGGCGGCTTTGTTATCACCAAAAGCCCTCTCGACGTCGGGATCCTGGGGCAGCAGGTGAGCATAGTGCCGTTCGACGACTCGAACATCGTCGCCGAGCCACTTCGCGATCTTGAAGATTGAGACGCCCTTAATCGCCAGCAAACTGGCAAACGTGTAACGCATCACGTGCGGCTTAACCCAGCGAAAGCCTTTCTCCTGAACGTATTCTTCGAAAGGCTTTCGAAAGTCGTAACGGTAACGAGCCTTCCCTTGCGTCTTGTCCGGCTTGATCAAGAACGGTCCGGGTAACTTGCCGTCCTCAGACATCTCGTTGACTAGGAAGTCTCGAAACGCTTTGGTCAGCGGGATCGTGCGCTTGTCCTTGTCTTTAGGCTTCCAATCGTCGGACTCCACGATGTGGATGATATTCAGCTCGAGATCGAACCACTCTGGGCGGGCCTGGACGATTTCCTCCTTTCGCAGTCCGGCGTGGAAACCCGCATACTGGATGAAATTGAGCTCCTTGGTCGGCGATTCGCTAATCAGTTGGTCTGTTCGCGACGGCAGAAGGGCCGGCCTCTAGCCGAGGTCATACGTTTTGCCTCAATGAATCCCGCTGGGTTGTCCCGCAGTTTCTTCTTTTCCAACAGCCACGTGCAAAAGCCCCGAACAATCATGGCGTAACTATCAACACTCGAACCCTCCAGCTTCTTTGGCTTCTTAAGACTCTGACTCTTGTAGCGGTGCGATCTAAAGCGGGAGCGTGAGGCTAGACGGTGGGAAGGAGGGCCGTTGGAGTTGAGACGGGAAGCCCAGAAGAAAGCGGCTTGATCGGCCGTAAGGATTTTGGAGATTCTCCCCGATTCAACTCCGCGAAGAACAGCTCAAAGGAATCCGGCCTGTCTGTCCCTGCGGTTGTCCGGGGACCGTCCACCGCCATGGATACTACGAACGCTACGCCGATCCGGAAGAGACCCTGAAGGAGAGGATTCAGCGTTACCTCTGTCGGCCTTGCGGTTTGAGCTTCTCGGTCCTGCCACCCCACCGCTTACCCTATCGGCCCATTCGAGTGGAACGACTGCAAGCGGATTTCGACAAGAGGGCGAGGATCCAGGCTAACAGCCTGGACCCTCCGCCCCGCGTCGTGGAGGCCGGTTGCCTCCAACGAGCGTGGAGTGCCTTGACCAAGCGCGTCACCACCCTCAAAGACACCTTCGGACAACTGGTTTCAAGCTCGGTTTCCGACGGCGCCTCGCTCTGGGCAAGCTTGCGTCAGTCATTCGACTCGGTGGCAAAGATGCTCTGCTTTCTTTCCGAACTCCACCGCATTTCGCTCTTGGGCAACCACCGCTGCCTGCGACCGCCCGCTTGAGTTTTACCTTCGGGCGCAGAGGGTTATCCGTCCCACAAAACGGTGTTTTTGGAACCGGGACGGCGGCGTGAAAGGCTCCGGGGCGTATGAAAAATACCTCCACATCCCTTCACGAGGCCGTCGCCCTGCGGCGCCTGAGCCTGGTTCAACAAATAATCGAGCTGATCCAGCAGCATTGGCCCTCTCGGCCGCGCTGGAACAGGTGGCCTCTGCTCATCCCCTGCCCGGGGACGGCGACGCTCCTCAGTTCGTGGCCCAACGCACCCTCGAAGATTGGTATTACGCCTTTAAGAAGGGCGGCTTCGAGGACTCAAACCCAAGCTGCGGTGTGACCGAGGTAAACCTCGGCGCCTTTCCGCCGCTCAACAACAATGGATCCTGGAACGGGTTCGTTCCTTTCCGGGAGTGCCGGTCAAACTGCTCTATCGCCAGTGGAAACAAGCCGATGCCACCCTGCCAGTCTCTCGGCGATCTATCGTTGGCTGGAGCAGAACGATCTGGATGCCCAAGGTCGCCGCTATCTCCTGCGCCAGAACATCCCGGGTCCCACCAAAGCATTCGAAGCCCCCGGTGTGAACGACCTCTGGATCGTGGACTTCTCTCCAGGTCCTTCCCGAGCCTGCATCCCAAGGCGGTGGCCACTCACCTGTGCGTGATCATCGATGACCATTCCCGATTGATTCCGCAGGCCCAATACGCACGGGCGGCCGATACTCAGGCCCTTTTGAGTTGCCTCAAGGAAGGGATTCGGCGCAGGGGTTTGTGCACAAAGTTATCTGCGACAATGGCGGACCTTTCGTTAACCACCACCTCAAGATCGTCTGCGCCAACTTAGGCATCCGGCTGGTGCACTCGCGGCCGGGAAAGCCGTGGAGCCGCGGAAAAGTGGAAAGGATGTTCCGGACCTTACAGCAGGATTTTGAAGCCGGCCTGCGTTTGCCCGGCCAGGAGTCAGGTCACTCGAAGAGCTCAACGGCAAGCTTGCCCGTTGGCTGCAGGAGATCTATCACCCTCGAGTTCACGATGGCATCGGCGAGAGCCCGCAGGATCGTTTCGCCCGGGCTTTGCCGCTCCTGCGTCCTTTGGATCCCCAACTGGACCTGGACCGGCTCTTCTACACCCGCATCGACCGAGTCGTGCGTAAAGACGGGACCGTGCGCATCGACAACGACCTCTACGAAGTCAACCTCGCTTTGCGTGGTCTCAGGATCCAATTGGAACTGGATCCGTGGGTGATGAACCCAATTTTCGTCCGCTATAAGGGGCAAGATTTCGGCACGGCTCACAAGGTGGATCGCCATCTCAACAGCCAGATCGACGGAGGAGAGGTCCAGCCATGAATGACCTCGAACTCTACACCCGAACCTAGGGCGCCACCGCCGTGCCTTTCGGTCCTTTGTCGGAAACACAATGGGTGGCGATCCCCGCAACAACGAGCCCTAACTCTGTTGAATCAAACCGTGGCCTTGCGCGGCGTCATGCTTGAGCGGAGGCAATGGCATGGGTAAATCGACGTTGGTCGGCCGGTGGGTGCGGCAGTTGGAGAACCGCCTCTACACCCCGGTCAATCTGACCCAAGCCACTGAGCAGCAGTGGGCTCTTGGCCAGCCTGGCCAGGGGAGTGGGCAAGCGGGCCAGCATGCGCCGGGAACGTAATCTGGATGAACTCTCCAGCTACCTTTCCGAGCACGACCGGCAGACCCTCGTCATCATTCTCGATGACGCGCAAAATAGCTCCCACAGCACGTTGGAGGAACTTCGCTTGCTCCTGGGACTCAATTTGCCCAGCCAGCCCACCTTCGCCCTGGTGTTGATCGGCGACGAATATCTGTTGGGTCAGCTTCAACTGCGCAATCACCGAGCCCTCTGTTCCCGCCTGGGCGCCCATCATCTGCTCACCTGGAGTCTGGAGGAGATCCAGACCTATCTCAAAACCGGGCTGGAAGCCGTGGGATCAATCGCTCGAAGGTCTTCGAGCCGGCGGCGGTGGATCTCTTGGTGCGCGCGACGGCGGGAGTGCCGCGCAGCGTCTGCCTCCTGGCCCGAGCAGCCTGGTTGGAAGCAGCTCGAGCCGAAGTCCGGGAAATCAGCGCCCAGACCATGCAGTTGGCCATGGAACAGGTGCCGGGGTTAACGGGCCTCACTCGCCACACTCCATGATCCAGCGGATCCAACAGGCTCACGCGTTGTATTGTCAGCTCACTGGCCAGCGCGTGAGCCTGCGCTTGATCGGGAACGGCTCTCGTGAACTCTTCCACGCGGGCTTCGATGAAGCCGACCTTCAAAAGGTCATCCGTTATCTGCAGCGGGAAATCCGCGAGGGACGCAGAATGTTGGAGCGCTCAAACTTTCCAATCTCCTGCAGATCGACCGTTTCGAAGAAGATTTGAATATCAGCCGAGTCCAGCTCTACGCACCCAAACCGCCGCCGCCCAGTCCGACGTCTCCCGCGCCACCGCCAACTCCTGAACAAAGGAGGCGGCTCGCCAACGGGCGCTGCAGTTGCTGGCTAAGTTACGCGCCGAACAAGGGCTATAGCCTCCACGGCTGATTCCAAAGCCGCCACCACCCACCAACGCCTCACCGTCTCCCGGTTCGATTCCGGGAGATCCGCCACAATCCTCCTCGCCACTCTCCCACCGCGCCATCGCGAGTTTCTCTCTACTGACCAACTCGCTCATCTGTCCCGTTGCTCCACAAACTTCTCCGCGACTCACTCCACAGAACAATTCGCTGCTGTACATGACTCTCTGGGCCGGTTGTGGAGCCATATGGTTGTTTGCCACTCTCGGAACGAGATCTCCGCTTCTTCCTTCGTCGCGGAAGGTGCTTGGTGCGCTTACGAAGGGACTCCAACCACGCACGAATTTCGCTTTCGGTGATCTCCCGAACCTCCTTGATGCTCCGATCCGTCACAAACATGTTTAGCACAGACGAGCGGCTGTCTGCTAAATTGCGCGTGGAGGTGTCATCCTCCTGCTTCTCCTCAAAGTATGCTTTGATTTCGTCCTTAATCGGTCCTGCTCCCGCGAGTAGAGGATTTCCTCGGATGCGCCCCAGGGCTGCGTTCAAAAGCGACTGGGTTCAACCATGACCGTTCCGAAGTCCGTAGGGAAGGCGCGAGGCGGACGAGAGCCTGACGCTCGCCCAATACGTTGATGGTGTCCGAAGCGCACACTAAGCCTGCCAGCATCAGCCGATAAATATTGCTTCATCGACCCCGCTATCGGTGCGTTTTTCGGCTTGCCAGCTCTCTGAGATGGGATACTTTCTAGCCCTCGGTAAGCTCGCTAAAGGCCATGAAAATCAACGGTTCTGAGCGGTCTTTCGAGTCTATCTGCGCGGTTAGCTCAGTGGTAGAGCACTTCCTTGACACGGAAGGGGTCAGAGGTTCGAACCCTCTATCGCGCACCACCTGCCCAATCTCCTACTTCCAAGGTTTATCTCCCCGACGCGCTTTGGGAATTTGACCAGAAGACCGCTTCCGCTTCGGCCGCTTGTCATCGTGTCATCGGGGGGGGACCACAGGTGTCCATCCCCAGGACAGTTCTCAACAACGACCAAGCTCAGCGTCTTAGGCAGCGTTCTTGCTCGATCCTCGCTGCTCCTGACGTGTGCCTGCCGGATCAAACGAGCCTCATCGGCTCGGCAGGGCGTGGCTTTGTTCCCGCTCCAATCGACTATGGCGCACTTGACATCGGCTGCTCGTCATGGCGAGCGCTTCTTCGCCCACAACGATCTCCCTCCGCATGACTCTGCAGCTTCCCGATTCGCTGTCAGAATGGCCGAGGCGCGGACGCTGTTGAATCTCCATCGCCAAGTCAAAGACGAGTGCGCCGGCCGTGAACAGGTCATCGCCACCGGCCGCGCTGCGCTCCTGTCGGCTCTCAGCGCCCTGGACCGCTTTATCCGGGAACGATTGATTGATGAGCTAACGAAGCGCTATCTGGCCAAGGAACCGGAGCTTGGAAGGGCACGGCCATATGCCATCGATTTGAGGGTCCTGCAGCGGACGGCAATGGCGAAATCGGACCTGGCTTGGATCGGCGACTGCATTCACGAGAGCTTTGCCTCGACTTCTTTCTTGTCATCGGATGCGGTCGCCGACGGCCTGAAATATCTCAAGAATGGGAGCTTTTGGGCTTTTGCAGCGCTGGCTCTTGGCGCCAGCGAAGAACAACTGAGGGACCAGCTGGACCGCTTAATCCGGCACACATTCGAGTCTGGTGAGGTAGTCGACCTGGACGAACCTTCCTTTCCGCTCCGAGAATTCCCGGGCGGGCTGGACGAAGCGATTGGGTTCGTG
Organism: Verrucomicrobiota bacterium; assembly: GCA_046346765.1. GTDB lineage: Bacteria > Verrucomicrobiota > Verrucomicrobiia > Limisphaerales > SIBE01 > JAXMHN01. The sequence continues at coordinate 14,111 of JAXMHN010000045.1, read as the reverse complement.
AAGCGGCTGGCGGAGTGCATCGGGGAGTACCTCTGGGTGCACGCCTGACTCAGAATCCCAGGCGCATCCGCTCGGGGCGAGCCCGATGGGGGTCGGGGCGGGCTTCCATGCGAGTGGGGTTTTCTCTGGAGTGGCGGCTCATCGTTGTCCCTGGCGAAAGCGCCTTTACCTTGATTCATGGAGGAGAAGGACACAACTCGACCGAATAACGAGCGGTCAAAGGAGATCAGAGAATTAGTCGACCGGTGCCGCACTTTTGAGAAGGATTTAGCCGAGTTGCAGGCGCGCATGGATGCGTTGCAGCGGCAGATCGAGGAGTACCGGAGGCGTGCAACACGCTCAGAAGCCGAGGGTTCCGGAAACTGATGGTGCTGAAATTTGAGCGGAGCGAAATAATCTCAACCATTTCCTGATAGCCAACCCGGGGAAAGGTTGATAGACTCCGGCCAGATGCACCCACCGAGAACAGCAGGTCGCCGGTTGGCACTCTCCCTTTATGACGGCAATTCCCGATCGCCTGGTCGTACTGTTGGCAGACGATAACGACGACGATATCATCCTCATACGTCGGAGTTGTCGAAACTTGAGCAGACTTGCCCGATTGCTGGTCGTTCCGGATGGAGAGGAGACAATCCGATATGTGCTTGGCGAGGGCAAGTATCAGGATCGAACTGCTTTTCCCCACCCGGACGTGTTGGTGCTCGATCATCGCATGCCCAGACTGTCCGGACTGGGAGTCCTTTGCTGGCTACGGGACGAGTCGCCTTTTGTGTCGGTGCCAGTTTTGATTTTTAGCCTGATGTTGCTGCCCGCAGAAGCGGAAGCTGTCAGCCGCTTGCGCGGCGCGTGGTGTGCAAAGCCGGCCGGCGGGGAAGGCACATCTCGCATGATCGAGCGGGGAATCGAGCAAGCATTTGCGATGGTGGGCAACGTCGAACGGGCATCTCCAGGAGAAATCGGGGAGAAGACGCCTGTCGCCTTACCCAACCGGCTCCCGGCCGTCCCAGTTTCTTCCTCCAATCGGCCCGTTCCGACTTAGTAGACGCTCAGGTTTCAATCCTATCATGAGTGGAAAACAAGCTGAACGCAGGTTGCGACAACGGCTGAAAGCGTGGCAAGCTGCCCAGGTTCCTCCCCAGAATGCTCACCACGAGAGAGCTTCCGAGATGCCAGGAGGCCCATTGCGGCTGGAACAACGCCTTGAGGAGGATCGGACGGCGTTCTCCGTGCCATTCCCGAGCGAAGCTGCCTACCACCTGCCCACCTCCATAGACGTCGGGGTGGTTTTCCGAGCCGGTCAGATCTGGCGTCGCCTCGATCGGCAGGTCGAGTTCATCGTGGATTTCTCGGATGGAGAGCAGACTGAAATCCGTTGGTTTGTCAATCTGCAGTGGGGAACGCCCCAAATCCTCTCGGTCCATGATCTCCTCACGTATGTGCGGTCTCAAAACCTGCGCACCGATTGGCCCACAGCGGCTCTACCCAAGTGATGTCGGCGATTCCCGGAAGCTCTGCGGCGCCGGTCCGCGCACCGTGGAAATTCTGATTCAGCTGGGGCAGCGGTCTTACTTCAGCAGGGCCTGGAGGGGGGCGGCCCTGTCCGGCTCGGCAGGATGTGAAGAGAAGTAGTGGCCCAGGACCTTGAGAGTTTTGCGGCGGGCTGCGATCCGATCAAGCAGGCGCAAGGCCGCTTGTCCATCATAACCTCCGGCCAGAGCGACGCGCATGCCGAACTCATCCGCGTCCAGTTCCGCTTCCCGGGAATGTGATTGCTCGAGCCATTTCAGGCCGGCTTCCCGTAGGGCGGGATTAAGCAAGCCGCGGCTCAAAACAGCGGAGAGCCCTTCGGTTCCGATGCGCTTCAGAACGCGTTCCAACGCATGCCCACGGACGACATGGCCGATCTCGTGCCCGAGAAGGAAAGCGAGTTCATCGGCATTGCGCTCGCAGAAGTCCAGCAAGCCGGTGCTGATGAAGATAAAGCCCCCAGGCAAGGCTAGCGCGCTCGGTTCTGCGTCAACCAGCACCTCGACCCTAAAAGTCCGTTCTTTGTTGCGCAACCGGGCGCTAAGCCGATCAATGATCTTCTGTAGCTGAGTCCGTTCCGCGACATCTTGACTCAGGCGAACTTTCAGCCGCAGCTCTGCCGCCAGGGCCCGCCCGAACTCCTGCTGGGCCTGGACCGACTCGGCCTCATCCCCGGTCAAGCTCTTCCAGACCGACTTCGATTTGCGAATGGCAGGAATAGCGGCATAACCAACGCTGCGGCCCAGATTGAAAAAAAGACCGCTCATAGTCGCGGGTTGTGTCTGGAGCCAGTCGAGGGCGCTTCGGGCCTCGAGCGGCCGTCCTTTGTTATGGCCGGCGGCAGTGGTCCTATCCCCAACCGTCCCCGCCACAGACGTGTCCTGATTGAATCTGGACGCCTGCTCATCACGCTGAGCGTAGGCTATCCGCAGGCGCTTGTCCAAGGCAGGGTTGCCGGAAAAGCGGCGCGATTCCAGCGAGCCGCTCGCTGGCGCTGCATTTTAGTTAGGGCAAGAGCTGCGGATGGCACGGTGCTGCCGAACGCGCCGAACGGGGCCGCTACTGTTCCTGCTGGATCAGGCGAAGGGAGCCTTCGTCGAACCATACTTCGCCCTGGGCCGCGCGTAATTCGCAAACCAATTCGACCTCGGCGCGGTCTTGGTTGACGGTGAAGTCAAAGCTGACGGTCGTCCAGGGAAGGCTGTCCTTCAGCTGCCGGGCGAACTTGCCGCGCGAAATGCGCAGGCCTGCTCCCGATTTGAGATCGGCTGAGTCGAGCACCACGTCTTGCAGGCGCATGCGGCCGTGGAACCGGTAGCGGCCTCGGTCGAGCACCACGCGCGTGCGCCAAGAGCCGGCACCTTTTTCGCCGGCGCCGATATAAAGCCAAGTGCTTTTCTGATCAGGCTGTTCTTTGCGGAGAGAGGGGCTGCCGATGTCGATCTTTGGCTGCCAATCGGAAAGCTGGACGATGCCATCGCTATCGAATCGCGGGGCCGCTGCGGGGCTGGTTAACGCCCGCTCCAGTTCGCGAACCCGCCGTTGCACGCGCCGGCTTAGAGCATGGACGCGTTCCTGGTAGCTATCCTCGCTTGGGGAGCGGCCTTCAGCGATGCTGGCCTGAACCTTCTGCCCCACCTCGTAGAGCCGGTTGGTCAGGACCTTGACGTTCCAAACGTTGGTCAGGAGTTCGGCCATGCGCGCGCGGTAGCGTGTCCGCAGTTCGGGGACTTCAAGGACCGACTTGGCGACGAAGCCGACCATGGGAGGAAAGACCGGCGTGTTCTGGCGCTGAAACACCTGGTCGACGCCTTGAGGAAGGAACACCATCCGATTCTTGTCCCGATCGTGGAACACGCGAAAATTGTTACGATTCATCGCGTAACCGTCCCAGTGGCAGAGCATCACTTCCGTCGCCAGGAATGAAAGGAAGCGATCGACATCCAACGTCTCTTCAAGTCGAGCCAGCCTCAATTCAAGGTCAGGTTCGCGCGCGGCCCGCGCTAAAGCGAGGAGGGCGACGTGATTGGTTCGGACATCACCCGAATTGGTTCCCATTCGGCCGGTCACGTCGTTGCCGGAATGGCCGTCGTACAAATTGCCGCCGGTATCGGTGAAATACCGCTTGAAGAAGTGTTTATCGATCCCTTCGATCAGCACGTAAAAGCCCAGGTTCCGGCCGTTCATTTGCACCCAGGCGTGTCCTGCCCGCGGCGCTGGCACCCCAGCCGCATCGAATAATTCCCGGCTGATCTTTTCACAGAGATAGGTATGGTCCTGGACCGAGTTATTGAGATGGAACTTCTTGAGGCCGTGGAAACGTTGACCGGGAGCTTGCCTTCCAAAGTTCAAGGTCCACGCGGGCTTGTCGTCAAGCGACCGGAAGCTTCCCGGCCCTCCTTTGAGACGAACACAAACGTTCGTGTAGGTTTTGGCGCCTTCGCGGACGGTTGCCACAACGTATTTTCGAGGCCGCTGCCGCAACCGTTCCAGGCCTTCTGCTGAAATGTCGAGTTGGATCTTCGGGATAACGTCCTCATCAAAGAGCTGCTTGGCCAGGGTCTGGTCGCTTTGACCGCTAATGACGCCCCGCTGGGCCTGGATGGCAATGATCGCCAAGATCCAACCAAGATTCGAAAGTCGTCTCATTCTCAATCCTCAAAAGGCCACCAAGATAGTCGGTGGCGTCACAGCTGCGTGCCTGGCTCCCCGGCAATTCAGGCACTCGACCGATGTCGAACGGCGTGACGTGCCCCGGAGTTAAACCCTCGAGCTGCTCGTATTGTTACAACACGGGCAGATTCTTAGGACAGAACGTCGCGCACGCCGATTTCGGTCGCTGGGACGATGGCAAAGACCGCCAGCGACGCCATCAAGGCCAGGGAGCAAGGTGCGGGTATTGATGGCGAGGCGCTCCAATGCAGGGATGACGGCCTGCGGTTGCCCGGCCGAGATCGTCCCTTTCCACCAGCGCTCAATGTCAAGCGGTCGAGGGATCCTCGTGCAGTGGAGGGTAGGTGAACGTCGGGTATGCAGCGGCGCGGCGCTCGGACTACAACTCATTGAGCGGCACGGTTCCATCAGCAACGTCCCGAAAGGTCACCACCTGGAGCTGTCGCTCGCCGGCCAAGTATTCCGCCAGCCGATGGAGGATGCCAATGAACGCGGTGTCCGGCTGTCGTTTGGGGAAGAACTCCCACCAGTGGGTCACCAGGACGGTCAGCCGGCGGCTGGAGATGCTGCGGCGTATTTCCTCCAACATGTTACCGTAAGGACGTCGACAGGAAAGATGACAGGGCGGATGGCTCAACAGCGTTGTGCCTCCGACACGAAAATGACTCTGGCCCCTCCCTTTCCGCCACAAATAGCGGGGCCACCAGGAACGCGGGAGACGTCCGAGTTCAAACCAGGCGGTCGAAATCACCGCGAATCGGCGCGCAACCTCCCTGAGACTGGTGCGAGTGAAACGGTCATAGGGCGCCACGAATGCGGGCGGTGTCCCCAAGCCGGCTGCCTTCAAATGCTCGGCACCGAGATCGAGACGGCGCACGACGTCCGCGCGCTGGTTCTGTTCGAATTCGCAGTCTCCCTGCACAAACTCGTGGTTATAGCCGTGCTGCGCGATATGATAGCCTGGATTAGCGAGCAAATAACTGGTGAGCTGTCGGTTGGCCGCGATCGGCACCATTGGGTCGGTTGTCCCATTGCGAGTGAGTAAAAAGCCCTCCAATACGTTGCGTCCATAAGTAATGTCCGTGCGGACACTGGGAATCACCGCCAGACTGATGGGAAGGCCCTGCCGGAGGAAAGGACGATAAAGAGTTTCCAGGTAATCCACTGGCGTCAGGCCGTTGGTATCGTCATCGCGCAAAATAACATAGCGCATGGGAGTCATGCCTCTCCGATCAGTTCCTCATACAAATGCTTGAGACGACCGGCCAAAACGGTGTCATCAAACTCCGCCCTGACCCTCTGCTGCCCAGCCGCGGCCAAACGGCGCGCCTGTTCGGGATCTTCCAACACTTCTGCTAGAGTCCGGTGAAACGAGGACGGATCCTCCAGGTCGAAAAACCAACCGTTCTCTCTCGCGCGCACCAGCTCGCTCGCCCCGGAAGTCCGGGTCGCCATGACCGGCGTGCCTGCGGCCCACGCTTCCAGGATGACCAGCCCGAACGTTTCGGAAAGGGATGGCACGATCAGGAGAGCGGCCTCCTGCAGCAATCCGATCAAGCGCGGATCCGCTTGGGGCAGACCACCTGCGATCGTTACGCGGTGCTCGAGGCCAAGCCGGTGAATCTCCGTTTCAACCAGCTTGCCATAGGCTTCATCAGTGCAGGCGCCGGCCAACAGAAGATGGAGATCGGGATGCCTCCGCAATGCCTCGGGTAGTTGCTGCACCAGCCAGGACTGGTTCTTGACCGGATCAAGCCGCCCCAAGACCAGAAGCAGTTTCTGGCCGATGATTTGTGGGAAAGCTTCCCGCGCTGCAGGGCGTTGGTCGCGCAGGAATTGGGCGGCGGGCACCCCATGTGGCTGGGGATAGATGATTTTGTCCGGAAACTTTTCCTTTAAAAGAGCGGCTTCCGTGCGGTTGCAGGTCACGATCGCGTCGGCTTGGTCCAGAACTCGACGGGATCGGAGGATCCAACCGAAGACTTTGCCCCACTCCACGCCGCCCCGGAGGGGCTCGAGCAGCTTGCGTTTAACCGCTTCTGGCAGGTCGAGGACACCGCCATGAATCGAGACGACGAAGGGAATCCGGCGCACCCGGGCAATGGCCGCGGCGATGCCGCCGAGTCGATTGAGCGCGTGAGTGTGAATGACCGAAAGACCCGGGGCCCATTGCAATTTCCAAATCAGATCGAAGGACATGAGATTTCCTCCCACCGCTACCAATTGCCGCTTCTGCTCCGGGCCGAGGCCCCAGACCGGCAAAAACGCCCGGTATCTTTCCACGGGATGACCCGCTTCTTCGAGCGGGTCGGACCCCGTCCGCTGACAATCTGGGCAGTAGACAATCACTTCCGCCTGATGCGCTCGTAAGCCGTCGAGGAGCCGCTTGACGGCGGTCTCGGTGCCTCCCCATTCGGCCGGGTGATATTTTCGGAGGATATGGGCGATGCGCATGGGTTCGTCTTCGAACGGGGCCACGCTCCCAGGCAGGCCATTTTCGTTCCGGGAGAAGATTCTAAGCCGCGTCGAGAGAATGAGGATCGGGGATAACCACGTTTTGTTTTTGCCGGTTCCCCGCGCCCTCGGTTTAGAGGAAAGCCCGATTGCCGCCACCGCCCTGACTGGGTAAGCCTGTCATGCTTGGAGATTCGAGAGCTCGAGAAAATTGCCGGTCTGCTGTTTCTCTTTGGCTTTGCCGCTCCGGCTGCGGGCCTTCTGATGAATGGCCGCCGCCACCTACAGCGGCTCGGCTTTGCCGTCCTCTGTTTCATGATTCCGAGCGGGATCTTCAAACCCGAAGAATGGGGACTGACCCTCGCTTCCCTGGATCTGACCGCACACTTCTACCGGGGCCACGCAACCGGCTACCACTTCTATTTCGTCGAGGCGGTGGCGCTGGCGCTAGTCCTGGCGCGAGCGCTGCAAGACTGGCGCGAGTTCCGATTGATTCCGCCAGGGCTGTTCCTTTATTTCGCCTATTGCGCCCTAAGCTTCGTCTCGATCGTCAATGCCCCCAGCGCGAACTTCGTCTGCATGGCGGCATTGAAGGCATTCAAAATCGCCATCGTCTTTATTGCCGGATACAATTTCCTGGACTCGGAGAAGGAGATGGAAACGTTTCTGCTCGCGATGAGCGGGACCGTTTTGGTGCAATTCCTGGCCGTGATGCGGCAGCGATATTTGCTGGGGGTTTATCAGGTGAACGGCACCTTCGAACACCAGAACTCGCTCTCGATGTTCGTGACGATGTTTGGGCTGGTCCTGTTAGCGGTCGCGCTTGGGCCCGCGCGTCGTTGGTCCAACTTCTATTTCGCCGTTTATTTGATTTGCGCCTTCATCCAGGAGTCCACCTTTTCGCGGGGTGGGATTGTCATCTTTGCGGCCGGCAGTATGGGCGTGGCGATGCTGAGCTTATGGGATCGGATGACTCGCCGCCGGCTCGCGTCGCTGGCAGTGCTGGGCGCAGTCGGGCTGCTCGGTCTGGCCTTGAGTTTCGATACGATCCGAGCGCGGTTCAATGACTATGGCAACGAAGCGAGCGGCATGACCCGGGTGTTGCTCAACCAGGCCGCGCGCAACATGGTCAGCGATCATCCGCTCGGGATCGGCTGGAACAATTTCGCCTTCGTGATCAACCGCCCTTTCACCTATGGCAACATTATTGATGAGTGGGAGCTGGAAGGCGGCGCCACGATTGACCCCCGCCACCAGAAAGGAATCGTTGAAAGCCTCTACTACCTGGTGTTGTCCGAAACCGGCTGGCAAGGGTTGCTCAGCCTGCTGCTGTTCATGCTGCTCTTTCTCTGGTGGAATGCCCGGGCTGCTTGCTTTTATCGATATCATTTCCTCGGCTCTTTGAGCCTCGGCATTGCCGTGGGATGTGGCTGCAATTATCTCCAAAGCACTCTCGAGCGAGTCCTGATCCAGCCGCGGAATATGATGCTTTGGTTGCTGCTCCTGGCGGTGTCCGCGCGTGTTCATGTCTGGCAAAAGGAAGATGCCCTCACACCCGCGCCCTCTGACAAGGCATCGAACGAGAATACGCCGGTTTTGACCGCGGATCAGCCTCGTTCGCTGGCACCGTAACCGGTCGGCCAGCGACATCTGCCCTGCTTCCCCCCCTGCTCACCGAGGCCACCTGGGCTCGGTTGGTCAATGGGCTTGCCCATGGCTCTGATTCACGGGCGGTTTCCCGGCGAAACAGCCAACCAAAGCCAGCCCAACAGAAAACTGACTCCGCCCAGGGGGGTGATCGCTCCGAGCCAGCGTTGATTCGTCAGGGCCAGCAGATAAAGCGAACCTGAGAAGATGACGATCCCGACCAGAAAGGCGCACCAGGCGCCGGTCGAGACTGGGCTGCGGCTGGACAAGACGAATAACATGACGGCGTGAATCGCGTGGTAAAACACGGCTGTATTCCAGATTTCACGAGTCTGGTGCTTCGCGAGAATGTCCTTGAGCCCATGGGCACCGAAAGCGCCGAGGGCGACGGCCAGCAATCCGGCAATGGCGGCGATGCGCCAGGCCACCCGTGGGTTCATCGAGCACCTCCTTTGAGAGCGAGTTCGGTTATCATGATGTTCGGTTGGCGCGATTCTGGCCTTGCCGCGGACAAGATCAAGGCTGGCGTGCTTCCGAGGGGCACCGCAGGCGCCGCAGCATCACCGTACTGGGGCTTGACCGAGGCGGGAAAATGCCAGACCGTCCGGGGCATTGGACCCGGAGTATTGTCGCCATCTCGAATGAATCGTCTGCTGCTGCTTGTTTTCGTGGTCGCCCTGCTGAACGTCGGCTGCCGACAGCCGCGTAACCAGGCGGGGGACCCCGTCCAGCCACCGGCGGCCACCCCAGCGGAGATATCTCCGGCAGCGTCTATTCCGCGGCCTTCCGATGAGATCCCTGGCGGCGTCCAGTTGCAGAACACCCCCGTGGCGGTCGCGCTCGATATTTACCGTGAATACGTCGGCAAAGAACTGGTGCTGGCCACGGAAGTGAAAGCGAGCAAAGCGCAGATCAGCCTCAGTCTGGCCCGGGTCACAAGAACGGGTCTCATCAAGTTTCTGGAGAAGGCCCTACGCGAGCAGGCCGGCTTGGTAATCACTCCGATGGAGGATAAACTTTCCGTGAGTGTAGCGCAAAGCCCGTGACCGGTCCGGCCATTCAAGCGCCCGGTGGCGTCCCAATCCAACCGCCGTCAGAGTCTCTGGTTCAGCGGCTCTTCTTGCCGGTCAGGGGACGGCTTGGACGCGATAGAATTGGTAAATGGTCGTCGCAGATTTATCGAGGAATTCGGTCTTGTCCCCGGTGGCCAGGACCGGTGAACCGACCGGTTGCCAGCCGCGGAGCGCGTCAAGACGGGGGCGGCTGAGCACCTGGTAACGCCGCCCGGGTGCACTTGGCCAGGCAATGGTCGCGCCAGAGGCGTCGAGCCGGACGCTTTCGACTTTCAACACCGACTGGGGGTCTCCCGGATTGGAACCGGCGATGTATTCGGCGGCGTTGTTAAATCCGTCGTGGTCAGGGTCCTGATCCGGACCGGCCTCCGGCGCGGTCCATCGGGCGAAGTACTGGTGCTGGAAATGATCGTCCAAGCCGTCAAAGTTGTAGTCCGGAAAAGGAGGGGAGAGTTCTAAAGCGCCATTGGCATAAGCGACGCTCTCGCCATCTTCGACCATGAGCGTGCGCATGCCCGGGACCGCGTCCGAGGCAATATGGATCGGGACAGCGATCAGGTTGAGCGGCGGGTTCAACCCTGGAATGACGTCCGAGCGGAAGCTGGTTTCGCCAAAGGTCAAGCCCAACCCCGAGACGCGCAGACGCGCGCTGGTGCTGAGCGTTTCGATGGTGTAGACGCCCACCGTCACGTCGGTGCTGCCGAAGGGAACAGCCACCGGGTAGTTCAATACTTCAATCGGAAACGGTTCCGGGCGTGGCGCGCCCAGGCGGCCAATCCGAAAGGCCGGCGTGCCGGCAGACACGGCAAAATCCACCGTCGTGGACGCGCCCGCGTTGACGCTGGCGGCCTTATTGCCTGTGGGCAGAAAGTTGACATCCGCGGCCGGAAAATCGACCGCCACATCCGGGGCGCGAAAGAGCGTCCAGTTCACATTGAGCGGATCGAGCGGCATCGCCCGGACCTGGTACTGACCGGGCGGCAGCGCGGGGAGATCGTAACGCCCGTTGACCCGAGTCACGGTGGCCGCGACCAGGTTACCCTGGTTGTCTTCGGCGCTGACAATGGCCCCGGCGACGGCGCTGCCGTTCTTCGTGATGGCGCCGATCAATCCGCCCAAGGTGCCGGGAAGGCCCGCAGCCGGATAAAGGCCGTGCGCCGCGGCAATCTCATCAGCGGAAAGGCCCGCCTGCACGTCCACGCCGCCGGCGCCGCGTGGGAACATGGTCGAAGCGATGGCCGGTGAATGGGCCAACCCAATGAAGTGGCCAATCTCGTGAAGGAGGACAGATTCAATGAACTGCGCCTGGCTGGCGGCGTTATTGAAATCAGTCATCCAGAGGTAATCCTTTCCATTCAGAACGATATCGGCCTCCGCGCGGGTCCCGTCCGAGAAGACGTCGAAAAAGGTGACGCCGGTCGCTCCCCGAATATTGTCCAGCCCGCCATTCACGATCGTGGTTGTTTTAGTCCAATAAACCAAATTGGTGTTATCGGCCGTGTTGACATCGAGAGAGCCGCTCATCTGCCCCGCTTCTTCGAACCGCAGGATCGTTCCGGGAATGGCCTGCCACTCATCGAAACAGGCTCTGGCAGCATTCAGTTCAGCCGTCTTGTTGGCCTGGGAAAACGCATCCGCCGCCAAATAGTAACGAACGGCGCGAGTGTCTCGGTTGACGACGTTGGCGTGAACGAATGAGCTCGGGTTCGTCAGGTTCCATTTCTGAGGTTGGCCGGTCTCATTGACATAGCTGACGTAAGCCGGACTGCTAACGGCGCTGATATAGATGCCGATCGCGGCCGAAAGCCAACGGTTGCCTTTCTGGCCTCTCATCGGGCTGCCTCCACGACCTGCTGCTTGAGTCGGGTGAGTTCCAGGCCGGCGGCGCTGCGAGTCTGACCGGCCCTATTCTGGGGGGCGGCGCCGCCCGTTCGCCCTTCCGTCACGCCATGAACAACGCTGGCGGCGTATTTCAGGCCGGTGGCTCGATCCTTCCAGATGGTAAACTTCCCTTGGGCCAGTCCAATCGTGACCCCTTCGCCGCGTTGGTTCCGGGTCAGAAATGCAACCACCTCTTCCCCCGGATCGTAATGGACCTGGCCCGAAACGCACGCTTCCTGGTCGCCGAGAATTCCGCCGCCATGGACGAGCAAGAAAGGACTCCCCGAAATGCTTCCTTTCCAAACGTCCGAGACCTGCAGTTCCATTCGGGTATAGATGCGTCCAGCCGAATCGCGCAGGCAGGTTTTGCTTAGGATGGTCCCCTGGAGAATGATCTCGGCCTGCTGCGATAAGGCCTCGATGGAGAGCGGATCAAAAGAGACTGCCAGCGCACGGCCAGAGGCCCAAAGCAAGCCAGCGCAGAGAGCGGATCGCACCAATTGACTGATCATACTTGGTAAAGTCAGAAGCCCGATGGGCAACGGCAGCGGACTATGGCATGGGTTCCGATCGATCGCAACCTTGCCCAGGCAACGAACGTCCGGACGGCGCCCCTTGCCATATCAAGCCGACACCCGCTCACTGTCCACCCTGATCAAGGTTGTGACTGGCGTAAACGAAAGAACGCAGCAGTCGGACTCAGCTCGACCGTGACGCGCACCTGCTCTGCATTCCCAACCTCGTCAAAGGGGAGTCTTTGCCAGATCGGCTCCAGGCCGAGAGCGTCACTTGTCTCGAGGACGAGATCGGCCGACGCCCGGCGCCAAGAAAGAAGGACGCGGCCACCGTCGCGTGACAGGTGGAGTTCCGGCAAGCTGCGGGGAACGTCGTCAGCCCCCGGTGAGCCGCCGGCTCGAGCGCTGGCGCGCCAGGAATGCGGATCGTTCGGTTCCCCCGGTTCAGTCGGTTCCAGCGGGACGAGTGAGTAGCCTTCACCGTCGGCTGCCCTTGGCCACGGCGGGCCATCCCCGTAACTAAAGGAGAGAAAGCTGGCCCCGTCGGCCGAAGAAAGCGTGACAACCTCGCCGGAGTTGGCCAAGTGTCCCGAATAGACCCCGTGCAAAGCGATCCCCGGATACTTGGCTCTAAAATGAGCTTCATTTCGGGCCAGGACAATGAATTGCCCGGCGGCGGCGAAGGTCCCATTGGCGAAGGTGAACTCGATCCCGGAAGCGAAACGCATTCCGCTGAGATCAAAGGCCGTGGCGCCGGCATTTTTCAGCTCAATGAATTCAAACTCATCGCCGTCGACATCTCCTAGCGCGGGCGGATGAAACATCAGTTCGGTCACGCGAAGGGCGTGCAGGTCCTGAGCCGTCGCAAAGGACGCCTCAACCAACGGACTCCAGGCCAGTCCAGACTTCACCCGAGCCCGGACCGTAAGTCGTCCCTCGACCGGAATGGCGCCTTGATAAGTCAAGGCGCCGGGGCTGATGGCGCCGCCGGGGCTGCGAGGGTCCGACCCATCGAGCGTGAACAGGATCTGTCCACCGCTGTTCGTCTGCGTCAGCGCCAGCGTTCGCCCCGCACCAGCCTCTCCTCCCGCCGCCGACAAGGTGGGCGCGCCGACGGCGGGCGGCCAGAAGCCTCGAGCTTGGAGTTGACGCAGGACAATGGCGCTGCGCCTCGGCAAATAATTCGCCAGCTTGTCTTGGACCGCCTCGTTCCATTCGGCCGCTGTGATCGGATCGTTTGGGTGCTGGGCGTCGCCCCAACGCGCCGATTCTGCGACGACCGCGCCCGCAATCTCGTCACGACGCGCTTGAAACCGCGCCAGGCAGGCCGCGGTGCTCAACGCGCCCCCGTTGAAGAAATGCTTCTGAATCCGATCCGCCACCAGCGTGCGGAATTCCCGATTGGGGCTCAACCGCGTCCAGAGGTAGTAGGGGTTGAGACGGTCCGGGCCATCGCCGCGGCCTGGATCGCCTCGGGTCGAGGTGCCGGTGCGATTCTCGTTGACGTCTCCGAGAGACAGCTCCGCATCATGCGTGACGAAGCGGAATCCACCTGGATTGCGGCGCGAGCGGAAGGCATAGTAGTTATTGAGGAAGCCGTCATTCAGGTCGCCGTAGATAGGCCCGTCGTAATCGCCCGTCCAGATGATCGTGAGCAGGTAATCGATCAGGTTGACCACCTCGAGAAGGTTTGTTCCGGCCGGATCGATGCGGCCGTCAGGCGCCCGCCCCTGGACGGCGAAATAGGCGGCGTCATCGGCCAGACCATTGGTCGCAGCTCGCCAGAGTTGAGTCCAAGCCAGGTCATTGCCATCTGTGACCGTCATGACATAGCCCGACTGCGGATCCGGCTTGAGCACATCGTAATCCTCCTTCTCGCCGCCAAAGTAGTTCGCGGCGTAACTCGCTTCGGGACGCTCGCACGTATTGTAGAGTCCCCAATACTGCCCATTGATGTAAAGGTGAACGAAGTTGCCGCGCTCGCTCGGCTGGCCCAGGGCCAGCAATGTGTCCCGGACAAAGGGATCGTTAATGAAATGACCATCGCGCGTGCCGGTGTAGGCCCACGAGCCGTCCTGCGCTGTCCGCAGGTCAAACTGATCAATCGAGGTGCCCGCCGCCGAACCAAATAACGGGTAGCGCAGGACCGAAACGCCATAATCGGACCGGAAGTAAAACCGAAACGAGTGTTTCGGATCGTCTCGCGAGCGGCTGAACCCACCGCGGATGCGGACGCCGCAATTCTCCTGGAAACCTCCGGCATCGTCGCGCGGCAGCAGTTCCAGCGAGCAGGGCCGCTCCCAAGCGCGTCCTGCCCCGTCAGCGTTGGCGTAGATCCCCT
>JAXMHN010000044.1:0-59576 GCA_046346765.1 Verrucomicrobiota bacterium | reverse complement strand
AGAACCGGCGGCCGGCACCGGCACTGGTGAAGCGGCCACGGCTGAGAGCGCTCACGCTGCCGCCGAAGCTGTCGTTACGGCCGAAGAGACAACCGAGGCGGAACCAGCAGCCGCTAGCGAAGCAACCTCGGCCCCGTCCGCCGCGGCCGACGTTGAAGGTGTCACTCACGCGGGTGAGACATCAGTCGCACAAAGCCAGCCGGAAGCTTCGCCTGAAACGACGGAGCAGCCAGGATTGGCCAGTGCCGACGCCCCTTCGACCCTGGGCGCGGAAGCGGCCTCAGCTTCGGTGGAAGCTGTTCCAGCACATAACGATAACACCTGACCTGGCCCGTTCGCGGCCGGCAGCCCACGGGGCGTAAGGCGCAGGGCGAGGTTGGTTAGTCCTGGCTGATTTACCCAAGCTCGGGGCCGAGCGTCGGCTTCGGTTGAAATTTTCCCGCGATTCCGCTAGCCTCATTGTTCTGGCCCGGCGGAGCCAGAAGTCCGTTGTAACGGTTGTAGTAACTATGAAGAGCAGATCCTGTTTCGCACTCTTTTGTTTGTCTTGGGCGCTTCTCACCTCGATAGGCTTACGTTCCAGCCTTGGCGCTGAAGCGAGGGGCCTTCCGAATATTCCTGGTCTTCCGGGTGACTTCGACTTTCCGGTCCTGCTGACCTCGGTCCCCTTCACCGGTCAGAGTCAGGTGGCGGTGGATACCGCCGTGACGTTCACTTTTCTGACCGCCATGGCGCCCATGCAAACCATCACCTGGAGCGACAACGTCGTGGCCGCCAACTTTTCCTATGCCTGGAGTTCCGACGGCAAAACCCTGACTTGCACCTACTCCGGTAAGCTCCCAACCAACGCGACCATTAGCTGGACGCTCGAACCGGCTGGCTTCAAAAGCCAATCGGGCGCTGAGCTGCTCCCGGTCAACAACACCGGCTCCTTCACGACCGGCTCCGGCTCGACGGATCCAAACGACCCGTGCAGCGGCTCCACCAATCTCCTTACCGGCGTTATTAACGTCTCAAAAAGTGTGTACTACATCCAGGATAGCGCCGCTGCCCCCAGGCTGGATCCCGACCTGACCGCGGTCTTTTCCGTTTCCGTGACGGGTCCAACCGCAAACCCGGTCAGCGAAGCGAGCGTTCAGTTGCCAAACGGCACCACTCAGACCATCACGAACCTGTTTGGCCACTTCTCCCTGTTCGCCGAGTTCGCCAACGAGGCGGAGATGGACGCAGCTTATCCGAGCGGCAATTACAAGGTGACCGTCAAGCTGGCTTCCGGCACCAAAACAGTCACGGTCACTCTGCCGTCCACGGCGCCACCCACGCCTACGGTGGCCAACTATGCGGCGACACAGGCGTTCGACGCCACCGCCGATTTCAATCTGCAGTGGCTCCCGTTCACGGGCGTGGCCACCCATGATTCGCTTTTCCTCTCCATCTTTGAACCAGGCGGCAAGAGCTTTAGCGCTCCAGACATTTGCGTGCCGCGCGAATTAGCCAACACCGCCACTTCCATTGTCATTCCTAAAAACACGTTTGGCGTGGGCTCGGATAAGGATGGCAACCTCTATTTCAGCAAGATTGGTGGATTCGGATACGAATTCGATTGCCGGCTCTGGGCGCCTACGCCACCTACAGCAAATCAACCGAGTTCACTTTACGCGCTCCCGGTCAACCCCGAGACGAACCACCTCAACTCCTCAACCTCGTCCGCCAGCAAAACGGTAAGCCGTTACCTTGACGTCAAAGCCAAGCTCGGCGCCGTGACGGTGGAAGGCAGCACCGATCTCATCGACGGGACCTCGGTCACCGTGGGAACTGGCAGCCACCGGTTTATTGACCGCGCCCGATCCCGCCGCTGCAGGTCTGCCGCAACGCTTTTACCGCGCCTGATCAAGCGCGGACTCACGGCCCTCACTTAGCCCTCTCGCCTCTCGCGAGAGGGCTGTCCCTACGAGCGGCTGCTCCGTTTTCTCTGACGGGACAGCCTGATCGCAGCCTGGTTCGGGCCCAGCTTGCTCTCCAGCAGCTGTGCTGGGTGGTAACCTCCAACCATGAGAGCAGGGCGTCGACAGTTGCGCCATGGATTTCACATCGAAGCAACGACTCGCCATACGGCCTTTCGTCCTTGGGTTCACCTACTCGAGTTGCTGATCGCGATCGATCCTCATGGTCCTGGCAACCATTCTTCTGCCCGCGTTGAGCCGAGCGAAAGATCGCACCCTCGATCGCCCTCTGCTTGAACCACAACTGGCAGATGTGCTCGGCCTGGGCGGTTATACGCGGACGACAATACCGATCGTCCTGGTGGGCGCGGCGGCTGGGAACACCGCCTGCGATAACACAGCCGATTGGGCCGCGGGCAGCTGGCTCAGCGGTGGAAGAGCCCACCGACGCATCGAACTGGGGACGTCGAAAAGCATCAAGCGGAGCCTGCTTTGGCCGTATTACAGTTCATCCCCGGAATATGGCGGTGTCCGGGCGATCGAAGCGTGGCATCAACCCGGGCGGATAACAACGGCCGTGCGCCTTCGTAGTTTCTCCATCAATAATTGGGTGGGGGGCGACGGATGGCGCGGATCGGGTCCATGGAGACCATCTGATTGGTCCGATGGCTCGGGGTTTATCTCAAACAAAGCGATATGACCGATCCCGGTCCCAGTCAAACATGGGTCTTTATCGATGAGCGCGAAGATAGCATTAACGATGGCTGCTTCTTCGTCGACATGGCTGGCTTCGACGATAACGGGGAGCAAGACAGAATCGTCGATTTCCCCGGTTCCTACCACAACCACGGAGCTTCGTTCTCTTTTGCGGACGGCCACAGCCAGTTGAAGCGGTGGCGCGACGCCAGGACGGCACCAGCCCTCCAGCGGCATCAGAACCTCGCATCCGACATCGCATCTGCGTTTAACCTGGACGTTGGTTGGCTTCAGGAACACAGCACCCGGCGTTGACTATTCAGCGAAAATAAAAAAGAAACGCTTCCTGAAAACAGGGCGTAACATATTCGTTTCGAAAAGGCCCAGTCCGAGGCACTTGGAACCTTCGCGCCAAATCGAAAGAAAACTCGCAAATCTGCCGCATTAGTCAGCCTGGCGCGGCGGAGCCTTGGGCGCATCCTGCCACGAGCTGGAAAGCAGCCAAAAGCTGAGCCCGCGGCCCTGGATGATGGCGGTCAGGTCATCGCAAAAAGGATGGCGCGTGGCAAGCTCGGGTCGACAGGAGGTAAGTAACCAAAGCCATCAGCAGCAGTCCGCATCCCACCAGCACAACGGTCGAGACCATCAACTCGCGGTTTTCTGAGAGCTTCCTGGTCCGCTTTCGTTTCTTCCGCACTCGCCGTAATGAATCGTGGGAATGCATGAGGCAAACGTGGGAAGGCCGGGAGTTTATCGCTTGAGGGGCCGCATGGGAGGTTGCAGACGGAAAGAGAGTCGGGTCGAGGGGGGGCGGGACGACCGCGTCGCAGCACAGCCGGTCACTCCTTGACAGCGGAGGAACATGCCGAAATACGACCGGCAATCCGCGCCGGTGTCAATCCGAAAGGATGGGAGGTCAGCGACTGGAAGAGCGTCTGGCTTTGTTCCGCTTCAAGCTGGCCTTCCACTCCTGGTATCGGACCTGATCGACGCGAAGTTCTTTGAGTTGAAGGATAGGCTGAGGAGATCCCAAGCCGCCGGCAGGCTCATCCAAGAGCGGGACGGGTTGAAGAATGGGGATCCCACGCAATCGCATAAATCAGAAAACCACGTTTTGGAGAGGAGTGCCATGGGGAGCCTCCACGAAAAAGAACGCATGGTTTATCTCATCCGTCGGAAGGTGGGCACAATCCCACTGGCGGATTATTGCGCCACCCGGTCGACCTTGCGCCAGCTGTTTGCCTTGCCGGTGTTCGGATTAAAGGAGGCGTCGTCTGAGAGCAGGAAATCGCCTGCGGAACTGGCCCAGACTTGTTGGTAGCCAGCGGGCAGTGCAACCGGCCGTTGGTCGAACGGGCTGCGATATTGGTCCACGCCCCGGAGGCTTTGAGCAAACTTGGAGTTGATCCGATCCTGAGTGCTTTGCTGTCGATCGTAGATCTGACGACGCGCTTCGGTGATCTCGTCGGACGTCTGGGCCGCATATCGACCCAACTCCCCCACCGGCCGGGAGGTGTCCAGCTGGATCTGCCCGAGAATTTGCTGCAGTTGGAGATAACGATTAAACCACATCAAGTTGGCCCGGTATGAACTCACGATTGCCTGAAAGAGACCGGTCTGACGGTCCAACCGGCCCTTTTCAGCCCGAAAGGAGAAGTTGCGTTCCGGACCCCAATACGTCGTCCGCGAAGCGGGAACGTCAATCACAGTCAAAACGCAGTAGAAGTCCTCCTCCATCATTTTGCCACTTTCGGCGTATTCGATCCGCACTCGCGCCGCCCGGGTCCTGCGCTGGACACTGGCATCGCGTGGCCCCTCTCCGACAGCTTCTGCCACCAGAGGGAGGGCTTCGGCCCCGATGGTGCGTACGCCCGCGAGACCGGGACGAAAGCGGGGAATGATGATCCGGGTGATGTAGGTCGCCGGGTCTTCGATCGGTTCTCCGACTTCATTGCCCACGTAGGTGGACCCAACCGGAAAAAGAGGAATCCCTCCTTCCATCCAAACGAATGGGATCGCCGGAAAAGCTTCCACCATCTCGGTGCGGTTCGAGCTAAAAACCCGTAACGCCATGTAAACCGGGGCGCTCGCATGCATGCGCCATGCTAAGCCTCCATCCATCTGCCAATCCGTCGGAATCAGCAGACTGAACGCCTCGCCTCCAATCATCGTCGCCCGGTCGAGGAGACTGTAACGCCGCAAATGCAGCAACCGGGCGGCGGGCTTTGGGACAGGATCAGACAACCGCGGCAATTGCGGCAAGGTGTTCGTCTCCGGCGGCGCTGGCGAGACGGGCGGCTCCACAGACGCCGGCGACGCCGCAGACGCCAGAGGATTACTCGGCGCTGCCGGGCGCGCGAGCGGATTGGTCGGCTGCTTCTTCAAACGATAGGTCGTTCCATCGGTGGTAAAGACAAGGACGCGGTCGGCCACCGATCCCTCAAAATCAAAGGAAGCGCCTTCGCTCTCGAAGGTTCCACGCAAGCGGCCGGCTTGAGTCGCCGCTTTCAACGGGAACTTCCGTTCGCCCATTTGGATCGTGCCGGCGTAGGTCGTCCGCCCTGGTGACTCCGAAGGCGGACCGAGTTCGACCGTGATCTGCTCGTCACGATAGACGCCCGCCAGATTTTCAGCTTGGGCAGCGGATGTTGGGCGTTGAAGACACACAAGGACGAAGACCACCCAAAGGGCCTTCGCTTTGAGACGTGCGATCCAGGGACCAAAGCTCATCGTTCCAGGTTTGAATCGGCCAATTTAGCTTCTGAGCTCTGCAACTCCAGGAGAATCTACCCCGAAGCTCGCATCCGGAAGCATCCGCGAGTCAACGGCCTCTCCGCCCCCGGGGCCTCCCCGGCGACCTAAGCCTTGCCGTCCATCGAGAGCTCTGAATTGCCTAAGTCGTGGACACTTCCGGGCCGCCGGCGCCAAAAGCGAGACAGAAAAGCGCCGCGCTTCGCGATTTTGGGAGAAGCTGCTTGTCGCCGTGGACGGTTCACAAGCGGACGCCAGGGACCCAGTTGGCCTGATTCCAGGGCTCGCGGAAGGTTGGATTTTGTCTATGGCAACCCGAGGTAGTTGCCGGTGGTCAAGGCCGCTGCAAGCGGCACTAGGGGTGCTGCGAGGAGGAGAAGAACCCTCGACGCAGCTCGCAAGAACCGACTCGTGGAATCTATGGTGTGCGATCGATCACCGCGTCTCGTCGCTTGACGGGCCAAGAGGAACATCAAATCACATGCAAGTAAACACCAGACGTCGTCAAGGCTTCACCCTCGTCGAAATCATGATCGTGGTGGCCATTATCGGCTTGTTAGCAGCGATCGCCATCCCGAACTTCGTCAGGGCCCGGACCACCTCGCAAAAGAACGCCTGCATCAATAACCTGCGCCAAATCGACGGCGCCAAGCAGCAGTACGCCCTGGAAAACAGCAAGACCGACACCGATTCGACTGACTCGACCGCGATCACCCCATACCTGGGACGCGGCTCCGGCGGTTCAGTCGCGACGGTTTATTGCCCCCTGGACAACACCAAAAACATCGACGCCAGCTACACCATCGGGACCGTCGGAACCGCCCCGACCTGTAAGAAGGACTCGACCAATCACGTTCTGCAATAAGCAGCCCGCCAGATCTCGCCGGCAGTCCGCGCACAGCGCACAGAGCACGCCGCCGCAAGGATTTCCTTGCTGCCGCGTGCTCAGCGTTTGGACAAATCTCGCTGGCGGCGCCCTCGTCCACTCAATCGGCATCGCCAGGCGAAACTCGAAGACATTACATTGAAAACGGGCCTGCACAGTTCTAAGGTCGGGCCCGGACCTTGCGAATCATGAAACGTCTCTGCTTACTCGCCGCCATTCTCAGCGCCGCTTTGCCCTGTGTCGCTCAATCCAAAGACCCAGTTCCGCTCTGGCGCGACGGCGCCCCCGGCGCACTCGGCACGGAAGACAAAGACATTCCCACGCTCACGCCTTACCTGCCTGACTTTGGAGAAGCCACCGCCGCCGTCGTCGTTTGCCCGGGTGGTGGTTATGGAGGCCTGGCGCCCCATGAAGGCCGGGACTACGCTCTTTGGCTGAAACAACAGGGCGTGGCCGGCCTGGTGCTCAAGTATCGCCTCGGCTCGGGGGGATATCACCATCCCCGCATGCTCGAGGACGCCGCTCGGGCGGTCAGACTCGCTCGGTCCAAAGCAGCTGAGTGGAATCTGGATCCAAAACGAGTCGGCGTAATGGGATCGTCCGCGGGCGGCCATCTTGCCTCGACGTTGCTGACCCACTTTGACGCGGGCGATCCAAACGCGAATGACCCAGTCGAGCACGAAAGCAGCCGTCCCGATCTGGGCATTCTCTGCTACGCCGTCATCACCATGGGCACCTACACGCACCAAGGCTCAAAGCGCAACCTCCTCGGAGAGAATCCCGCGC
The DNA here is from genome assembly GCA_046346765.1 of Verrucomicrobiota bacterium. Classification (GTDB taxonomy): domain Bacteria; phylum Verrucomicrobiota; class Verrucomicrobiia; order Limisphaerales; family SIBE01; genus JAXMHN01. Next base: position 52,514 of record JAXMHN010000044.1, on the reverse strand, counting down.
CGGAACTGGTCTGGCTGCTCTCCAATGAACTGCAGGTCACGCCGAAAACCCCGCCGACTTTTCTTTGGCACACGGTCGAAGACCCAGCGGTGCCAGTGGAGAATAGCCTCCAGTTTGCCGCCGCCCTGCGCAAAGCCGGCGTGCCTTTCGCCCTCCACGTTTATGAAAGGGGCGCGCACGGCTTGGGTTTGAAAGACCAACCGCCGTTCGAACATGCCCACCCGTGGGCCAAAGACTGCGCTTTTTGGCTGAAGGAGCACGGCTTTATCAAGTAGCCGGAAACAAGGCCCAGCCAGTCAACGCGCGCCGCGCGAGCCCTACCATCAGGCTCGGAGTGAGGAACCCTGCTTAAGCGCCGCTCACCCCTGGTCGCGGCGTCGCTGCGCGCGGCGTTTCGCCTCCAACAAACGACTCGTGGTCGCCTCGCGCTCGGCCGGCGGCTGTTCAGACGAGGTCGGCTGGGCTGTGGGCTGATCTGAAGCGCTTGGAGCCGAGGCCGGGCCAGCGGTGGCGACAGGATTGGCCGCCGTGTCGGCCGGCCGGAACAGATCGGGGTTTACTTCGACATTGGCGGGCGCCGTCTGAGTCGAGCGGACCTCGCCACGTCGGGCGAGCAGTGCGGCGAGCGATTCCTCCGCTTCGACCGGTCGCGGCACTCCTTGCCAGAAGAAAACCCAGCGCCGCAACCAACGCAAGCCGCGACGAAGCTCATCCGGATCGAGTTGGATTCGCCTGATGCCAACGTCGAGCGGGAACAGAACGATCGCAAAACGAAGGAGCCAGCCCCACAAGTCGCGCGGTTGAAACGTTTTTTGCCGATTGTGGAGGAAAGGACTATCCGATGGCGCGGCTATATCCAGGACCTTGCCTTCGCCACTTTCGGCGAGGCGGTTGAGCAGATTGAGATTCGGCTCGGTCGCGGCGAATTCGGGTGAGTAGTTAACACTGGCGCCGAGCGGCTGTGAACCGCGGATCTTGCCGTCCTTCATGTCCATCAGGTGGAGCAAATAAGCCCCGACCTCTTTGGTGGGAAATTTACCTTCGTAATGGCCCGGCCCGGTTTGTTCGAGCTGAACGGTCTGGCGTTCGCCTTTGGGGCTGACGACGACTGCTTGCAGGTTGAGAAAATTGCGGAAGTTGCCCTTTTCGTCGAGGGCCTCGACATTGAGGTGTCCTTCTCCCCGGTCGACGGTCACATCGGTGTTAAAATCGGCGTTATCGAGCCGGCGGAGACTCCATTTGGCCACTTGCGACCAGAACTGGCGATATTTGTCCCAGCCCATCCAATCCTGCGCCCATTTCGCTTTCGCGTCTGAGGTGAAAGCGACGGCACGGCCCAAGCCGTATTGCCAGTGAGCCAGAAGCGGATCGCCTTTCTCGGAAACGAGCGGAACTTCGGCGCGCGGTTTGGGCGTCGTGGCGACGTAACCGAGTAAGCGCGGGTATTCGGCTGCGGCAATACCCCGGACCAATTCGCTCGGGGCCGCCAGCTGGGGCTTGAAAGGCTCCTCAAAGATGGCCGACTTCAAAATGACCGCGGCTTCTTTGATGAAGATTTGCGGCAGTTCACTCGGGGAGCTGACATCGTAAAACCGGCCCCGCCCTTGAGTGGCGATGGAGATCATGGTTTGCGGACCGGCATGTCCGGAAATGAGCACCGTGCTGACGGTGATGCGGTCTTTGACCATTGCGTCCATGAGTTCGCCGCTGGGCGCACCGGGATCTCCGTCGCTAAAGACAATGACGTGTTTGAGATTGGCCGACGCCTTCTTCAACCCCTCGTGCGCCATCTCCATCAACCCTTGGAAGCTCGGCAGATCACCCTGGTTCATGCCGGCAATCTCGCGGCCAAGCGCTTTGCCATCTCCTTTCTTGGTCATCGGGAAAAGCCAACGTTCAGTGCCGTCCCAGAGAAGCACGCCGATTTGGTCTTGCGGACCGAGGGCGTCCAAAGCGGCAATGGCAATATCGCGAGCGACCTGGTTGCCATTGTTGAATTCCATGCCGTGCATGATGAGGGCGAGCGCTCCGCTGGGTAAGACCTTCTTGCTGCTCAATTCCATATCGACCGGCAGAGTCGCCTCAAGCGGGGTATCCCGATAGCCACCAGCGGCGTAAGTTTGGTCGCCGCCAATGCAAACCAGGCCAACACCGAAATCCCGCACGGCACTCTCGAGCAAACGCATCAAGTCTCGTCCCAGATCCCCTGCCGCCACATTGCTGAGAAAGAGGGCGTCATAACTCTGCATTTGAGCGAGGGAACTGGGAAAGCCCGTTAGATCGGTCAGCTTGACCTGCACATTCGCGGATCGCAGGGCCTCCGCCAGGCGGGCGTCGCCGGCCGGGTCGGACGAAACGATGAGAATGGTCGGTTCGCCTTTGACGCTGGTAAAGCTGGTCGCCCGGTTGTTTTGCGCTACCGAGTCCGAGGCGGCTTCCACCGCCACATCATAGCTGTAGAAGCCGGGGTCATTGAGCGTTTGGGGAAAGGTGAAAAGGTTCTTGCCCGCGGCGAGCTCGACCTTCTGCTCGCCAAGCAGTTGGTCGTTGCGGTAGAGCCGAACGGTGGCGGGCTGGGCTTTGTCCGCTTGGGCGTAAATCTTGACGTCAAAGGTCTGTCCTTTCTTGACGGAACTGGGCAACCCAAGCTTCTGCACGGAGACGTCCTGTCCACGGGCGACGCCAAGCGGAACGACGTCGACTGTGACGCCGAGAGGCTTGGCCGCCAGAGCGGCTCCGAGAGCGTCGCCAATGTTTTCATTTCCATCCGTGATTAGCACCAGTCTCTTTTGGCCAGTCTCGGGAAAGGCCGCCGTGCCCAAGCGAATGGCTCCAGCCAGGTCGGTTCGTTCCGTGGCGACAACCGCGTGGATTTTCTCCACGTCGATCAAAGGGGTAATGGACGATTCGATACTCGCTTCGGTCCCAAAGACGAGGACGCCGGCCTGATCGACGGCCTTACGATGGGCGAATGCTCTGTTGACATAGTCCCGGGCTGCTTCCTGCTGGGCGGAGGGAATGCTGTCCGACCGGTCGAGCACAAAAAAGACGTTGATGCCTTCAAGCGGGCGGAGCCATTGCACACCGGCCAACGCCAGCACCACCGCCAGGACCATGACAAGCCGAAGCGCCAAGGCGGTCCACCGCCGCCACGGACTGACTTGCACATCCGACTTCCACGTGAGCCAGATCACCCAGGCCGCCGCCACCGGGAGCAGCCCCAACCAAACTGGATGTGTGAACTGGAAGTTCACGGAACTGGAGCGCCTCCAGCATTGCCGCGGTAGGCGGCGCTCCAACTCGAACCATCCGACCCGCGATGCATCCCGCTCGCCCTTTTGCGGAGGAACTTTTGCACGCGATGGTTTTGGGAATCGGCCACGTAGAGGTTCCCCACCGAATCCAGCGCCAGGCTCCACGGATTGCTGAATTTTCCCGGCGCGGAGCCGCTCCCGCCCAGGATCTCGAGTGAATGGCCCTCGCGGTCAAAAACCTGGATGCGGCTGTTGCCGAATTCGGCCACGTACTGAAGTCCGTCTGCGTCCACTTGCACGTCGTACGGGTAGCTCAATTCGCCGCGGCCAATCCCAGCGTGGCCGTAGCTACGCAAGAATTGGCCCTCGGGAGTGAAGACCTGGATCCGGTGGTTGCAGGAATCAGCCACATAGATGCGGCCAGCCTTGTCCACGGCCAGGCCTTCCGGCCGGTTGAACTCACCCACGCCGCTGCCGGAGTGACCGAAGGTGGCTTTCCATTGCTTTCCTTCGGCCGCGAACCTCTGGACGCGGTCGACCAAGGTGTATTCGCAAACGATGATATCGCCCCTGGGCGTTACCGCCGCCGCTCGCGGCAGACAGAGCTGGCCATCGTTGGTCCCGCCGACGCCCCATTGGGCAAGGAGTTTGCCTTGGGGCGAAAAGTGATTCACCCGAGTGTAGTGCGGTTCGACGACGACGATATTTCCGGCCGCATCGCGACACATCCCTTTCGGTTTGCCCTTTTCCGTTTCCGGCATCTGCCACGAGGCCAGATAAGCCCCGTCGGCCGAGAACTTCTGCACCCGGCCGGTCATGTCGACGACGTAGACGTTGTCCTGCGCGTCCAAAGCAAGCGAACGCGGCTTGTTGAAATGTCCCAGGGCGGTGCCTCTCGAGCCGATGATCTGGACCCCGCTAAAAAGCGCGCTTTCCAATGGCGCCGACTGTTGGACTCCCGGCCGGCAACCGCTGGCCAGGAGCGAAGCCCCGACTAAGGCGATGAGCGCGCATTGGGATCGTGCCGTGAGCCCGCGGGTCATGAGTCGGTCCATGGCTGCCCAAACCACGCCCCCGCACAGGGCCAGGCCGAGCAACAAGACGCAGAGAGCGTTCACTTCGACGTTATGCCCGTAATGCAGGAGGTTGAAGATGCGAAGAGCGAGTGTCTCGCAGCCCGGCGGGATGATCAGGACCAAGCTCTCCACATCCCACAAACAGAGGAGATAAATGAGCAGCCAGACAGCCCCCAATTCCGGGGCAACCTGCGGCCAGTAAACGTGTCGCGCCAGTTGCCAGCGAGACGCGCCATTGAGCTTGGCGTAGTCGAGCAGCCGGCCGTCCACGGCGCCCATCGCCTGGTGCGCCCGGCTCCAGCCGAGGATGGCGTAACGCAACGTCAGGGCCAGCACGACGATGCCGACGCTTTGATAGAAGGCCATGGTTGGTCCGCGGTTGAGGAGAAAGATAAGCGCGATGCCAACCAAAACGCCCGGCAGCAGAAACGGCATCCAGAGAAGGCGGCTGGCGCGGAGACGCCAGAGGCCCCATCCGGTCGCGACGCAGAGGGACGCCGAGAGCCACGCAAAGAACAGCGAATTCAGCAGCGCGGGGGAACCCGCCGCGAAGGCGTTGGGCAATTCGAACCAAGTCTTTCGCGTCAGCCCCAACTGACCCAAAGGCACGCCAACGGAGAGGAACAGGACGGCCAGACTGACGCTGGCACACACCAGCATGCTGGGATTACCCAACTGCCGGCGCAACAAACCGGCCGAAGCCTTTCCCTTAAGCCGGGGCCAGGACACCGGCGCCTGGCTGAGGCATGCCCAGAGCAGGGCCGAAACGAAGAGCAACGGGCAGCTCAATTTCAGCGCGGCTCGGTAATCAAAGGTCGTGTTAAAGCTCACCCATAGCTCGGCTGGAAACACCTTGGCCTGCAAAATAGCGGGCACGGCGAAGTTGTTGAAGGCGAGCGCGAACGTGATCATCGCGGCGTTGACGAGCGCAGGGCGGGCCATCGGCAGGAGCAAACGGCGGATGAGTGGCCAACCTCGGAGGAGCGGCTCCGCCTCCAGCACTGTCGGCTCCAGCTTTTCCATCCCAGCCAAGGCGAGCAGCGCCGTGATCGGCCAAAGCAAGAGGGCCAGGACCCAGCCGGTTCCCCACAACGAGAAGATGCGGAAGGGAAACCAAGCATACCAAGGCCCCCCCTGCCCCACCAGGTCCAGCCAGGCGTTCGTGACCAGGAAGGGCGGCAAGGCCACGGTCGTGACCGTCGCTCCGAGAACGGCCCGCCTTGCGAGCGGACCCAAGCCGAGAAGCCAGACGGCCATAAGCATCCCAAGCACGAGGCACGCGAGCGTCGACCCGCCCGCGACCACGATACTGTTCTGGAGCAGCCGCCAATTCATGGTTACGCGTCACCTCGCGGCGAGCGCATCACTGAGTTCATCGGAGAAAGACCTTTTTTAGGATGGTGGTGGCTGGATCGAGCTCGGTCAGGATGAGGTCCCACTCCGGCTTGAGGCCGGGCGCGGTTACCTCCCCGGCAGCACGCCCTTCCAACGCTCGGGCAACGATGAGTTTATCGGTAATTGCGGGCCGTTGCAGATATTCCCAGAGAACTTGAGCCCCGGCTGGGTTGGGTCCCCGGCGTATGACCGCGATGGTATTCGGAATCAAGAGGGTTTCATCGGTCATTGCCAAGGGCGCGACCGGAGCGCCATGCCGCTGCTCGGCGGCAATGTCATCCGAGTCGGTCAACCCAATCCATGCTTCCCCCCGTCCGACCAGTTTGGCCGCGACGGAATTGCCATCGACCAGGAAAGGTTGATTGGCCGCCAGCGCGCGGCACCAGGACTCCCAGGCCGGCGTGCCCCACCGCTGCCGCAACGCCAGAAAATGAGTCGCGGTGGTTCCAAAGAGCGGGTAAGCGAGAGCTACTTTGCCACGCCAAACCTGGTTGGTCAGCTCGACCCACCGCTTTGGAGCCAAAGACGCGGCGAGCAAGTTGGTGTTAATGACGATTCGCCGGCTGCGATAGCCCACCGCCACCCAACCGTTCGTCTCCCGAAAAACCTGTTGAGCGGCCAGCTGCCGCGTCCGCAGCTCCTCGTTGCTCCAAAAGAGGTCGCATTGCGGGTGGGCCTTTTCCGCCAGGAGACGGTTGGCCAAACCGACCGTCTTGACCGCTTCACTGTCGTAAACGGCGGCGACGGGAATGCCAGTCTGACGCTCGAAGGACTTGAGCATTGGCTCGGCGTAAACTTGATCTTGAGACGTGTAGACGACAACGCGCCGCGCGTCGGCCGCGCCGGCGGGAAACGTGCCGCACGAGGCAAGCAGCGCAAGCCAGAAAAAGCCTCGGTAAATCATACGGTCCTTCGATGATAGAACCACCATTCGAACATGAGGACTGCCAAAACGGCCGCCGCCATCCAACGCCAGATCTCCAAACTGGCGCGCTTCAAGGTCGTCGCCGTCGCTTTGGCATACTTGCCCAGCTTGATTTCGTCCTTGGGCGTGATATCGCTCTCGGCCGCGTCCAGCAGATTGGCGCAGAAGATGGTTTCATTCGTCCCCACGGTCACGCGATAGGTCCCTTGTTTGAGAGTATCGCCAAAAACCAACTCTCCCGTGATTTGATTGACCTTCCATTCTTTCACTTTGCCGTCGGGGGTCTGTATTCGAGCGGTCTCGACCGGTTGTGTCACGGCGAGGTGAAGAGGTTTGCCGGCCTGGACGGTCAGTTGACTGGCATTGATCGCCGCGGGGTTGAGCCAGTCGACCGCGTTGGCAATAAAAATGGGAAAGGAGATGCGGAGGGGCCAAGTGCTCTGGAGGACATCAAAGCCAACCCAGACGATGCGTTGCCGTCCGATTTCTCCGGCCACCAGGAGCGGATTTTGGGGCGCGTCGACCAAGGCCGCACCCCAGCTTGGGGTCTGGACAGCGAGGCTCTCTGCAATCTGGACATTGTCGAGGCTGACAAAACGCAGCACGGGGTGGCTGCTGCGCAAAGCAACGATCGGAGGAGCATCCAATTTGGCGCTCGGGCCGAACCAACCGGGTTTGGCGCAATGAAAGGCCAGCACATTTCCACTCGGCCAAGCCGCTGGCGTGACGTTGTCCAGCACCACCAAATCGTACTCCAGGGCCGGGGTGGTTAGGGTATTAACCACCGTCAATTCAACCAGAGCAGCGGCTCGCAACGCTTTTTCCAGAAAGCGATTCCCGGCCGAGACCAATAGCACCTTGACGGGAGCTGGCAGCACACTGACGACCGAGGCCTGATTATCGGCGGCCAAATCGTCCTGCCCGGTCAATCGGACGGAGAACACCCCAAGATCGCGCGGTTGGGAAGCGACAAAGACCTGCGGCGATGTCTCGTGTGCCCCAAGCGACAGCGTTTTCACCTCCATCAATTGCTCTCCGAAATGCAGCTCCAGCGACACGTTTTGCGTGTTGGTCGAATAATTGGCGATGCTGCTGAAAACCGCGCGTTGAATCGGATTCTCTGGATTCGGCCGCACGTCGAGCGTGGTGATCCCGACGTTATTTCCGCCTTTGCCGACGCGGTGGAAACTCAAGGGCAGGCCGCTGTTTTCGAACTGATCCAGGCCGCCAACGGCGCCGTCGCTGAACAGATGAACCTCCGGCCGCTGATGGTTCTGAATCAGGGTTTCGGCCAACTTCAGGGCGTCATGAAGGCGGGTGGGGGTATCCGTGGCCCGGCAGGAGTGGATAGCCCGTTTCAAGGCGGCCTTTTCACTCGTGGGCGACTGTTTGACTTCCGTGCTGGACGAAGCTTGCAGGACGACCATCTGATCGCTTTCGTGCATGCTATCAACCAGCCTGAGCGCCTCCGTCCGCGCCTTTTCGAATCGGGACGGTGTCTCATCGGTGCTCTGCATCGAGGCGGACGCATCGAGAATCACTACTTGCAGACGGCCGCCGACGAGGTTGCCGGAAAGATGCGCCGGGCGATAGCCAATACCGCCAGCAGTAACAGCAGCACTTGGAGCAGCAACAACCAATTATGCCGCAAACGCTGAAACGGCGCGCTGGCTTGTGTCTCCGCCAGGAACTTCTGCCAAAGCAGCGTGCTCGACACCAGCTTGACCACCCGCTTCCGTTTCAACAGGTAAAATACCACCACCACCGGAATCGCGGCGGCAAAAGCAAAGGCGGTCGGAGCCAGAAAATTCATGCGATTCAGCCCCAAACCTCCGCCTCACGCAGCTGCTTCAACAGCAGTTGCTCCAAAGGCGTGTCCGATGAGGCCATGAAACAATTGATCCCGCGCGATTGGCAAAATTCCCGGAGCCTCTGGCAGAAGTTCTGGACCGTCCGCTGGTAAGCGGCCAACCGGTAGCGCCCGAAGGTGACTTCCTGTTTGAAGCCCGTCTCCGCGTCAACCAGGCGCAAATCACCGAAGACATCCGGAGCGATTTCATCGGGAGCGAGGATTTGGACGGCGCTGACGTGGAAGCCGCGCGCGACGAGCGCGCTTAACCCGGCCTCGTAACCTGCCGGGTCAAGAAAATCGCTCAAAACGACCGCCGCCCCAGCGAGCCGGGCTTGCAAGGCGCCCCGGCGCAAAGCCTCGTTGAACTGAGCCGTGCCTTGGGCTTTCACCTGGTTCAAATTCTGGAAAAAAGTCAGAGTCGAACGCCGGCCGCGCACCGACTTCAACCCTCCCCGCGCGGCGGCTTCCTCGGCCGCGTCAGGAAAGATGTGGACCGAAACGCGGTCGAAGCCGCATAGCGCCACATACCCAACCGCCGCGGCCACTTGCCGCGCAAAGTCGAATTTGCGGGGGTTGCCAAAGGCCATCGATTCGCTCGCATCGAGGAAAAGGCTCACGGGCAATTCCCTCTCCTCCTCATAGAGTTTAAGGAAGAGCCTTTCCAGCCGGCCGTACTAAGTTCCAGTCGAGATAGCGGAAATCATCGCCCGGGACATAGTTGCGATAATCGGCAAATTCGACCGATTGACCCCGCGCCCGGCTGCGGCGTTCGCCTTTGGCGGAACTCTTGGCGCGGCGGGCGGCGAGCAATTGAAACTGCTCGAGTTTGCGAAGGAGTTGGGGGCTGAAGCGACGCTGTTAACTCGCTTAGACGGTGACCGTCTCGGGGTTCTTGGGCACCTCGCTCAGGATCTGAGTGATAAGATGATCGGTGGTGATTCCCTCGGCGTCCGCTTCGAAGTTGAGGATCAGCCGGTGCCGCAACGCTCCCAAGGCGACCGTTTCAACATCCTCGAAGCTGGCATTGAATCGGCCCTGGGTCAGGGCGCGGACTTTGGCCGCGAGCATCAACGTCTGCGCCCCGCGCGGACTGCTCCCAAAGCGAAATGCTGGTTGGCAATCGCAGCCGCCGTGCCCGTTTTGGGGTGCGTCGCCATCACCAACCGCACGGCGTAATCTTTGACATGAGACGCCACCGGCACCTCCCGAACCAGTCTCCTGCAATTCCAACAAGCTGGCCCCATCCAGCACCTTGTTCACCTCGACCTTGACGTTTTCAGTGGTGCGGTTTAGCACCTCCGTGAGGTCGGCCGCGTTCGGATAACCGACTAGGAGCTTAAAAAAGAATCGATCCAGCTGGGCTTCCGGAAGAGGGTAAGTGCCCTCCTGATCGATCGGATTCTGGGTAGCGAGGACGAAGAACGGCTCGATCAGCTTCCGCACTTCTCCGGCCGCGGTCACTTGCTTCTCCTGCATGGCCTCAAGCAGCGCCGACTGGGTTTTAGGTGTCGCCCGGTTGATTTCATCCGCCAGGATCAGGTGGGCGAAAATCGGTCCCTTTTGGAACTGAAAGACGCGGCGGCCATCTGGGTTCTCGACGACCAGGTTGGTGCCGAGAATATCGGCCGGCATTAAGTCGGGCGTAAACTGAATCCGGTTGAAGGAGAGGTCCAAGACCTCTCCGAGTGTGCGGACCAGCAGTGTCTTCCCAAACCGGGGACGCCTTCCAGCAGGACATGGCCGCCGGCAAAGATAGCGGTCAGAGTGCCATCAACGATATCGCCATGGCCGACCATGACTTTGCCGATTTCCCCACGGAGGGCTTCACGTCGTGCGAAAGGTCGCGATTCTGGATTCGATATTCATTTCTTAAAATCGTCGAAGTAATCCCGGACGGCGCCTTGATAAGCGCGGGACTGCTCCTGGCTGAGCGCAGCCTGGGCTTCGGACTGGGCCGCGGTCGCGGTCTCGCTGAAGTCGACGCGGCTTTGGCCCTTGATGCTAACACCTTTGAGCGTAATGCTGGGCATGGGGCCCCCGGGATTCATCTGCCCTTTTACCTTCGTCGGAAGCAAACTGTCGGGCAGCTGGCCTTCCCCGCGGTCGGTCACCCCGCGTGCATCCATATCCTGCCGGACCACCCCGGAGTTATCCCACCGATCCTTGATCTCGCTGACATCAAGGAACCGGCTGTCGTCCGCCCACGTGCCAACACCGCGGCCTACGCCCCCGCCGTTTCCCGCTCGCGGCTGCCCCCCTTGGTTCTGGCCCCAGCCCTGGCCGTTGCCGACATTCATCTGGGCGCGCTGAAGCGCGTCAAGTGTGGCCATCAATGCCTCCCCGTCTCCGAGTTGCTGGCGGAGGCTATCCAATTCCTTCGCCGCCTTGGCCAGGGATTCGGCCGCTTCGGACTTCTCACCGCGTTGCATCTGCTGAATGCCGCGTTTGAGGAAATCGGCCATCTTGCCATATTCGCCGGCGGGATCAACGGCGCGCGTGACCTCGTCCAGCATTCGCTTCGTCTGTTCCTGGTTCGCGCCTCCCCCCCGCAACTGCTCGACCATCTTCTCCAACGTGGATTGAGCCGCATCCGCTTGACCGTTCTGGAGCTGCTCGGCCAGGTCCTTCCCCGTCTGTTCCGCTTGCATTTGGAGCTGCGCCAGGGCCTTGGCCATCGCTTGCAGCTTCTCCAACTCGATTTCAGTCGTCGCCAGGTCGCGCAAGAGCTGATCGGTTTGGCTGGAGGCCAGCGCCGCAATCGCCTCCTCCAAGCTGGGCAAGCTCAAACCCAGATCCTTGGCTCGATTAGAGAGATCGGACAGCGTCTTCTCCAGCTGCTCGCGGGCGGCATCTCCGGAAGCGGAGTTGCTGTCGGGCAAACCAGCCGCCGCTTCCTTCGCCTTTTGTATGTCGCGGCTGAACTTCTCGATCGACTTGGGGTCAGCGCCGGCGGCTTGTTTTTCCAGCGATTTCTGGAGAGAGTCGATTTGCTTCTGCAAGTCCGCCGACCCCTGAACCCCGCCGGTATTGGGATTGCGGGCGGCCTTTTCCATCGCTTTGATGGCCGGGTTTTTGCCGAGTTCTTTCGTCTGCTCTTTGAGCTTTTCGGTGACACTGGCGAGGTCGCGGAGAGCTTCGGCCCGAGTGAGGGTTGCTTTGGCGAGGTGATCGCCCAACTCGGCCACTGATTCGAGGGCCTGCTTGGTTGGCTCAAGGGCGGGCGGGCGTCGCTCCAAATTTCGGCGGGTCAATTCTGCGAGGGCCTTTCCTGTTTCCTTGATGACTTGTGCGTCTCGCTTCTCCTGGACGAACTGCTTGGTGCGGTGCTCGGGGATAAAGCCCAGGCCGGCGGCGAGAGCCAGGGAGAGAAGGATCCACCGGGTGGCGGCAGGGAGGTGATACGGCAAAAGGGCTTTGGGGTCAATTTCCTGGGCGTGCCTGGCGGCGTCGCTCACGAGGAGCGAGCCCCATTCGCTTGACGTGGCCGTGCCGGTCAGCTCGAGGGCAGTGCTCAACCGTTCCTGCAGCTTTCGCTGCTGATCGATCCAGCGGGCCATGTCCATCGTGGCAGGGCGGCGCCACCAGCCGGAAAGAAAGCCGGCCACGATTGCCAGGAGGGCCATTGCGGCCGCCGCGGGCAGAATCGTGTCGGTAATCGGGAAGAGCTTGTAAAGAACCAACGCCAGGAGCCAGACCGAGCTGGCGATGAGTAACCCGAGCCAGAAGCCTTTCCATCCTTGTTGCCAACGTCGGCGTCGGGCCGTCTTTTCGACCACGTCGTGGATGATCTGGGACTCGCTCATACTGGATACTTCATCATGGCTCAAGCCGCCGCTATTCGCGAGGGTTTTTCGATGCCAGAGGGTTAGACCACGAGCCGGGCAAAATGTCATGGGAGCCATTGACAAGCGGCCGACCCGGCCGCGTTCGCGTTGCACTTGCACAGTCGGCGGCGCCGGTTAGACTCCTCCCGAAATGAAATTCACGTTCTCGGTCTTAGTCTACATCTTGATCGGGCTGGTCCTCGGGTGGGCCATTCTAGCCCTGCTGAAGGGGAGCTACTGGCCGCTCATCGTGAGCCTGCTCGCGTACGTGGTCGCTTTTGCCCGGATCGGGTGCGCCGACCATTGATTCCTCTTCCCAAAACCACCTCCGTCATCGAGCGCGGGATCAGCGAAGGCCTGCACCTCGGTTGCCAGCTTTACATTTCAGTGGCCGGATCGGTCCAAGCGGACCTCGGTTTTGGCGAAGCCAGGCTGGCAGCGCCCCTCACCCGCGAAAGCATTTTGCTTTGGCTTTCCTCGGCGAAGCCGCTCACAGCGGTCGCCATTGGCCAGCTCTGGGAGCGGGGCCAGCTGAACTTAGAAGACCCGGTGGCGAAGATCATTCCCGAGTTTGGCCAGAAAGGCAAAGGGACCGTCACGACCCGTCATCTCCTCACTCATACCGGCTCGATTCGGACGACGGACAAGTGCGATCTCGGCGAAGCCTGGTCGGAGATTCTTGCCTGTATTAGCGAGGCCGAATTGGAGCCTAACTCCGCGCCCGGCCGCCGGGCGGCCTACCATCCATCCGGTAGCTGGTACCTGCTGGGGGAACTGGTCCGGCGGATTGACGGCCGCCCGATCGAACAGTATGTCCGCGACGAAATCGGTGGGCCGTGCGGGATGACCGACACCTGGCTGGCGCTGCCCGCAGACCAGTTCCGCCGGTATGGGGAGCGAATCGCCTTCATGTATCATACCGATCGTCAGCCCCCCACGCCTCACCGAAGATGGAACACAGCAACCGAGGCGGCCATTTGCCGCCCCGGTCGGAACGGGCGCGGGCCAGCGCGCGCGCTCGGGCGCTTTTACGAAACGCTTCTGGCCCTGCGGGACGGTCGAGAGGCCGCCCCTATTCTCAAAACGGAAACGGTCCGGCAAATGACCCAGCGCCAGCGCCGCGGGATGTTCGATGACACCTTTCAACAGGTCATCGATTGGGGCTTGGGCTTTGCTCTCGATTCCAAAACACCCGTCCGCGAACTGGTCTCTTACGGCTTTGGCCGTTTTGCATCTCACGAGACGTTTGGGCATGGCGGCTCGCAGTCGTCGTGCGCTTACGCCGATCCCGTCCACCAACTGGCGGTGGCTTGGGCGTGCAATGGTCTACCCGGTGAGCGGCGTCACCAGCAACGCGCCCACGCTTTGAATTCGGCCATTTACGAGGATCTCGGCCTGGATCGAGCCCCGGCCGGCTAACAATCCGATGGGCCGTCGCCAGGATGGAGGCCCGCGGCCATCCGCTTCTCACCGCCCGCCGAATTGCGAAAAAGCCGGCATGGACTCGGGGCACATTCAAGGCCCCCGCCGATGAAGGAACCCGGCGCGGCATGGTTCGCTACCACCCACTGGAGCGTGGCATTAACCGAGAGACAACCGGAGGCTCCCGGCGGCGACGCCGCCCTCGAGCTAAGCCGGAGCGGATCGGTGGAAGATGGGTCCGCATCCATCGATACGGTCGAATCATGCCGCAAGGGTGAGGTTGGGGCAGGCGCCCTTTCGGTTCACGATTTCACGACGCGTCGAGCTGTGCGCGGTAATCCGCAAGCGGCTGGCGTGATGATGGTGCGAGGAACGTTAAGACCGCGCGGCGGAAAACAATCGTCCCCGCCCGGGCCATAGGCCCTGAACGGGGACGAAAGTGGGGATGGGAGTTCGCCAAGCTCTCTTTCCCATGCCGACATTAGGCGCCCAAGAGGCTGCCGGCTTCCCGACGCTATTCTCCGGGGCAAACGGAGTTTCCGGCCTCGTAGCAGGGCCGTCCAGAGCGTTGCCGCCGCTGGATTATTGAGTGAGGCTTTTCAGCTCGCTTCGACCGGTGATTGCGGCATCGGCCTGCGAACCAGGTCAAGACACGTCTGTGATTCGGCTCCGCGTCTTGGCCACTTAGCGCGAGGTCGGCCACCGCTTTTGGCAGTGCGTTCACCTCGTGCCACGGGTCTCGCCTCTTAACTCTCAGGTTGCCTTTTGCTCACAGGCCAGCGGTGTTCATTTCAACATCGCCGACGTGGTGGAAGGTTTTCACGGCTCCTGCCGCGAGCACGTGACCTTCCCGGTATTGGCGCTCACTTTGTCCCGCTGTTGGGCGTCTTTCGTTTGGCAGATTTCGCTTCCGCGCCACCGCCAGAGTCACCAACACCGTGCTTGTCCACAGTAGCAACCGATTACCCTCTGGGTAACTGCGATTCACTCAGACCCGAAACCAGCCTGAGTTACTTAGCTCGGCTCGGAACGGTTTCTCGCGTCCCTAACCGCCAAGTTCCTTTTTCGCGTTACTGCCCAGTGCGCGAACACCGGCAGAGGAACTGGTGAATCCTGCCTCGCCAATGACGAAACTTGCGCTTCGAACACCGCGAGGGACCGGGCCAACCAGCCTGCCCCGATCTTTGCCCAGTCGCCTGGGAGTATCCTGTCGATTCGAGACTCGCGTCTCGCTCCGACGTTCTTTCAATGAACTGTTGCCATCATAACAGAAAAAGCGGCCTTGAGAAGAAAATCATATGCACACCTTATTCACCTGCTATGCACTTTTTTGCCCGCCAAACCGGATCAACAAACCTCGCTCAGAAGCACGCCATCTCCCCTCCAGTCACGCCCGCCATGCCCTCTTTCCCCTCTTCCCACCGCGCCACCACCGCTGGCCGTCACGCTCCGGCACAACGCGCCGCTGGCAGAGGCTTGCCCACTTCCCAGTGATGCCCAAATGGGTCCAGCACGCGCCCCAGTCGCCAGCCATACTCGTTCGCCACCGGCGAGACTAGCTTCGCGCCGGCTTTGACGGCGCGATCCACGGCATCGTCCGGATCAGACACCACCAGCACCATGCGAACTGTGCCCCCGCCCAGTGTTTCCGGACTGAAGTTGTGATGTTGCGGAGATTCGTCCGCCACCCAAAATTCAGCCCCGCGAATCGACAACCGCGCGACGATATCCCGGGTTGGACTTTCGATGCGAAACAGTTCGTCGGCGCCAAAGGCCGCTCTGTAAAAGTCGATCGCGGCAAGGCCGCGGCGCACCGACAACATCGGCGCGAGAATATTTTGCTGGCCGTGATCGCTAGACATAGACCTGGTATGAGGAACTGCGACCGGACATCGGCCGCTTTGCGATTGGTTTAGGAACCACTCCGCGTCATGCTAACTAATTTATGGAGGTGCTCCCGGATCCCACTGGGCCAGGAGTCCACCGTCGCGTTGAGGCGCTGCTCATCTCCCGCGTAAAACGCCCTCAAGGCTTCCTCAAATCCAGGCATATCCCCCGCCATCGTGGACATGAATCGGTAGACCGCTTCTTGCGCCCGCCTCCTCCGATCCTGCTCTCGATTCGATTTTCTGGCCGTTTCGACTAACCGCCTCAACGCAACCGAAGCCCCTCCCGGCTGCCCATCGAGCCATTCCCAATGCCGCGGCAAGAGGGTCACTTCACGCCCCACCACTCCCAACTTTGGCCGTCCTGGACCGCGCTTCTCCGGAACGGACACATCCCCACGATCGCGCTTCGCGCCGCTCAGTCGATGAAGCACGTCGGCTTCGGAGCCGCGTAGGTCCACTTCAATCAGACAACTCGTCTCGTCATCAAAGATCAGAATCTCTTCGGTCGAACCGCTATCGACCGCGTGCTTCACGGATCGGGCCACGTCGGTTAGGGGACCGGTAGCGAGACATTTCGGCCCTGCAAACGCTGTGCATCGTGTTGTGGGTTCGAATTCAGACTGGGTCAGAGAGAAAGGAGCCAAAGCCATGCAGCGATTTTACCCGGATATAAAGAGCTGTCAATATCACCTTGGTAAAAATGCTTCCTCTCGACCTCGCCACTCCCCCAAGCTAGAAAGGGTTGATGGCCCCATATCACCTCCCGCCCGGTCAAACCCATCGCGCTTCCGAACTCTCCCGCCGGACCGTGATCAAACTCGCTGGGGCCACGGTCGCCCTGAGTTTGGTCCAGCCTTTGGCCTTGGCTCAGCCGAAACGCGGAAAGACGGTGATTGTCGCCGGAGGGGGCATTGGCGGTTTATGCGCCGCCTACGAATTGATGAAGCGAGGCCACACGGTGACGGTTCTGGAGGCCTCGGGCCGCTGCGGCGGCCACGTCCGCAGTATCCACGATCCGTTGCCGGACGGTTTGTATGCCGACCTGGGCGCAGAACAGTGCACCAAGCCCGGTTACGAACGGTACCGGGAGTATGCAGCCGAGTTTGGACTGGAACTCGTTCCGTACCGCCGACGGGATGGAGAAGCCCGATACCTGGGCGACAAGCTTTATACGGAAGAAATGCTGGCGGATGCGAAGGTCCTCAAGGAGCTGGGATTTAACGGGCGCGAAGCTGCTTTTCTCGGGCAGCACGAATGGCATGACTTGCCGTTGCTCTTCTTGGAACCATACCTGAGCGCGTTCAAGGACGAATACCAGCCGTTTGGCGTTGGGCTGGATGATCTGGACAAGATATCGGTGTCCGATCTGTTAAAACGCGAGCATGCCTCGGAGGCGGCGCTGCGATTTGCCGGGGGTGACGACGCCTCGGCGCTTTATCGGCTCTGGATGGCGGCCATCTTGAAGCAGCGTGGAGTGCCGACGTATCCGAAGCAGCTGTTCCGGATCAAAGGTGGCAACCAAAACATGACGGAAGCCTTTGCTTCGCGCCTGGGCGGGCGGGTCCGGCTGGGCTGTCCCATCACCAAGATTGTGCAAGGAGATGGGGAGGTGCGCGTGCACTTTCAGGAGTTTGGCGAGGAAAAGACGCTGACCGGCGAGTATCTGGTCAATGCCATCCCTTTGCCGGTCCTGAAACGGCTTTCGGTTGAGCCGGACTGGCCGGAAGCGAAGCGGTGGGTGCTGGACAACATTTCCTACAACATGCAGACGAGGATCGTGTTTGTCGCCCGCCATGCCTTCTGGAAAAAGGACGGGCTCCAGCCGCACTTCGACCTGGGGCATCCTCACCTTTATCATGTCTGGGAAATGGCGGACGAGGTGTCAGGCGACCGACGCATTCTGATCGGTTCCGCATCGCCTGGCACAACTGAGAAGCAGGCGCTCGCAGCTTACCGGAGCCGTTACCCGGGCAAGGCAACCATCGAGATCGAACACGTTATCGCCCATCAATGGTTTATGGATCGCTGGGCGCCAACCTGCGAGCGGGAAGGCTTTCGCGTTGGCCAACTCGCCAAGTTCTGGCCGGAAATCATCCGGCCCCACGGCCGCATTCATTTTGTCGGCGCCTATGCGGACAACTTGAATTGGGGCATGGAGGCAGCCACGCGATCAGCCAACCGGGTTGCCGCGGCCATTGACGCGGCTTAGCCTGGCCAAAGCCGCCCAATCAGTTCTACTTGTAGAGGTCGCCCCAGTTGACCTTCCGCATGTCGCCGGTCTGGCCGTAGGTCAGGTGCATGCCAAAGGAAGCTCCCAGGCTCTGCAAGGAGTGCCCATTGCCGCCCCGGGCGACGTAATCGCGCAGAATCGGCCGGTAATCCGGGTGGGCGCAATTCTCGATGATGATCCGGGCGCGCTCGGACGGGGCGCGTCCGCGCAGATCGGCCACGCCTTGGTCAGTGACGATGACGCAAACCGAATGCTCGCTGCTGTCCAAATGGCTCACCATTGGGACGATAGTGCTGATCTTGCCGCCTTTGGCCGTCGAAGGACAAATGAACATCGAAAGGAAAGCGGCCCGGGCGAAGTCGGCTGAGCCGCCGATGCCGTTCATCATGTGTTTGCCGAGCACATGGGTGCTGTTGACGTTGCCGCTCAAGTCGACCTCGATGGCGGTATTAATGGAGATGGTTCCTAATCGCCGCACCACTTCGGGATTGTTGGTTATCTCCTGCGGCCGCAGCAATAGTCGGGTGCGGAAGAACTCCCAATCCTGGTAAATGCTCTCGAGGGTTGGCGAGGGCACGGTCAAAGAACACCCGCTCGCGAAGGTCACCCGTTCTTGCTGCATCAACCCGATGACTCCATCCTGGATCACTTCCGTGTACATCTGAAAGTTCGGGATTTCCGGGTGCTCAGCCATGGCCATCAAGACCGCATTGGCAGTGTCCCCAACGCCCGATTGGACGGGAAGGAAGGTTTTGGGAATGAGTCCGCGTCGAATCTCCGCTGCCAGGAAATCAGCCACGTGCTGGCCAATCTTGGCCGTCACCTCGCTGACTTGTTCAAAG
Organism: Verrucomicrobiota bacterium; assembly: GCA_046346765.1. Taxonomy (GTDB): domain Bacteria; phylum Verrucomicrobiota; class Verrucomicrobiia; order Limisphaerales; family SIBE01; genus JAXMHN01. Next base: position 33,805 of record JAXMHN010000044.1, on the reverse strand, counting down.
GGCGCCACTTCATCCGGCAGGTCGGTCTCGACTACGCCCACAATCCGGGACGGGTCGACCTGGATGACCGGCTGTCCAATCCGATCGCAGGGCGAGAACACCGGGATATCACTACGCAAGGGCGGATCGTCCGGCTCGTAAATGTCGTGAACGCCGCGGAGGAACTGAGGATGATACCGGTTAAGTTCGACAATGATCTTGTCCGCCCGTCGGCAAAAGGTCGGCGAGGCCCCGACCGAAGAGGTCAAGACGATCTCGCCATACTTGGTCACTTCGCTCGCCTCAATCAAAGCGGTATGAATCGGTCCCAGAAACCCGTAACGAACATCCTGCGGCAAGCGCGACAGGTGCATGTCGAAGAACCGCGTTTCACCCGCATTGATGCTCTTGCGCAAATCGGGATCGGACTGGTAGGGCGTGCGGAAGCCGAGCGCCTTGGCGCGAGCGAGGGCGCCATCCAACGAGCGGCCGGTGGAAGCGCCGGAGATCAAGTTGATTTTGAAAGGCTTGCCGGCGGTGTGTTCCTCTTCGGCACGGTGGGCGACCGCGGTGGGAACGGCTTTGGGCGCGCCCGCAGCGGTGAAGCCGCTGACGGCAATGGTCTCGCCGTCGTTGATAAACCGAGCGGCTTCTTCGGCGGTTAATTTAGTCAAGGATTTCATGGGTGCTTAGTCGATCTCACGCAACAGCCGCACTTGGTGCGGCTCGAAATATTTCACGCCGGCAGGAAGCGCGGGATGGAAGCGGAGGCGCCCACGCGCGTCGACGCCGGCGAACTCGCCCGTGACCATCTCCCCATCCAGGTCCAGCTGCACTGGGATTGGCATTGGCCAGAGCGCGTTGATGCGGGGCAAGAGGCCCTCCGGCCCGGCCCGCTCGACTTCGTTCCAGACGGCTTCCAACGCGCGCAGGACACGCTCGGTCAAGTTGGCCAGAGAAGGGACCGGCGAGACCAGATCGGACAAGCGCGCGACCTGGCCATTGAGTGCGGCATCCTGCTCCTGCGGGGCGTTGGCGACATTGATGCCAATCCCCACGATCGCCCGCCCAGGCACGATTTGGTCCACGAGCAGGCCAGCGAGCTTCCGGCGTCCAACGAGCAGGTCATTCGGCCACCGCATCCGCAGATCCTTCACTCCTATCGCCTGCAGTGCATCCGAGACGGCCAACCCGGCCGCCAGGGGCAACATCGGCGCCGCCGGCGACCGAGGCGCCAACGGAACCACCGCCGAGAGCCACAGCCCCCCGCGGTCGGAAATCCAGCTGCGTTGAAACCGCCCTCGGCCGGCGGACTGCGTGTCGGCCCGGACGGCGTTCCAAACGGGCAGCTGGGCCGCGACCAGATTGGTCGAAGTCACCCTTTCGTGCACATGGACCTGCCACCCGGACATAACTCACTGGATGCGAATCAGCGATTGCCCTTCTTCGACGGCGGCGCCAACGCTGGTCTTGATTTCAGCAACCTTGCCGGCCCGCGGAGCAAAGACGAAGGTATTCATCTTCATCGCTTCCAAGGTGAGCAAGTGGTCGCCTTCCTTGACGTCCTGTCCCGCGGTGACGACAATAGCCGTGACTCGGCCGGCGAGCGGACTGGGGACGTCGCCCGGTCCGGCCGCACTGACGGCGGGTGCGGCTGGGGCTGCTGGAGCCAGCGCCGGAGCGGCCGCGCTGATCACGGGCGGGACCGCCGGCGCGGCATGGCTGGCGGGAGTAGTCAAAGGCCCGACCGAGACAGCTGGAGCCGCCGAATCATCCGGCAGTTCGACCATCACATCGTAGGTATTTCCATCAACGGTAACGCGTAGCTTTTTGATCATGAGATGCCTCGTGGTTATTCCGAGCGTCGGCGATCATGAAGAGTCCCGCAGACACTGTCTATGTCCAAGAACCAGGACTCGATTCATGCCGGCCGTCATCAGCGGATCTTGTGCGATTGGAAGATCTGCGTTCGCCCTTCGAGCGCCCAAACATTCAGATGCGGCACCGGCGTGACGATCGGCTGCACCGATACCAGCCGGTACGGTCGGTTGAAGAGCACCGAAACCGCCGCGGCGATGACCGCGGCGATCTCTGGATCAACCTCCGTGGCGACGCGTTGGGACCCGCCCGGGGCGCTGGGGAGAGGCGCGCCGCTCCCCTCATAAGCCTGCCGCGCCGCTTCGAGCAGACCGGCGGCCCGGCGGAAAGCCAACTGCACATCGGCGGAGCGGCTTGGATCATCGATCCGCGCCAAAATTCGGTGAATCAGACCCAAGGTCTGCCCGAGGCGCTCCTCCGCCGAGGCTGGATCGTCTGGCACTCCCCCTGGCCGGCTGGTGGAATCCTGGTGACTCATGCGTATCCTTGTTCAACGATTGTCTTACAGGGGGATGGTGCCGTGTTTCTTCGGCGGCCGGGTTTCGCGCTTGGTCAACGTGTTGCGCAAAGCCAGCGAGACAACCGCCCGCGTCTCCGCTGGCGCGATCACATCCGTAATCATCGCTTTCTTGGCTGCTTCGTAGGGCGAGCAAAACTTGTCCCGATATTCGGCCACGAGTTCCGCCTCTTTCGCTTTCGGATCCTTCGCGCCCGTGATTTCACGCTTGTAAAGAATCTTGACGGCTCCTTCGGCGCCCATGACCGCGATCTCGGCCGACGGCCAGGCGTAGACCAGGTCCGCGCCCATATCGGCACTGCACATGGCGAGGTAAGCGCCGCCATACGCTTTGCGCAGGATGACAGTGATTTTCGGCACGGTCGCAGCCGCGTAGGCAAAAAGCATCTTGGCTCCATGCCGAATGATGCCGCCTCGTTCCTGCTGCAAGCCGGGCATGAACCCGGGCACATCCACCAGCGTGACGATGGGAATATTGAAGACGTTGCAGAAGCGGATGAACCGGGCCGCCTTGTCCGATGAATCGATGTCCAACGTGCCCGCCTTGACCGAGGGATTGTTCGCAATCAAGCCGACGACGATCCCTTGCATGCGGGCAAAGCCGACCACGATGTTCTTCGCCCAGAGCGCGTGCACTTCGAGGAAGTCCCCGTTGTCAACCAACCGTCCGATGACCTTGTGGATATCGATCGGCTCCTTCGCGTTCTCCGGCACCAGGTCGTCCATCGCCGGGTCCGGCCCAAGATCCAATTGCGGGGTGGGTTGATGCGGCGGGTCATGCAAGTTGTTGGTGGGAATGAAGGACAGCAGCTTCCTGGCGATGCGCACGGCGTCCGCGTCATTTTCGGCGACGAAATGGATATTGCCGCTCACCGTGGCGTGAGCCATCGGGCTGCCAATCTCATCCATCGTGCATTTCTGGCCTGTGACCGCCTGGATCACCTCCGGCCCACAAATAAACATTTGCGAGCTGCCCTTGACCATGATGATGAAGTCCATCAAGGCGGGTGAATAAGCCGCCCCGCCGGCACAGGGGCCGGCCACGATCGCAATTTGGGGAATGACTCCGGAAACCAGGACGTTGCGGAAGAAAACCTGGCCATAGCCGGAGAGGGAATCATCTCCTTCCTGAATCCGCGCGCCGCCGGAATCATTAAAGCCGATGATGGGGCAACCCACTTTCAAGGCGTAATCCATCAGATCGCAGATCTTCTTGGAGTGAATGCGGCCAAGCGATCCGCCGCTGACGGTGAAGTCCTGACTGAAGGCCGCCGTCAATCGTCCATCGACCAGGCCCGTCGCCGTGACCACCCCGTCGCCGGGAAGCGACTTCTTTTCCAAGCCAAAGTTGTGGCAATCGTGGCCCGCGTGCATGCCCCACTCCTGCATGGTGCCCGGTTGGAACAGTTCATGGAGGCGGTCGCGCGCGGTCATCACGCCTTTCTTGCGGCGCGCTTCCAGTTTGTCTTCGCCACCACCAGCCCGCGCTTCGGCGCGGCGTTGTTCGAGTTGATCGAGGAATGCTTTCGAAATAGGCATAGGATCGCGGCGGAATAGAATTAATGTTGGCAGGAACAGGCGCCTGGCTTCGGCATGCAGAACTCGGTCAGGACCCCGAAGGTGGATTTCGGATGGAGGAACGCGACCAGTTTGCCGCCCGCCCCGTCAAAAGGCTTATCATGGATCAAACGGACGCCAGCTCCGGACGCTTGCTCGAGCTGCGCCTCGACGTTGTCGGTGCCGAAAGCGACATGATGAATGCCGCCGGCGGGGTTCTTCTCCAGAAACTTGGCAATGGGACTCTCCGGATCGGTCGGTTCGAGCAGTTCCAGATGCACTTCGCCGGCGCGGAAAAAGGCGGTCCGGACTTTCTGGGAAGGCACTTCTTCGCGATGCTCGCATTTGAGGCCGAGCGCTTTTTCGTAGTAGGGAACGGCCTCGTCCAAAGAACGGACCGCGATGCCGAGGTGGTCGATTTTCTTGATCATAAATGGGAGATGTTAAGGTTTATCCAGTCGGTTGGAGGTATCAGATCGGTCGTAAGCTTCGAGCAAAGCGCGCGCGGCATGGACGGCGGTGATTTCGCCTTGGACGAGCGCCCGCTGGAGGTCCGGCAAGCGCTCAAGGACGCGTCGGTCGTGGTTGAAGCGGCGGCGCAATTCGCCGTAGATCAAGTCATTCATCCAATCGACGGCCTGTTTCTGCCGTCGATCGGCCAACGCGCCGCTCGCCTGGAGCTTGGCGTAAAAAGCCTGCACCGTTTCCCAGACCGCGGGAATGCCTTCCCCGGTGAGAGCGGAACAGAGGGCGACCGTCGTTTGCCAGCCCGGGGTGGCCGGTTGCATGGAGTGCAGGGCGGCGTCATGTTCCGCGCGGGCCTGCTCCGCCCGAAAACGATTGTCCCCGTCCGCCTTGTTGATCAGAACCAGGTCGGCCATCTCGAGGATGCCGCGCTTGATGCCCTGGAGTTCGTCGCCCGCTCCCGGCAGCAACAATACGAGGTAGAAATCCACCATCGAGCGCAGTGCGATCTCGCTTTGGCCGACGCCGACGCTCTCGACCAAGACCATGTCAAAGCCGGCCGCTTCGCAGAGCAGCAAGGTTTCTCGGGTCCTCCGGGCCACTCCGCCCAGATTGTCGCCGGCCGGCGACGGGCGAATGAAAGCGTTCGCTTCACGGCTAAGCCGGTCCATCCGAGTCTTGTCGCCGAGAATGCTGCCGCCCGATCGGGCGCTGCTCGGATCGATCGTCAGGACGGCTAGTTTGTGCCCTTGAGCCACCAGGAAGCAGCCAAACGCCTCAATAAAGGTGCTCTTGCCCACGCCTGGCACCCCGGTTATCCCGATCCGTTTCGCTTTGCCGGTGTGAGGCAGCAACCGGTGCAATAACTCCTGCGCTTGCGCTTCATGCAATCGGGCATGGCTTTCAACCAAAGTCAGCGCCCGGGCCAGCAACGTCCGGTTCCCCGCCAGCACGCCGGCAGCATAGTCCTCAACCGTCAGCGGCCGCGAGCGACGCGGCGTCGCGCTGCTGTCTGCCTCGGATTGAGGATTGCCATTCATCGCCTGCCTGAGCGCATCGCGAGCCAGCCCCGCCCGGCCTTGACCGCGCGGACTTGGGCTCTGGGATCCGCTATTAATCCAGCCGACCATTCAATTGGGTCAAAATTTCTTTGGCCGCGTCCGGGATAAATGTGCCCGGCCCGAAGACGGCGTCGGCGCCGTTCTGGCGGAGAAATTCGTAATCCTGCGGGGGAATGACTCCGCCGACGACGACCATGATATCGTCGCGTCCGATCTTCTTCAGCTCTTCCACTAATTGGATCAGGAGCGTCTTGTGTCCGCCAGCGAGCGAGCTGATCCCGACGACGTGAACGTCGTTCTCCGTCGCCATGCGGGCGGCCTCGTCGGGCTGCTGGAAAAGAGGGCCTATATCCACATCGAAGCCGAGGTCGGCGTAAGCCGTCGCCACCACCTTCGCGCCTCGATCGTGCCCGTCCTGGCCCATCTTCGCGATCAGGATGCGCGGCCGGCGACCGTGCTTCTCGGCAAACTGGTCCGTCCAGCGGCGGACCTGTTCGATTTGCGGGTTTTGGCCAAACTCGGATTGATAGACACCAGAGACAGAGCGGATCACGGCTTTGTGACGATTGAAGATTTTTTCCAAAGCGAACGAGATTTCACCGAGGGTCGCCCTGGCCCGGGCCGCCTCGACCGATAACGCCAGCAGATTCCCCTCGCCGGATTGAGCGGCGCGGGTTAAGGCATCGAGCGCCGTCTGGACTTTGCCGGCGTCGCGCTCGGCTTTGAGCTGGTGAAGACGTTGAATCTGTGATTCGCGCACGGCGGTGTTATCCACTTCCAGCACGTCCAACTGCTCGGCTTTATCGAGGCGGAAGAGGTTCACCCCCACGATGGTCTCCCTGCCCGAGTCGATGTGCGCCTGGCGACGCGCGGCCGCTTCTTCGATGCGCAGCTTGGGCAGACCCGTTTCGATGGCCTTGGCCATCCCGCCGAGCGCCTCGACTTCCTGGATATGAGTCCAGGCGCGGTCGAGGATTGCCTGGGTGAGGGCCTCCACGAAGTAAGAGCCGCCGAATGGATCGATCACCTTGCAGATGCCAGTCTCCTCCTGAAGGAGGAGTTGGGTATTGCGCGCGATCCGGGCGGAGAAGTCGGTCGGCAGAGCGATGGCTTCGTCGAGAGAATTGGTGTGGAGTGACTGAGTGTGTCCGAGGGCGGCGGCCATCGCCTCGAGACACGTCCGGACCACGTTGTTGAATGGATCTTGCTCGGTCAGCGACCAACCAGAAGTCTGCGAGTGGGTTCGCAAGGCCATCGATTTCGGATTCTTCGGATTGAACTGCTGGATAAGCTTGGCCCAGATGGCGCGGGCCGCGCGCATCTTGGCGATTTCCATGAAGAAGTTTTTGCCCTGGGCCCAGAAGAAGGAGAGGCGCGGAGCGAAGGCGTCGATCTCGATGCCAGCCTTCAACCCGGTCCGGACGTATTCCAAGCCGTCCGCCAGGGTATAGGCCATTTCCAGATCAGCCGTGGCGCCGGCCTCCTGCATATGGTAGCCCGAGATCGAGATCGAATTGAACTTGGGCATTTGCTTGGAGGTGAAGGCGAAAATGTCGGCAATGATGCGGACCGATGGAGCCGGAGGGTAAATGTAAGTATTCCGGACCATGTATTCCTTCAGGATGTCATTCTGAATGGTGCCGGAGAGCTGCTCCAACTTCACGCCCTGCTCTTCCGCCGCGACAATGTAGAAGGCGAGCACCGGCAGCACCGCCCCGTTCATCGTCATCGAGACGGAAATGCGATCCAGCGGGATCGACTGGAAGAGGACCTTCATGTCCAGCACCGAGTCGACGGCGACGCCCGCTTTGCCGACGTCCGCGAATGCGCGCGGATGATCCGAGTCATAGCCGCGGTGGGTGGGCAGATCGAATGCGACCGACAAGCCTTGCTGGCCGGCGGCAATGTTCCGCCGGTAAAAGGCGTTGCTTTCTTCCGCGGTGGAAAAGCCCGCATATTGGCGGACCGTCCAGGGCTTGGTCACATACATCGAGCCGTAGGGGCCACGCAGGTAGGGCGGCAACCCAGGCAGGCTATCCAAATATTGGCAGTCCTTCAGATCATCTGCCGTGTAAAGCGGCTGCAGATCGATTTGCTCCAGCGTTTTGTAGGCCCATTGCTCCAGCGATTGGCCCGTTTCCGCCTCAAACCGCGCCCGCCATTGCTCAAAACTCACCGGCGCTGGCGTGCTGTCGAACGCAATCTTCGAGAAGTCAGGAAAAGTCTTCATTCGATTCCAAGTTGATGGTGAAAGTGCCCAAGCAGTTCGGCGGCATCCGCCCGCATATGGATGAACGCATCCACCCCATTCTTCTGATGGCTCTCCACCTGGTCGGCGGGATAACCGGCCAGGACGATGAGGGCGTCAGCCTTTCTCGCGCGAATCGCCGCGACCAGCGGCGGCACCAGCGCCGGGTAATTCTCATCGGTTGAAGAAATCACCGCGATGCGTGCCTTGGACTTCGACAAAGCCTCCGCCGCATCCTCCACCTTCTTGAATCCTTCCGGCGAGACGACTTCGTAGCCCGCAACGGCAAAGAAGCCGCGGGAGAAATCGGCGCGAGCTTTGTGCTCTTTCAAGGAACCCATGTTGCAGAGGAAGACCTGCGGCCGCGCTCCCGTCCGGCTCACGTATTGGTCGGTGGCGGCGCGCAACTTCTCGATCGGGACGGCCGCGCGGGTGATGGTGACCGGCGATATCGGAGTGCAAGGTGTTTCGTTGATGCGCAGGGCGCGGGTAATCTCGCCGATCGTTGCGCCCGCCGCGGCCGCTTCGATGCAGGCTTCGAACACGCCGTTGCCCCGGTTCTCGACGACCTTGGCGAGCTTCTCCAGGACGAGTTCGCTTTCGTCATCCTCCATCGAAGTGCGGTGAGCGGCCACTTGGAGCACGCGCCGTTTATGGAACGCCTTGGCATCGATCGCCGCCACCTCCAGCAGCTTCTCTTTCGCGTTGGCATACTGGGTCACACCCACAATCGAATCGCGGCGCCGCGTCACGCCCTTCAACTTCTCCGCTCCGGTCGCAGCCACCGCCTTCTGCGGAAAACCGGCCTGCAACGCCGCCCCCATCCCTCCGAGCTTTTCCACCTCCTGGAACAGGGTCCAGGCCGCTTGGGCCAATTGCCCAGTCAGTGTCTCGACAAACCAGGAGCCGCCCACCGGATCGATGACGTGATCCAGATGGCACTCCCGTTGCAGAATCAGTTGCGTATTGCGAGCGATCCGCTGGCTGAAATCGTCCGGCCGTCGAATCACCTCGTCAAAGGCGCCCACTTGCATGCTGTCGCACCCGCCCAGCACTCCGGCGAACGCTTCAACCGTCGCCCGGAGCATGTTGTTGTAAGGGTCGTAGACCGTTTTATTCCAGCGCGAGGTCCGCACATGGAGCAACGCCTTCTGGGCGTGCTCGTTGCCCCCGGCTTGCGAAATGACCCGCGCCCAGAGCATCCGCAGGGCGCGCAGTTTTGCGATTTCCAGAAAGAAGGTCTCACCCACTGTGACGGCGAAGCGGATGCGCGGGGCAACCAGGTCCACATCCAGACCTTTGCTGCCAAGCTGTCGCAGATACTCCACACCCGTGGCCAGGGTAAAGGCCAGTTCCTGCACCGCGTTGCCCCCCGCCTCGTGCCAGGCTCGACTATGCACACAAATCGTCTGCAAATGCGGAGCGCCGCTGGCTGCCCATCGGGTCAAAGCGGCCATTTCCCGGTAAGCGCCTTCGAAGGATTGCGGCAATTTGCCTTCATGCGACAGCACGCCCAACGGGTCCATCTCGATGCAACCCCGCAAAGCCGTCGGCGTCTTCTTCCGTTTCCGCGCTAACGCCACCAGCAGGGCCGCAAACGGCACGGCCGAAGCCCCGGAACGAACAAAGAGCGAGGTCTTTTCCAGATCGATGCCGTCGAGCGACCGATCCAGATCGCCGACCGTCGCGATCGATAGCCCCCCGGAACCCACTTCCTCGGGACGCGCCCAGTCCGGGTCTTGCCCGTTCCGGGTCGCCTGATCCAGGACCATGTTGAGCGCATTCAACCCGCGGCTGATGTAATTGCGCGCCGCATTGTTGAATTCTGTCGGGCTCGAAACGCCGATCTCTTGCGAAACTTCCCATGGCGCCTTCAAATACCCGCTGGCAGAGGCCCCGCGCACAAAAGGAGCGAAGCCAGGGAAGGAAGCCAGGTGCGGGACATCCTTCGCGTCTTCGCGCCGATAAATCGGCTTGAGCGCGATGCCTTCATAGGTCGAACTGAACATCTTCTTGTCGAAAGGCGCGCCTTTCAACTCCGCCTCGACCAGCTTGCGCCAGTCTGCGTGCGTCACCGGCGGGAAAGGAGCCGGGGCCTTCGCGGCCGGATTTGGGGTGGAACTCATAAAAACGGGGTGCACTAAGGTCAACCTTCGACGGCCTCGACCGTGACGGCATGACGTTTCCCATTCACCGTCACGTAGAGCTTCTGCGCGCTGCCATTGGCCACCCTGGTTGCTGCCATAGTCGGCGCAGGAGGGGCCGCCGGAGCGGTCGCTCGCTCTGCCGGGACGGGGGCCGGAGCAGCAGCAGCAGCCGGAGCGGCCGCAGGAGCTGGTTTCTTTAATAAGGCTTCGACCTGCTGCGGGAACATCGCGAACAGCACAACGATCTCGTCGTCCGTCGGCAAACCCTTCTCAGCGCACTGCTTGCGATATTTCTCCAAGCCTGGTTCGAGTAAATCTGCGGGGCGGGTGGTGACGGGCTTCTTGCCCGTTTGCTTCTCCACCTGTTCCAGGACATTGGAAGCGATCGGACCAGGCGTTTTCCCATATTTGCCCAAGGCGATGTCCTGCGCCGGCTGGCAAATCATCTTCCAGCGGCCGAACTTGACGTTCATCATCGCTTGCGTCCCGACGATCTGAGACGTCGGCGTCACCAACGGAATCCAGCCCAAAGCTTCCCGGACCACCGGGATTTCCCGGACAACCTGATCGAACCGGTCGGCCATCCCCTGCTCTTTCAGCTGGGTGCGAAAGTTGGAGAGCATTCCTCCCGGCACCTGGTAAATCAATATGTCGCTGTCGACTCGCTCGTTGGCCGAACTGGTAAAGGCGGACAGCTCTTTGTAAACGCCTTCAAAATAATCGCGCAGCTTGGCCAGCTTTTCGGAATCGAACTTCGGGCAGCGAGGATGGCCTTCCAGCAGAGCTAGCATGCGTTGGGTATCTGGTTGAGAAGTGCCATTGGCGAACGGCACGACCGATACTTCGACGCAATCCACCCCCGCATCGATGGCGGCCAAATAGCTGGCGGCCCCTAAACCGGCCGTATCGTGGGTGTGTAGGGTGATTGGAATGCCGATGCGCGACTTGAGTTCTTTGACCAGGTGAAAGGCAATCTGCGGTTGAATAATACCGGACATGTCCTTGATGCCGAGGGAATCGCAACCCATCTTCTCCAACTCCACTCCCATCTTGACGAAATTGTCGACCGTATGCACCGGGCTGATGGTGTAGCAGAGTTCTCCCCGGGCATGTTTGCCGTACTTCTTCACGGATTGAATCGCCGTCTGGAGGTTTCGAACGTCGTTCAGCGCATCGAAAATTCGGATGATATCCATCCCGTTCTGGCACATGCACCGCACAAACGCATCCACCACGTCGTCGGGAAAGCTGGCGTACTGGACAATGTTCTGCCCCCGCAGCAGCATCAACTGAGGGGTTTTTGGCGCCACTCGCTTCAGCGTCCGCAGCCGGTCGAATGGGTTTTCGTTCAGATACCGCAGGCAGGAGTCGATCGTCGCCCCGCCCCAGGTTTCAAGCCCATGAAAGCCCATCTCATCGAGAATTGGGGCGGCGGGGAGCATCTGGCCGGTGCTCATGCGGGTGGCCGCCATCGATTGATGGCCGTCACGTAAGACGGTGTTATTAAAAAGGACTGTTTTTGCGCTCACGTTGGTTGCCAATGTTCTATGAATCGTTCGTCAAAAGCTGCAGCACGGGTACGAAAGGATAGGTGCGTTAACCCCCAACAGGCCGCGGTTTTGGCCTGAGATGCCTTCGCCCATCATCTGCGACTGGTTGGAAGGTAACGGCAGGTAAGGTGAAGAGCTCATCGTATTTTGTCCATCTATCAGCACATGTTGCGAATTAGTCTTCCGAAGTTTCTCCAAATCAGGCCACCGAAATTGCCGCTCGTCGACTAAGCGCAACTTTCTGCACCCGAAGGAACGCCACGACATCTCCCCCTCCGTTCGAAGCAATCCCGATCAAAACCCGATGGCACCCCGATGGCGACCCGATGGTGATCGGCTCACGATAAGGTGCGATCCGGGCGTGATGGGCTTTGGTCCGAACGGAGCCCAAATAAAGTCATCAGTCGGTGCGGGAACGTCCCGTGACCCGTGAGCCCCGCGCCGATCGAATCTTGAGGTCGGCTAATGGAAACTCGCCAGCCGCATCCGAAGGTGGCCCGCTACACTTTGAAGGTCATGCGCAGGGTCTGCGTCAGACGGCCGAAAAGGCCCTTTTTCCGCGAAGCGGCCAGCGAAGGGGAAACGGCATGTTCGCATTGGCCATTACATAGCGAACAAAAAACCAGCGTATCCTTGGTAATACGCTGCATGATCCGGACACAAGCATCACACAATCCCTGCTGGCATTGATTGCAGACATATCGGCTCGGCACCTCAGGATGATTGGCGCAGGAAAGCGATCCATCCGCAAGGGTCGTGGACGCCACCAGCCGTTCCGTAGGCAATTCCGGCACGGAAACGGCCACGGCACTGGCGAGCTCAGCCAGGTCTTCAAGCCGCATTTCGATATTGCCGACCTGCAAGACCTGGCCGAACTGCAGCCTACCTTGCGATATGCGCGCCCCATCGATGTAAGTGCCATTGGTCGAGCCCAGATCACGCACGTCAATGCCGGTATCCGAGTAAACAATCTCACAATGCACCCCAGACACCGACGGATCAGGAATCTGGAAATCGTTTTCGGCGCTGCGTCCGATACGGTTGAGACCGGCCCGAGGATGGAAAACGCGGCCCTGCTGAGTTCCGCCGGTAATCAGAAGTCTAGACATAACGGAGCGTAGACCGCCAACAGCGGCCATAATCTACTCTTAACCTCGAGTCCGGAGAGTGTCGACAGGAATGTGGAGGAAGGAACCAAGGAACCAAGGATCCAAGGAACCAAGGAACCAAGGATCCAAGGATCCAAGGAACCAAGGATCCAAGGAACCAAGGATCCAAGGAACCAAGGATCCAAGAATCCAAGGATCCAAGAATCCAAGGATCCAAGAATCCAAGGATCCAAGGATCCAAGAACCCAAGGATCCAAGAACCCAAGGATCCAAGAATCCAAGGATCCAAGGAACCAAAGATCCAAGGAACCAAAGAACCAAGGAACCAAAGATCCAAGGAACCAAAGATCCAAGGAACCAAGGAACCAAGGAACCAAAGAACCAAGGAACCAAGGAACCAAGGAACCAAGGAACCAAGGAACCAAGGAACCAAGAACCCAACGGCTGGCTTGCTCAATCGGGTGAAATGCTTTTGGATCTGGCCGGATATTCGGTGCACGCGTCATCTACCATCTTTTGCCTGGCGGCGGGTCTGCTGCTGGCTCGCCAGGGCCAGTCCTTGGCGGGCGAAACACCACACGGGTCCAAGCCCCTCGTTGCTCTTACTAACAGTTGGAAGGTTGCCCCTTTGGGCGAGACACCAGCCGAAAGCTGGAGAACGGCGACGTTCGATGATTCATCGTGGGCCGTAGCTCCAGCTCCGTTTTACAACGAGAACGATGCGGTTCCTTTGCCGAAGAACACCTTGCTTGCGCTGACAAATGCTGCGGGCCAATTGATCAATGCCTTTTACTTCCGCGCCCACTTTCAATTCGATGGTGAACTGGCGGCGACTCCTTACTTGATCGCCACGAATTACGTCGACGACGGAGCGGTCTTTTACTTGAACGGCACGGAGCTCGGTCGGCTGCGCATGCCGCCGGGTCCCGTTACACCCGAGATGGGAGCGCCGCCTGCGGAAGAGGGCAAAGCCCGCGTGTTGGTCTTCTCCGCTGCAGGATTGAAGCTCGGCGAAAATGTCCTGGCGGTCGAAGTGCACCAGGAAAGCGGCGCCACCACCACCACTGCTGATCTGTTCTTCGCGCTTTCACTAACGGCAAGTTCCACACCGCCTTCAATGGCTGACCTGGTGGTTTGGGAACCTTCCATTTCCCCACGGTTGGAGGAGTGGACGTTCGCGGACAGTACTTGCGACGTGCAGGAAGGTTTGGTCCTCCCAGGTAAACGCCGCTTGCTCCGCTTCACCACCGAGACACGAAACATAGGCACCGCTGACCTGGTGGTGGGAGCGCCGGAAGGGAATCCGGAGTTTGTGTTTCACCGCTGCCACGATCACTACCACTTCAACGGCTTCATCGCCCATCGCCTGGTGCAATATCAAGACGGTGAAAGGCGTGTTGTGGCCAGTTCAGGCAAGGCGAGCTTCGCCCTGGAAGATTCGCTTCGCTGGGATCCATCCGCCTCGTCCACCGCCCGGTTCACCGACGAAGACCAGGGGCTCCAGCACGGATGGGCCGACGTCTACTCGTGGGTGTTGCCCGGACAATGGGTGGACGCAACTGGGGTGCCGCCAGGCAAATATGTCCTGGAACTGGAGCTCGATCCTTGACAGCCGAATTCCCGAGCTGCACAAGGCAAATAACCTGGCGGCGGTCGAAGTGGAGATACCAGCTGATTACATCGCATGCTCCGCGCCCCCAGCCAATGACCTGTTCGCTCACGCCGAAGAGATCCCGGTCGATGCGGCTGTGGTTGTCGGCAGCACCGAATGCGCCACCCGTGAACCGGGCGAACCGATATTGCCTTCTGACAGGCCCGGGCGTCCGGGTGGGCCGTCCGTGTGGTATCGATGGGCGCCGTCGTTTACGGGTTCCGTCACCATCGATACCGAAGGGAGCAACTTCGACACCGGCCTTGGGCTTTACCGCGGGACGAGTGTGAAGGAGTTGACGCGGATCGCTTCGAGCGTGGACGAAGAAGTTGGGAGGCCAAGCCGTTTGGAGACGGTGGTGGCGGCAGGAAGGACTTACTTCATCGTCGTGTATGGAGCGTATTCATCCATCGCCGCAAGAGCGGAGACTGGCCGGGTCGTGCTTCATATCCACCGGGATCAAAGCGTTCCGCTTCGCCTCGGCGTCGGCCGGCGCACCGGCCTTCTCGGATTAAATGTGGCCGGTCTGGCCAACGAACCCTACCTGATTGAATCTTCGGCTGACTTGCGAACCTGGTCCCTCTGGAAAGAGATGCGCGTCACGACCGTCAACACTTTCGTTCCTTTCGAAGCATTGTTCGGCCAGGATCAACAGTACTTCCGCATCCGCCTTGCCCCCTGAAGATGTGGTGGGAAAACTGGCTGCAGGCTGTTAAGGTCGGAGAATGACCAGCGTCCGTTTGATCTGCCCTGCCCTTTTGCTTTGTTTGGCAAGCGCGTCTGTTGGGGGAGAACCAGCCCGAGTCAAGCTCATCCGCGTGCCTGACGGAGGCATTCAGCCCCAGGTGCTCCGAGATCAGGGTGGCACGCTCCATCTCCTCTATTACAAGGGGGCGGCCGAAGGTGGAGACCTGTTCTACGTTCGTCGAGAAGCTGGCAGCGAGGCGTTGGCGAAACCGGTTCCAGTCAATACCTCCGCGGCTGCGCATCGGGCCATCGCGATGGGAAGCATTCGCGGGGCGCAAATGGCCCTTGGCCGGGAAGGGCGCGTCCATGTGGCTTGGAACGGCCGCCCGCCAGCGAATGGGAATTGGAAGGACGCTCCGATGCTGTATACGCGCTTGAACGACGCGCGCACTGCCTTTGAACCAGCGCGTAATGTGATCACGGCAGCACGGGGCCTCGACGGCGGCGGCTCCATCGCAGCCGACGAGGAAGGCAACGTCTACGTCATGTGGCACGCCCCCCGAGCGGGCCGCACTGAGGACGAGGAGGGAAGGGCGGTCTTCGTGGCCCGTTCATCCGATGACGGCACGACCTTCGCTCCGGAAAGGGCGGCGGCTGGAACTTCGAGCGGCGTCTGCGCTTGTTGTGGGATGAAGGTGTTCGCTGATCGGCACGGCCACGTCCTTGCCCTTTATCGCGCCGCTTCCGCCATGACGAATCGAGCCGAGACGTTGCTGCTATCCCGAAACCATGGCGATTCGTTTGAAGTCATTTACAGCCACAACTGGCAGATTGCCAGTTGTCCGATGAGCAGCGCGTTTCTATCCGAGGCGAAAGGCGGAGTATTGGCTGCCGCCGAGACGGAGGGCCATGTCTTTTACGTCCGGTTGGATCCTTCTTCCGGCAAGGTGTCGCCGCCGGTCTCGCCCGGGACCCAGGGCAAATATCCAACGGCGATTGCCAATCAGGATGGCCAGGTGCTGCTGGTTTGGACCGAGGGGACCTCTTGGGGCAAGGGCGGCTCCGCAGCCTGGCAGGTTTACGATGTGAATGGAACTCCAACGTCGCCGCGAGGAAAGGCGGACGGCGTCCCAGCATGGAGCTTCGCGGTCGGGGCTGTGGCTAGCGACGGGAGTTTCGAAGTGTACTATTGAGGCGATAAGGGCCCGGGAGGATCGCGTTGACGGTCTATTGGGTTGACACGTTCCAGAGGGGCGGAAAGAGGCCAAATCCGCCTGCAATGTGAGTGATCCATGGGCAACTCGTCCAACGACAGTGGTTTAGAAGACATTGACACGTGGCCATGTTTTCCATGGGCACGGAAATGGGCTTATCCGGTCGATCCCAGCTAAGACCACTCTCGCACCGAGGCTCTATAACGTCTTGGAGAGCCGCTGGTTCGCCCATTGAATGAAGTATTTCATGTTGGAGCGATCCTCATGTCCACCGTCGTGCTGCCGCCACGCCAGTTCGCTCTCGAGCAGACCGGTATTCACCGGCGGCATGCGGGCGATGCGGTAGTCCTCCTTTTCACCCAAGTCCCTGGCGCCGAGGAGGCGAAAGACCGGACCGGCGGCCACCGCTGCCATGTAACTCCCTTGCTGGTCCAGCCAATGGGCGTCGCCGCGTTCGGGAATGCCATAGCTAATAAAGGTGGGGCGCGGGGCGCACAGTGCGATCAGTTCGTGGGCATCGACCGGCAAGTCACCGGCGTTCTTGCTGCCAAAGGACGATTCGGCGGTGCCATACTTCAAGAAATTGCCAGCCATCCAATGGTATTCGCCCGAACCGGTCAGATTCTCGACGGCTTCCCCGTAATTGCGCCGATGCAGCTTGGCGCCCCCTTCCCCGGAAGATCCCACCAGGACAATGGCAAAGCGAGGTTCAAACGCCATCGTCACCAGGGCGGCTTTGCCGTATCGGGAGACGCCCTCGATGCCAACTCTTTTCGCGTCGACGGCGGCGTCGGTTTCGAGGTAATCGAGACCGCGCGCCGCGCCCCACGCCCAAGCTCGGAGAGCACCCCAATCGTCCGGTTTGCGCGGGTGCCCTTTGTTGACCAGGCCGATGATCCCCTTCGTAAGGCCGGCGCCGTTGTCCGCTTGAATGCTCCCGGGATTGATTGTGGCATAACCCCAACCAGCGGCAAGCAGCTGTTCGGTAGAGGGAGGATCTTTATAGGGGCCGCCGAATTCCGCGAGGCGATTTGTCGGGGCGGGCGAACCAGCAGGTCGCGGCAGTCCGCTGCCACCAAAGCCGCCGAACATCATCAGCACCGGGACGGACCCCTTGGCGGCAGCCGGCGTCACCACTGTCATGCGCATATCCACGGTGATGTCCGGGAAGGCGGAATTGTCGACATGACCGATCAGTTGCTTGCCCCGCGCGGCCAAGGTGCCAACCAACCCGTTGTCGATGTTTGACACCACCGTCCAGGTCACTTTCGGGACGTTTTTCGGCACGCGGCCGATCACTTCGCGTTCGAAGTCCTCCACAATCTCGGGACGCCGTTGTCGCCACCACATCTCCGGCGTGGTGACTTTTTGACCATTCATTAGCGTGAGCGCTTCGGGGAGATTGGGAAATGGATTCGCCTTGGCCACGTCGTAGTTGGCTTCGTTGGTGGCGCCGGCTCGTCCGCTCGGACCTGGTCGGAGCTTCGTAATGCCAAGCTGCTCCATCATATTGCGATGGTCCTGGGCCGCCGTCCAGTTTGTCGCATTCAGCGCGGAGGGCCGGTCCCCGCTTCCCTGGCTAAAGCTGGTGTGGACCGACAGGAACAAGAAGACAACCCATAGCGGGGGCCGGCCGACGGCAGGGACGGGGTTCATGGTTCCCCGATCATAGCGCGGGTCAGATCATCCGCAAGATCGGATGAGCCTGGGACGTGTGGCGACTCTCGTGGAAGGTCGGATGAAGGCAGATGAAGGCTGCCATCAACTCCAAGCGGTCCGAGGCAGCGAGGGCAGTTATCCCGCCGGCGTTTGGACACGCCCTTCATCGACGTCGATGAACTCGAACATCGTCTGCACCGTTCCGGGTGGGAGGCCGATCTCAGCAAGACGCTCGTGTAAGCGTTGCGTGCCGGCATCGCGCCAGCCGCGCTTGGTCATGAAAGCATTCCAAATCTCGATCTCCTCCTCGGATGGCTTCCGACCATGGGCAAAAGCCCACGCCAGCACTTCCTCATCGCTGCCGCCTTTGAGTGTTTCCGCTTCGACCGCGGCGTAATCGATCTGCAGGAAGCGGCAGCAACGGGCATCGAAACTCGTTTTCTGGTTCGTGCCGCGGGCGGCCTGCCAACCCTCCGGCAATTTGCCGCTGGCGTAGAGCCGCATCTTATCCAACATGCGGCCGAAGTAAACGAGACCTTGGACCTGATCGAATGGGCTGCGCAGTCCCGGAATGATGGTCGGGTAAGAAGCCATATCGTAACTAATACAAGGAAAGGTGTCGTTCGCAAGCCACCGGCCCGCGCGTCGGCTGGATGACACTTGATAAGACGTTCGGACGGCCAAAGATCCCAGCCTAGCGCTTCTCGCTGGTATGGTTCCAACTCAACCCCGGCCGCGCTCTCCATGCAAGACCTGCTCCGGCCAGATTAAGGCTGAGGCGATAAATGCCAGTCTCGGCAGTGAGGTAAAGCGAGCGCCCGTCCGCGCCGCCCCAGGCCAGGTTATGCGGGTGTTCCGGGCCGCGAAGCGTTCCCAAGTGTTTTCCTCCGGTGATAAAACCCACAGCCCGCCTGGGCCGCTGACATAGACATGACCTCGTTCATCCACTTTGATCCCGTCGATTGCGTCCGAGCCGGGAGCGCTGGTCATGTCAAAAAACAATTCCGGGTTACCCAGACTCGCCGCTGCCGTGACCGGGAAACGGAGGACGACCTTGCGCTTTTCGTCCCAGTTCCCGACGTAGAGGAATCGCTCATCGGGCGAGAAAGCAATGCCGTTAGGACCGGTCAAGGCGCTGCTCACCAGTTCTACTTCGCCGCGCTGGACGGCGTAGATGCCTGCATGCGGCAATTCCCGGCGGGGATCCTGGCCGCCTTTGGGAAGGCCGAAAGGAGGATCGGTGAAGAAAAGCATTCCATCGCTGCGATAAACCAGGTCATTGGGCGAGTTCAAGCGCTTGCCGTCATACCTCTCGGCCATGACCGTTCTCAAGCCGTTCTTTTCGACCCGGACCACTTGGCGGTTGCCATGCTGGCAGATCGTCAATCGTCCCAACGGATCGAGTGTCAGGCCGTTGGAGCCGGGCTGGTGATACTCGCCAATGTTCAAACCAGAGTACCCAGACTTCGTCATGAAGACGCTGGCTTCTCCGTCCTCGGTCATCCGGTAAATCAAGTTGTTGTTCGGATCGCTGAAAAGGAGAAACCCCTCGCTCGCGTCTGGTCCGACCTTTCCCATCCCGCCAGGAACCCAGACCGGTCCCTCGGTAAAGGCGAAACCGTCGGCCAACTTCTCCAGTGCCGGCGTCTGGGGCAAGATGGCGTCGAGTTCGGGATCGAACCGTTCGATCACTAACTTGGCTGGTCGGGAACGATTGAGCTTGCCTGGGGCATAGAAATCAAGGGTGGCGCTGCGGATCCAAATGTAAGTGTCCGGGTGGGTGGAGATGGGGCCGTTGATGCCGAGGATTGCCAAACGAAACTCCTGGCCGGGCTGGGCATCGCGCGTCAGGACAACGCGATTGGGGGCATTCCAACCGGCGGCGACGGCGCCTCCACTCTGTCCCAGAACATACGGCGCCTTGTCGTTCACCCAGACTTCGGCGTAGTCGTCGACAACCAGTTCGAAGATGATGGTGGAGCCGGCGGTGCTGAAGCCGGTCAACTCTGCTGGAACGGTCAGATGGAGCCGGTACCAGTTGAAGGAAAGGCGGCCGTGGCCACGCCTTGTTTCCAGCGAGTTGGCTGGGATCAGAGGCCAGGCCCGATCATCAAACCGGGCCGCCCTCGCATCCGGGGTGAAGTCATAGCTGCGGTTTTTGGGACCGCTCGCGGTCAGATCCGCGCCGACATCACGATGGTCGATCTCCTGAATTTGGGTGTCGCTATAGCGCCAGGTCCCCTGGACGCGCGCGGCTCCGTCCAGGGACCGCAAATCGACGATTGCGTCTGGCAAGACGGCGCGCGGAGCGTGTTCAGAGCGCGCTAAGGTCGCGGTCGCGACGGTCAAGCACAGAACCGTGGCGAGACAGCGGCTTCCGGCAGGCCTAAGGCTCATAACGCGGCAAGAGTTAACGAGCGTTGGCCGTCGAATGACCGGCTGCTTCGGCGAGGGCAGTAGCGCCCGCCTTGGCGATTTCCTCGTCCTGGGCGGCGCTATTGGCGCCACTGACGCCGATAGCCCCGACGGCATGCTCGCCATGCTCGATCGGCACGCCGCCTTGCAGCAGGACAAAATTGGCGGGGAGCGTGGTCATGGCAATGCGGCCTTTGTTGATCGCTTCTTCGAACACCCGCGTTGGCTTCTGAAAAAGTGCGGCTGTCTTTGCCTTGCCAATCGCAATCTCCGAGCTGCCAGTGAACGTGTTCTCCAGGCGAATGAAGTAGAGCAGTTGCCCAGTCTGATCGACGACTGCAATCGCGCCTTGGGCGCCGTGCTGCCGGGCGTAAGTTGCGGCGGCCTCGGCGACGGCTTTGGCTCCCGCGAGCGTCAGGCGGGCTTGGGTCACGATCATCTCCTCGGCCTGGGCAGCTGCGCAAAGAAGCAACGCCAGGGAAGTGCGGACGAATAGATTTTTCATAGGGTTGTTGGCGGAATGGGTTGCGGTCGCGCCTGCGCTCACTGGATTTGACCCAAGACAGATCGGCCGAACAGGCCGTCGATCGGGTTCTTCTCTCCGGCCTTGATCTCAACCAGCTTGGGCCAATTGGCGTCGGCCTTCATTTTGTTTCCAGGCACGTCCTTGTTCCATAGCTCGACCGCTCCTTTGGTGTGCTGGAGGATGAGTTTGCCGTCCACCACCGACCAGAGGAGCGGGTTGGCCGGGCGGACTTTTCCAATGCTGGCGGCATATCCGCAATAGCCACCGTAGGCTGGCGCATATTTTGCCGGATCGCGCTCAAAGGTCGCGCGATGCTCTGGCGAAACGAAATGGTAGAGGGCGCCGTCGAAAGTGGCTTCGATCTTCGGATCACCTTGGAGCGGTTTCCCGTCCAGGTAGCTGAGCGGGTCGTAACCGTCGAGGGCTACGCCTTCTTTATCGATGAAGACCAAAGATTTGCCGCCGGTGCCATTACGGATAACCAGGCCAGGCCAATGGCCATCTGCCTTTTGCAGATTGGCGGCCAAGTCCCGGTTGAACAGATCGTAGGCCTTCTGGTTGTGTTGAAGAATCAGTCTGCCATCCACAATTTGGAACCATTCCGGGTTGATGGGCGACAGTCGGTCGATACTGGCGGCATAGCCGCAGTAGCCGCCATAAGCCGGCTCGTATTTCGCGGGCGCGGCGTCGAATAGCGCTTTGTGTTCTGCGCTGGCAAAGTAGTAGGTGGCGCCGTTGTCCTCGGATTGAAATCGCTTCGAGCCCTTTGCCGGACGGTTGTCCGTGAAATAGGAGACCGGGTCGTAGCCGAGAAGGGCTGCGCCATTCTTATCTTTTAGAACGAGGACTTTGTGATCTGGAGCCGAGTTGGCCAAGATCTGGCCGGTCAGGGCAACGAACGCGACGAGGTGTGAGATATATCGGTGCATAGATGATTGCTGTTGGTTGTGCGTTTTCATGCGCGTGCGAGTTAGTCGGTCGGTGGGACGAAGCCTTACTTCTGGAGAGCGGCGGTTCTATTCCAATCGCAAGGCATGGCCGTCTGGGTCAAGGATGAGGACGGGTGGCGTCGGGTAATTTTGGGCCGTTGAGCAAGCGATTGCTTTGGAGACGAGTTGGAGCCCATCCCAGTTCGTCGGGACGAAGGCCTCGAAGCGGTCGAGTCGCACGTCGGTATGCCAGAAAATCAAATCACTTGCCTTGGTCGTGACCGGCCTCGCCCGGCCGCCCGGCGGAGCCAGGTATTCGAGCAGTTCAATTCCCGGACCGCGCGGGGCCCGCAAGGCAGTGATCCGCAGCCGGGCGCCAAAGACCTGGTTGAGATGCTCCTGCTCCGGGCCATGCGTTTCCTCGGCGGCCCCGGCCAACCTCATTCCAAGTCGGTCACGATAAACCGAGACTGCGCCCCGTATCGGAACAGACTTCACGGCGGTATGATCGATCCCCAGAAACATACCGTCCTTCAAACTGCTGCCACTTCGGATCGCCTTTCGCCTGCCGGAAACCAAATGATTTCTACATGATCTTCCGGGTCGTGGTGTGAAGTAGAACGCGCGAATGCCGCCGGCGCTCTGATTCCACCCCGGCAGCGTCTGCGGGCCGGTTGAGACGTGACGGATGCCCTGCTCGCGCAGATGGCGATATGCTGCGTCCATGTCGCGGACGACGATGGCGATGCTGAAACCAGTGATCAGTTGCTCCGCGAATCTGCCGATGGGCAAGCCCTTGTTGGTGAGATGTTCGGTTAGAGTGACGTGTTCCTCGCCAAGCCTCAGTTCGACGCTGCGTGTTTCGCTCCGGGGCAAACCAAAGAAGTCATCCGCGGCGCCACGCCTGGTTGCTCTGCGGCCGACCAACTCGAAGCGCAACACCCCGGTATAAAAGGCAAGTTCACGATCGAGATCGCCAACCGTCAGGCCAATGGATCTGATTGGAGACGGCGGCGCGCGCGCGCCAACGGTGCGAGAAGAAGCAGGACGACTCAGAATGCGGGCGGCCCATTGAATGTGGCGCGGCCCCTGCCGCTTGCTCGGGGAACGACTGAAAATAGTGGAGCATAGCGGTCCTCTCGGTTGGGTCCGTTTTAGTCCAGACGTTGGAAGGTGAAGGTGCCAAAGGGCGCCACCGTCCCATCCTGTCCTACAGGAAAGTCAGTCAAGCGGGTGATCACGCCTCGGGGCGTGGTCACCTGGTCGGGGGAGCGAAACGTCAGGCCGCTGTCTGTGCCGGCATCGAATGGGTAGAGAACGGCCGTCACCTCTCGCGCCCAAGCGCCGTTCTCCAGCAAGTGCCCAATCCAGCCACCCCCACGAACCAGTCCGGACTGGGAGCGACCATCGAGCAGAGAGTGACCAGGGGCCAGTCGCGGCGAACTGGTTCGGGAAAGGTCAGACGCGCCATGCCTGGGCTAACGCTGATTCCTTGGCCCCGCAACTGGAATTGGGCGGCGCCGGACTGCAACGCGGGGGCAACCTCATTCAAGAGCGTATCCTGTTGACCGCGCTCGGCCATCAACCGGATGCCTTCGCTGGCGGTTTGGCCTTCTTGGAAGAACTGCACGCGATCATTGTGCACGGCACCGACTAACCCTGACCAATGCCCTGGGGCCGGCCAATCCTGGGGATGAGTCGTTTGGCTCCAGGTTGCGTCAAAGATGACTTCGTAGCGGGCCGTGTAATCGGCGAGCACCCGAAAGATAGCGTGCCGCTCGTTCAAGGGAACCATCACGGCAGTATCCGTAGTGGGTCCGCCCACATTCGACCAGGGCTCCAGCAAGGTCGTCCTGGTTTGCACTTGGTAAGCCGGACGTCCGCCGGCCCAGCTCAAGATGAGCGCGTCATCGCGCACATAGGCATCTGTTAACTGCAGGCCCGATTCAGCGGTGTTTGGCGCCGAAGTGACGCCGGCGGCTCTGTTGAGAAACAACGAAAGAACGAGCATGGAGGAAAAGGTCGCATCTTCATATGTGCCTACCTGTCGGAGCGGATGGCGAAACCTTACAATCCAGCGCTCAATCTGGCTGGCGGAGCCGCAACCGCGGAGGAAGAGGGATATTGTACCCGCCGCCGGCGCAGTCATCTGGTTGGGCAACCCTCCCTCCGCGTCAATCTGCGGATCGGGAGGTCGGCATTCCTCTGTCCGCGCGGCGCGCCGCCGCTGCCGGGGACACCCGCGGTGCAGCCTTCTTTCTCCTCTAACCGACCCGCGAATCGCTCGCGACGCGGAGACCGGCCTCAGCCTTGCCATAGACCGGAAGGGCAGCACCGTTGGTCGCGCGGGCCGCGTCCGAGGCCAGGAAGAGGATGACGTCCGCAAGCGCCGCCGGCTCGACCCATTTGCGAAAATCGGCATCGGGCATGGCGGCGCGATTTTGGGGAGTATCAATGGTGGCGGGCAGGATGCAATTGACGTTGATATGAGCGTCCTTCAACTCATCCGCCAGAGCTTCGGTCAGGCGCAAGACGGCGCTCTTGGAGATGCTGTAAGCGGCGAAGCCGGCTGTGCCGAGGAGACCGTCTCGACTGGCCACGTTGACGATTTTGCTGCCCTTTTCCTTGAGCATATGAGGAATGACCGCGCGGCAGCAATGCACGGTCGTTCGCAAATTGACATTCAGCAGCTTGTCCAAAAGGGACGAATCTTCTTCATGGACCGCTTGCCCCTGCCCCAGGCTCCGACGGTGCTGACGAGGACGTCAATCCGTGCAAAGCGGGCCACCGTATCCGTCACCATTTTGTGGGACCGTGGCCGGGTCGCCCAGGTCAACTCCCGACGCCAGAAAATGGTCGGGCGAATCGACGAGTTCGGGGAAGGTCTTTCGCAACTGCTCGGCCGAACGATCAATCAACACCGTCCTGGCCCCGGCCTGGTGGAACGCTCGTGCCGTCGCCAGGCCAAGATTACCGACGGCGCCGGTGATGAGGATAACGCGGGATGTATTCATTCGAATCATGGAGACGGAGTTGCCGCGGCCGCCCAGGCGCTTTTATCTGCTGTTGGCGGTTTGACCGTGTCCTGCCGCCGCCGCGGCCCCCAGGCGATCGAGGAGGTGATCGCCGACCCGCAAGGCGTTGGCCATAATGGTGAGGGCCGGATTGACCGCCCCGCTTGAGACAAAAAAGCTGGCATCGACCACGTAGAGATTGTCCACTCCGTGCGCGCGGCAATGGACATTCAACACGGACGCGCGCGTCGTGGCCGAATCGAATGGTGCCATTCCGGCGGGCTACCGCCCGGCCAGCGGAATGCGCTGGCTTATAAAGAGGTTTCGCCCAAACAAACCTTCGTGGCAGTCATGGCCGTGCAGCCTCGCACTTGGTTTGCTGCCGCAGCATGTTTTTAAGTTTTCGATGAGTCGTTTGTGGGCCGCCTCGTTGTTGGGCTTGTAGCTCAGAACGATTTGGCCTTCTCGATCCAAAGTGACCCGGTTATCGGGATCAGGCAAGTCCTCGGACGTAAGCCAGAAATCGAGGGAATGCTTGCCCATCAGGTCGAGTGTCCAATGTGGCGCGATGGCTGGGCGCCTGCTGGAGCGTGTCGGCGTCGAGCTTGCCGGACAAGCGAGATATGGCCCATCGGGTATGGCCACCGCGAACTGAAATAGAAGTCATTCACCGAAGGCTTTTGAAAGACCGTCGGGTTGGGGCACTTCGAGATCGCCATCAAGACGGAATTCACATGCCCCATATAATGGCGGCCCACCATGCCTGAGCCATTGGCCAGCCCGTGCGGGTGTCGGTCGCTCGCCGAGCGCAAAAGCAACGCCGCCGAATTTATCGCACCGCATGCGACCACAACCATGTCCGCCGAGAGAGCACCAGCTTTTCTCCGCTCCGATCCACGTGCACTTTGCTGACCGACCGGCCGGATTCGTTCGTCTCCAAGCGCGAGACGACCGCGTTGGTCATCAAGGTGACGTTGGAAAATTCCAGGGCCGGATCCACGCAGCAGACTTGAGCATCGGCCTTGGCATTGATCAGGCAAGGGTGAACGTCACACGTGCTGCAACGAATACAGACGCTCCGACGCGGATTCCGTTCGTCGAGCATGACGCCGAGGGGAGTATGGAATGGCTTGAGGCCGAGAGCGGCAAAATCCTCGCTGAGCTGTTGGATCCGTGGCTCATGGCTGATGGCGGGATGCGGATAGGGGGAACTCCGCCACGGCTCGACCGGGTCTTCGCCCTGAGTCCCGTGCACATGGTAAAGACGCTCGGCTTCGGCATAGTAGGGTTCCATCTCGTCGTAGGAGATCGGCCACGCTGGGGAGAGTCCCCCGTGGTGGCGGACTTGGTCAAAGTCCTCTTTGCGGAGACGGAACAGGGCAGAGCCGTAGAATTTGGTATTTCCGCCCACATAGTAGTTGGTGTGCGGATGCAGGTTTTTGCCGTTGCGATCACGCCAGGTTTCCTTCGTGGTGTACCGGCCCTCGGAATTAACCGCTTTAGTGCTCCAGTTCTCGCGCTCGCGCGGCACATAGGGACCGCGTTCGATGAGCAGGATCTTTTTTCCGCTGGCGGCCAGGCGATAAGTCAGTGTCCCGCCGCCGGCGCCGGAACCGATAATGATCACATCGTAGTGGTTCGTCATACGGGGTCATCTGTCGAAGCCGGTCCCACATCCTTACAGAAGGCAGGCTCCTAGCAAAGCTAGGCTTCGGTCCCGGGTTCAAGGGCGTTCGCAGAAGATGCAACGTCGCTGCGTATGGTGGTCCAACTTGGGGCAGCCTACTCGGCCGACGCCGGCGCTTGCCGTGTAGATCTGCGCAGCCAGGAGCATCCCCACCGTGGGCGCGGCGAAATACAGCCAGCCCGCGGTCCAGATGCCGCTCGGCAGGGCAGAGGCAAAGGTCCGGGCCGGATTGATACTCATTCCGGAGAGCGGCGCTTCCAAGGTGATATAGAGGAACACGAGCAGCCCTGCGAACAAGCCGGTATACGGGGAAAGGGCAGGGGCGTTACTTGTCCACAGCACCATGGACATCATGCCGCAGGAGAGCGCCACTTCGGCAACAAACGCGATCGTGGCCCCACCCGACCCCGGAACCGTGACGACATAGCTGACCGCCGGATGTGTCAGTTTCTCGGCGAGCAGCATTCGCGCGATAAGGATACCGAGAGTGCCACCAAGAAATTGAGCACCAATATAGAAGCCCGCATCCCACGGTTTGATTTTTCCCAACCAGAGGAAAGTCAACGTCGTCGCCGGATTGAAGTGCGCGCCGGACTGCTGCCCCCAAGGCGAGTAGATGAGAGCGACGGCGGTCAAGCCCATACCAAGTCCGACCAGGGCGCGCCGGAAATGCCGGTTCGGAATGGCCAGGCGCACCAAGGAATCAGGATGTTCCAGAAGGGCCGTGCAGAAACTGGCCGAAACCATGAACAGGCCGAGGAGCGCCCCTTCCATGGCATATTCGGGCCAATGAGTGAGCAGTGGAAGGCGATGCATGGCGTGGCGCGGTTTGGCCCGGTTGGTCGGAATGGCCGCGGCGCCCTTACAGCTGGCCGTTTCGTCGCCTCTCCCCGAAAGCTCCTCTCGGGCCGTCATCCTCCGAGTCGGTGGCGTTCGAGCTGGATGGGCCTGCGTCGGATGGCTGTAAGGCCGGGACTCGAGCCAACGACTCACCGGGAGCTTTCAAGCGATTCAAGCACTCTCATGAATAGCCTCCTCGAACCGGTTGAGCGATTGACGCGACCGTTGAGTCCTTACCGGGTCCGCCTCGCGCGGAATATCCAGGATATTGAGCAGGCCCAAAGGCTGCGCTTCGCGGTGTTTAACCTTGAGCTCAAGGAGGGGTTGGACCAATCCCTCCTGACAGGGTTGGACGCCGATCCGTTTGATGGGATCTGCGATCATCTTTTGGTGGAGCATGTCGCCAGCGGCGAAGTTGTGGGCACGTATCGCCTCCAAACCGGAACTGTTGCCGGGGAGCATCGCGGCTATTACAGCGAACAAGAATTTGATTTTCGACCGCTCGAGCGCCTCCGGCCTGAGATGATCGAGCTGGGTCGGGCATGCGTCCACCGGGAGCATCGCAACTTTACGGTCCTGGGCCTGCTCTGGAAAGGCATCGCGGGTTATGCCCGAAGCCGTGGCGGTCGTTATCTCTGCGGGTGCAGTTCCTTGAATTCGCAAGATGCGGCCGTCGGTGCCTCCGCCTATGCGGATCTGTGCCGGCAGCACCTGGTGGGCTCCGCGTGGCGAACCAAGCCACGGCCGGCGTTTCATTGCTCACTGGAGCAACTAGCGGAAGAAAGTCCCAAAATTCCAAAGCTGCTCCGGGCTTATCTGTCGCTCGGCGCCAAGATTTGCGGACCGCCAGCGCTCGATCGGACCTTCAAAACCATCGACTTTCTGACCTTGTTGGACTTGGAGGCTGTTCCAGCCCTGGTGCGACATCGACTGCAGTTCTAGGAATCTTTGTCAGACTGGGATGGGTGCCGCGGCGAGGGATTTTGGCGGCCCAGGCGGCGAAGCCCGCGCATGCTCGCGGTGGGCTGCACGGCTGAGTCAACGTCCATCGTGGTCCCTTCCACAGACTCCTCGAGAGGAGTGTAAGGCTTGGCACTCCCGGACGACTCAGACAACAGACGATCGGACGATCGCACTCAACAGGCCCACAAACAAACCCACACGAAGACGCCCATTCCCATGACTCTGCGACTCTCAAGGATGCTACCTCCAGCTGGCATGAAGGCACTCTTTCTGATGGCGCTCGGCGCCTCGCTGATGGCTGTAGATGAAAGGCGGCCCGCCGGCGCAAGCGCGGCTCAAGGTTACAACCTGGACGCCAACAAAATTGCCCTCAAAGGTTACGATCCGGTTAGTTACTTCGTGGCCAAGGGACCGTTAAAAGGGAAGAGGGAAGTGACCGCAGAATATCAAGGCGCTACTTACCAATTCGCCAGCGCGCAGAACCGGGCGCTGTTTGTCGACTCTCCACAGAAATACCTGCCGGCCTACGGCGGTTGGTGCGCAACAGCCATGGCCAAAGGCGAGAAGGTCGAGATCGATCCGGCAAACTACAAGGTGACGAATGGCCGTCTCTTTCTGTTTTACAAAGGGCTCTTCGGCAACGCGCTCAACGATTGGAACAAGGACGAACCGACTTTGACGGCGCAAGCAGACGCGCACTGGAGGAAGATCAGCAAAGAATAGTCGCGGCCGCGCGTTTCCCGGCAGACCTTGCCTCGATCAATCCTCGGACCTTAACACCCAGAACCATCCTCCGCCTCGTTCACAAGGCACGCATGGCCAAGCTATGAACTCCTGCAAGATCAAGACACGGACAAGTTGGGCCCTTCAGCTCATTACGGCTGTGATCCTCTTTCAAACCCTGTTCTTCAAATTTACGGGCGCCGCGGAATCGGTCTACATTTTCCGGACCCTTGGCATCGAGCCGTGGGGACGGCTGCTCTCCGGCGTGGCCGAAGCTGTCGCCGTCGTGCTGCTGCTTCTTCCACGCACCGTCACATGCGGCGCTTTGCTGTCGCTGCTGGTCATCTTGGGCGCCCTGTTCAGTCATCTTACCAAGCTGGGCATCGTGGTGCAGAATGATCGCGGCTTGCTCTTCGCCCTTGCCGTCACGGTTTTTGTCTGCAGCCTGGGGATTCTAGTGTTGCGGCGAGACCAGATCCCTTTCCTCAGCCGGTTCTTTCTCCCGCTGAGCGATCCCTTGGCAAATTGCGGCAAGCCGGGAGTCAGCTGAACGCGAACGCCAGCTGCAGCGCTGTTAACCGCCCGCGAACACCGGACGGAAGCCGGCTTCGGTGAGAATGCGGGCGACTTCGTTTCGCTTGTCCCCCTGGATCTCAATTCGGCCTTCTCGAATCACCTGCTGGTGGCGCACGCCTTCGATCTGTTTCACAGTGCCTCCTTCCGCAAGCCAATCCCGCCAGGTGCCGCTGACGATTGTGACGGTTTTGCCGCTGCGGCCGGCGGTATGGCGGTGGATTTCAACGCGGGCCGCGTGCTCGCCAGCGTGAGGTTGACCCGGCGGCTGTTCTGAGGACGGGGCAGACATGTTGCTACGGTAACGCCGCCGCTGGCTGTTCACACCGGGCAGGATCGATTTTCCGGCCGCTTCGCCAAACAAGCCCGGAGCAGGACGGGAAAGGTGGGCGAAACAAGCAACGGCGCGTCTTGACACCGGAGGCACTGTCGCTATTAATCCAACGAGACGCCTCTATGAAGCCTCTCGTGTTGTTCGTGCTCCTGCCGGCTTTCAGCTTAATGGCATTTCCCGCACCGCCGCCGGACGAAGCCCCGCCCGCCCGGGCTGAACTGGACCTCGCCCGCAAGATTCTGGGCGATCCGACCCTGCGCGAGGTTCATCGGCGGTCCTGGATCTGCTCAGGAAGTGGCTTCGAATGCGAAGGGCTATGCGAGGTCTGGATCCGCGACCTCAACACGTTTATCGAGGCCGCGCTTGAGGTGACCGAGCCGGACCGGTTCCGCGAGGCGCTGTCGACTTTTTGCACCTTCAGGGCCCGACGGCGACGTGGCCGATGGCTACATCCTCGGAGCGTGCCAACGTGGACATCACTACCAGTTCTCCCGCGCAGGGAATTTCGGCGCGGCGCAAGAACACGGTCGAGACCATTCGTGCTTTTGCCGCTTCGTCCGGCGGTCGCCAAGTATTATCCGCGCCACGGGTGATTCTTCCATTCTTGGAAGTGAGAGTGGAAGGCATCACGGTCTGGTGGTCGTCTGGAGAAGCCGCGCTCGAGTATGTCATGACCCACCGCTGGGACAAAGAACGCGGGCTCGTTTGGGGAGCGACGGCTGATTGGGGCGATGTCCAACCGGTGTCGCCGGGGCGTGGAACTGGATGCGCAATCCCATCGCGCGATCGATGATGGCGACAACGCCATGCTGGCGAGCGCGGTTCAGGATTATCTGCAGATGGTTGGGCCGAACGAGGCGTCCAGAGTCAAATGGCAGCAGGTCCTGGCCGAACTCAAGCGCAACGTCCGGGAAAATCTTTGGGATGCGGCCCGCCCACAAGTTTATCCCGCACTTGCACCTGGGTGAGTCGCCATTTCCACGCGACTACAACGAGCGAGGCGTGTATTACCACGGCGGGATGGCAACGGCAATCGAAGCCGGCTTGCCCAGCGATGAGGAGGTCCAGGAGTCGCTCCAACAGATGCGCCAGAATGTGAAAGCAGCTGGTGCTGCCACCATTGGCCTGACCGTCTTCCCGCCATATCCAAAGGGCTTTTTCAAAAACCCGGGCATGAGCGAACCCTACAGTTACCAAAACGGAGGCGATTGGTGCTGGTTTGGGGGGCGGATGGTGCAGCAGCTCGCCCTCCGCGGTCGAGTGACAGACGCATACCAAGAGCTCAGACCGATGGTCGAACGCGTCCAACGTCACGGCTTTCACGAATGGTGGTCGCGAGACAACCAACCCCGCGGATCGGGGCAGTTCCGGGGGTCGGCCGGGGTCCTGGCCCGAGCCATCGAACACTTGGAAGAATGGGCTGTGGCCAAGACCGGGGCAGGCCTGCAGCGCGCGGCTGGAGACCTGCGGATCAAGACAGTCGGTGTCGCAACCGGGACGGGCTGGAATCTGTTCTCGAACGGCGCAGTTGGCGAATACCTTCAACTTCCGACCGAAGGCGCTTATCGGCTCGTGGTCCGGGCCTGGGGCAGTCCCTGTCAGGGCCAGTGGCCAGAGATGGCTTTGCGGATTGACGGCGAGCAAGTGCGAGCGCAGACCGTGCGGACGGCTCAGGCCGCCGCTTATGAATTTCGACTGACTCTGCCGGCTGGCGCCCACATTCTCACTCTCGCCTTCTTGAACGACGCCATCGCCGACGGGCAAGATCGGAACCTCTATCTGGGCGGGATCGAGTGCTCGTCGCTGAGCGGTGATCCGCAGCCCAGCTTGGCGGACCCAGCTGACCTGACCCGCGATGCCGCCCGGCTGGAGGCGGAGGTTTTAGCAGAGAGCGACGGCCAGATTGAGCGCCTTCGGAAAGGCAACACGATC
This sequence comes from Verrucomicrobiota bacterium, assembly GCA_046346765.1. Taxonomy (GTDB): domain Bacteria; phylum Verrucomicrobiota; class Verrucomicrobiia; order Limisphaerales; family SIBE01; genus JAXMHN01. Next base: position 2,147 of record JAXMHN010000044.1, on the reverse strand, counting down.
CTCCGCTTGATCGATGCCCAAGGCCGTCCCCTTGCCAACACTCGCGTGGCGGTCGAGCAACGCCGTCACGCCTTTCTCTTCGGTGGCAACCTTTACGGTTTCGACCGGTTCAAGACGGCGGGCGAGAACGACGAATATCGGCGGCGCTTCGCGGCGTTGTTCAACTATGCGACGCTTCCCTTCTATTGGCGTTCCTATGAACCGGTGCCGGGCCAGCCGTTGTATGCGTGGACGGATAAGATGGTTGATTGGTGCCAAGAGAATCAGATCCGTATGAAAGGGCACCCACTCCTTTGGGCGGAAGAAGCCGGCATTCCGCGCTGGTCACAGGGACAGCCGTCACCGGAGCGGCAGAAGCAGCGAGTCGAGGAAATCATGGGGCGCTATCGGGATAAGATCAGGTTTTATGAAGTGGTCAACGAACCATCCCATCTGGCGGGCTTGGAGATTGATTCGCCTTACCACTGGGCGCGGGCGGCAGATCCAAACGCCGTGCTTATCGTCAACGACTACCATGTTTTGGCCGATGGCCAGCGGCCCTTCTATCGTCTTCTGGAACAAGCGATCGAACGGGATGTGCCTTTTGACGGCATCGGCATTCAGGCGCACGAACCACGCACCGAACGCTTCCCGTTGCCGCGGGTAAAGCGGATATTGGATCAATACGCTCGCTTGGGAAAAGGGCTGCACATCACCGAATTCACCCCCGCCTCGAGCCGGGAGCCGATCACTGGATCGCAGGTGACTGGGCTGTGGACGGAAGAGGCCCAAGCCGAATATGCAACCAGATTCTACCGCATCTGTTTCGCCCATCCCGCGGTCGCGGCGATCACCTGGTGGGACCTATGCGATGCTCACTCCTGGCTCAAGGGCGGCGGCATGTTGCGCGTAGACCTGACGCCAAAGCCGGTCTACGACGGCCTCCGACAACTCATCCACCGCCAATGGCACACGCAAGTCGAAGGCACAACCGACGCCTCCGGGCGGTTGGCCCTCCGCGGCTTCTTCGGCGACTATCAAGTTAGCATCCAGGAACCTCGGTTAAGTGGCGCTTTCCAACTCACCCGAAGCGGCAACGAAGAAATTGAAGTTCGTTGCCGGGCGAATTAGATCCGCCGGCGCCTCAAGCTACGGGGTTGGGTCGGTTGGCAGATCGATGCCAGCCGGAGCCGGAATCTTCACGCCGGGACCGCGGCCAAAGAAGTAAACGACCGCGGCGAATAGCAGCACCGCCACCAGGACAGCAGCGACCAGCCATGGTGGAATCCCGTGCTTCAAGAGAAGCGCCTGTGTCCACGTTGGCCGCTTCGGTCCTCGCCGGGTCAGGGGAATAGCCTCCGAGTCCATCCAATCCTAAAATAGACGAAGAGAGCGAACGCGCAACTTGTCTTCCACAAGGGGCTGGCGACGCGGTTAACGGCTCATTCTGGGCTGGCGATAGCGCCGAGGCGTCGGAAGAGCTCAGCCGTGCCAATTGTATTCACCGCACTGGCCTGGAGGGTCGCGATGGCGAGCTCCGGGTTGTCGAAGCGGAAAAGGAGAAGGCCCTTGCCGTCCTGTTTGGCGGTGAAGGCGTACATGTATTCAACGTTGATCCGGGCCCGTTCGATGATTTCGAGCAGGTCGGCCAATCCGCCCGGGCGATCCGGGACTTCCAGGGCCACCACTTCGCTCACCCTCACGATGAAGTCATTCGTTTCGAGGAGTGCCCGCGCCCGTTCCCACTCGTGAACGACCAGCCGCAGAATCCCAAATTCGCGCGTGTCCGCCAAGGCGAAGGTCTGGAGATTAATGCCGGCGGACGCGAGCAAGCGGCAAGGTCGGCTGAGGGCGCCTGGTTTGTTCTCGAGGAAGACTGAGAGTTGCTTCAGGGTCATAAGCCGGCCGAGGAGGTTAGAGCTTGCGCTGGTCGATTACGCGTTTGGCCTTGCCTTCACTGCGCTGAATTGTATGAGGAGCGACCAGGCGAATGGCGGCGTGCACCCCAGTGATGCTCTCGACCGAGTGGGCCAGTTGCCGTTGCAGCTTTTCCAGCCCGCCGACCGTATCGGTGAATGATTCGGCGGTGACTTCAACCTGGACTTCCAGCGTATCCAACCCTTGTTGGCGATCGACGATGATTTGGTAGTGGGGCAGCGTTTGTTCGA
>JAXMHN010000043.1:0-60903 GCA_046346765.1 Verrucomicrobiota bacterium | reverse complement strand
TCACCGGATCGATTCGACTTCGCGACAACCGAGGCAAGGTAGAGACTCGGAGCAACCGGACCGATGTATTGACTTTGTGAGCCTGAGACTGCTCGCAGCCCGGAACAGGAGCCCCGCCATCCCCAAGATCCGTGTCGCTCTTCCGTCACCGAAGCGCCTTTACTCCCGAGATTTTTGCCTCCAGTTCGCGATTGTGGTCCGCCAGATAATCAAAGAGCTCGCGAGCTTCCGGACCCGCATCCGGTTCAAAGCTAATCTCCTGCCCCAGGGGCGAGAGCAAAAGCCGGAGCACTTGCTCCGCTGTTCGGATCAGACCGCTCTCGAAGACCCGAAAGTCCTGGCCCTCCTTTAGACGGGCGCGGACCTGGATTTCCTGGTCACGGCTGAAACGTTTGGCGCGCGGGTCGTGCACATCGCCTTTGAACTTCACCGGCTGTTTCTCCTTTAGATATTCCGTCCGGATTTCGTCCAGCAACCAGGTCGCGCCTTGGGCGGTATCGGTGACCGTCACCATGGTCAGGCCGCTCAGGACGAGACGGTTCCCGCCCACCGGGCGGACTCGGACTTTCTGCAAATCAACCGCGAGGTGCGCTTTGACTGGAATGCGGACCGCGCCCACATACGTTTGTCGGTAGCCATTGCGCCACCAGACCTCCTCCTTGCCGTCGCCGACCACCCGCTGCTGAAAATCGGTCACGTGGGTTTCCACTTCCAGAAGGCCCAACTTGGTGATCGGCTGAATGGCCGCGATGTTGATGCGCATGGCTTCGAGCCGGGCGATCTCCTCCGCCGCCTGTAGCGCTCGGCGCTCGGCAGACTCGCAGGCGGTCTCAGCCCGGCGCAAGCGGCCCTTGATCTCTGATCGCGTTAAGTCCCGCTCGATGTTCTCCGCCCGGGCCGAGAAGACCAATTTGGTCAAGGAGAAGCTCAACAGCACTGTGCCGAGAAACGTGCCCGCCACAGCGGTGGCCACGGCCAGGTCCCGGCTGGGCAGCGCAGCCGCCAGCACCACGGTTCCCGCCAGCATGAGCAAGCCGCATCCGACGCTCAACCAGTGAGGTATTCTGGCTACAAACCGCGCTAGCTTGTCCCGGCGCACGCCAGGAACCTAGCGTGGCGGCGGTCAAATAGCTACCCCGCGAAGGCTAAGCGCATCATTCGGACTTGTCGGCCAGTTCCCGGGCTTGACGGGCGCCATCTTGATTTCCCAAAGCGGCCAGGGCATCGGCCCGGAGACGGTGAATATGTCCTTCTTTCGCTTTCTCCAACTTGCCCGTGGCAAGGTTTTCCGGGTATTCCAAGGCGCGATCGAACTCTTTGAGCGCTTCGGCCGGGTGCCCTGCGGCCAGGTGGGCGCGCCCGGCGGCCAGATGAGCCTCTTCGAAAAGGTCATGCGCTTCATGGGAACCTTCCCAGACCGTGATTCGCACCCCGGCGAGCAGTTTGGCCGTCTCCTCGAACTGGCAGAGCTTGTTTTGGGCGCGTCCCAGCAGGCAAACGAAGTCCGCTCGGCCACGGCCTAGATTGAACGCCGCTTTCAACGTGTCGCAAGCCTTCGCCCAAAGCGCCCGTTGGCTTGATTGATCACCGCTGGCGTCGGCCTGGGCCAGAAGCACGCGCGCCAGGTCGCGAGCCACAATGGCGTCCGAAGGGTCCGATTGATTCGCCCGCCCCAAGTAATCAGCGGCCCGCAACGGCGTTGTCAAGTGAGCTAGCTTGCCCAAGGCACCGATAGGCAACCGCCGCCTGTCGGCCCAGATCGGCCGCCTTTTGCCAAGGCGCGGCCTTCACCTCGCGCCCTGATGGAACAGGGCATGTCCCAAATATAAAGGGCGTAAGCCATCTGGCACAAGGGTTCTTTTTGGCCGCGTGGTCCAGGACCCGAATGCTCGCGAGGGTGTGCGGAAACGCTCCGGTAACGTCGTCCGCTCCTTCGGCAGGCCGGAGACGCTGTCGCAGACGATCACGCAGGTAATCGCTCCAATGAAGCCACCAATGGCTCGCGCGCGGCGCCGAACCGCTTCGAATAAAATTCCTCGATCAAGAGCAACGCCACTTTGTCGTCCTTTAATTCCATGAAACGCTCGGTCAGCTCGAGGATGATCTCCAGGTCTTTGGCAATCAAGCTCTTCAAGCGACTCGGTCCGGTTTTCGCTTGGCGACCCAGGAACGGCGTCAAGGCAAAGGTGTCGACCGGATCGGCCGTCAGGCTGGCGCGCGCCAGCACCTGGCCGCGTTATCCACGTTTCGCCGAGAGCGAGGTGTAGGCACGGCGATGCGGCGAGCGAATCGGCCGGCGACGCGCCCAGGCCGTCCAGGCGCTTGATGGCCTCTCCGATACTGGCGGTTGGCGAATCGAAGGCGACCACGGCCAGGCTCTCGACCTGCTGTGGCCGTCGCCGGGTCGGAACTGGCTTTCCAGGCCTGGTCGACCGCATCGAGCTCACTCCGCGCCTCCAAAGCCAGTGCGAGAACGAAGCGAGCCGGGCCGAGACCTGGGATTGATGGCCAGGGCGGCCTCGGCGTGGTCTTTAGCGATGGATGGATCGCTGCGGGAGTCGAGCAGGGCCGGTCCGGTGTCGACCATCACGGTGTCCATCCTTCTTGATCGCGTTCGCGAACGCATTCTCCGCTTCTTGAACCTGCCAAATAGATAATGGTTCCACCCAGCCTGCGCCAGATCTCCCGCTGTCTTCGCTGCCACCTTTCGCTCGGCCGGGTCCGCCGAGGCAAGTCGAGGGGGACGCGAGTCGGCTCGGAGGACCTTGTCGGTCTCGACGATTTGGACACTAGCCGCCGGCGCCGGGTGTTCAAGGAAGCTCAGGCTGATTTCGGCCGGCTGCTCCGAAGAAGGCATTCGGACGCGCCAGCCAGATCCCCGCTTCCCGTCGCACTTGGACCTCGGCCTTCCGCCATGTGCCGGTGCCGATGGCGCGCAAGTGGAGTTTGGCGCCCTGCGAGGGAAGCGTTCACGGCCAGGTCGCGGTTGGCGAATGTAAAGCCAGCCGTCCCGTGGATGGGATACCACCATTCTGCCATTCGACCGCCTCGCAGGGGCTCGAGCCGGCCAACTTCACCCTGGGTCAACAAAGGGCCCGTTTTGCACTTCGTTGTAGGGACCGTCGGTATCGGTGAGGTCATCTGTTGCATTTTGCCGAAGCCGCCCTGTCCCCAGGTCAGGCCTTCTTCCACGGGCACCTGGTGATGATTGGCGTAAGCAACGACGCCGCGTGCGCACCATCATCGTAAGAGCCGAAGAAGTCCTGGTCGCAGGCTCAGGCGAAGATGGACGAGGCGATCGCGGTAATTAGTGCCTCGGGTCAGATCCTTGCCGTGATCCATCCGGCCAGTCAGCTTTTTCACGCCCGTGGTCGCAGCCCAGCGTCATCGGATAAATAAAACGGAACCCAGCCGTGTTCGGAACGGCCGTGCAGTTCCAGAAATAGTAGGGCCGCACCATATCGGTCGGATTATAAATCCGAACGCGTTCCTCGATGAAGGACCGGTTCGGACGCAAGGTGACCGTCACCGTCCATTTCGTGCCATAGATCCGTTCGGTCTCGCCAATGGCCACCGACCGCGAACCGTCTTTGCCCGGCGGCAAAATCACGACCGGCACCGGCTGCATCGCGCTGACGGTGTGCCCTTGCGGTCCGGTGTTCCATTCCACGCCGCCGCTTGTCCACGCGCCGCACATGCCAATCAAGCCCGGCTTGATCACGTGATTCACATAAAACATCGGCTGGCCGCTCGTCTTGTCGATCACCTCGTGAATCTTCCCCCCCAGCTCCGGCAAGAACGTGATCCGCAAATACTCGTTCTCCAATACCACCGTCCGATAAACTCGATTGGTCTTGTCCCGGCTCAGGTTGTCCAGCATCGGGTAGGGATAAATATTCTTCCCGTCCGTCTCGCGAAAGTAAGGATGCCGCACCGCCGGCAGCCACGGATACGTGGGCAACGTGATCTGCCCTTTCGATGCTTGCACCGCCGCTGCGCATGCATTGCCCGCCAATGCCCAGGCGCCCAAAGCCGCCAAGGAGAGAGCAAACCCGCGCCGAGTCATGCCGAAGAAATGCCAGGTCTTCATACTGATCGCTTTTTGAAGTCGGTTGAAAAACTAGGATGCGTGGTCTCTGCCACAGACTCCTAGCACCGCGGCCCGGTAATCGAAAGCACAAACACCGCGCAGGGCGGCAAACAGCACCCTTCCACCCCCAGAGTTGGTCAAGTTAAACCAACCCCAATCAGCAGTTTTGTTGAGACTCCCGCCACGCGTCACGCCGCCGGGTTCAGCCGCCGACCCGCAGCCCGGACCAACCGGGTCGCCTCGGGCCGACCGTTTCGCGACAGCGGCCCCAATTCCCCAAGACGGCGGACCCCTTCCCGGATCAAGGCCGGCGTTGCATGACTGAAGTTGAGCCGGATAGTGTTCCTCCCCATGCCCCCAAGGTGAAAGTCCTCTCCCGGCACGAAGGCCACCTTGCTCTCCAGTGCCCGCCGCAACAATTCGGGCACGTCCGTGTCCTCGGGCAAGGTTATCATCAGGAACATCCCGCCTTCCGGAACGGTCCAACTCACGCCGGGAGGCATGGAGCGCTCCAAAGCCAGCAGCATGGCGTCGCGCCGCTCGCGGTAAGCCGCCTGCAACCGCGGCACATGCCGCGCCAGAAAATCGTCTTGGATCAACTCCCAGGTAAGCCACTGCGTGAAGCTGCTGGTGTGAAGGTCTGCTGACTGTTTGGCGCGCACCAGCGTTTCGATGACAACTTCCGGGGCAACCACCCATCCGACTCGCAGTCCGGGCATGAGTAGCTTGGAGAACGTGCCCACAAAGATGGAACCCGTTTCGCCGGCGCGCCCCTCCTCGCGGCTGAGCTCAAAAAGCTGAGGGAGTGATTGGCCTTCGTAACGCAAATCCGTATACGCCCCGTCTTCCACGATCCCGACGCCATGTTCGGCAGCGAGTCGGACGAGTTGCCGGCGCCGGGATAAAGCCAGCGTCGTTCCCTGTGGATTTTGAAAATCCGGGATGGAATAAATCAGCTTGGGACGCCGGCCGAGAGCCGCGTGCAGCTCGTCAATGCGCAGGCCGTCGCGATCGCAACTTACCGGCAGAAATTCAACGCCGAGCGGCCGCCACGCGGAGAGCAACGCCAGATACGTCGGATTCTCGACGGCGACGCGATCGCCCGGGTTGAGGAAAATCCGCCCGATCAGATCAAGCCCCTGCTGCCCGCCGCTGACCATCGCCACATTCGCCCCCGAAAGGCGCACCTGTTCGGTCGAGAACCGCTCCGCAATCCACTCGCGCAGTTCCGGCAACCCTTCGGTCGGGCCATACTGAGCGGCTTGCTGGCCGTGCTTGCCCAGCACTCGCTCGGAGGCTGCCTCCATCGCCTCGAGCGGAAGCAAGTCAGCTCCGGGCAGCCCGCCGGCAAACGAGATCACCTCTGGTCGCTCCGTTGCTTTGAGCAACTCGCGCACCGGGGACCGGTGCATCTGAGCGGTCCGCCAAGCGAACGAAGCATTCCAGTTCATGCCCGCAGCAAACCACCCGCCGTCTGCCGCGGCCAATACTTCTTTGCTCGCTCAGTTATGCCGTTCCGGTATCGTGGCCCTCATGGAACTGCGCCAGTTGCGTTATTTTGTTTCGGTCGCGCAGGAGCTCAACTTCACCCGGGCGGCTCAAAAGGTGCGCGTGGCCCAACCGGCCCTGAGCCGCCAGATCCGGCAGCTGGAGGATGAGATCGGGGTGCGCCTGCTGGAACGCAACCGGCGCAGCACCCACTTGACCGACGCAGGTCGCGCCTTTCTGCCCGAAGCCTGCGCCCTTCTCGAGCAGAGCGCCCGGGCCGTGCAGGTCGCGCAGAAAGCCAATCGGGCGGCAGCCGCTACCCTGAAGATCGGTTACGTCTGGGGCTTGTTCCACTCCCTCGTTCCGGGAGTGATGGAGCGCTTTCGTTGCCTGCTGCCGGACGTACCCGTCCATCTATTCGATCTGACCGCAACCGAACAAGCGGGCGCATTGGTGGAAGGAACTCTGGATGCCGGATTCATCGGCCTGGCGGATGACGCGAAGGGCCCGGGTCTGGCCCGTCGCAAGGTCGGCGCCTGCAGCTTTGTGGCCGCCTTGCCAGAGCGGCATGCAAGCGCGCGCAAGAAGCGTCTGCCGCTCTTGGATTTGGCCGAACAGCCTTTCCTGATGATTGCGGAGGAAAGTTATCCCGGAGCGTCCCACCTTGTCTCGCAAGCGTGCGAGTTGGCCGGCTTCCGGCCGAAGATCGCGCAGCATGTCCGACGTGGGTTCACCATTCTGGGCCTGGTAGCGGGCGGAGGAGCAGTGGCGCTGTTGCCGGAGTCATTGTGCACCCTGCCACACCCGGGGGTAGTCTTTCGGCGGCTGCGCGAACCGGTCGGCGCGGACCTCTATGTCGCCTGGCGGCCTTCGCTCTTTCGTCCGGAGCGAGACACTTTTCTCCGTTTGTTTGCCGCCGCGCGTTAGCTGCGGGCACGCGGGCTAAACTTTCACGATCGGGGCGCTGGGCTTATTTGCCGAGCAACTGGTTGAGCTTGTCCCGGTAATTCCGGCTCAAGCCAAGGCGGGTGCCATCTTTGAGAATGACGACATAATCTCCGTGGAACATCGGTTGCATTTCTTTGATCCGTTCCACATTCACGATGGTTGAGCGGCTGATTCGCAAAAAGCGGTTTGGAGGAAGTTTTGTTTCAAGTGAAGCCATCGTCTCGCGGTGCAGGTGCTCTTCCCCGCCCACGTGCACGCTGACATAATTGTCAGCCGCCTCGATCCAATCGATGTCATCGGTTTTGAAAAAGAGGACGCGGCCCTCCATTTTAATCGCGAGGCGGTCCAGATACTTCGGCTCTGTCTTTTCCGGCTTCAAGTCGGTGATCAACGAAGAGAGCTTTTGGCTGAGATCGCCGGTTTGGCGCTGTTGAACCAAGGTTCGGGCCCGCTCCAGGCTTTTTTGGAAGCGCTCTCGATCAAAGGGCTTAAGCAGGTAATCCAAGGCATGAACCTCAAATGCGCGCAGGGCGAATTGGTCGTAAGCGGTGACGAAAATGATCGCAGGCAGTGGATCGGCTGCCAGCCCGGCGATGACCCCGAATCCGTCCAACTCGGGCATTTGGACGTCGAGGAAGATCAGGTCGGGCCGGGCTTGATTGGCTTCCTCCAAGGCAGCTTTGCCATCCGCGCTTTCCCCGATCACTTCAATGTCGGTTTCCGCCTCCAATAACTTGCGCAGGCGCTCGCGGGCCAACGGTTCGTCATCGACGATCAAAGTCCGGATTTTCATACTTGGACGGTTTGGGGAAGAGGTGCGTCCGACGCACCAGCGTGGGTGGCGGTTCGGCAGGGGATGGTCAGGCCCACCACGAACCCGCCCTGCTCGGCGTTACGGAGATCGAAGCGATATTGGCTGCCGTAGAGTTCGGCCAACCGGGCCCGGGTATTGGAAAGGCCGACGCCTTCATCGAGCGCTTCAATGCCCTGGAGCAATCCTCCGCCATTGTCGCGAACTTCCAGGTGAAGCGTTCCATCGCCGCGCTGGGCTGAAAGCGTGATTTCGCCAGGGCGCGCGTGGGGCTCAATGCCATGGCGAATCGCATTTTCGACCAGCGGCTGGAGAATGAGATTGGGCACCTGGAAATTAAGGGCGCCGGGGTCGATCTGTTTCTTGACCAGCAAGCGGTCGCCAAAGCGAGTTTGCTCGATTTCGAGATAGCGATCGAGGAAGGCGAGTTCTTGCCGAAGCGGGACCTCTTGCGCATGGGTGCTTTCCAGCGCATAGCGCAAAAGGTCGCTGAGACGGGCAATCATCCGGTCGGCCAACTCGACATCCTTATGCATGAGAGAGGAGATGGCGTGAAGGGTATTAAAAAGGAAATGCGGATTCAGCTGCATTTGGAGGGCGTGAAGCCGCGCCTGGGCCAAATGCCGCTCCAATTCCGAGGTTCGCAGCTCACGATCCTGCGACTCACGATAGTATTTGAATGCGTGCCCGACCGCTAGAATGACCCAGTAAATGAGGAGATTGAAATGAAATGACTTCAACAGGAGCGGTTGAAAGGCGTCAAAGAAGCCGGTCGGCTGGTTGCCTAACCAGCCTTGAGCCTGGGCCACCCACGCCCGGATCACGATAAAAGCGAAGGAGAAGGCTCCGCTCGCCACCAAATGGACCGTCACACTGACCGGCCACTTCTGCCGATCGATCGGATAATGCCGCGACAGGCCCACCACCGGAATGGACAGCAACGCGAAAACATACCAATCGAGCAACGCGTAACTGACCGCATACCACCAGGAAACCGGCCGGCCCAAGCGCGAGCTGGAGATGTAGAACTGGGTGGCAAACGACAATCCAATCGCCGTCCAAAGCACGGCCAGGAGCAGCCACCGCACCGAACGGCGGGGAATGATGGCGTCGGCAATCATTCGTCTTTAACTGCGGTCATTTTTGCGAGATATTGACCTTATCCTATGACGAATGAGCGGCTCGAGAAAGCGAAGAATTCCGTCGAGCTGAGCGACCCGACTCTTCCCGGCAACGCTCCCAACCGGGCGGTCAACCGGGCCGGGCGCGGCGTCTTTTGGTCGGTGCTGGCCGGCTGCGTCATCCTCGTGGCGACGGGCCTTCTTTTCTGGATTTACCGCCCGGGTCCAGATTCGCGTCGCGGCCCGAGCGCGTCTGACCGCAACCTGGCGCGGCGAGTCCCGAACGCCAAGTTCACCGACATTACCGAACCAGCTGGGATACGCTTTGTGCACAACAACGGGGCCTATGGGGAAAAGCTGCTGCCCGAGACGAGCGGGGGCGGTTGCGCCTTCTTCGATTTCGACAACGATGGGGCTCCCGACATTCTGCTGGTGAATTCCTGCGACTGGCCCTGGCGAAAACCCGCCGGGCAGGGGGCGAGCACCGCGGCTCTCTACCATAACGAAGGCGGAGGCCGGTTCCGCGAGGTCACTGCTGGATCAGGCCTGGACATTGCCATTTATGGCATGGGCGCGGCGATGGGTGATTACGACAACGACGGTTTCGTCGACGTCTTCATCACCGCGGTTGGAGGCAACCATTTGTTTCGGAATTTGAGCGGCGGCAAGTTTGCGGATGTGACCGTCCCGAGCGGCGTGGGAGGGGCGACGAACCAATGGAGCACCAGCAGCGCCTGGATCGACTACGATAACGACGGCGACCTCGACCTTTTCGTCTGCAACTACATCCAATGGTCCCGGGAGATCGACATGGAGGTGAACTATCAGCTGGCCGGCCTGGGCCGGGCCTACGGGCCCCCGATGAATTTCGTCGGCACTTACCCTTACCTCTACCGCAATGACGGCAACGGCCATTTCACCGATGTTTCCAGCACCGCTGGAATCCAGATCCGCAAGCCCGGAACCAACCTGCCCATGGCCAAGTCGCTCGGCGTCGCCCCAGTCGATTTTGATGACGACGGTTGGATGGACTTGATCGTGGCCAACGACACCGTCCAGAATTTCGCCTTCCAGAACCAGCGCAATGGGACGTTCAAGGAGGTCGCCGCCATCAAAGGCCTCGCCTATAGCAGCTTCGGCGGCGTGCGCGGCGCGATGGGCATCGATGCAAGCCGCTTCCAGGACGACAATAATCTCGCCGTTGCCATCGGCAATTTCGCCAACGAGATGACGGCCCTTTACGTCACCCAGCGTGACCCATTCGTTTTTACGGACGAAGCCATCCAGCAGGGTATCGGCGCAGCCAGCAAGGAAAGGCTGACGTTCGGCGTTTTCTTTTTCGACTATGACCTTGATGGCTGGCTGGACTTGCTCACGGCCAATGGCCATATCGAGCCCCAAATCAATCAGATCCATCCGAGCCAGCAGTATCGCCAACCGGCGCAACTCTTCTGGAATGCGCGCGGGACCGGACGGGTTAACGCCTTCATGCCGGTCCCGCCGGAGAAGTGCGGCCAAGATCTCTTCACGCCGATCGCGGGCCGCGGATCCGCCTTTGCCGATATCGATGGCGACGGCGATTCGGACGTTCTCCTCGCCCAGATCAGTGGTCCCCCTTTGCTCCTCCGCAACGACCAGAAGCTAGGCCACCACTGGATTCGCTTGAAGCTGGTCGGCCGGCAGGCCAACCGCGATGGGATTGGCGCCTGGGTCAAGGTCCAGGCGGGCGGCAAGAGTGTTTCCCGCCAGGTGATGCCGACGCGCGGTTTCCTCTCCCAATCCGAATTGGTCGTCACGATCGGCTTGGGGACCTCGACGCAAGTGGACAAGGTGGTTGTGACCTGGCCAGGCGGAGCCACTCAGCCCTTGGTGAATGTCCCGCTCGACAAGCTCACGACCATCACGCAGGCGACGCCCTAGTGTGCTGCGCCAAGGTCCCTCCGATGCCAGGCCTCTTCCGCGGGATTCTTAAATAAGGCCCACGGCTAAATGGCCTTGACACTAGGATTTCACTGGGGCCAAATGGCCGGGTTCCATAGGCGCACTGCGTCATCAACTGGCCGACTACCCAGCAGGGTCGCCCTTAACATTGATCCAGAACCAGCGACATGACACCACGACAATTCCTGCGTCCATCCAGGCGACCTGTCCATCCGCCCACTTCGAAAGCGCGAATGCGGCGGCAGCGGATTTTTCTGGTTGATAATCACCCCATCGTCATCCGTGGATTGACGAAAGTGATTCACGAACAGCCCGACTGGCAGGTGTGCGGGAGCGCCAACGAGTACGTTCGCGCCCTCAAACAGATCAAGAGTCTGAAGCCCGACTTGATCATCCTCAACCTGGACTTGAGCGGACGGAGCGGCCTCGAACTTGTCCGTGAACTCCAACGTCAGATCCCGAAAGCCCGCGCCCTGGTGTTCTCCATGCAGGATGAGCGACTCTACGCCTCCCGCGCCATCCGGGCGGGCGCTTCCGGCTATGTGATGAAGCAGGAACCTCCCGAAACCATCGCCGCGGCCATTCGCCACGTGCTCGATGGCGGCATTTATCTGAGCCGCCATCTCGAACAACAACGCCCTTCGCGCGGCTTGCGCGGCCAAGGCTCGGGCGAAGTCCAGGACCGTTTGGAGACGCTGACGAATCGCGAGCTGCATATTTTCCGCCTGATCGGCCAAGGCCGGCGTTCCCAGGAGATCGCCCGGCTGCTCTCGGTGAGCGTCAAGACCATCGGGTCGCACCGCTCCAACATGATGGCCAAGCTATGCCTGGAAAACGCGAGCCAGCTCGTCCAGCAGGCAATCGAACTCAATCGAGAACATCTCCGCGAAAAAAATGGTGAGGCCCACTCGGCCGACACCAGCCACAACGTCATCGTCGAATTGGAATCCGTCGATCCGTTGCCGAATGCTCGCTATCTCTGACGGTATGGCGCGCTTAGCGCACCGCCCCTTCCTTTGTTGGATCGCACTCGCCTGCCTGGCCGGGCGCGTTGCCGCTCAAGCCCCTCTTCCGCCCCAAGGGGCCCTCACCCGGGCCGATCAAATCCTCAAACTGACCGAGGAGCAGGCCCAGAACCAACACCCGGTCACACTCGAAGCTACCGTCACTTTTTCCGACCCCGACTGGGGACTGCTTTTCGTTCAAGACGCGACCGCAGGCGTTTGCCTGGAGAAACTGCCCGCGCCGCTGGTCGTCAACCCGGGCGACCTGCTCGCAATCGAAGGGGTCACCAGCGCGGGCTACTTCTCGCCGGTGGTGGTGGCGCGGACGGTTAAATCGCTTCGGCGCGTCGCTTTGCCCGCACCCCAATCGATCCGGGCTTTCGATTTGCACCGGCGGCGCGCACGGCCAATGGGTTGAGTTGAGGCGTCATTCAGTATGAGGAGGAGGTAGGCGACCGGCTCCGATTGGAGTTGGCCTCGGACTTGAACCGCTGCCGCGTCTGGGTGCTGCAACATCAACGGCACCGCAACTTCAACTTAACCGACTCGCAAGTGCGCGTTCGCGGCGTCGCGGGCGCTGAGGTAGACGGCCATCACCGGTTCCACGGCTTTCAGCTCTACGTTTCGAGCTTAAAGGACATCACCATCGTCGACGCCCCAGCCATCGATGCGTTCGCCCGTCCAGTCAGCCTGGGGCGCGAGCTGGTGGCGCCCATGCCCGCCGGCCGGGCCGAGCATCGCCTGCGAGTGCGCGGAGTCGTGACGATGCAATGGCCCGGGCGGGTCGTCTTCCTTCGCGACGCCACCCGGGGCATTTGCCTGCAAACGGTCCGATCGCTCGAGTTCCGCGTCGGCGAATTGGTCGAAGCGGTTGGTTTCCGGGTAGTGGGCGAATTGACGCCGCAATTGGAGGCAGCGGTCGTTCGCAGCGTGGGGATGTCCGTCCCGCCCGCGCCCCTGAGGCTCAGCCCGACGGACAAACTCGACGATCGGCTCAACTGCAACCTGGTGCAATTCGAAGCCCGGCTGACGGAGGTGCACACCGCGCCGCCCGATCAGGTCTGCCTCTCCTTGCAGGCTTTCGGACAAAGTTGGACCGCCTTCCTCCAGAGCGCCGAGCCCGAGCTCGTCCTGGCCGATCTGGTCCCCGGCAGTCAGCTGCGGGTGACCGGCGTTTGCCAATTCGTCAGCTCGGGCCAGCGCGGGCCGCGCCGCCTGGAACTGTGGCTGCGTTCTCCCGACGACGTCGAGAGTCTGGCGGTGCCGTTGACCGCACGGCAAATGGTCTTGTTCTGGACTTGCGGAACGCTCGCGGTCGGATTGGTCGGCGGAGGCGGTTTGCTCTTCTGGATTCGGCGCCGCAACCGGCGCCGGCTGCTGGAGACGCTGGAAGCCCGGCGCCGTCATTTGCACCGGCATCTGGAGGAGCGCAAGCGGATTGGCCAGGACTTGCACGACAACATAATGCCTTCCATCTACGCGGTCGGGCTGGGCTTGGAGGACTGCCGCCGGCTGATGCAACAATCGCCCGCCAAGGCCGAAGAACAAATCGCCATCGCCACCCGCACTCTCAATGCCGTCCTCCAGGACGTGCGGCACTTCGTCGGCGGCCTGGAAACGCGCACCTTCCGCGGCGACGATCTCAGCTCAGCGCTCAACTCGCTCGCGCTGGCCACGGGCGAGAACAGTTCCCAGTTCGTCATTCAGACCCATCCGGACGCGGCTCAAATCTTGACCCCGCACCAGGCGACACAACTCTTGAAAGTCGCCAAGGAAGCGATGAGCAACAGCCTTCGTCACGCCAAGGCCAACCAAACCCGGGTCGCACTCCAAATGGCCCAAGACCATGTGCGCTTGGAGATCTCGGATGACGGCGTCGGCTTCGATCCTCATGCCGCTTCTCACCGCGGCAATGGACTTCGCAACCTGGCTGCAAGGGCGCGCGATCTGGGCGCCCGCTGCGAGATCATTTCCGCGTTCGGCAAAGGCACGCGGGTCGTCCTTGATCTGCCACCCCGCTCTGCTCATGACATCCAACACCACCCCAGCTGACCGCGCTTCCGTCGCCAGGCCCATTGGCATTCTCTTGGTCGAAGACCACCTTATGACGCGGATCGGCCTGCGCACCCTCCTGGCCAACTACGATCAGCTGCGCGTCGTCGGCGAAGCCGGCTCGGTGGCCGAGGGAGTGCGCGAAGCCTTGCGGACGCGGCCGGACGTCATTCTTCTCGACGTGCGTTTGCCGGATGGAAATGGGTTCGACGCTTGCCGGCAACTGCAGCAGGCCGGCGGAGACTTTCGCGTGCTCATTCTCACGTCGTTCGCGGATGATGACACCCTCTTCCAATGCCTTGCCGTTGGCGCCGACGGCTACCTCCTCAAAGACATCGACCCGGCCGGCCTCGTCCGGGCGATCGAGAATGTCGCCGCGGGCAATTCGATTCTCGACCCGGCGGTCACCCGCAAAGTCCTCAATCGGCTCCGCACGTCGGCCGCGGCGGCCCCCCAAGGGGACCGGCTCAAGCTGTTGTCGCCGCAAGAACTCCGCGTCCTGGAACGCGTGGCCGAAGGACGCACCAACAAGGAAATCGCCGCTGAGCTGGGCTTGAGCGACAAGACAGTCAAACACTATCTGAGCAACACGCTCGACAAATTGCAGGTGACCCGGCGCTCCAAAGCCGCTGCCCTTTATGTCCAGCACCGGCAGGAAAGCGTTGCGGCCAGCACTGGTCCCCGTCGCGAGTAGCCATTGTTACTTCCAGCTCGCATCTCCATGGCTGACCGGGCATCGTCCCCCCGCTGAGCGCTTTGATCCATGCGTGGCGTCTGCTCCACTTGTGGCACAACGATTCGCCCCAACTCGCCGGGCGGCCTCTGCCCCCGCTGTCTCCTCGGCCTGGCCAACAGCACCAGCCAACGCCCAACCGCCCCCACGCCCGACTCGAACAGCGGCCATGACTTCCTGACCGAATCCCAAGTCCGCCACTTGGGCGACTATGAGTTGATCGACGAGATCGCCCGCGGCGGCATGGGCATCGTTTATCGCGCCCACCAGATCAGCCTCAACCGCCATGTCGCCCTGAAGATGATCCTGGCCGGGCAATTGGCGACACCTGATTCGGTCCAGCGCTTCCGGCTTGAAGCCAAAGCAGCCGCCAAATTGGACCATCCCCACATCGTGCCCATCTACGAAATCGGCGAGCACGAAACCCAGCATTACTTCACGATGAAGCTGGTGGATGGCGGCAGCCTGGCCGATCGCCTCCCCGCTTACCAACTGCCTCGGCCAAACGAGAGCGACACGAACCGGCGCGGGCGGGGACGCGAGAGCGAGCGGCGGATTGCCGCCATGCTGGTCAAGCTGGCGGAAGCATTGGCCTATGCCCATGCCCATGGCGTCCTCCACCGTGACATCAAACCAAACAACATCCTCCTCGACCGTGAGGGCGAACCGTACCTGACCGATTTCGGCCTGGCCAAGCTTACGGTTGGTTCCAGCGGCCTGACCATCTCCGTTACCGTCCTGGGAAGCCCCAGCTACATGGCTCCGGAACAAGCCGCCGGCAACACCCGCGATGTCACAACCTCCGCCGACGTCTACGGCCTCGGCGCGGTCCTCTACGAATTAATCACCGGCCGCCCGCCTTTTGTCGGAGCCACCGCCGTCGAAACCGTCCGCAAGGTGGTCGAAGAGCCGCCCGTTTCGCCCGCCCGAATTAATCCAGCCGTTTCGCGCGACCTGGCCACCATCTGTCTCAAGTGCCTCGAAAAGGAGCCCGCCCGCCGGTATCGCTCTGCGACTGTCCTGGCGGAAGAGTTGGAGCGGTTCCGTCAGGGTGAGCCGATTCTCGCCCGGCCTGTTTCAGCCCCGGAACAGGTCTGGCGCTGGTGCAAACGGAAGCCAGCCATCGCCAGTCTCTCCCTGGCCGCCATTCTCATCTTTGTGGTCGGGTTGGCCGGCGTCCTCTGGCAATGGCGTCGAGCGGAGCTCTCGCGCCGACAAGCCCAGCTTTCCAACCAGGAGTTGCGGCGGACGCTGGCCCACCTGGAATGGCGCGCCATCGACACGCTCCTGGAGCAGGACTACGCGGGTCGAGCCGTGGCGCACCTCGCGGACCGGCTCCGGAAGGAACCAAGCAGCTGGCAGGCAGCGAGCTACGCCATCTCCATCCTTGAGCAACGCCTCTTTGCCATGCCCACGGGGCTGGAACTCACCTGTTCCGGAGGCCTCGATCCGGCTCCCCCCGTGATCAGCGCGGACGGCCGCCGCGTCGCGCTTGCCGGGCCAGACCATCGTGTGCGGGTCTGCGACGCTGCCACTGGGGCCGACCTTCTCCCCCCGCTCGCGCATGGTTCCAGCGTCGTTGGACTGGCCTTCGTCCCGGACGGCACGGCCGTTGTGACCGCGACAGCTCAAGGGGAAATCAACGCCTGGGAGATCGCCTCTGGCTCTCTGCGCCACCATCTATCCAGCCAATCCAACCCGCTGCGCGCGCTCGTCTTCAGTCGAAACGGAGAAGTTTGCGCGACTCTTGGCGGCCCCTTGGTGGAGGTCTGGCGAACTGTCGACCTGCAGGAAGGCGGTCCACCGCGGACAATTCTTCAGCCCGCCGTCCCGCCCGATGACCTCCGCCTCAGCGAGACGGGGGCGCGGGCCCTGACTTGGACGCATCGCGGGGAACGGTCCGCCTGCCTTTGGGATAGCCAAACCGGCGCGCGCCTCTCGGCCGGATGCGATTCTGGAAGTATGGGAGTTCTGGCCACGATGGATAGCGCCGGCGAGCGGCTCGCGACGATCGAGGGGCAGCACGAAGTGGCCATTTGGGATATCCTGACCAAGAAACGCCTGTCCACGTTGCGCAGCGACAGCTCTCCGATCGAATCGGTCGTCTTTGCGCGGGACCCGGAACGCGTCGTCCTGGTCTATCGCATCGGCTCCGTCCAAGTGTTCTCCATCGCGAACGGGCGGCCGCTTTCGAGGGCGATGAAACACCTTTATGCCATCTTCGCGGCCGCTTCCGATGAAGCCGGCACCAGGTTGGCAACAGCGTCCCAGGATCACGGCGTTCGGGTCTGGAACCTCACCAATGGGCACCCGCTGTCCGAGCTCATGCTTCACCAGGGACCAGTTCTGAATGTGTCCTTTGCCCTGCGGGCGGAACGGCTCCTGACCGTCGCGAGCGATTCAGGCCGACCCTTGCGCCGAGTCCAGTCCTGGGACTTGCGTCGGGAAAGCGGGCCCCGCCGATTTCAGCCGCCGGGCGCTCGCGATTTGAACATGGTTCGCTTGAGCCCGGACGCACAGTGGGTCGTTGTGCCGGCCTGGACTCCGACGGAGGCGGTTTGGATCTACCATGCCAACACCGGCCAGCTGGTCTTCGGACCGACTCCGGTCGGGGGCGATGTCTACGGCATCGAGTTCACGCCCGATGGCAAGCGGCTGATCCTCGCGACCGCCAATGGATGGCTTTACGGCTGGAGCGTTGAAGATTGGCGGCCTCTCTGGGAGCCCGTCCTAACCCCGGGCGCCATTCAGCCGACCGCCTTGTCTCCAGACGGCAACGTTTTCGCCACCGGCGGGCCGGATGGCTACGTGCGCTTGTGGGAAACACATCATGGTCAGCTCCTTCGCGAGATGAAACAAGCCGCCCATGTCAAAGGCCTGCGCTTTTCGCCGGAAGGCGCGCGCCTTATCGCTGGCTCAGCCGACGGCGTGGCGGTGATTTGGGATGTCCACACCGGACAGCCTCGCGTCAAACTCGAGGGACATACCGCCGAGATCCTCTCGGTCGAGTTCAGCCAGGACGGACAAAAAGCCGTCACCGCATCCTACGATTCTACCGTGCGGGTCTGGAACGCGCTCACTGGCCAACCCCTCGGACCTATTCTTCGCCATCAAGGCGAAGCCTCCCACGCTTCCTTCAGTCCAGACGGCAAGCGGGTCGCCACCTCCGCGCGGGACGGCACCGCCCGCATCTGGGACATCCAGACTGGCCTGCCGCTGGTCGATTGGATGCGCCATGAGGAAACCGTTCAGTCGGTCGAGTTTCACCCTGACGGCCGTCGACTCCTGACCCGCGACCACGCCGGATTTCGCCTCTGGGATATCGATACGGGCGAACCAGTCACCATCCACTACTCCGACCCCGTAACCGGCGGGGTGGGCGTCGACGCAACCTCTGTCCGCGAACTGCTGTCGCGCGACGCGCGCCGGGTCTTCCTCGGCTGCTCGACCGATGCCGCCACCCTCTGGGACTTGCCTGACCCGCCCAGCGGCGCGCCCGCCTGGTTCCCCGACTTTCTCGAGGCGGCTGTCGGCCAGCGGATCGGCGCGGCGGGGGAGTACTTGCGCGTCCCTCCGGCGACGTTTCAGGAATTCCGCACGCGGGCAGACGACTTGGGCGGGAGTGATGACTTCTACGCCCGTTGGCTGCGTCGTTACCTCGACGACCGCCGGCTGGACCTTCCGAAAGGACGAAGTGCGCACTAACGCTGGCAAGCAACTGATTGCCAGACATTTATAAAACATGGCCACGTGCCAATGTTTTTCATCGGCGCCCTCGCCCAAAACCGCCCGGCTGACTCTGGATTGAACGTATCCCCTTGGCTGCTGGTCTTTTACTTGACGGTCGCCAGCGTCATCCCACGCGGCTCCCTCCCGGCTGAAAGGTCAATGCCAGGTTATGAAGATCCATCCTGTCTGTTCTTTTTTCGCCCAAGCTCTGATGGTTTGGATGGTGGCCTATTTCGGCTCCGCGGCAGTCCGATCTGCCCAAGCACCATATGTCCCCCCGCCGCCAAACCTGTTTTCAAGGCCGCTGCCACACTTCCTTTCGGAAGAGCGCCCGATGTCGCACCATCCCACTCAGGCGACAACTTCGCTGTTGCTCACTCCTGAGACGACTCCGGCAGAACTCCAATTGGATACGAGCGCTTTTGGCTTGGCGGCCGATCGCTATCATTGGATGAACGAACACGAGTTGCTCGGCCAAACCCGCGCCCAGGAACAAGGCGGGGCACTGGGCTGGGTCGAACGCAATGTCCTGGCGCAGGAGGTCATCCAGTTCAAAGGGGTAGCCTTGGGCGGCTCGATTATCACAGCCATCAAACGGAAAAACCCTTTCGCACTCATCTCGCCCATCATCTTCTGGGCTGCTTGGTAACTCCTATAACCGAGGGCGTCTTCGGTCTGATTCGCACCGGCACAGCAGCCCAACGCGAGCCCGGTTGAGCTTCTCTTCGTTCGAGGTAACCCCGATCAAAACCAGCTCAAGATCCGATGGAAACCCGATCGCGATCGGGTCTGCATCGGGTTCGATCGGCTATGGATCGGCTATGGATCGGCTCCACTGCGGTCGTCGATAGACGACGCTCCCATGGCGCCGGTTGAGCGCCCTGGTCGAGCGCCAGATCGATGGGTTTTGACTCCCGGCAGGCTCTCAGAGTCTGCCCAGAGCGGTCGTGACGTTGGTCTTAGCCACGTTAAGCAAATAGCGCGAATACTCGCCATTGTGCACGCCAAAGCTGCCGTCGTGCTGGACAAGGTAAAGGTTGAGGCGCGCCTGCTTGATGGCATCGGGGATCTTGGCTTGTTCGGCAGCCGTCGGGCCAACGATCTTGGGGTCGCTGCCGGGGTTTGAAAGCTCGCCCGGCGCCGAGTATTCCCAGGCCAGACGGCCATATTTAGACAGCAATTCGGCCGGCGCTTTGTTGGTCGCCCAGCTATCGAGGAGGGCGCGCACGCTTTCGATTTGATTCTTCGTATTGGTCTGGGTGCGCCCCTTGACAATCTCGACGGTAGCATTGCTGATGTGGCAAATGGTGCAATTCTCCGTCCGAACCTCAAAGCCGTGACCGGTATAGTTGGGATTCTCGGCCGTCACGGGGTCCGCTGGGTGAGGATGGGTGTGGCACTGGACGCATTGATTCGGGATTTGGCCGTGGCCAGCGATGCTCGAGCGGCCGAGGTCGTAGGCGCCCTGCCCGATCAGCAGGTTGTACTGCGGCGAGTGGTGCGGCGGCCGGGACGTGTCCTGCCAGCGCGCCCCGCGCATGTTATGGCATTGGCCGCACAGCTGGACGTTGGGATTGTACTGCTGTGCGAATGACGTGTTCGTGGAAGTGCTGTAGGAGAAGTTGATCGTTGAAAAGGTCGGGTTGCGGAGCTGCGCCTCGGGGCCTTCGGCCGAACCGCCTGACTCGGGGTGAGCGTCGTGGCAGACCGAGCAGGTGATGGCGAAGTAGGCCGCGTCTTCGCGGCTGGGCAGCGGAGTGGAAGGCTGCTCCACCCGTTTGAGCAGGGCAGAGCGCACCGCGCCTGAATGACACGCACCGCACGAGAGCATCCGGGGCTCGCCCTGCGCCAGAATAGAGGCGATCACTTCCGGATCGACCGTGCCGTGCGGGGACCCTTTCCATTCATCAAAAGTGGGATGGTGGAAGTCATTGTGACAGCCGCCACAGACTTCGGCCGCTATAGTCACTTTTGGGCGGGCGGAACGGTCGCGGATGTTAGCGACGTGGTTGCCGGCCGGCCCGTGGCAGTTTTCGCATTGGACGCCCGCCAGATGCGGCGTGGTTGCTTCATCTTTGAAGCCGACGGGCGTGCCAAAGCCGACGGTATGGCAGACCAGGCACTCGCTGTTCTTCTCCTGCTTGATAGCCTTCAGCGTGTCGAAGGCCTTGGCATGCGAGGTCAGCTCCCAATTCTGGTGCGCGCCCTGATGACAGTCGGAGCAATAGCTTGCGCCCACATAGTTCATCGTCCCGCCTGCTTGGCTGTTGGTCACCGGCCGGCCGCTAAGCACGCGGAAAAAGCCGAGCTCACCGGGAAGAGCGGTGGTGAGGCTGGAGCCAAACGTCGGTTCGCCCAGATTGCTCCATAGGTTCGTATCCGCCACGGTGCTGTGCTGCACCTGAAACGGGCCTTGAATCCCGAACCAACGGACCGTGACCAGGTCTTGGGTCTTCCCCACCGACGTGACCACCGGGTGCAAACTCAGACCTCCGGGCAGCGGCACCGGCGGCTTGAGCATGACATTGGTGTTCTCCGGACGGGCCAGAAGCGGCCAGGCCAGGGCCAGGACCAACAGAAGCGCGCGGGCTTCCAGACGGATGCCCGAAGAACGGCCGGTCCCCATCGCGCGATAGCTCGACTGGTTCATAGGTTGGCTCAAAACTGGTAGTGAAACGAGGAGTAAACCAAATGCGCCCGGTAGTCGTTGTGTTGCCCGGAAGTGCGGTCCTGGCCGTCGAAAAACCCATACTTCAACGAAACCCGCATCCGTTGGGTAATGCGGCGAATGAGCGTGGCCGTAATGCCATGTTCCTGGGCGTCCGCCCCGTAGGGTAATCCCAACGCCGAGTTGTCCTGGAGATTGTCGGCGCGGTAATAGAGGTATTGGAGCTGCAGGTCGGTCTTGTCGTCGAGCGCGTAGCCGATGGACGAGCTCGAGGTCCAGTAATTGTTTTCGAATTTCAAGATGCTGCCGGTGGCTTCGTCCGCCGGCGTGTCCGTCTGGTCCCAAACGTAATTAACCCCCGCCTGCAGATAAAGCCGCGCCAGGGGCGTCCAACTGATCGTGCCGCTCGCGATGTGGCTGGTGATATCCGCTGTCTGGGTTTCGGAGAGCCCCGAAGCCCGGTCGGGCCGGGAGTCGATCGTCGACAGCTGCAGATCATATCGTCCGACCAGAGTCAGATTCGCCCGCGGACGCCACGTGACCCGGAAGTTCGCGTCGTCCGTCGAGAAGCGCTGCGCGTTGAGAAACGCGGGATAGACCGAAGTCGGCAGATCGACGAGGGAATTGGGGGTGCTGTCCAGCTCGTGATCGAAGTCATTCCAGCGTTCTTTATGATAGTACTGGGCGCCGAAGTTCAGCCGGCGCAATGGATACCAATTGGCGCCCAGGGTGTAGGTCTGCCAGAATCGGTCTTCGTCGGTTGAGCGGCCGACCACATTCACGCCAGCGGCCAGGTTGTCCCAGCTTTGGCGGAGATCGCCCGAGCCCTGGAGCCATTCGCCCCGGGTGTAAAAGACCCAATTGGTCACCCCGGTGTAACGCAACTCCACCTTCTCGGTCACGTCGAGCAACCCGCGATCGCTGACCGCCTGGTAGGGAAAGCCGGATAACGGCGCGCTGGGAGCATCGTAGAATGACTCGCTGTCCACATCCTCCCGCTCGATGCGAAGCGAAGGCACGAGCACGAGCGAGTCGGCCAACTGCAGCATCAGGTTCAAATTGGCTACGTGCTGCTTGAGTTCAGAACCGCCGCTCAAGTTTTCGAAGGTGTCTGGGATAGGCAGCCTTTGGGCGAAGACGGGATCAAAGGACGTACCGTAAACGCGATAGCCGGTCAGGTCGGAATCCAGCGTTGTGAATGAATAACCGCTGGTGAAGAGCACCTTTTCAGTGAACCGGGTCTCAGTAAAAGCATGGACATTGAACAGGTCCGTCGTGACCTTCTCGCGGTCGGTCAGGTAGCGGGCCGAAGCTTCGCCCGGATTGCGGAGCAAGTTGCGCGCATTGTCGTTTCGGGAGAGTTCGTAACGCAACCCGACCCCAAAGGTGGTATCGCCAATCGTATGCTTGACGTCGCCGGCAAAGATGTCGCGCGTCTCATCGATATCCCAAAAGCCCGGCACGATTTTACGAGTGCCGTAGCCCGGGATCGTGAGGTCACCCCAGGAAGTCGAGTCCTTTTGTCCATCACGGAACTGATGGTCAAAGCGGAAACTGATGTTGGGTTTGCCCGGCAGCGTCAGGCCGCCTTCGAAAAAAGCTTCCCCTCGGTCGAGGGCAAGATCGTCGTCGAACGGCGTGACCCAGGTGCCGCTGGGACGAAAGAAACCGCCGCTGCCGTCATAATAGTTGCGAAACTCGCGATAGCCGCCGCGGATATAGCCGATATCCGGATGCTCGACGTCGAACTTCAGCGAATAATCGTGGTTGTCGAACAAGCTATGGCCGTCGACTTTGAAGATGCCTTTCTTGCCGACGTCCTGCTCGTAATGGAAGTCCTCAACGCCGCCGAACGCGCCTGCGGGCAAGCCGGAGCGCCGTTGATAAGCTGCTTTATTGCCATCGACAATCGCGCCGCCCACGGAGACATCGAACCAATTGCGGTATTCGGTGGGGGCGCTCTCCTTCTGTTCCTTCTCCTCGGCTTTGGGCTTGTCCTCTTCCTTCGAATCAGCCGTCGCCTCCTCCGCCGCGACTAACGATTGGGTGGCAAGGAAAGCGCCGATGGTGAACAGGCTTAGCCGGAACAGCTTCTGGAGAAGGAGCGCCAGATTTGGTATGTCGTTTCATAGAGTTGGCTCGTCTCGGGGGCTAATAGCGAGAGAAGAACCGACCTGGGACCCATGCACGGCTTCATGACAACCCGGCGCTCCAACATGTTCACGGGCCACAAACGCGGCGTGATCAAATGCCGCCACCAGGACCGTCCCTGGCACTTGCTGAAAATGACACTTGAGGCAAGGTCTGATTGCGTTCCGTAAGCAGCATTGTTCACCGAACCATGCACCGCATGACGCGGTGCATCCCTCGCGCAACGCTTCATGCTCAAAGACGAATGGGCCCCGCTGGGCGGTGTGGCACCGGCCGCAAGTCTCGTCGACCTTGGCGAACGTCGTCCCCATCCCGCGCACTCCAGGACCGGCGTGCGGATCATGACAGTCGCTGCAACTGAGTTTCCCTTCCAATACCGGATGGTGATGCGACAGGCTGAACTCTCCCCGTTTGTCCAAATGACAGTTAAAGCAGATTTCCGGAAGCGCCGCGGATTGATGATGTTGTTGCGACCTCCGCCCGCTTCCGCATGAACGCTGCCCGCGCCGCGACAGGACTCGCACCCCATCTCCATGGCATTCGTCCCTTTTCGCCATCAAATTGGCGTGCACCACGTTGAATGGCTTGGTGATCGTTTCGTGACAATCGGCACAACTGGTCGAACCAACAAACAGCTCCTTCGAT
The DNA here is from genome assembly GCA_046346765.1 of Verrucomicrobiota bacterium. Taxonomy (GTDB): domain Bacteria; phylum Verrucomicrobiota; class Verrucomicrobiia; order Limisphaerales; family SIBE01; genus JAXMHN01. The sequence continues at coordinate 37,522 of JAXMHN010000043.1, read as the reverse complement.
CTCCGGCGGCGCGACCAACACCCAGTTCGAGCTGGTGCACGACGCAATAGCACGGCTGCCAGCAAAATACCGGCGCCCAAACCCGCCCGGGGCCCAGACCGAACTGCCCAAGCGTGCCAGGCTCGGGCGCACGAGACGGTTGCATTGCAGGTTCTGTAGAAATCGGTGGCGGTTCAGAAGTCGCAGGGCAATAGCGTTGGCGAGGCGCGCCGACGGGCACCAGACTGGGATCGTCAACGGCATGAAACTGGGGCAACCCCCTGCTGAGGGATAAGCGAAGGCTTCTCTGGAGCGGGCGGAGCACCTGATTCGGCACGATTTTGAGTGAAGTTACGGGGGCTACTACGCGCAGGTTGTTCAAACCTTCGCATTTATTGGTAATGCAGCCGAGAGGGGACAGAGCGGCACATCCCGAATTACTCTTGATCCCGGGTGCCTGGGAATGTGCAGGCCGGATCCAAAAGCTGAGCTCCGGCCGCAACCCCCGGCCGCTTCCATTCGAGTTGCAGCACGCCGAGTGTTTTGGGTAAGTCATCCATCTCCAACAAGCCCAGATCGGTAACGTGATTAGGGTTGTTGTTGTTGGGTCGTTGACGCGACCCCTTTGTGGGGGGCGATACGGCGAGGTTGGCCGGGGGCCAAGACCCCAAAGTCAGCGATTTAGCTCCTCAGCTGCCCTGCGGTGACACGCCACTTGTGGAGTTGCCGCCCCAGTTCCGCCGGCCAATTCTCTTCCGTCGCGGTCATGAAGACCTGGCTGCCAGCTCGATCCACCCGCTGCAAAAGAGGGACGAAGGCGCTCCGGCGGGTGGCATCCAATTCGCCCATGATGTCGTCGATCAGCAAGACAGGAGGGGTTCCGTGCACCTCCGTCAGGTATTCGGCTTGAGCCATCTTCAGAGAGATCGCGACCGAACGCTTCTGCCCTTCGCTGCCGAACTCATCAACCGGGCGTTGGTTGATGCTGAGGACCAGTTCATCCCGATGTGGGCCGATCACGGTCGTCCGCAAGACGCGTTCACGGGCTCGGCTCTGCGCGAGTTCGACGGTGAAGTCCTGTCGAACAGCCGGGCGGTAGGCCAAGCGCAGTTCGTCGGAAGGGCCGGCGATGCGGCCGTGGGCCTCCTGGGCAAAGCGCACGAGCGCAGGCAAGAGCTGGCGGCGGCGTTGCATGATCTGGTTGCCGGCATCGATCAACTCGCGGGAGAAGCCTTCGAGAGCAGTCAGATCGGCTCGGTTCTGCTTGAGCAGAGCATTACGGGAACGGACCGAGTGCGTGTAGCGCTGCAGCAGGAGCAGGTAGGCTGGTTCCGTCTGGGTCAGCAGCAGATCGAGAAACCGGCGCCGCCGGCTGGAAGGGCCTTTCACCAGCTGCAAATCGTCGGCCGAAAACACGACCGCGCGGAAGACCCCGAAGTATTCAGAGAGCCGCCGCACCGGGCGATCGTCCAAGGTCAAACTGCGTTGCTGCGGCGACCAGAATACCTTTGTTCGGTGAGCGCCGTCGCTGACGACGGTCGCCCCGATGAAGTAGCCCTTTTGGCCGTGCCGGATCATTTGGGAACCTCCTGCGCCGCGAAAGGAGCGAGTGGTGGCGACCAGGTAAATGGCCTCCAGAATGTTGGTCTTGCCTTGGGCATTGTCTCCCAGGAACAGGTGAAAGCCCGGTGGGAACTCCGCGTCCAAGCGCGCGTAGTTGCGGAAGTCCCGGAGACGTAGCTGGGCCAAATGCACGGCGAGAGAGTAGTCGGTCTGGAATGCGGCAGAAAGCAGAGTTCTGCATGCCCTTCCCTGCGCCGTGGTCCCTGCTGCCCCCGCTTCCGGCGCGCTCTGCGCTTGACCAGCTGGGCTGCGCAGGCAAGAAATGCGTTGGTGGTCATTGCGCTCCATGGCGGTTGAATCAAAGGCTTGATGGCTTCCCCTCCGCGGGCCAACTGGATGCTGATCGCGGTGCTGCTCTTCCTGGCCGCGTCCGCCGTCCTTTACTTCATCGCTGGAACACGCAACCGCCCTGTCACCCTGGACCGGAAGACCAGCGAATTGGTCAAGCAGGTCGCCGCGATCGAGTCCGCAGAGCGGGAAGCAGAGTCGCGCGTGTGGCCGCGAGAACAGCAGGCCCAAATGCAAGGCCAGCTCTTCGAGCAGCTATGGGACGCGCTCAATCGCGCGACCAACCGTTGGGAAGTGCTGGCGGCCTTTGGCTGTAGGGAATGGGCCGTTCCTACTGTTGGCCCCCCACAGGCCTTGCGCTATGGGATCGAAGTGCTTGATCAAAGCGGCTCGGGCCCGATTTGGCACCAGGCGGAGTGGCGTGAATTCTTGAAGGGAATAGCGGCTGAGGGATGGCAAATCGAGGCCACTGAGTTTCGCCACGTGCAGTTCGACGGCAACGGCGGCGGGCAGCCCGAGAGGAGCCGGTTCTATTTCTCCTTTCAGCTCACCAACCGAACGGGCAATGCCCGGGCCGTGGCTGATGGATTCCTGATCATAGATTGGGCGGAGGATCACGACGCGGCAGGGCGCTTGGCTATTTCGCGCATCGCCGCGGAGGGTTTGAGCATCCGGCGCCGCCAAGGGACGCCCGGGTTTCGCGAGCTATTAGTGGAGACAATCGCGCCGCCGGATGGGTCGTTCTTCATCGATCCGCTCATTGTGTATGACCTCAACAACGATGGAGTCTCTGAAATCATCCTGGCGGCGAAAAACCTGGTTTACGAGCGGCAAGCGAATGGCAGCTATCACGCCAAGCCTCTTTGCGCCCAGGCGCCCGGACTCATTTTTACAGCGTTGGTGGCGGATTTCGACGGCGACGGAACTGCTGACCTGCTCTGCGCAAAGTTTGAAGGCCTCTTCCTCTACAAAGGATCGGGGCGGGTTACGTTTGAGGGCCCACCCGAGCTGGCGTGGGCAGCCACGCCCCATCTAAAATATGGGCAAGCATTTACCTGCGGAGACATCGATCAGGACGGCGATCTGGATGTGTGGCTCGGCCAATACAAAGTGCCTTACGCCCGAGGGCAAATGCCCACTCCATTCTACGACGCGAACGACGGTTATCCCTCCTACCTGTTGCTCAACGATGGGCGCGGTACTTTCACCGATGCAACCTCGAAAGCCGGCCTGGGCGCGAAACGATGGCGCCGGGCCTATAGCGCTTCCTTTACTGATCTCGATCAGGACGGCCTTTTGGACCTCGTCACGGTTAGCGACTTTGCCGGTCTGGAACTTTATAGAAATGAGGGCGGCGGACGCTTCACCGAGGTCACTCACCACCTGCTCCCAGAATGGCATGCGTTTGGCATGTCCCAGTTGCGAGCCGATTTCGATGGCGACGGGCGGATGGATTTGCTCATGGTAGGAATGAATGTACCGGTAGCGTCGCGCCTGCAGCACTATGGCCACGCTCGGCCCGGTTTCGACAGTTATCTAACCAACAGCGCCGCCATGACATTTGGCAACCGGCTTTTTCAAGCACAGCCGGATGGTAGATATATCCAGACCCGTCTGAACGACCCGATCGCGCGGAGCGGCTGGTCCTGGGGCTGCAGCGCCCTTGATTTCGACAACGATGGCTTTCCCGACCTTTACCTTGCTAACGGCCACGAATCGAAGGAATCGGTCCGCGATTATGAAACCGAGTTTTGGCTGCACGATATTTATGTGGGGAACTCGAGCGATGACTTGGCGGCGTTTGCCTATTTTCAGGCTAAGTCATCGCGCACGCGCGGGCGGGGCATGTCTTACGGCGGCTATGAAAAGAACCGGCTGTATTGGAACCAGGGAGGTCAGACTTTTATCGAGATTGGCTATCTCATGGGCGTGGCGCTTGAACAGGATTCAAGGAATGTGTTGACGGACGATCTGGACGGCGACGGCCGGATGGACCTGCTCGTGACCACGTTCGAGGTTTGGCCTGAGGTGAAGCAAACATTGCGCGTCTATCGCAACGAACTGATGAGCGACCAGCACTGGATCGGCTTCCGGCTGCGTGAGCAAGGCAGCGGCATTTCACCTGCCGGTGCGCGAATTACCATCGAGTTCAACGGTCGTCGAGCGGTGCGGTCAATTGCCGCAGGCGACAGCTACCGATCCCAGCAACCCGCTGCCGTCCACTTTGGGTTGGGGGACAAGGCGGAAGTGGATCAAGCTGAGATTCGCTGGGCAAACGGGGCGGTCATGGTGATCAAACACCCCCTGGCAGATCGGCAGCATGCCGTCCTGGTGGGGCAATGACCAACTGAGCGCGCGCGATTGGCTTTATCGGCCAGTCGTAGCAAAGCGGAGCGCCTGTAAGGCATCCGCTGCTTTCGGATCGGAGACAGAAGCGTCGATCAGCTTACCCTTGATGTCCATGGTCAAAGCCGTGACTGCATTCTGTTGTTCCTCAGTCTGAGCAGCTGCTCTCGCCTGGAGCAAGCTGGACATGGCAGCCTCGTAGTCCTTTTTCTCCATCGCGCTCAGAATACTGGCGGCTTGGGGAACCTGCTGGTAGGCGGCCGCTGGATCGGTGGTGACTTGGGCCTTCTTACTGCATCCGGTCCATGCCGATGCACTCAAGAAACCGACCGCCACGAGCGAGCTCCAGCGGACAACAAGGTTTTTCATGGAACGGCTGAGCGGACTAGCGCTTGTAGTAAGGGCCGTTCAGCAGATCGTTTGGAGCGGGCGGGATGCCGTGGATCAGGTCATAGCACTTGAACCACTTCTTCATTTCAGCGTGCCCGTCAAAGTGACCCACCACAGCACCGCCAGGCGTCTTGCGCTGCAAGTTGGCCGCCGGAATCGTCCACCAATTACCGACGCCCGCGTGGCGCAGGGAGATCGTTTCACCAGCCGTCTCGGGATTATTGCCGGCATCATTGAAGAAGAAGGAATCACTTTCGTTCTGTTCCCACATTTGCCAATCGTTCGCTTGGAAATCGGACGTCTTAAAGGTCTTTCCACCGTTAGGCTGGGGGCCCAGGCCATAGGTGCCATTTCCTTTCGGGCCGCAATACCCCCCAATCGTTCCGTTCCAGCAATAGGAGGTGACTTTAACAGCACGGCCAACCCAGAGGGTCTTGAGGCGACCGGAACCGCGCGTCGCCACGTCCTTCGGGCACCACATGGTGCGGTATTCCTGCACATACGGACCAAGCTGGCCGACTTTGAAGAACTTCACCTGATTGGTGAACTCGGCGCTCTTCTCGTCTTTTCCCGCGCAACTTGGCGCGTTTGCGGGGCCGCCAGCTATCCTCCCGCCATTGACAGTGGCGTAAGCCCAGCCGTCTGGTCCGGCCGGAATGGTACCCCAAGTGGGGTGGGCCAACTGATCACTGCTGTCCGTTGAATACATATGGCTGGCCAGCAGGATCTGTTTGACGTTGTTCAAATCCAACGTCAGTTGGGCCCGATCCTTCGCCTTCGAAAGGGCAGGCAACAACATCCCAGCCAAAATGGCAATGATAGCGATGACAACCAGGAGCTCGATCAAAGTAAAGGCGCCAGTGACGGTTCGCGGGCGCGTCGGACAAGCGAGTTGGATTTGAGGTCGAGGTTGCATACGATCAGACTTTGTTTCGATGTTGGCGTTATGGGTTTCAAGCCGACGGTAAGGAGAATGGCAGGTGAAGTCAACTGCGCGTTTCGCCGCACATGAGCCTCATCTCAGCCGATCCCAGTCGCGTTAGGGCCATCCATGCCACCCAGAAGCGACGCTCTGAGAGCCAATTCCGGTCAGCAGATGCGCTAAACCATTTGAACCGTCATCTCAGCCCAGCTCATTCATCCAAGCTCTGCACCGGAGCGGTCGAACCGAAGTCCGGCGCCGCCGTGATCTCAGCGCGAAACAGGACGACTCCAGCGACGAAGAGCGCCACCATAGCGAAGACACACCATTCCATCAACTCGATCCAAACAGACTTCCTCATAAGACTTTGAGTTGTTATCGCGTTCGATGTTTGGGGTTCACTCTTGTTCGGGCTTGTTTTGACAGAAGCGAGAGAAGACGCGCAACCAAAACTGCAGTTGCTTCACTTGAGCCCGGACCTGCTCGGACGAGCGGTTGGGCTCGGCTGCGCGGCCGGGCTGCGGAACTGCCGCCGGGCGAGGACGCCGCACGGAGCCTGAGGCACTCTCGGGTGTGCAAGGAGGCCTGACCCTTGGACTCTGCGACAACGGCAAGCGGCCTTGAGGAGCGTGGCCGAGTAACCGTGCCTGGTTCAACGCATTGAGGCGGAACTGACGATGGTGATCCATAGAACGTGAGGGTATAAAAGGGTCAAGGGGTTATGAACGCGGGGTAGGCGGGATACGCGAACGGCATTGGCGTCTGAGCGTCAGACATTTGCGGTTCCCTCAGCAATCGTTGAATCGAGCTGATCATCAGTTTGGTTTCCATCCCGTTGTGTCCTGAAACAGGCCATTCTGTCCAGTTTCAAGGCACTGCTATAGGTTCAAACGTTTCAAAACGCCGGTTGGTAACCATCCGGAGCGCGGGAAGTCGTTGACCAACTGGAGGTTCGTAGTCGTACGACTGCTGTTAATGGCGGCGCAAAAGCAAGCGATGATCAACCCGCCTCGTCTGGTGGTACTCCAAGGGCGGCAGATCAATCAACGTAGGCGACGCCGTCTCGTTCAAGACCGCTTTGGCCAGTCGTTGCAGGTCCCGCCAGCGGGACCACTCCAACTGCGGGGCGTGACAGACTCGGCGAAGCAAACTGCGCCACTCGATGATAATGCGATCGATATCACCAGCGCCAAGGAGTTCGGTGATCCAGCCCTGTTTGCCCGCAGGGTTCTTGTGCACACTGGCGACAATCTGTTCGGCACCCGCCCCGTACTTGGGCGGCAGCCCATTCTCCAGGTATCCAGGAACGGACTGTAGCCCAAACACCTGCTGGCAGGACAGCGCCAGCCTTCCGCCCCACCGATTGTCCTCTCCACAGAACCGAAAACCCGCATCGAGGTTGGCCAAATCATAGACCAGCTCCTCCAGCGGATAGGTCAAATCCTCCAAGGCCGCTGCGACGGCCAGCCCGTCACCTTGAGCGAAGAAGCTCACAATCCGCCCGCGACGCGTCGGAGTGCCCGCGGCATCGACTAAACCGAGGCGGCGCCAAAGCAGGGCCGTGCCGGTGCTGGTCGGTAGCTGCCGACAGACCGCGACGAGAGCACAGCCCGCGCAATCGGCGGGGAGGACATCCCGTTCGAGTGGTCGCCAAATAGCCACACCGTGCGAATCTACCGGCACGCGCAGGCGCTGTTCAGCCAGGCTGACCTGTGCGACCACCTTCTCCTTGAGCAGCTGGAATGCGACGACAGGAAACCCCTGCCCAGCCAGCTTTTCTCTCAACAGCGGGGCCAGTTTTTGGTCCCAAAGGAGCAGCGGGACCTGGCGGCCATTCCAATTCGTCAAACGCCGGATCCACTTGGCCAAATGAAGGCGATCATCGCCCATCCGATCCGCCACCGTAACGGCCCGACCAAAGACGACCGTATCGTTGGCTTGGGACAAGACGCAGAGCTGGCCGGGACCTATCTTTTCAAGAGCATCCTGGCGGGAGAGAATCGGACGCAGGACTGGAGTTGCCTCCATCAGATGTGGCAAGGACGCACCATTTTGATTGGGGGGACGAAGCCCGGGAAGTGAACCTGGCATGTCCCCAGCCGCGACCACTTCGGCGAGCCGCACCGGCACCGGAGTTGGGTACGCCTCCCATTGGCCACGGCTGTTTAGCATTTGACGGACGCGCTTGCGAACGTGACGGGCACGTTCCGCATCCGTATGCAAGCCGCAAGGCACGTTCGGATGCTGCATGGATTCCTCCACGCCGAGGAAGATCGGTTTGGTCGTGAAGAGACGTTCCTGGACCCGCACCGCTTCCGCGAAAGGGCTGCGGCCTTGATCCGCCGCCACGCTCATCACGGTCAGCAGCGCACTCCAGTCGACCAAGCCTCCGCGGGTCAATTGGCCGGTGTGCGCGTCCAGCAACCGAATTTCATTGGCTGTGATCAAAACGTATCCGGTCTCATCCAACCCGCGCCGTCCGGCCCGGCCAAACATTTGGAGAATCTCATCGGCGCGGAGCAACTGCTCGGCATAGTCGCGGCGATACGAGGTGCCGGCCAGAGCCACACTGCGTAAGGAGAAGTTGATTCCCGCAGCTAATCCCATCGTCGCAACGACGACCCGCAGCTGTCCCGCCTTGGCGAGTGGTTCAATCACTCCCGCGCGGACGCCATAGCTTAAACCGCTGTGATGGTAGGCAATCCGGCTCTTGAGCAACTTGGCCAAGTGTTCGCCGACGATGGTTTTCTGGTCGGGCGACAAGGAAAGCGGGTTGGGCGTGGGTAGATAGCGCGACAGTTCGGCTGCCATCGCTTCGGCAGCCTGTCTTCGAGGTGCGAAGATTAGCACTGGGCCGAGATCCTCGGCCAGGGCCTTGGCCATCAGTCTTGGCCAGTACCCTCTGATCTCCGTCGGCACATGGTAACTGAGTTGATGAGCGTGCACCTCCTCAAGAGGCACAGGCCGAACGTCGTGCCGAACCAGAATGGCGTCGCGCCCGAGGCGGCGCAGCCATTTGACGACGTCCTGCGGATTGGCAACGCTTCCGCTGAGGAGAAGAAGTTGGGTTTGAGGAGGAGCCAAGGCCAAAGCCAACTCGTAGTTTAAGCCCCGATCAGGGTCACCGATCATCTGATACTCATCGACGACGAGGAGAGTAGGGCCATCTCCCTGAATCAAGCGCGTCTTTTGGGTCTCCAGCGTCGCAACCAGCACGGGCGCATCGAGGTTCTCGGATAAATCGCCCGTCGAGATGCCCGCATTCCAGCCACGCCCCCGCCACTCAGCCAGTTTGTCGTTGGCCAAGGCGCGCGTGGGCACTGTATAGATGGCCTGGCCTCGGTTCTTGCCCTGATTGGACCAAAGCTCAAAGATCAGCGTCTTGCCAGCTCCAGTGGGAGCCTGCACGACCACGTCCTGGCCACGGCGCAGAGCGGCGACGGCTTGTTGCTGCCAAAGGTCCGGCACTGCCACCTGGTTTAATGCCGTCAGCTTTTCCAGTTGGCCGGCCATTGTTTGCACGCACGCAACATACCCGAAGCCTTCCGATCCGAAATGAGGAATTTCAAAGCCATTCCGACCATCCGGTGGAATGGTCCAACTCGGAGGCGATGGTCGGCGCCGCAAGTCAAGTTTTGTGGCCTAAAAACTGATCGCGCCGGTCCAGGTCGCGCCGGGAGAGATTGTCTCCGTGAGTTCTTTGACTTCGGATAGGCCGACAAAGCGCATGAGCAACGTTTCCGGCTGACTGCTTTCGTTGGCAACTTTCAGATGGGTCGGCTGGGTCCGCACGGAGAAGACGAGGTGGGAATTGGATGCTTCCATCAGCTGGCCTTCATAACGCACCGTCCATGGTCCGACTCCGAAAGCGACCGGGCCTTGCAGCCCCAACGTCGGCCGGTTGCCAATGACACAGGCCTGCAAACGGTCGACCGGGCCGCGGCTTTCGCCAAGGGTATAAAGCGGGGGGTCGTTGGTTTGGCGAAACGCTTCCAGTAATTGGGGACTCGTCACCGCCACAAAGGCTGTCTCCCGGCCGCGCAAAATGGCGCAGGCCCGCTCCATGGAGACGGGGGGCCGGTAGGTATTCAAGTAAACCTGCAGGCCGGGCGGATCGTCGGTGTGGGTGAGCGGGAACTCCTTGCCGCCTCGTTTCTCGATCTCAGACGCAACCGCGCGGACCGCCAGCGTCTGGCGGGCCATTTGGTGAGCGCGACGCGGGCCGAGGAAATAAAAGGCGAAACCGAGCAGGGTAATAAAGAAGACCGCCGCGCTGATTCGCTGGAGCTTCCGGCCATCGATTCCAGAGGTGAGGCGTGCCAGTTCGGCGCCTGCGATGAGAGCGGCCGCCGGCACAATCGGCCAAAGGAGATCGCCTCGCTGATGGGGCGAGAAACTGAAAATAAGGAGCCCGACGACGAACCAGCAAAAGAGAAATCGCTCGAAGCGGCGTTCGATCAAATCAGCCGACGGCCGCCGCCAGATACGCCAGAGACCGTAGTAAGCGACCGCGCTCCAGGGCGCCGCTCGAGCCAGGTAGTAAAGCGGCGAAACATAAAACTGGGACCCGGGAAAGCCTTTGCGCGTGCCGTGGGCCGCGTGAAAGACCAGTTCCTGCATGATCATCTTGTCCACCACCGCTCGGCCTAGGGACCAGAGTGCCAAAGACAACCACCCCACGGTCAGGACGACAAACCAGAGCACACCCAGCTGATGCGACCCGCGCAATCTCAGCGACGAACCCGACCGCCGCTCCCAGACAACCGCCAGCAAACCAGCCGAACTGAGAACCACTGCCAGCGGACCTTTCGTAAGTGTGCCGAAGGCCGCCGCCAGCCAAAACCAAGTCCAGCCATTCCCATGAACCCAAGCCCTGTAAGCCAGGAAAGCGCCGGTCGTGACCCAAAAGGCGAACACCGCATCGGTGCGCGCCAGTCCGACGGCCTTCAAACCTGCTGTGCAGAGCAAGCAGGCGACCGCCCCGTAGAAGCCAGCGCGGACGCCAAAATGCGTTCGGGCGAAGGCGAAGACCAACAAAGCGGTGGCCGTCCAGGCAGCTGCGCCCGGCAGGTAAAGTGAGAAAAGGCTCAGGCGGCCGGTCGCCAGCGTCACCAGCGATGACATCCAAGTAAAGAAAGGGGGCTTGGAACTGATATTGCCATCGAGGTCGCGTTGGCAAATCCAGTTTCCATTCTTGACGACGTCGAGGACGTAGGTCGCCGGGTTTTCCTGGTCCTGGTCCAGCAGATTGGGAGGACCCAGCACTCGCAAGGTGAAGAGTGCTGCGCCCAACAGACCGATTGCCGCCCACGGCCGCCAGTCGCGCGCCACCGCTGGCAGCAGGGGAGCGATCGGATGAGTAGGCGCATTCGGCTGCATGACAGCGGGTCGACCGTATGGATGCCGGACCTCCGTGTCAATGCGGTTGGAATTCTGAGCTTGCCAATCAGCCGCCCGAAACTGAAACATGACGACGATGGACGCATGATCGTCCTGTTGCCGGGCCTAAACGACTGATTTATGAGCGTAGGAGCGTCCCTCGGTGTCTTGATTCCCACGCGCAATTCGGCCGCACTCCTTCCGCCAGCGATTGAGGCACTCAACCGCTGGATTGAGTTGGCGGACGAAGTGGTGGTGATGGACAGCTTTTCGACGGATGGGACCGTCGACCTGCTCCGCGCGAACCTGAAACATCGGAACATCCGCTTTTGCTCCAATCCGCCCGGGCTGTATGCGTCATGGAACGCGGGCCTGCAGCAGCTCACGACTCCATTTGCCTACATTTCGACCGTGGGGGACACGATCACGGGCGAGGGCGTGCGCGAATTGTTGCGGGCGGCCACTTCATTGGACGTCGACGTGGTTATCAGCAAGCCAGTCTTCAAAAGGCCCAGCGGCGAAGTCGTCCCGACGGAGTGGCCTATCGATGACATGGTTCGCAGTTTGCAGATCGACGAACCGCGACGCCTTCATCCACTGGAGGTCGCGGTCTTCGCTGCCGTCCACGCCACCCAGGCGCTCACCGGAAGCTGCGCGAGCAATGTTTTTCGGACACAAGTCCTGCAACGCCTCCCGTTCCCAACCGAATTCGGCACGGTCGGCGATAACATTTGGAGCCTGCGACATGCCCCGCGCGTCTCCTGGGCGGTCGTCCCGCAGCCGTGCTCGATGTTTCTGATGCATTCGACCACGTTGTCTCAAAAGGAAAACAAGCCCAAACCGGGAGTGCCGCGCGAAGATGCCATTTTGCGAAGCGCCACGACCGCATGGATTGAAGAAAGGCTGCTGACGACATCAGAGCTGGGGCAGATCCAGTGGGACGAAATGCTCAACACTTTGACCGGCTACTTGGATGCAAAGACGGCCTTTGATGCCTTTCGACGCGGCAAGCTGCCATGGATACTCGCACCCGCCGCCTGGCAGACCCGCGCGCGCCGGACGCGTTTGCGAAGACGCTTGCAAGCGCTCAAAGAACAAGCCCTCGCTCGAGTGGCGAGTCTCGGTTCCGTCGGAGCAGGCCAAAAATCAGGGCGCCCCGCGGGCCAACGAGCCGAAGGAGCGGGCCGGTCAGCTTGAGGCCTTCGGCCCCGCATTGCCTGCATGCGCACCGCTTCCGCATTTTTGACACAGCCGCGCAGACAGATTCAACTCCTGTTGGTCACGATTTTTTCCAGCCTCCTCTTTATCGTGCCGAGTGTGGCGAAGTATCACAGCGACGAATGTTTCTATACCGACGCTGCCATCCGAATGTCCGCCAGCGGCAATTACTGGACGCCTTACACCGCGGGCGGCGCATTGCGCTTTGCCAAGCCTATTCTGCCCTATTGGGGGGTGCTGGGAGGCTATGCGCTCTTCGGCATCAACTTCCTTGGATCGCGCATTCTCTTCCTTGTCGCTGGCTGTCTGGTCATTTACTACACCTACCGGCTGTCCCTAGTGCTTTTTGGGCATCCGGCCGAGGCGGCTCTCGCCGCCATGATTGCCGGCTCGAACGTTCAGCTGCTCACCATCGCCATCCGATCCACTCCCGATGCGTTGTTGACGTTGTTTGTCCTGCTCAGCCTTTTCGGCTTTGCCCGCATCATTTTTGCTGGAGAAACCCGGTGGCGTAACTATGCGGTGGCTTACTTGGGAGCTGGGCTCGCGGTCGAAACGCGGGGCTTGCCCGGATTGAGTGTGGCCGTGTTTCCTTTTGTCTTTTGCCTTTTGTGCCAGCGCCGCCAAATCAAGTTGCGGCAATTGGTCGAATGGAAAGCGCTGACTTTAGGGGTGCTGGTCGCCTTTTCGTGGTTCGGCGTCATGCTCTGGTTGCACGGCCACGCGCTGATTGATGGATTTTATTACGACCAAGTCACCGAGAATATCAAAGAGTTCTCCTATCTCTCGCCTGTCAAGAACGTGTGGGGCTATTTCACTGGGTTTCTCCGTCACTTTCTGCCTTGGTCAGCCTTGATCGGCCTTGGATTGCTCATCAACAAGAGAGTCGCCATCGCTTTTTGGCAAGAACATCGAACCAGATGTTGGTTCCTACTGAGCTGGTATCTCTTCATTCTTTCGCCCTTCATTCTCGGAGAGACCTACCGAACGCGGTATATGACTGTGGCCTACCCCCTCCTGGCCGTGTTGCTCGCCGGACTCCTGCACCGTTATTTCGTCGACGAGAAATTCGAGCGCTGGATGATCAGAGTATTGGCCGCCGCCGCGCTCGTGGTCGGGCTGGCGGCGGTTGCCCTAATCGCCGCGGGCGCGGTGACACGACCGCGGATTATCGGGGCCGGCGTCCTCTTGCTCTTGACGGCCCTCGTCCTCGGGCGAGTGGTCCTGCGGAAACCGCGCTGGGCGTACGGCGGGGCCATTGCCACGTTGGCCCTGGCGCTGTTCTGGACGGTTGAACTGTTCCTTCGCCCGGCTTTTTCGCAGTCGCCGGCGGCGGCGCTGACGGCACGGCTCATCCCGGACGAGGTCCTCAACCAGCGGGTCTATGGCTTAAACTTGTCCCCATCATCTCCAAGCTCGATGCGCGTCCTTTCCGGCGGCCGGCTGACCGTTGTGCCTTTGTTGGCCAAAGCGGCCTCCGACCTCCCCCCGGGGAGCACGCCGTTGATTTTCACCGAGACGGAAAAACCGCTGCTGCGAGAGGTGACCGGCGACGTGGAGCAAGTTGGATTTGCGAGCCGCCGCTGGCATTTGCGCGATTTTCTGGACTATCTCGACTCGGCCAAGCGAGCGGAGGTCATCAAACGCAACTCCGTTCCTTATTACGTCCTGCATTGATCAGCCGAGCAGAGCCCAGCGGAAGAGATCGATGAACCGCGGTGGCTTGCCTTGCATCAGCATGCCCACTCGGAAAATGCGGCCGCCAACCCAAACGCTGATGACGCCGCAGATGACCACTCCCGCGAGCCCGAGCCATGCTTGCCACCAAGGAACTCCCGCTGGAGTGCTCATGCGCAAGGGCATGAGCATCGGGGTAAACAGAGGAAACAAGGAAAGGCCGGTGGCCATCGGGCTATGCGGCTCCTTGAGCAGTGGCCCCAACAAGAACATGGGGATAAGCAGGGGCAACATGGCCGGAAGCTGCATCGACTGCGCGTCCTTCGGATCGGAACAGGCGGAGCCAATTGCTGCAAACATAGCTCCATAAAGAAAGATCGCGACAAGCAGGAAAGCGAAGAACCAGGGAAGTAGAGCATAGGGCACCAGGGCAGACATCGACATGGAGTAGAGCGTCGAGATCGAGCCGCACACATAGACCAACGACCCAGTCAGAGCAACAGCAACTCCTCCGAGCAACTTGCCGAGCATCAGCTGAAAGGGAGTGACCACCGCCAGCATAACTTCCGCAATCCGATGCGTCTTTTCCTCCATAATCGTTTGGAGCAAAGGAGTCGCCCCCATCATCAACAGCATAAAAAGCATGATTTGCGTCACGACCGGCAACAAGACCGCCTCCGCTTCCCCGCGTCGCTCCGCCTTCACGACCGCGCCGGTCTGCGGATCGACCGTTACCAAACCTAGACTCTCCACCTGCACCCACTCGAACAAATGTGGGATCTTCCCTGGATCGACTCCGGCCTGAGCCAGTCGCCGGCGCCGGAGCTCATCGTTCAAGGGAGTTGCGACCCAACGACGCAGGTCGTCCAAGGCCCCATTTTTTGCGTAATAGCGAACGTATACGTCTGGATCCCCCAACTTGCCGGCCACGATCTGCGAACCAATCTCCAGAACCGCGTGCAGTTCTTTGGTCCGGACCCGTTCGGACAAGGTCAACCGCTGTGCTTCGGCGTGAGCCCCCTCGGGTGAAATGACCTCAACGATGTAGGCAGGTCTAATCTTCTTACCCGTTGTAGGATGACGGGTTTCCCTTTCATTGCGGGCGGCCGCGGCCTGGACCAGGATTGGGAACATCGCCCCGGAACGGTCGAGGACAGCCAGCTTTTGATCGGTAGTATCAACATGATCTTTGAAGAGTGCCATGCCGATAAAGCCGCCGCTCATCAGCAGAGGTGCCAGGACCAGGCCGATGATGAAACCTTTCGTCCGAACGGCCGCAAAATATTCCCGGCGCGCGATGGCGAGCAACTTGATCATGGATGGTCCCTGTTCCCGGCACAGCCAGCGATGCGCACGAAGATGTCGTGCAACGAGGGTTTCCCAACTTCAAAACTCGTGATCCGCGTCCGTTGCATGACAGCCGCCAGGATGGCCTGAGGATCACCGCCGACCGCCAGCCGCAGTTCCTGCAACTGCCCGAAATCGTTGATCGCCTCGACCCCGTCCAACCCGACAACCGCACCGGCGCCCGCGGCGGTGCGCAACCGGACGGTATCACTGCCGAAAGCTTCCTGGATGGAAGCCAAGGTTCCATCGAGCACCTTGCGCCCCTGGTAAATCATGCAGATGAAATCGCACATCTTCTCGGCGATCGCCATGTCGTGAGTGCTCAGAATAATAGTGGCGCCCTGGTTGCGCAGATCGAGAATGGCCGTGCGAATCACCTCCATGTTGACAGGGTCCAGCCCGCTGAAGGGCTCGTCGAGAATGAGCAGCTCGGGATGGGAAACGACCGTGGCGATGAACTGCACCTTTTGGCTCATACCTTTGCTGAGGGCCTCCACCTTCCGTTGGGCACTGTCGGCCAAACCAAGACGGCTCAGCCAGCCGTCCACTTCGGCGGCAGCATTGCGGACTCCCTTGAGTTCAGCGAAGAAGCGCAAGATCTCGCGGACCTTCATTCGTTTGTAGAGGCCGCGCTCCTCCGGCAAGTAACCAATGCGAGCGGAACAAGCGCCCCGGACGGGCTCTCCGAACACCTGCGCCGATCCCGCATCGGGATAGAAGATGCCCGTGATGATGCGGAGGGTGGTGGTTTTGCCGGCGCCATTCGGGCCGATAAAGCCATAGATGCTGCCGCGGGGAACGGTGAGGCTGAGGTCGCTTACGGCAGCCATCTTGCCGAATGTTTTGCTAATGTTCCGCAGCTCGACGGCATGCATGCCCAATCCACCGGAAAGTGACGTTCAGGCGCGCGGTTGCGCCACCCATCGGTTGAGCTCCCCCGCCGGTGGGAGGGTTGCTCACCGGAGTTAGAAAAGGCTGCCGACGGCGATGCCCAGGACGCTCAAAGGGCCTTGATCTTCGATCCCCTCCGTTGCTTTGTCGACCTTCTGGAGGGTCATGCGGGCGTTTTTATAGAGCGTCTCGTCATTGACCAATTTGCCGACCGACCCTTGACCGCGATTAATCTTCTCGAAAATTTCCCGCAAGTTGGTCATGGCATTGGTCGTTTCACGGAAGAGCGAATCGTCCTTGGCGAGACGGCCGAGAGTGCCCTGCCCTTGATTGACTTGGCTGACAATGGTGCGCGCATCGGAAATGGTCAGTTTCAACTCGTCGGCAGTGGAGTTGAGATTGGTGACGGCGCCGAGGGCCAGGCGATAGAGTTCATCGTCGTTGATCAATTTGCCAACTGTGCCCCTGCCTTGGGCAATCTCGGACGAGATTGTCTGGAGATTGCCGAGAATCGCTGTCAGCCGCGGGTTGTTCTCCTTCAGGAAGTCGGTAAACGGGCCCAGGAGATTATTGATACTGTCGCCGCTGAAGCTGCGCGTCAGGCCCTCCACCCCGGTCGCCACGTTGTCCAGCTTCGCCAGGATCGTGCTCAGGTCGGGCTGCTCGACGCTGGCCAGGAGAGTATTCGGAGCCGCCTGCGGGGCGGTGGCGGTGCCAAAATCGATGGCGACGTAATTCTGTCCCAATAACCCCACGAAACGAATGCTGGCCTTGCTGTCGGTGCGAACGTGGGCACGGTTCTGGACCTTCATGGTCACCTCAACCTTCGTATCGGCAAAGTCAATCTTCTCGACCCGCCCGACATCGACGCCCGCCATGCGCACTGGGTCGCCGATTTTCAGTTCCTGCACGTTGGCAAAACGGGCCCGGAGGGGATAGCCTCCTTTGAAGACATCCAGTCCGCCGATCATTTCGAAAACGATGATGGCGGCAATAAAAGCCAAGGCAAAGAAGAGGCCGAGTCGGGTTTCGAGAGTGTTTCTCATTTCGTCTGATCGTGGTGTAATTCGACGGTCAAAAACTTCTGGATCAACGGTTCTGGGCTCCGGCGAATCGCTTCCGGTTTGTCGACCGTGAGGATCTCGCCCGAGTTGATGAAGGCAATCCGGTCAGCGATTCCCAGCCCAAGATCACGGTCATGCGTGACCACAATTGAGGTGACCTGAAACCGGTTGCGGAGGTCGACGATGTGTTGGGCGATTGTGACCGCCATCAGCGGATCCAATTCGCTGGTCGGCTCATCGAAGAGAATCAGTTGAGGCTCCATCACCAGGGCGCGGGCGATGGCCACTCGCTTCTTCATCCCTCCGGAAAGATCGGCCGGATAACGCTTCTCCAACCCCTTCAGCCCGACCAACTCCAGCTTCTCGGCCACGACGCGCGCAATCTCCCCGGGAGATCGCAACTGATGCTCAGCAAGGTAAAGCCCGATGTTCTCGCCCACCGTCAATGAGTTGAGCAGGGCACCGGACTGGAAAACCATCGCGAGCCGGTACTTTTCCATGGCCTTCCCGCTTTTGACCGCTTCCCCGTTGATCAGAATCTCGCCTGCATCCGGCTCTTCCAAGCCGATGATATGCTTGAGCAAGACGGTTTTGCCGCTCCCGCTTGGTCCCATGATCACGAAGATTTCGCCGGCCTCGATCTGCAAGTCGGTTCCTTTAAGCACGACCTGCCCGTTGAAACTCTTGCGCAAACCCCGCACATCAACGCTCACGCCGCGAAAATCTGGAAGGCGATCGGCCATCAGTCAAAATAAAGCAAGAATCGCGTCAGAAAATAATCCAAGATCAGGATCAAAACGATCGAATTGACAACCGCTTTGGTGACGGACCGGCCGATCCCGCGAGGCCCCCCGATCGTCTGGAGGCCTTGATGACAAGAGACGACGCCAATCACGACCGCGAAGACAAAACTCTTGATCAACCCATTGAACACATCTTTGATCTCCACCACCTGACGCAAGTTGCTGAAAAAAGCCTGAAACGAAATGCCGACGTCATGGTTGACCCGCGAAACCACCGCGCCGCCCACCCAACCCACGAGAATGGAAAAGACCACCAGCAGCGGCAGGGCGCAGCTAATCGCCACCAGCCTCGGCAAAACCAAGTACTGGACCGGGTCGATGTTCATCGTGCGCAAGGCGTCGATTTCCTGATAAACCCGCATTGAGCCGATTTCAGCGGACATGGCCGATCCGATTCGCCCCGCGATCAGGACCGCCATCATGACCGGAGCCAGCTCCTTGCACATCGAAAGCCCGACCAATCCGCCGATAGAAGTGGACAACCCCCTCTCGGCCAGAACAGGGCCCGTCTGCAAGGCAATGACGCCACCGATGAAGAGCGAGAGGATACAAGCCATCAGCAAGCTGGCGTTTCCAATCTCAAAAAGCTGTTCGAAGACCTTTCGCCGCCGTCGCCATGCCCGTGGCAGCGCCTGGAGCGCGCGCCAGAACAAAATGAGCATCTCACCGATGTTTTGGAACATATCTGACGGCCACCATCTCCCTGTGGCCAATGGGTTTACCGTCGGGGACTGGACCCAAGCGGAATGTACAGCAGGCGCCAACGGTGCCCTTCGGTTCCCGATTGATAATGGAAAAGTCCAAACAAGAGCGAGCACTTTCTCGTCGTCGGCGTCGTCTCGCGCCGATACAAATTCCATAGAAAAGACTGGCTCTTCGCGCCGGTTTTGGCGTTGCTTTCCGAACGCCAGATCGACCACAGCGGCGAGTAGTTGCGCTCCACCGCGCGACTCGCCGGCAGGAACGGTTCGAGCGGCGCCAGCAGCTGGAGGCGCTTATTCCCGTTAGCGTCGCGCCGTGCTGTGAACAACGGCCAGAGGTCGGTTCTCTCCTGTCTCGTCCCGGTCTCGGTGTTAAGCTCCACCACGTCGGAATACAGGAAGAGAAGAATACGCGTCCGTTGCCGGTCCACCGGATCAGAATGAAAACGATTGTAGCGGTAAACAGGCCAAAGCACAAAATCACTCTCGTGCGTTAGCGTCTTGCCCCGGCTGAACAACGGCCAAACACGGTTTAAGGTCTTCCCTTCGCCGCGCGCAAAGTCAATCAAGGGCCAGGGAAATGCCCACTCCCGGTATTTCCTCTCCCGGTCGTCCGTGTAGGTAAAACCCAACGGCCAGAGATAACTGGTGGTATCGCGCGCCGGGGAGCGTTGGGCGCTGTAAAAGGGCAGGTAAAGCCGCTGCGTTTGAAGGTTCGTCGTGCCAATCCCCAGGTCGTTGCGGATGTAAAACGGCCAGAGCGCGAACAGCTTGTCATGTCCGCCGACGATCTCCACCTCATCCAGGCTATTGGTAAGTGTGGTCACCTCTTTATGTTCCCGACCAAAGACCGGCCAGAATTGCCAGCCCGTCAGCCCATTCCCGTGCCGAAGATGGAAAAACGGCGCGAGATAATTGTCGGTCACAACGTCCTTCTTCCGCGTCTGCAAATAGAGGGGGAGCATGACGAAGTAGATCTCATCGCGGAAGAGCCGGTTTTTGAGATGACCGTAAAACGGAAGAAGGGCTGTATAATTAAGTTCCGGGTCCGGTGAACGCTGCTGGAAGTAAAAGGGGAAGACGGTTACGCGCTGCTTGTTGGTCGAGTCCATCGTCTCCCCGCCCGAGATGCTCAACATTTGAAAAAGCTGATCCCGGTAGTCCAACCCGAAGCGGTCATAAGTCAGGATAGGGTAGAGGAAGTCAAACTCGGTAAAATCGGTCACCAGGTCGTGCCGATGGGACATTAAAGGTGACAACGCCCAGGTTCGCTCCGTTTCGGACTCCTGAAAGCTGAGCAAGGGGCCCAGGATCTCGCGCCGGAATCCGGCATCCAAGGTGAGGGGAAAACGGTCGTAAAGCAGTCCCGCGTCATCCAACGCTTGCGAGCTTAGCGAAGAAGAAAGCCACAGCCCGAGGAAGGTCAGCAACGGCAGGCGACGCCAAGCAGATTGAAGCCGGGCGAAGCGATAGTTATATAGGAGGTACCACACTGGCCGCATGGACGAATCACCCAGCTGTCCTTTATCCAGAAAGGGTCATTTGGGCAATGGACCGAAGGTTGACACAGTCGGCTAGGGGAAGACAAAAAAATTCGCCCGCGGCACGGAAGCCAGGCATGGGATTCGGAAGGTCGGTCGGATGGAGACATTCCGATAACGTTACCGAAATGCCATCAAACCGCCTTTTTTCCCCGTTTTGACCCTGTTTTACGTCAGATTTGATTTGACTTTCCATCTCGCGCGACTATCGTTCGAATGTACTTGAGGTTTTTACCTCGGTTCCTCCCGACCCAGTGTCGATCGTGCATTGTCGCCACTGGGTTTTTTCATGCTCGCAGCTGAACGGCCCAGCAAATTCAGCAACGCAGGAAGAAAGGTTAACGCCGCAACCATACACGCCACTACCCCAAGCGACATCACGATTCCAAGACTCTCAATCCCTTGGTGTTTTGCGGGAATTAAGCTGCTGAAACCCGCCACCGTGGTCAGTCCGGAAACCAAAACCGCTTTGCCTGTGCTCTTCGCCAGGATCCCAGGATTACGCTCCTCCGCATACCGGTTCAGAATATGAATGCCGTTGGTCACACCAATGCCGATAACCAGCGGCAGTGTCATAATGTTAGCCGGGTTAAAGGGGATGCCTAGCGTTCCCATGATTCCCCCCATCCAGAGCGTGCCGATCCCGACCGGCAAGAGAGCCAAAATGACGCTCGACACCGTATGGAAGTGAAGGAAGACCAGAATCGCAATGGCCCCCAAAGCATACCAAGCAGCCTTAACGTAACTGTCCTTGAGCAACGTTGTATACTCGTAAAGCTGCACCGGAGTTCCGGTGACGTTGGGATCCACCGTTCGCAATGCCGACACGAAGATCTCTTGATTCCGCCTCTCCCAGATGTTCGCTTTCGGATAAACCTGCAGCAGGAATTTGCCGGTTTTGCCAATGAACCGATGCCGCAGTGCGGGGGGCAAGTCTTGGATCTGCAGGGGCGAGCTGTTGTCCTGGTTACGCAAGACGTCGAACGTATCCTGGATATCCTGGAAAAGAGCCGCTTGAAAGGAGGTCAGTCTGGTGCGAAGCAAATTAGCCTGGCCGGCGCCCAACCGCTGCCTGAAATCGCCGATGGCCTGACGCAGGTTGCGGAGTTGGGTGACAAGGTTGGTGTCGTCGTCGATTTGGCTGGCGGCCAGGCCGAGATAGCCCTGGGTATAAAGCATGGTCTGGCTGAGCTGTGGAATGTCGACCGGGCTTGGATCCGGTTCGGCAAAATGGATCGGGCTGATTTCCTGTTTGATCTGGCCGATGCGCTCCAGCTTGGTGGTTGAGTCGCCCTCCAGAAAAGGCGTCATGGAATCGATACTGGCCACCGGAGCCAGGTTAGTGATTTGAGCCTCCAAACGGGCCGCCTGGTCCAGGGAATCAGCTACCACGGCCGCGAACAGCACCGACTTGCCGGCCGAATCGATCAATTTCTTTTCGGTCACAACGGCCGGCAGCCCCTTGGACTGCATGTTTAAGAGGTTGTAATCAAAATGGACACGTCTCAACAGGGGGACCGCCACCAGGCACAGCCCAAACGCAATCCCCACCGCCACACCAGCCCGCTCCAGCCAGAGCTGTTCGATTCGTGCCCGGCGGTCAGGACCCGGCTGTTGCTGGTGGTCGATCTGATTTTGCCGGCCACTCAACAGCAGCACCGGAAGCAGGGTCATCATCGGGACAAGACAGATCAACATGCCTCCGCCGGTGATGATGCCCATTTCCTGAATCCCTTTGAAATCGGTCAAGGCCATGGCGAAAAAGGCGCCCGCGGTGGTAAAGCAGCCAGTAAAGATGCCTAAGCCCGTATTGACCATCGCCAGTTCGAGGGCCTCCTTCTCGCTCCGGCCGTGGCGCAGCTCCTCTTCATAGCGCGTGATGAGATGAACGCCGAAATCGATGGCCAAGCCGATCAGCATCGGCAGAAAGGTCACCGTCAGGATATTCAAATGGCCCACGGTCAGAGTCGTGAAGCCCATGGTGTAGCCCAGCCCAACCAGGAGACAGATCGTCGCTTTGATCGGCCGGCCAGTCTCGCGATAACCATAGATGAAGATCAACGCGCAGAGGACCAGCGAGGCTACCGTCGCGACCGTCGAGTCCCGCTGCGACTGCCGCATCTCGTCAAATTCAAGCACCGGCTCCCCAGTGATCCCGACATTGACCCCAGGAACCTCCGCCTCCGTCTCTCGGGCCAATTGCCGCAGCCGGACCACGGCCGCTTCCGGATCATGGGCAGGACGCGAGCTCACCAGGTAAAGACGGCCTTTGGCGAATGTGATGTACTGCTGCTCTTCCGCTTCATCTTCCGCATTGAACAGCGCCGTGATTCCGGGCGAGGGCGCGATGCCCGGTCGCTCGAGGCTTTGAGAGGCCTGGGCAACGATCCGGGTCAGGGCTGGCAAAGCCTTGACGAGAGATTCATTGGCCTCGTTTTGCTCGCGCTTGGCCGTCCGAAACTGGTAGTTTACCAGCCGAAAGAGCGAGTTCAGGTTGGTCGCATGGGAGAAGCTCTGGAGGAAGGGGCGGTAATCCTTCAACGTTTGATGCAGCTCGGCCAGCGTGTCTTCAGGAAGAAATAGCAGGGCCTTGGGCCCCATCATCTTCAGATCACCCTTGTAGAATACATCCGTGAACAGGTTGGTTTCGGCTTCCAACCGGCGGCCGAGGCGTTCGACAAACTGCCGGTTCTTCTCCTTGTCTTCGCTTTCGGCGACGACAATCAGATCGTCTTCGCCTGAGAACTCCTGTTTAAAGCGCAGATAGTTCTGGTGATACTTCTTGTTTGCCCCAACCAGGTTGTTGCGGCTGCTATCGAACTCCAAATGCCGGATAGTATAGACAATCGAAAGAGCGAGCAGGACCAGTTGCGGGTAAACGAAGAGCCAGCGGTAGGCGTAAACGAAATGAGCCAGCCGCTTCAGCGCCCGGGCGGCAATCGAATCAAAGAGAGCTGGCATTGATCGGGAAACCAATCTTCAAGGCATGGTCTGATTGTCCGCTTGGCCACCTTTTCCCGCCAGAGGGACCCCCAAGAGTCATCCCTCGTCCGGGAACTCGGCGTTCGTGTAGACTTCTTTGACGTCCTCATGCTCTTCGAGGGCGTCGATCAGCTTGGAAACCGCCGCCACCGCGGACGGATCGCGCAAGGGGACCGTCAATACCGGCAACGGAGCTACGTGCGCCACCGCTGGCTTGATCCCTTTCTCCTCCACTTTTTTGTGCACAGCCTCGAAGTGGCCGGGGTCGGTCAGGATTTCAAATCCCTCGGCCTCGGCTTTAAAATCCTCGGCGCCGGCATCCAAGGCGGCTTCCATCAATACATCTTCGCTGGCCGCTTCTCGAGCGACGATCATTTGGCCTTTCTTCTGAAAGAGACGGCTAACGGCGCCTGCGCTGGCCATCGACCCACCCAGCTTGGTCAGAATGCTGCGTATTTCGGCCGCCGTCCGGTTCCGGTTGTCCGTATTCAATTCGACCAGCATGGCTACTCCGTTGGGGCCGAACACTTCGTAGGTCAACTCTTCGAGAATGGCGCCTTCCCCCCCGCCGGCGCCACGCTTGATGGCCCGGTCAATATTGTCGGACGGCATGTTGGCGCTGCGACACTTGAGCAAGACCATGCGCAGGCGCGGGTTCATGTCCGGGTCAGCTCCTCCCTGGCGGGCCGCAATGGTCAGTTCTTTGGAGAGTTTGGAGAAGATGCGGCCGCGTTTGGCGTCGAGTGCGCCTTTGAAGTGTTTGACTTTGGCCCATTTGCTGTGTCCAGCCATAGATGAAAAATTGGAGACGCGAGGGCTACGGGTTCGCCATCGGCGGACTCACCGGCGGCGCCTCGCGAGACACACCGGTTCTTTCGACGAAGACAGCCGTTCCATAGCAGAGCACTTCCGTGATCCCGGGGCCAATCTCCGTCGCATCGTATCGGACCCCCACGACCGCGTTGGCTCCCAACTCGGCGGCGTGGCTGAGCATCTGCCGGAACGCATCGTCGCGTGCCTGCTCGCATAGGCTCGTGTAAAGCGAAATATTGCCTCCGAACAAGCTCTGGATGCTGGCGCCGATATTGCCCACGATCGAACGGGAGCGGACGATGATGCCGCGGACAACGCCAAATGACTTAACGAGCTGAAAGCCCGGCAAGTCAAACGTCGTCGTCGTGAGAGGATGGGTCTGGCTCATGCGTTTCCGAAGCGGGGCTGGTTACCAACTGCCATCCACCAATAGTGAGGTCACATTCCTCGCCAGATCTTCGGCCAGAGAGGGAACAGCCTGTCGCTCGGCGCTGCTCAGGTCCGGACCGATGCGGATCGTGGTTCGCCCTTGCACCTGACGATCAAGAATGACCCGTCCGCTGGCTCGCTCGGTAGCAGTAATCTTGGCGACCATCGTGATCTGAAAATCGCGGGGAGTAATAATATCCCGAGGCTCAAACGATATGCCCGAGCGAAGGTATTCGGTGATAGTGCCTTTGAGGACAATGTCCGCATCACCGCGGGTATTCAGCCGATAGGTCCCGTCCTGCTGGAGCGTTCGACGCAGGGCCGTGCCCACGGCCTCGGTCAAACGCGGTTCCAACGTTTCGTTGTTAAAGAGGTCAACCCGGACGGACCTCGCTCCGGCAACTTCGCCGTTGGTGGGTCCGAGCCGGTAGGCACAACCAGCACCAAGCCAGACACAAAGCAAAACCGTCCACCAGGAGGGGCGCATTAGTTTTGGGCCGTTTTTTTGGCCGTGGCCTGCTTGATGGCGTCAATCCGTTTGCGGGCCTCTTCGCCGTACTTCGAGCTCGGATCGACCACAAGCACTTCGTTGTAGTAGACCAAGGCCCCGCTCCAGCGCTTCTTCTTCTCGTAGAATTGGGCGATTTTGAGGGCGCCGCGCGCTTGCTCAGCCTTGAGATTGTCGATGATCTTCTGCGCTTCTGGAACGCGGGGGTCCTGGGGATAAAGCGCGATGAAATCGGAGAAAGTGGCTATCGCCTTGCCGGCGACGCTCTGGTCGTACTCAGCTGTCTTGGCTTGTTTATGGTAGGCTTCGCCGGCCTTGAAGAGGGCATCTGCCGCCACGTCCTTTTGTTCATGGTAGATGTCAGCCGCCTTTTCATACGCCTTGACCGCCTGAGGATAGTTGGACTGCTTTTCCCGAGCCGCGCCGATATTCAGCTGGGCTTGGGGGGCAACGGGACTGTATGGGCCGTTTTTGATCACCTTGTCGTACATCTCCGATGTCTTATCCATCGACGGCAGAAAGGGAATATATCCCCACAAACGGAACCATTTGCCGCCCAAATAGCGATTGGCAATCTCATACTGCCGCTGCAACACTTCGTCGTAATTGATCGCCTTGGGATACTTCTCCAAGAGACTCTGGTAAGCCTTGAATGCTTTCTCATCCTGCCCCTTGGCTTCCAGGCATCGCGCCATCACATACTGCGCTTGGGGCGCGTAATCCGACAAGGGCCAGACCCGCACGGTTCGACGGGCAGCCTTTAAAGCAAGCTTGTAATCCTGCTTGTCGAAGGCTTCCTGCGCGACCTCCAGCTGATCCTTCGCGCGCGTTCTGGTCCACTTCCCGCCGCCGATCGGCTCATACGACCAGCCCTCTCCAGCGCGATAGACTAATGGGGCCGGGGTATTGATCGGCAGAAGGAATAAACAACAAGCAGCGAACAATATTCGCCCAATCCAACGAGTCATGGGCTGACCGTAACGAACGAGAAAACTCAAGTCAAGGCATCGGGGTGGCTCCTTCAAGGAGGTCTCAAGGTTGGTTCGACGTTGCGTCGAGGTTGCTTCGGCCTGCCTTCGCCGGCAGACGAACGAAGGACGAACGAACCTCGAACGAACCTCGAACGAACTCCGAAGGTATCAAACCTAAGTTGCCTTCATGGTCGCCCGTAAAGGGTGGGTCCGCACGGATCTGGCCAGTTCGATGGCAGCAGCATTCCCGCAGAGCGACGACTTGAGAGGGGTGAGCGAAGGAGTTACTCGAGGCCGAGGGGCAGCCGGGAGACCTTGACACGTGTCAAGGTTTTACAAACCATTATAAACGCGTGGCTTGCAAGCAAAGAAAGCTCACATCAAGGCCAAACATGCCTGCGCCGAGTCCGCCGAAAGCAACCAAATCGCGCACCGCGGGAAGGGGCGCAGCGCCTGTTGCGCGGCCAATCGGAAGCGGTCAGGGGATCGCTGCCGTGACTTGAGGGGAGTGCACCGATCCTGGGAGCGAGGCGTGCATAATGGAGTGATAAAGCTGGTCCTTTAGCCACGCGCGCCGCTTTTTGAGTTCGTCAGTCTCCTGGTCGGTGGCGAATTCGATTTCTTCCTCGATACGATAGATCGCTTCGTCCAGGGTATGATATTCCTCAAAGAATTTCCGGAAATGATCGTTGCCCGCTTTCAGTCTTTTAATGGTTTCGCGATGTTCCGGGAACTCCCGCAGGATCGGATGATGGAGGTCCATAAGCTTATTCCTGGTTAGATCTGAACGGTGGTAAGTTTAGTCCCAACAGGACGACAGTAAAGGGTTTCTTTCACCCGGGCTGTCGCCCTGTTGGGCAGGAAGCTCTTCTGCGGCATGGTCGAGCGCGGGACACCTCCAGCACTTAGCTGGAGGCGAAGTTCTCGCCGACTTGGAAGCGGATGAATCGGCGCACGGTTATCTCGTCGCCGAGCTGCTTTGCCAGCGCTGCAATATGTTCGCGCACAGCGATTTCTGAATTCTTTTTGACGAAGCCCTGATCGACCAGGCAAAAGTTCTGGTAATACTTCTCGAGCTTGCCTTCAACGATCTTGGCGATGGCTTGCGGTGGCTTGTTCTTTACTTGCTCTTCCGCAATTTCCTTCTCTTTGGCGATGACGGCCGGGTCGACATCCTGACGCGAAACGGCAACGGGAATTGCCGCCGCGATTTGAAGGGTCATATCCCGGACGAGCTGCTTGAACTCGTCATTGGCGACGGTTTCGTCCTTGGTAGCACCTACTTCGACAAGAACGCCGACTTTGGCGCCGGTATGGATATAGCCGCCGATCAAGCCTTTGCCTTGGACCTCCAGCCGTTGATGCCGAGAAATACGTATGTTTTCTCCCATCTTGCCTACCTGCGCCGTTCGAATGGCCTCGAGGTCGGCGCCGGGTTGGGTAGCCAGGGTGCGGGCCACCTCATCGCAAAACGCGCGGAACTGATCGTTCTTGGCAACGAAATCCGTCTCGCAATTCACTTCCACGAGGACTCCAAGACGGGCGCCAGGCTGGATATACTGAGCGATGACGCCTTCTTTGGCTTCGCGCGAGGCTTTCTTGGCGGCGGTCGCGACTCCGCGCTTGCGGAGGATGTCGACGGCCTTGTCCAGATCACCCTGTGCTTCGGTGAGGGCCTTTTTGCATTCCATCAATCCTGCGTTGGTGATTTCACGCAGTTTACCGACTGCTGCTGCCGTAATCTCTGCCATATCAAGAGCTTTCCTATAAAAGTACGCTTATCCCGGAGACATGCGGAAACGAAACCGGCCAGCTTAGGCCGGGACGGCCGTCACGGGTGCGGCGGGTGGAGTAACCTGGGCCGGCGCCGCGGCGGGTTCAGCCGCGGGGCTTTCTTGAGCCTGGGCGGCTTCGGCTTTGCGTCGGCCGTATTTGGCGTCGTATTCGGCTCTAGCCTGGGTGATGGTTTGGACGATCACCGTCAGGATCAGGCGGACGGAGCGGATGGCGTCGTCATTGCCAGCGATTGGATAATCAACCAGGTCGGGATCGCAGTTGGTGTCGACGATCGCGACAATCGGGATCTTCAAGCGGCGGGCTTCGGCGACGGCGTTGTGCTCCCGTTTGATGTCGACGACGAACAACGCATCTGGAAGGGAATCCATGGTGCGGATACCGTCCAGGTTCTTGAAGAGGCGGGCAGCTTCGCGGCGAAGCGCGGCCTGTTCTTGCTTGACGTAACGGCTCATCGTTCCGTCGGTTTCCATCCGTTCGATTTCGTGGAGCCGACCGAGAGAGCGCTTGATGGTTTTAAGGTTGGTCAGGGTGCCGCCCAGCCATCGTTCGGTGACGTAAAGTTGGCCACAGGCCTTGGCCGCGTCCTTGACCGCTTCCTGCGCTTGCTTTTTGGTGCCGACGAAGAGAGCGCGGCCGCCTTTGGCGACGGTTTTGGCGAGAAAGTCGCAAGCGGCCTCGAGGCCAGCGAGCGTTTTGCTCAGATCGATGATGTAAATCCCGTTGCGCGCGTCGAAGATGAATTTCTTCATCTTGGGATTCCAACGCTTGGTTTGGTGTCCGAAATGGACTCCAGCTTCCAACAGTTCCTTGACGCCGATCGTTACCACAGATTTCCTTTTGGTTAGGAGCTCGCCGCCCTGGGGCGGGCGAACCATCCCGCGGAACACGGGATTATTTTGATGTTGTTATGGCCACTCGACCCACTCAGCCGAGTTCAATTGAGGCCGTTCCAATTCACCCTGGCATCCAGCCGCTGCCGGATGACAAGGGGGACGCAAAATAGCAGAGTCCGCACGCGCCGCAACCTCAAAGTTTGCCGATTTTGGGCAGATCGCTGCGCCCGGAATCAAACTTGCTTTTCGTGTCATCGCTTGGCCTTGGCAGACCGGGGGACACCCCACGGCCTGGCTGGCAATGATTTTTTGAGGTCGCGCTGGCACAAGAACACGTTCCTCGTTAGGATATGCCCAGGATCTGACGAAAGGGTCGGTGTGAAAGACGAAAACAGATCGACGGTGTTGTCACGCAATGTGCGATTCCTTTGGCTGGCAATGCTTTTTCTGCCGCCAAGCTTGGCCTTCCTTGCCTACGAAGTGACTCCACACGAACAGATTTGGCACGAGGTCCTTTACAGCCTTCTTTGCATTCCCCTCTTCGTCTTCTGGCTGGTTGCTTTGCTGGCCTGCGTCCTGTCGTTTTTGCTCCATCGGACACTCGCCCGCACTTGACGGATCGACGGCGCGCGAACCAAGCCCGCCACCCGCACGGCTGACCGCGCCGGCATCAAGCTGCCTCGATCTGTGACAGGCTGCCTTGCTTCCCGCCACGGTTCCAGCGCTTCCAGTCGACGCCGTGGTTTGTTCTTTCCTGGTCCGAGAAAAGAGCGATGATCGCGCCATGTTCGCACCGATCCGCTCGGTCCATTTCACCGGGATTTGCGGCACGGCCATGGCTTCCGCCGCCGCTGCCATGCGCGAGCGCGGGTATCAAGTGACCGGCGCGGACCAGAACGTTTACCCGCCCATGTCGACGTTTCTGGCGGAGCGAGGGATTGAAGTGATGGCGGGATATGCGGAGGCCAACCTAGGTCACAAGCCGGATTTGGTTGTGATTGGCAACGCCATCTCGCGGGGGAATCCGGAAGCGGAATTCGTCTTGGATCACAAGCTTCGTTTCTGCTCGCTGCCCGAGTTATTGAAGGAGTTTTTTATCCGCGGCAAGCGCTCTCTGGTCGTCTCCGGCACGCATGGGAAAACAACCACGGTCTCGTTGTTGACTTGGGTTTTTGAGCACAGCGGGCTCAATCCGAGCTACCTGATCGGCGGCATTCCCAATAATCTCAAACAGGGAGCGCGGTTTACGGAGAGCGAATGGTTCATCATTGAAGGCGACGAATATGACACGGCCTTCTTCGACAAACGCAGCAAGTTCGTCCATTACCTCCCCGAGGTCGTCATTATCAACAATCTCGAATACGACCACGCGGATATTTTCGAAAACCTGGCCGCGATCCAGACCTCCTTTCGCCGCCTGATTCAGTTGATTCCGCGGAATGGGCTTTTGTTGGCCAATGGCGATGATGCCAACCTGGCCCCGCTGCTCGGCGTGAACCACTGCCCCGTCAAGCGATTCGGGCTCGGCGAAGGCCATAGCGTGCGCGGCTTCAACCTCAAACTCGGGCCGACCGCATCGGAATTTGAAATCCCCAGCTTCAAGTTTCACCTCAATCTCATCGGCGAGCTGAACGTCCGGAACGCTCTGGCGGTGGTCGCTTGTGCCAAGCATTGCGGGTTGAAGAATCACCAGATTCAAGCGGCCTTTGATACGTTCCAAGGCATTCGACGACGCATGGAAATCAGAGGCATCCGCGGCGGCGTTACGGTCATCGACGACTTCGGCCATCACCCAACCGCCATCCGGGAGACGTTGCGCGCGCTTCGGCTCAAGTACGGCACCGAAAAAATCTGGGCGATCTTCGAGCCGCGCTCCAATACGACGCGGCGAAAAGTCTTCCAAACGGAGCTCGCCCTGGCCTTCGCCGATGCCAACGCAGTGGTCGTGGCGGCCGTGGCAGGGCTGGAACAGATAGCCGCCCAGGAACGGCTTGATCCCAATCAGCTCATGCAGGATCTCAAAGGGCTGGGGAAAGAGAGCGTTTACCTGCCCGATACCAGCGCGATTGTCGAACACGTCGCTAAGAATGCCAACGGCGGCGATGTCGTTTGTGTCTTCAGCAACGGTGGCTTTGGCGGGATTCACGAAAAACTGCTGCAACGTCTGGGACGGTAAGGGAGCGGAGGGTCCAAGGAGCCGAGGGGAGGAGGAAAGAATCCAAAGATCCAAAGATCCAAAGATCCAAAGAACCCAAAGATCCAAGGATCCAAGAATCCAAGGATCCAAGAATCCAAGGATCCAAGAACCCAAGAATCCAAGAACCCAAGAACCCAAGAATCCAAGAACCCAAGAATCCAAGAATCCAAGAACCCAAGAATCCAAGAACCCAAGAATCCAAGAACCCAAGAATCCAAGAACCCAAGAACCCAAGAACCCAAGAACCCAAGAACCCAAGAACCCAAGAACCCAAGAACCCAAGAACCCAAGAATCCAAGAATCCAAGAATCCAAAGAGCCAAGGATCCAAGTAACCAAGGATCCAAGTAACCAAGGATCCAAGTAACCAAGGATCCAAGAACCAAGGAGCCAAAAAGCCAGGGAGCTAAGGAATCAAGTAGACCCAAAGAATCCAAGGATCCAAACAAACCGCCTCGCCCTATTGTTTCCGGGCCAAAAACCGTTCGACCGAAGCGACGAACGGAACGTTCGGGTCGTGAATCGGCACGTGACCTCCATTGGGAATGATCCAAAGCGCGGCGTTCGGGATAGCACGGTACATTTCGACCGGAATGCTGACCGGGAAGAATTCGTCCCGGTCGCCATGGATGATCAAAGTGCGGGCTTTGATCGTCGACAGGTAAGGGGCCGTAAAATTCATATCGTCGTAGCTGTCCTTGAAGCCGTTGAACTGTTGGCGAAGAGCGCGAATCTGGTCATCGCCATGTTGGTGGACGCGACGCAGACGCTCATACTCGGCCGGCGTGAGCGCCTGGACAGTGGTGCGCCGCATGATCGCGCGGGCCTGCTCCGGAAAGTAGCTGGTTGCCCCGATCAGGACCATCGCCTCGATACGGTCGGGCTGCTGTGTGGCCATGTGCAGGAGGGTCATTCCACCGCTGCTAATGCCCATGGCCTTGCACTTCCCGATGCCCAACTGATCCAGCAAGGCAAAAACGTCGCGCGCTGACTGGCGGTGCGTGAAGACGTTGCTCGGGTTGGTCGACCGTCCATGCCCGCGCAGGTCCGGCACGATCACCCGATAAGCCTTCGCCAGTTCGGGGACAAAAGCGTCCCAAACGTTCCCGGAAGCACTGAAACCGTGCAGCAGCAAGAGCGGATCTCCCTCACCCGAGATCCGATAGGCCATTTGAATGCCTTCAACCGCCGCCGTGCCCTCAATGGCGTCGGCGGCGCGCGACACCGCCGGCACGAAACTAAACCCCGCCAGCAAAAACCCAAAAACAAGGGCCCGAATCCATGCCGTCCGCCCCAGAGCCCGCTTCGGGCTATTCGGCCAGAACGCGATTGGCGCGCTGCTGCTGGGAGCGTTTGCGCTGGGTTTCGTCGAGGAGCTTCTTGCGAAGGCGCAGATTCTTGGGAGTGGCTTCGACATATTCATCCTGGCTGATGTATTCCAGCGCCCGTTCCAAACTCAACTTCAGCGGCGCAGCCAGCTGGATGCCCTTGCCATCCCCTTGGGACCGCATGTTGGTGAGATGTTTGGTTTTACAAGGATTGACGGGAATGTCGTTGTCCCGGGCATTTTCCCCGACGATCATGCCCCGGTAAATCGAATCGCCAGGCTCGACCATCAATCGACCGCGTTCCTGGATGGAATCGAGCGCATAAGCGGTCGCCAAGCCGTCTTCCATGCTGACCAAGGAGCCGTTCTTGCGCGCGGGGATGTCGCCGCGATCGACGCCATACTCGTGGAAGAGGTGGCTCATCACGCCGAGACCGCGGGTGATGTTGACGAGATCGGTTTCGAACCCGATCAGCCCGCGCATCGGGATGAGAGACTCGATACTGACTTGATCCTGGTGATGAGTCATGTTCACGACTTCTGCCTTCCGCCAGGCGAGGTTCTCGAGCACGGCGCCCATATGCACCTGCGGGACCTCGAGGAAGAGCCGCTCGATCGGTTCCAGCATGTCGCCGTTAGCGCCTTTGTGCCAGATAACCTCCGGCCGCGAAACCAGGACTTCATACCCTTCACGGCGCATCTGCTCGACCAGGATGGCGATCTGCATTTCGCCGCGCCCAGCGACTTCAAAGACTTTGGGGTCATCCGTCTGCTTGACGCGCAACGCTACGTTGGTGCGGATTTCTTTGACCAAGCGTTCCCAGATATGTCGGGCGGTGACCAGCTTGCCGTCCTGACCCGCGAGGGGGCCATCGTTGACCGCGAACTGCATCGTAATTGTGGGCGGGTCGATCGGCTTGGAAGGCAGAGCGGCGCGCTCAGGGATATCAACCAAGCTTTCGCCAATAAAGACTTCCTCAAAGCCCGTGACCCCGACGATGTCGCCGGCGTGGGCTTCGGGAATTTCAATGCGTTTGAGGCCTTCGAAGTGGAACAGATTGGTCACCTTGCCGGGGGTCTTGGTGCCATTGGCATGGAGGCAGATGGCCGGGTCGCCGACCTTGACCACGCCGGTATAGATTTTGCCGAAGGCGATCCGGCCGAGGTAATCGCTGTAATCGAGATTGGCCACGAGCAATTGGAAGCCTTCGCCGGCGTGAGCACGCGGCGGCGGCACATGTTTGACGATCGTATCGAAGAGCGGTTCCATCGTCCCACTGACATGGGCCAAATCCAGCTTGGCGTAGCCCTCTTTGGCGCTGGCATACACGAAAGGAAAATCAAGTTGCTCGTCGGTCGCGTGCAGCTGAATGAAGAGTTCGAAGACCAGGTCGAGCACCTTTTTGGGATCGGCGTTCTCCCGGTCGATCTTATTGATGACGACGATAGGTTTGGCGCCCGCTTCGAGGGCTTTGCGCAAGACGAAGCGGGTTTGGGCTTGGGGGCCTTCGGCCGCATCGACGACGAGGAGAACGCCATCGATCATGCTCATGGCGCGTTCGACTTCGCCGCCGAAATCGGCATGGCCAGGGGTATCGACGATATTGACGTGGAAATTTTTATATTTAAAGGCGGCGTTTTTGGCGCGGATAGTGATGCCTTTTTCGCGCTCCAGATCCATGGAATCCATGATCCTCTCTTCCGCCGCGATCGCTTGATTGGCGCGAAATGTCCCGGATTGCTTCAGTAAACAATCCACTAAGGTCGTCTTGCCATGATCGACATGAGCGATAATGGCGATGTTGCGTATGTGCTGCATATTGGTCCCTCGATCCGAATCGAGCCGCCTAATTTGACGCCTTCTCGTCAAAGGTCAAGCCGCCGAAATTGCTTTGGATTCGGCGCCCGTCTATGACTTAATGACGCCCGTGCGGGTCTACACCAAATATCGGATGAGACCAGCTCGCAAACCCGGCGGCGGCCGGTTCCAATGGCTGCTCGTCGCCATGCTGGCTGGCTTCCTCATTTGGGTCTGGTGGAACAACTTGCAGCATCCTGACCGCACCACCACCACCGACTCCACAGGCCACACCTCCCCGACGCCTGTCGTCCGCCAAGGGCGCAAGGGCTTAACCAACGCGAGCGGCTCCCTCGTCATTGTCCGATCGACCAGCCCAGCGGGACGTGAACCATCCGCCGAAGGCCAACATATCCCACGGAACACCTACGAACTGCAAGTCGCCCTCGCCCGGCATGTCATTTCCTCCGGCAGCCTCGATGGCGTTCTCGGGTCCCAAACCAAAGCTGCCCTGCGCGTTTTTCAGCAAAGCGAACATCTGGCGATCACCGGCACCTACGATGCCGCCACCAAAGACAAGC
The DNA here is from genome assembly GCA_046346765.1 of Verrucomicrobiota bacterium. Classification (GTDB taxonomy): domain Bacteria; phylum Verrucomicrobiota; class Verrucomicrobiia; order Limisphaerales; family SIBE01; genus JAXMHN01. The sequence goes on along the minus strand of JAXMHN010000043.1, from coordinate 3,118 downwards.
TCTTCCTGCAAGGCCCCACCGAAACGCAATACACCGTCTCGGCCGAAGACCTGGGGCGCTTGACTCCGCTCGGGACCACGTGGCTGGCCAAATCCCTCCAGGAGCGCCTCGATTACGAAACCATCCTCGAACTGGTTGCCGAAAAGGGCCACGCCCATCCTAACTTAATCCGAATGCTCAACCCGTCCGTCGATTGGAACCGTGTGCAAGTCGGAACTACCGTTCGCATCCCGGACGTCGATTACCCGGCAGTGAGAGCCAAAGCCGCGCGCCTGAGGATTCGGCTGACCGAAAAGACACTGTCCGCGTTTGACCGAGCCACCAACCTGCTGGCCCATTTCCCTTGCAGCATCGCCCGCCAAGTGGAAAAGAGGCCGGTTGGCCAGTTGACCGTCGAAACGATCGCCCTGAATCCCAACTATAAATTCAGCCCCGAGATCTTTCCCGAATCCGAGGAGGCCCGAGCGCTCAAGCGACCGCTCATGATCCCATCTGGCCCGAATAATCCAGTCGGCACGGCTTGGATTGGGTTGAACCGGCCGGGCTACGGGATTCACGGCACCCCACGCCCGGAGGACGTCGGACGCACCGAATCCCATGGCTGCTTCCGCCTGGCGAATTGGAACGCAGAGTATCTCGTGCAACTGGTTGACGTCGGCACGCCCGTGGTCATCGAGCCGTGAGGAGGAGGAAGGAGGGTGGGGACCAAGGATCCAAGGAGCCAAGTAGCCAAGGAGACGGGAGGCAGAACATCCGAACAACCAGCGCACGCAGTTAGAAGGAGAACTGCTTCGCGAGGCGGCCGTAGTAGCCTCCAGTCCGCAATAACTCCTTCGGACTGCCCAGTTCAACGATTTGCCCATGCTCCAGGACGACAATCTTGTCGACCTTCCGAACGGTGCTGAGGCGGTGCGCGACGAGAATCGCCGTCCGGTTTTCCATCAGACGCGCCAGGCTGTGGACAACCAACTCCTCACTCTCGACGTCCAAAGCGCTGGTCGGCTCGTCCAGGACAAGGATGGGCGCATTCTTCAAGAAGGCCCGTGCCAGATTGATGCGCTGCTTCTCCCCAGCACTAAGCCGCGCCGCTCCTTCCCCGACAATCGTCTCATACTGATGCGGCAGACGCTCGATGAACTCGTCCGCGTGCGCTGCTCGCGCCGCCTCCCTGATTTCGGTCAGACCAGCTCCCGGCTTTCCATAGGCGATATTGTCGGCAATGCTCCCGAGCAAAAGAATGGGCTCCTGCGGCACGAGCGCCACTTGCGCGCGCAAATCCTTCAGACGCAGTTCGCGGAGATCCACCCCTTCCAGCCGAACCGCCCCGGAAACCGGATCATAAAACCGAGGCAATAGTTGCAGCAAGGTGGTCTTGCCAGCACCGCTCGGCCCGATCAGCGCGACCGATTCCCCAGCCCGAATCGAAAAAGTAACCTTCTTCAAAACGAGCCGGTCCTTTTCGTAGCCGAACGAAACCTGGTCAAAGGAAACATCGCCCCGGACCCGAATCGGATCCAAGCGCCGGCCCGGCGAGCGGTCCAACGAAGAGTCCCCAGCGTCTCGAACAGGCGCTGTCGCCGCGATCGCAGCTCTCGCATCCGCCGCTTCGGTCAACTCCGGCGGAGCTTGGAGCAGATCCATGACGCGCTGAGTCCCAGCGCTTGCATCGGAAACGGTCGCCCCGACATGGGAAAGCTGATTGAGCGGCTCGTAAAGCTGAGTGAGATAACCCAGGAAGACCAGCAACTCACCCACACTCAGCTTGCCCTCCAGGACCTGCCGGGCCCCAAGCCAGGTGAGAGCGGCCGCGGTAAGGCCAAACCCGGCCGCGATCACAAGCCAATAACAGACTTCCCACCCATGCTGCGCGACCCGACGCCGGAAAGCTTCCTGGACCCGCGCGGTGAAACGTTCCTGTTCGAATGCTTCCCTCGTGTAGCTTTGAATGAGGGGCAAGGCGGTGATCGTCTGCTGGATGCTGGACGTGACCTGGCTGTCGGCTTGATGGGCCGCCAGACTCCGCTGGCTCATCCCGCGACCGAGCACTTTCATGCTCATGATCAGGAAGGGCACCATCAAGACCGCCACCGCGGCCAGCGGACGGTTCAACCTCCACATGACCGCGAGCATCAACACCAGGGACAAGGACGCATTGAGAAGAGTAAAAATGCCCTGCTGAAAAAGAGTCTGGAAGGCGTAGGTATCCCAACTCATCCGGTAAATCAGATCGCCCTGACTGCGGCCTTGCTGGTAGCGCAACGAAAGGCGCTCCAGCCATGCGAACACCTCTACCCGCACTCGCACCAGACCGCGCAGGCCGATCTTGATGGAGGTGAAATTCTGCCAGGCAGCCAAAGCCCCTTGCCCTGCGTAGAAAACGACGATCCCGCCGCCAAGCAGGGCCAGAATCGCGGAAGGCTCCCAACCGGAGGTGAATTGCAGGAGCGGAGGCAACGGTTTGCGCCCCAGAACACAATCGACAATCAAGGCCAGCGGCCACGGCTTAAGCAAGCCCGCCGCTGTGCTCATAACGAGCAACCCCAGGGCGAACAGGATTCGCGCGCCATCAGGGCGGTAAAAACGCAGAATGGCCGCCAGGTTCTTCATCCGGACGCACCTTACCGGCAGGGCGCAAGTCGGCCAAGGATTTGTCGCAGACCCGCGCGGCGTTGCCATCGGCGCGCGAAGCCTGTCTTTTCACCCGGCGGAATTCGGCCTAAAGTGAGGCATGCGGATTGTGAATTTGAATCCCGATACAGATATCGGAGCGAGTGCGTGGTTTGTGGAACTGGAAGGGAATGGGTTGCTCTTGGATGCGGGCGTTCATCCCAAACGCGAAGGGAGGGAAAGCCTGCCGCTTTACGATTTGGTCAAACAGGAGGCGATCGACGCGGTCGTCATCACGCATTGTCATCACGATCATGTGGGCTCGTTGCCGGTGGCCTTGCGGTATTTTCCCAAGGCCCAAGTGCTCATGAGCGAGCTGAGCTATTTTCTGATCGAGCGGGTGCTGCACAACTCGGTGAACGTGATGATCCGCCAGCGCGACGAACTGGGAATTCGCGAAGACCCGCTTTACAGCCACGACGAGCTCGATGACATCGCTTACCTGTTCGAG
>JAXMHN010000042.1:0-61559 GCA_046346765.1 Verrucomicrobiota bacterium | reverse complement strand
ATTTATCTGCTGAAGCTGGGAGATCCGGCCCATAGCTTCACGGTGCTGGAGACGTATCGAACCACCGGCGCGGACGTCGGCACCGTTGCGGTGCGATTGCCCAGCACGCTGGCACCGGGGGCATATGAGTTTCGCCTGTTTACGGTCGACCCCGATCGTGCTCCTTTGCTGAAGGAGATTGCCCGGAGCGAACCACTGTCGATCACCGATACGCCTGGATTGGTGGCGACCGTCGAAGGCGGGCAACTGTTGCGTTTGGCGGCGGCGGGTCTTCCGCCTCGAAGCTATCGGGTCGAGGCCACGGAACAGCTCGATCGGCCTGATTGGCAGGTGATCGGCAGCCTGTCGGTCGGCGGCGCCGGCTCGAGCGCGTTCCACGAGGCCATTCGCCCGACTCGTCCCACCCGCTTCTATCGCTTGTCCGAGTGACCCCAGGAACCTGCTGTCGAGCGGCTCGACTCTAGTGCTGAGACCCGTAACGATGGGCGCATGCCCATCAAGATTGGCGTCACGGAGCCTGAGTACGGAAAGGCGAAGCACATTTTCACACAAGCCCTCGAAAGGGGCTGCCATTGTCTGCCGTTGGCTGCTGATGAAGAGAGATTGGCGGAAGAAGTGGCGCAGGGCCGCATTCAGCATGTCATCGTCGGCGTCAGTCGTTATGGCGGTGGATTATATCAATCGTTGCCCCAGCGAGCTGTGATCGCTCGGTTCGGAGTGGGGCACGACGGCATCGACAAAAGCCTGGCAACCGAGCATCGCCTTCTTTGCACCAATACTCCTGGCGTCCTGGACGATTCGGTCGCGGAACACGCCTTCGGAATGCTTTTAACACTGGCGCGTCAGTCCTCCTTGCTGGCAGCCAGGATGGCCGCGGGCGAATGGTCGCCCCGGATGGGAATTGAAGTTGCAGGAAAAACCTTGGCTGTCATTGGGTGTGGCCGAATCGGCTGCCGCCTCGCTCGAATCGCTACCCGCGGGTTCGGCCTGAAGGCAGTGGGCCTAAGAAAGCAGGCTGCACCCGCACAGCACCTTTGCGAGGCGTTTGGCTTCGACCGGATTGTGACGGACTTCGCCGAGGCGGTGCACGACGCGGATTTCGTCAGCCTGCACCTGCCAGGAGGTCCCGAGACGCTCCACTATTTGAATAGCTCGCGCCTGGCCCAACTGCCCGATGGCTGTCTTTTGATCAATACCGCCCGAGGTTCGGTCGTGGACGAAGTCGCGTTATTTGATGCGTTGGAGCACGGTCCGATCAGCGCCGCTGCCCTTGATGTCTTTGAGACGGAGCCTTATCAACCCCGCGCAAAGCAAAAGGACCTCCGCTGTCTGCCGAACGTCATCATGACGCCGCATATCGGGAGCAGCACGCGCGAGGCGTGTGAGCGGATGGCAGCGCGGGCCCTCTGGAACATCCAGCTGGCCACCGAGAAGCGCTACGCCGAAATGGATCTATTGAATCCGGCCGTTTTACCCCTCCTGCACGTTGATTCGTCCGATCGCTCCTGAAAGTCGGGCGCGATGGTTTCCGGTTCAGAGACGACGCGGGAGGGCCTCAGCGCCTCCTTGATGCCGCCAGCTCCTGGAGCGTTCAAAGGCAGGGGATGGTGGACTCTGTTTGCAGAGGCAATCCGGTGCGCTTGGGCACGCTTGTTTTCCAAGGCAGCCGGTTACGGCCGGCTCCAACGGTAGACTTCGCCTTTGGCCAGCTTCACATTCCAGACCTGGCTGCCGTTACGCAATTGGGTGGAACCACCGCGCGTTGATCGAACGACCGCCTCGACCAGTCGGCCATCATTCCAACTGATATCGACGTCGAACCCACCCCGCGCGCGCAATCCCTTCACGCGGCCGCTTGGCCACGACTGAGGCAGCGCGGGCAGTAACTCAATCTCGCCCACACGGCTTTGCATCAGCATCTCCGCGATACCCGCAGCGCCGCCGAAGTTGCCGTCGATCTGGAAGGGAGGATGCGCATCAAACATGTTCGGATACGTGCGTTCGGGACTGAGTAGGAATTTCAAGATTTCGAAGGCGCGGTCGCCGTCGCCCAGGTGGGTCCAGAGGCAAATCCGCCACGCGGTCGCCCAGCCCGTCGCTTTGTCCCCGCGAATCTCAAGCGACTTTTTGACGGCCGCGGCCAGGTCAGGTGTATCGCGGCGGTGTATATCCCGGCCGGGATAGAGGCCGTAAAGGTGGGACACGTGCCGATGATGCCTCTCTGGGGCCTGCAGGTCCCAATCCTCCAGCCATTCCTGCAACTGGCCCTCTCGTCCGATTTGGTTCGGCGCCAAACGCAAGCGAGCGGCTGCCAGTTGCTGGCGCAGTGTCTCGTCCACGCCAAGCGTCTCCGCCGCTTGGATCGTATGGGCGAAAAGGTCCCGCAGGATTTGCATGTCCATCGTCGGGCCGGCGCAGACAGCGGCTCCAAAGGGATGGCCGTTCTCGGGCGAGATCGAGGGATTGGTCACCAGCCATCCGTGTTTGGGCTCGTTTTGCAGCGTGTCCAGAAAGAACTCGGACGCGCCCCGCAGGGCCGGATAAATGTTCCTCAGGTCAGCTGGGTCGCGACTGAATTCGTAACGGTCCCAAAGATGCAGGCACAACCACGCGCCGCCGCTTGGCCACATCCCCCAGTTAGGTCCATCGATCGGCGCCGATGCCCGCCAGAGGTCGGTGTTATGGTGCACGACCCACCCCCTCGCTCCATACATGTGCTGGGCGGTGCGAGCGCCCGTAACCATCAGGTCGCGCACCATCGCGAGCAGAGGTTCGACGCACTCAGCCAGGTTACCGGACTCGGCCGGCCAGTAGTTCATCTCGGTATTGATGTTGATCGTGTATTTGCTTTGCCACGGTGGATTCATGCTGGCATTCCACAAGCCCTGCAGGGTAGCTGCCTGCCCTCCGGGGCGCGAACAGCTGATCAACAAGTAGCGCCCGAATTGATAGTAAAGGGCTGCCAGTTGTGGATCATTCCCTCCGGCGAAACGCTGGATGCGGACATCGGTCGGCAGTTTGACCGCGTCGCTTCCACCCAAATCGATGGTGACGCGGTGGAAGAGGGCTTGGTAATCGGTTGTATGCGCGGCGCGTAAGGCGTCAAAAGACTTGTCGGTAGCTGCCGCCAGGTGTTGCTTGACGACGTTTTCGGGATCGCCGGAGATGTCATTGAACTTGCGATAGCTGGTGGCGGCCGCAATCAGCAGGATCGCCTCATTGGCAGCAGTCACCGTTAGGGTTGCGGGCTCCGCCGTGACTTTCCCGCCTTGGATGACAACTTTGACGCGGGCCTCGTATCCGAGTTGTCCTTTGATGCCCCCGGCGTCGCCGCCACGTCCCCGCATGATCAGCGTGTCGCTGCCCTCGGTCTGCACTTCAGCCTTCATCGGCGTCTTCATCCCCGCCGCGAAAGAGATGCTGCCCGGCTTATCGCAGGTGAGGCGGACGACGATGACCTGATCGGGAGCGCTGGCGAAGACTTCCCGGGTGTAGTGCACTCCTTGGCTGATGGCGGTGACGGTAGCTGTGGCCGTGTCCAGATCCAGGTCGCGTCGGTAATGCTCGGCGTTGGCCAGGCTCGGAAATGATAGCACCAGGTCCCCGATGGTTTGGTAGGGCATCTGTCCAAGGGGCTTGGCCATCACCCGGGCACTAATCATGGAGGCAGCTTCCCTGAACTTTGCGTTATTAATGAGTTGTCGAACTTGCGGCAGCGCTTCTTTGGCATCCGGATTCACCGGATCGTACGGGCCTCCGGCCCAGAGCGTCCCTTCATTGAGCTGGAGCCGTTCCTGCTCGAGCCCACCGAAGATCATCGCGCCTAGTCGGCCGTTGCCGACCGGCAACGCCTCCTCCCACTTGCCCGCGGGCTTTTCATACCAGAGCTGCAGTGGGTGAGGCTCGGCAAGTTGCCCGGATGCGGCCGTTGCCATGCTGGCCGCTGCAAGCGCGACCACGGCACGTCGAAGGCGCTCCGCCAGGGTCCGCGTTTGCGGGACGGCGGGCTGGTGCGACGTGGCGGAAGGATGGGCGGCGGCGATCCATGGACGCATAGTCGAGTCTCATAGGCCGATTTCGCTTCCAAAGCGAGCAGCAAAACCGAGCGTTGAATGCGGACGGCCTACTGCATACTCTCCGTCCGTTATGTGGGCGTCCGGTTTGGCAGCAGGTCGACCGCGAGACTCGATGAATCTGGATCGCGATAGTCCGTTGGCGCTTGAACTCCAGCAAGAGATGGCGGCGGCCTATCTCGCCGCGTGCCAGAAAATGGTCGATTCGCTGGAGGCGTTGCGATCTTTCGACGCCACCACCACCGCATCGCCTGTCCCAGAGCAGGTCGGATGCAGGCGCCAACTGATCGAGCACGCGGCCGAGCGAGTCTATTTCGTCCTGATCCAACGCGAGGCGTTGCGGCTTGCTCCGGATCCAGCTTTTTTGGAACGCTACGAAGTAACGGATGAGGTCAGGGCGCGCTTGGGACCGAAGCCGCCCGCGCGATGAGAAAAGCCGGAGTGGCCAGAATCGCCGCCTTGGGTATTATCGAACAATACTGCCATGAAAGTGCGTCTCGCATTTGAGGTTGTCGCCCGCGAGTTGCTGGCCACCTTGGCTGCATCCCTCTTGCTCGTTTTGAGCACCCGGGCTGGGGAATCGATCCCGCCTAAGACCGTCGTCCTGACCTTCGATGACGCGGTCCAGTCTCAACTCGACGTCGTCGCCCCGTTGCTGCAGCAGTTCGGGTTCGGAGCCACGTTCTTCATCTCGCATGCCTGGATGAACGATACGGCCCACTTCCTCTCTTGGGACGAAGTTGCCAAACTTCACCAGATGGGCTTTGAGATCGGCAACCACACCTGGACACACGCAGGCTTCAACACCCCACGCCTGGCCGCGCAACTCGCCGGCGAACTGGCCCTGGTCGAGAACGAATTGGCCAAAGTCGGAGTGCCCAAGCCAGTCAGTTTCGCCTGGCCCGGCAATGCATTCGGACCAGACGCCCTGGCGGTGCTGCAGAAGGCGGGCTACCGATTCGGCCGGCGCGGCATGCAACCGGAAGCGCCCTACGGGAGCCTGGAAATGGGGCCTCTCTTCGATCCAGGACGCCACCACCCGTTGTTGATTCCCTCGGCGGGCGACGCTTATCCCAATTGGACGCTGGAGCACTTCAAAGCGGTGGTTGACCGGACCTCCGCTGGCCACGCCGCCGTCGTGCAATTTCACGGCGTGCCAGATGTGCAGCATCCCTGGGTCAATACGCCCGAGGAAGCGTTTCGGGCTTATCTGAGTAACTTGAAGCAAGGCGGCTTCCGTGTCATTGCCTTGCGCGACCTGTTGCCGTTCCTGCCGGAGAAACCTGCGGAGAACGACGCCATGGCCCGCGCGGAGTATCCGGCGCGAGGCGGGGACGAGGGCGATTGGCCGGTCGAAACAGCCCAGACCATGGAGCATCTCGACTTCTGGTTGGCTAACATGGCGCGCGATCACCACTATGCGCCTGACGAAATCAGCCCGGTCGCGGCCTTGCCGAAGAAAGTCCTCGGCGAGCGGCTCACCCATCTGGGGAAGCAGTCTGCCTTTCCCCCCGGCACGGGAGCCAGCAAGGTGCTGCCATACCCAGGCGGTCGTCACCCGCGGATCGGTTTCCTCGACGGAGCGATCGATCCACTCCGCGGCACCAAGGCATCGCTCTTTCCACCCTGGGACAATGGCGGCTATTTTGTCCTGGATCTGCCGGAAGCCATCTTCTGCAACCTGGGGTTGGCCTTTCTCGCCCATACCCATGTTCCCACCCTTTGGAATCTGCAGAATCGAGTCATCCAAAACCAGGACTGGATCATCGCGGAGGACGGAACCCTCCATTCGGATTGGCGCTTGCCCGATGGGATCAGGTTCGGCGCTCGAGTGACACCCCGACCTCTCGGGGCTGATCTCGAACTGTGGCTGGACAATGGCACCCAGGATACCCTGACCGGTTTGCGCACCCAGATCTGCCTCATGTTGAAGGCCGCGCCCGGATTCAATGCTCAGAATCAGGATCGGAAGGATTACGCGAACCCTGTCACCATGGTCAAATCACTTGATGCCGACCGTTACGTGTTGCTCGCGTTCGAACGCTGCGGGCGGGCCTGGGGCAACGATCGTTGCCCGTGCATCCATTCGGATCCTATCCTGCCCGACGCCGCCCCTGGCCAGCGCGTGTCGGTGCGGGGGTGGTTGCGCTTTTACGAGGGCGCCGATATCCAAGGGGAAAAAACTCGATTGCTGGAGGCAGTGAGGTCTTTGCCGAAACGACTCTGAACTCCGAGCGTCGAGTGATTCGAGCGTGTGCCGCGGAGGCATGAACAGTTTTATGAAGAGCCTAATCGTCTGTTTTTTGATGGCGCTTGCGTGCCCATTGGGGTTGAGCGGTGCTGACAAGGTCGATGCCCGGAAGAATCTGCTCATCATTGCCTGTCATCCGGACGACTGGGAGATCGGCATGGGCGGGACGGCTTACCTCCTCAGGGATAAATTCCAGATCCACGTCGTTATCGCCTCGGATGGAGAGCTCGGCAATACCTGGAACACGACTGGCAAACCCGATCCCGAGATCGGCGCGTTGCGGGTGGAACATGCGGGCAAGTCCGCCCACATTATCCACGCCACGAACTATTTCTTTAAAATGAAAGACAGCGGCGTGTATGCCGATGAGGCGGCCGTCAGCCGGCTGCTCGTTCTCCTAAGGGAAATCGATCCGGCCGTAATCTTTCTCCATTGGCCGGTAGACAAACCCGACCACGCGGCTGCTGCAGCCATGGCCACTATGGCCCTGGCCAAAGCCGGCCTGACGTCTCAGCGCGAGATCTATTTCTTTGCAGTCGGCCAGCTGGATCATTTTGTCCCTTCGGTCTATGTCGACATCACCCCGGTCTGGGACGCGAAAAACGACTTGGTTAAGATCCACGAACGCTTCCAGGACGACCGTTTTCGCAAGATGGCAGAGGAGAGCGCCCTGGCGCACGGGCTGGCAAACCACTCCAAATATGCCGAAGGATTCATCCCATTCTCTCCGCTGACCAATGTCAGGTATAAGAATAGGCTCGGCTGTTCGTTGTTGGGATTGTAGTGGCCGGCGCGGTCTTTCTGGCGCCCGTCCGAGCTTGACGAGCCCGGCCTTGCCCGCCATTCCCTTCCCCCGCTGCTTCACTTTTGCATTTCGGTCGTGTGATGGTACTCCCGGAAGTTGAATAAGAGTGCCGCCACGGAGAGAAACAGGATCGAGCCGAGCACGATCGCTATGATCGGCTGAGTCGGGCCGGCGGTGGGCCAGTTGAAAATCCCCTGCAACTCCGGGCTGTGACTGAGCAATGCCTTCAAATGGCGCATGAGCGACAGGCTATGGATATTGGTGGGAATGCGGCCGATGCCCATCTCGATCATCGATCCATAGAGCAAGGCGAGCGCCATGTAGCGTCGCGATACCTGGCCCAGTAACAACCCCAGCGCGCTCCAGGCCCACACCGCCAGAACCTGGATGGCAAGAAACGCCGGCAACAATTCCCACAGGTCCGGCACCTGGCGAAAAGCTCCAGCCGCAAAGAGCAAACCTGTCTGCACTGCCAGCCATAGTTGCAGCCAGGCCGTCCCGGACAGAAACTTGACGAGCAACAGCCGGGTTCGGCTCAAGGGGCGGGTCGTCAGAAAGCTCAAGGTGTTCGCTTCCAGCTCGTCGCGAATTACAGCGCCGCATACCCAGACGCAATGCAGGGGCAAGAGAATGAAAAAGTAGATGTCGATCAGGCAGCGGTAGAACGGTGTTGTCCGGCCCCAGCCCGGTTCCAGTGAGGGCGATTGATTCCGCCCCCGCCGTTGAAAGGATTGCAGTTGACTCACCTGGCGGTTGTCCAGCACCGGCCGAGCGCGTCGCACAATCTCCGCATAACACCGTTCGCGCTCCGTTCGGTGGCTCGCGGCGATCGCATTCTCCGCTACTCCAGGGTCCCACGACGTCTCGGCCCGCTCGTATTCTTCCTGGATGATTCGGCCGAGTTCGGCCTTTTGCTCCGGTTGCAAAGGCGTCCCTGCGCGGGAGGCGCGTCTGGCAAAGCTGTTCAGGAAGCTGACAGGATCGCCCATCCGGAGACGTTGGCTTTCCTTCCAGGCTTCCGGCGAGTTGGTCGTAAGAGCAGTCAGCAGCGGCAGGATCAGCAAGGTCATTGTCCCAAGCGCCAGTCGGCGCCAGGTCACTTGTGTCTTCCAGGTCAGGAGCCACACGCCGCGCCAAGCTCCCAGAAAGGTGGGAAGCGACCGTGTCGGCGGCGGCTCGCTCGTGGCTGGTGAAAGGGGCTGTTCGTTCACGTCGTCACCTTGTCGAAGATATGGCGCAGCGACCGGCTTTGACTGCGGATGGCAAAGACGGTGACGCCGCTTGCCAGCAGCAATCCAGTCCAGCGCGCGTAGAATGCCTGGGCGTCTTTGACCCGGATCCGGAGTTCCCCTTCTTTCAGATCGACGTCGAAACCGATCAGCACATCCGCATCAAAGAGGTGGCGCGCCAACTTTTCGGGAGCGTCGCATTCGATCGAGAGTTCTTCCGACCAGCTCTTCAGGTCACTGCGGATCTCCTTCTGACTGCCCGACGCGAGGACCCGACCCCAATTGAGGACGAGGACGTCGTGACAGAGCGATTCCAGCTCCGCCAGGATGTGGCTGGAAATCAGGATGCTGGCTCCGGCAGCGGCCCGCGCTTTCAACATGGCGGCGACTTCCTGCCGCGCCATTGGGTCGAGCCCATTCATCGGTTCGTCCAAAACGAGCAAGTCCGGCTCGTGCAACAAACCCTGAGCCAGTTTGACGCGTTGTTTCATTCCTTTGGAGAATTGGGCCATGCGTTTGGACCAGTGTTCCCGGGCGAGGCCGACCTGATCGAGGATCTGTTCGCACCGGGCGTTGGCCGCTGAGCCTCTCAGTCCTGATAACCAGGCTAAGCCTTTCAGCCAGTCGAGCGGCCGCAGGTCTTTCGGCACCGCTTCACCTTCCGGGCAGTAGCCGATCCGCTGGAGGAGCCTCGGATTGTTCCACGGCTGCTCCCCAAACACCGTCAGTTGGCCCGAACTGGGTTCGAGCTGGCCTGTAATGATCTGGAGCAAGGTGCTTTTGCCGGCGCCGTTCGGGCCGACCAACCCGGTCAGGCCGGGCCCAATCTCGAAGCTGACGTTGTTCAGCCCCATGACGATTCCATACCAGCGGCTCAGCTCAGTCGCCTGGGCGATCGGTTTCATTCGGGCCGCACCCTCCGGTGAATGAGCCACCCGGCCAAGCTGACCATGAGCAGCAACGCTACGCTTGCTCCGGCGGTCATCGGGCTGCTCAATGCTTCGATGGCGCGCGCACTCACCGGCCGGAGCATGTCGCCCAGGACCGGAATATTATCCTGGGCCGCTTGGATGTCGCTGCCGATGCCGAAGATGCTCAAAGCGAGTTGATCGAGGTTAAAATTGAAACTCAGGTGCCGCAGCCATGGTTTGGTCTGCATCGCAATCGGCACCAGAACACCGCCAAAAATCCACCAGGCAAACCACAACCCCAGCGTCGCTTTCTCCCGCGAAGCCACTGACGAGATCCCGATCGCCAGCAAACTGAGCACAACCATGCTGCTCAAGCCGAAGAGCAGGACATGGCCCAGCGCGGCCCGCGCATGCCAGAAGAATGCCCAATCAGGGGCAAGGAAATTGCCCGCCAGCCACGCGGCGCAGACCGGCCCGAGCCAGGTCAGCACGACCAGGCCGCAGGCGCTGGCGAACTTGCCCAGCAGGTAGTCTCCCCGTGTGACCGCCTTGGACGCATAGATGATGATGGCGTTACTGGCCAGGTCACGCGTGACGAACAGGGGGATAGCCAGGCCCAAGGCAAAAATGCTCAGTCGCATCAATCGGCTGCAGTAAAAGTAGAAGAGGACATTTTGGCTGGCTTGCACCGAGATTTCCGGGTGCTGCTCCAGCCACGTGGTCAGCATCCGGGCAAATACTTGCAGTTGCGGATTCAGGTTTTCCACCCATTGCACCACCATGCTGTCCGCGACGACGAGCTGGCCGATAAAAAACATGAAGCCGGCGATGCCCAGCGCCGTCGCCCAGCACACCACGGTCAAATAGCGCGTCAGCCTATTCTGGAGGCACGCCCTCAAGCCGTTCGCCGCGATCACGAGCCGGCGGCGCCACACGCCCAGATGCGCTCCTTCCCAATGTTTGTAGCTGGCGTTATGCAGGGGCATCGGAAAGCTCCAGGGCTTGCACGAACGTTTCTTCGAGCGCGTTTGGGCTTGGAATGATTTCCAACGGGGCCAGCTGCAGGTCGTCCAACAGCTGTAGCAACGGATTCAACGATTCGGCTTTGTGTTCGATGCGCAAATGTCCGTTTAGCAAGCGGTCACACCCCCAATCGCGCCGGATACAGGCGTCGCGCAGTTCCTCGTGCCTGTTCGCCACCACCACTTCCGCGGCGCCGCGCCGTCGCGCTTTGAGCTTCTCCAGGCTGTCGTGGACCAGCACTCGGCCTCGGGCCACGATGATGATCTGTTCACAAATCCGGTCGACATCCTGGAGCAGGTGCGACGAAACAATCACGGTGATGCCATACTCTCGCCAAAGGCTGGCGATCAGTTCAAGAATCTGGGCCTGGCCCTTCGGGTCCAGCCCATTGGTGGGTTCATCGAGAAAGACGATCTCCGGATCGTGCACGATCGCCTGGGCGAGCTTTAGCCGCTGCTTCATCCCGGTCGAGTAGGTGTCCGCTTTGCGATATCGTTCCTGCCCCATGCCGACGAAGTCGAGCATCTCATGCGCCCGCTGGCGGGCCGCCTGGAAAGGCAGGCCGCACAACTGCGCACAGTATGTCACATATTCGCACCCGGCCATTCCGGGAATGTGGCAATCTTGCTCCGGCGTGTAGCCGACCCGCTTCCGGATCTCCCGCCCTTCCCGACCCACTTCGCGCTCCAGTAACTTGGCCGAGCCGGAAGTGATCGGTTGCAGCTGCAGCAGGCATTTCATCAAGGCGGCCCGTCGGCGCCATTCGGGCCAAGCAAGCCAATCGCTCCCGCGCCACTTTCAAGTCGACGGCATCCAGGGCTCGCTGGCGTCCGTAGACCTTGGTCAGCGCCTGAGTTTCAATGACCAGAGATGGTGGCATCGGCGTCAAAGGCACATCTGATCTGGATCTGGATCAGCCATTTCCCAATTGTGGAACTCTTCAACCCATCCGGCCACACAAAAGCAGGCTCGCGCTGCCCTTGCCGCCGGCGGACTGATGGCATCGTTCTGGAACCGTGAACATGGATCAAAGCAGCAAAGCTGCAACCCAGTCGTTTCCAGTTCGCCCATGCTCTGGCCATCCGAACCCGATCGGCCCCGCGCGCGCGTCTCAAAAGCATTTGCATTCGCCGGCTTTCACGCTCGTAATACCCCCAATGAAATCCGTTCTTACTGCCGTCAGTTTCTGCAGCGCACCGTTGTCGCGGGCTGGCCGCTCCCCTTCCTGGCTTCCGGCTGGATGACCCGCGGCGCTTCGCCCAACGAGAAACTGATATTGGTGTCGTCGGCGTCGCCAACCAGGGCAATTACGACCTCAGCAACGTCGCCCACGAAAACATCGTCGCCTTGTGCGACATCGATGACAATTACCTCAAGGCCGCCGCTGAGAAGTTCCCGGCCGCCAAGACTTACAACGATTTCCGCCTCCTTCTCGACCAGAAGGGCATCGATGCCGTCGTCGGGCGATCCCGACCACGGCCATGCCGTCGCCGCCGTCGGCGCCCTCCGCAGCGGACGGCATCTGTACTGCGAAAAGCCGCTCGCCCGGACCATCTCGGAAACGCGTATCATCACCGACACGGCCCGCAAAGAGAACCGAGTCACCCAACTCGGCACTCAGATCCACGCCGGCGACAATTACCGTCGCGTGGTTGAGTTGGTTCAACGCGGCGTCATTGGCGCGGTCATGAGGGGTCCACGTTCAAGCAACTCCTCCCATGGCGGCCTCGGTTGCCCAAGAAAGTCCCGCCCGTTCCGCCCCACATCCACTACGATCTCTGGCTTGGGCCCATCGAAACCGCGCCCTTATGATCCGCAATGGGTGCCCTTCAAGTGGCGCAACTGGTGGGCCTTTGGGGTGGATCACTGGCCGATTTCGGTTGTCACTTCATGGATCTTCCATTTTGGGCTCTCGACCTCAAGCATTCCCTCTCAGCGCGGAAGTAGTCGAGGTCCGGCGCCCCACCCCGGTCGACCCCGCCCTGGCTTATTGTCCGTTATGAATTTCCTCCCGCGGTGAGCAACCGCCCGTCCGATTGACCTGGTATCATGGCGGCAAGCAACCGACCCTCTTGTTCGAGCTCGTCTCGCCCGATTACATCGGCCGCTGGAAGAGCGCCGTCCTTTTCGTCGGCGATAAAGGCATGGTCTGGCGGATTACAATCGCCATCAACTCTTGCCTGAGAAGGATTTTGTCGGCTTCACTCCGCCTGCCCGGTTCCTCGAAACTTCCATCGGCCACCATAAGGAGTGGACGGAAGCCTGTAAAAACGGTGGAAAGACGACCTGCAACTTCGCTTATTCAGGGCCGCTCACTGAGACTGCCCTCCTTGGCAATGTCGCTTTTCGTTCCGGCAAGAAGCTGCAGTGGGATCCGATCCAGCTCCGCGCCCCGAACTGCGCCGACGCAGACCTGTATATTCAGCACAAATACCGCGCTGGTTGGCATATTTAAGGCCGGGTGGGTTGCTGTTCCTTCGTAAGCACGGCTGTGCTTACGAAGCATTTTTACCTTCCTAAGCGATTCCCGTCCAATGCACTCCATGTGGCGCGGTCTGGCGCGTTTCGCGCCTTCGGCAGGGGCCTCGCTCTTCCCGCGCGCCGGTTCGGTGTTGTAGGGTAGTGTGGCGCTCTCCGAGCGCCGCCGTTCGAGCTTTGATTCTTTCACCCATTTCGACGCCGGGCCAACAGGAGCGAAAAGTAAGCAAGCAAGCCGGCTGATCTCACGGTGGGATTGCGGTCGGATTGTTGAGTTCCATGGAAGGCAATCGCCACAGGATGACCCTGGCGAAAACGCGACCTGCTTGCGGGAGGCGCCTGAAAGCCCGAAACCTGCCCGGAGGCATCCTGGCTAGCGTTGTGCTGTAGTCTTCTTTATTCGGACAGATCCTCCGGTTTGGCGGACTGACGACGCCCATGTCTCCAATCCGACTTTGTCGGTTAATGCTGTTGGTTGCGATTCTTCTCACGGCTGCTTCGATGCAAGCCGCGCCCGGGGACCTCGACCTCAAGTTCAATCCGGACTTTGGACCTGTGCCACGCGTGGGCGTCTTGGGTCGCGATGCGGCCGGCGGAATACTGGTCGCGTTCTACGCCGCCGACAGTTTTGTGGGCCGTTTGCTGCCGGACGGGAAGTGGGATGCCTCTTACGTGTTCTCCTGGGCGCCGCCGCCGGCCGTGCTCGCGGTTACAGGGACGCCGGAGGGAGGCATTCTCGTGCTCGGTTCGGCCAATGGGACGGCAAACTGGATGTCCGGTTTGTCCCCGAGGCGGCCCGCTGGAAACAGGACTCCCTTCCCCGCATTGCGGGCGCCTGCTCGACGGCCGATGGAAAAGTCATAATTGGGGGCCAATTCACTCAAGTGGGCGCAGTCACGCGCTCCAACCTGGTGATTGGCGGCGCTTTCCGCCAGGTCACCGAGATACCACGGGCCGGCCTGGCGCAGATCCTCGGGGCGAATCTGGTCCCGCGACCGGTGCTGACAAAAGCGGTCTATGCCCGCGCGGGGTTCCAGGTCGCCATCCCGACCTTGCTCAACGCGTCCTACTGGTTGGAAAGCACCGAAGATTTGGGACGTGCCTGGAGCGAAGTGCGGCATCTCACCGGCGATGGCAACTGGCGACTTCTGACTGACCCACTGAGCGACGGCCCGCAACGGTTCTACCGTGTCCGCGCGGAGTGATCGGAGGCCGGGAGGAGTTGCCCTCTTCCGCCGGAGAGGCCGTGGGCAACCAACGTCGCGGAGCAGAGGGAACGACTGAGCCGGTCGCCTATGGGGTTCAAAAGCTCTGTGTTTCAAGGGCCTGCAAGGCAGCTTCAAAGAGGGGTTTGAGGCGGTGTTTGATCAGATACACTTGATTGACGTCGATCTTCGAAGCCCGCGCCACGTTTTCGGCAGGCAGCGCTTTGATGACATGAAGAAGGAACACCTGAAAGTGTTTGGCATTCACTTGAGGTCGGACCTTGTCCAAAGCGGCCGCAATCAGATTCTTGCGCCATTCGTCTTCCCAAATGGCATCGAGAATATTTCCGGCCGGATCCGGTAGGCGATCTTCTATGGCCGTCGACTCGGTCGCGGATGTTATTCGATCTGGTTGAGCTGGGGGCGAATGACGTCGTTTGCGAACCTGGTCCTTGATTCTCCATCGAGTCTGTTGCAGGAGCCAGGATTTGAAGGAGCCGGCTTCCGGGTCGGCTTTGAAACCGCCAATATGCTTACAGACGGCGATGACCGTTTCCTGAACGACGTCCTGAGCCTCGGCGTGGGTTAACCCGGCCTTAAGGGCGACGCTGAGGATGAGGCGCCAGTAGGTGTCGAAAAACTGCCGCCAACTTTCCTGGTCGTTCCAATCCTTGAGCCGGTTGATCAGGGACCATCGTGTTGGGAGGAATGCGTCGTCTTCGTTGGTCATAGCGGTTCACTGCCCCAAGAGCTCTCGAAAACCGGTCATCGGCGCCGTCCATCATTAGGCTCTTCCTCTCACAACACGCCTCGAAGAAGGAGATTCTTTCAAGAATTCGGTAAGGTCAGCAAGGCGGCTCTCAATTCCGCCATCGACTGATAGCGATCTCGCGGATCATTCTCGCAGCTCTTGATAATGATCTCATTCAGCTGGAACAGAGGGGACTCCGGGTTGCCCATAACCAGTGAGGTCTGGATGTCTGGAAACGTCCGTTTCTGACGCCCAAAGCTCAGGTCGTAAAGCACTTTGCCAAAACTGTAAATGTCAGCGACGGGCGTTCCTGGTCCTTCTGGCGGAATGTATCCAAAGGTCCCAAGACAGGTGCAGGGCTTCCCCTCGGGCGCAATGTCCGTGACGAGGTCAATGTCAGCAAGCTTGGGTGTTCCATTCACAAAGATGATGTTGGCCGGCTTGATATCCCGATGCACCAATTTCTGCTGGTGTAGAAAGCCGAGAGCTTCGGTCAATGCCACCGCGATCTGAAGGCAGCGGGGCAGGGGAAGCTCTGCTTCCTTTCGCACCAGCGCCGCCAGAGTGAGGGGGGTGTAGTTGGCGGCATCGAACTGCTGCCCGGCGATGGCGTCATCGGCAATCTCCATGATGTAATAAAAGAAGCGATCCGTCTCATTATGAGCGACATGCAAGAGAGGCAATAGAGCTGGGTGACTAGAGAAATCGGCATGTATTTTTCTATTCCACGAAAAGCGCGTTCGTATGCGCTGCTCTGTCTGAATCCGGATTGCCGGACGATTTTGACCGCTCGGTGCAGACCAATCGCGTTGCGCGCTAACCAGACCTCGCCGTAACCGCCGCGCCCCACTTCGCGCAACAGCGTATGGTCAGAAATCGCGGGCGGTCGCATCGGTTCCGGCGAAGTGGCGGCTCCTCCGATCGAACCACGATCGTGGGGGCGGGTCTCGGCCGCATGGGGCGATGGCTCCCGGGATGGAGAGCAGGATAAGCTGAGTTCGGCGTGCCGCGCCCGGTTGATCAAAGACCAGGCGGTCGCAGCAGGAAGTTGAACGCCGGCCACCAGCATCCAGGATGTCCAAATTCCCTTTTGCGAGTAGAGGAGGCAAGCGCCCGCAAAAACGATTGTCCCAATGGATGCCGAGACGATGAAGAGAGACGTTGGCCGCAGATAGGCGAAGCAAAAGCCAGTGGAGATTCCAAAAAAGAGCAAGTAAAACAGCTCCAACTCCGGCGGCAAGCGCGTCAGCCATTCGGCTCGGAGTAGATTGAGAAAGGCCGTGGCGTGGAGTTCGACTCCGGAAGAACGTTCTGCACCTCGCCAGCGGCTGAACGGAGTTTCAAAGGCATCACTGGGGGCGCCCTGGCGTCTCACGTTGGGGTGGCCTCCAATGAAGACGCACTTGTTGGAGAAAATCTGTGAGGACGGCCTCAGAGCTTCGTCGTAGCTGACGCTCGGAATCGATCCGGGCGGCCCGTAGTGTCGGAACCACCTTGGCTTCAGACGCTCGGCGGCGTCGGACGGAACGGGCGCTCCGGCTTTCTCGGCGGCAACCCATGCGAGGCTCGGCGTGTCCGGCACGCCGGGGTAGATTTTTCGACTGCCCAGGAACGCCTTATCGCCGGTGTCAAATTGGTTATCGAGACCGACGGCCTGGGCTCCTTCGACGAATTCCGTTCGAGGCAAAAAGGTGCTTCGTTTGAATCCGGGTGAATCGGTCTCCTCAGAGTGGCTGGCCAGGACAACGTTACCACTTGCTTTGATGGCAGCGCTCAATCTGTGGTCATCAGCTTCGGGGCCTGGATCACTAAAGTAGATGTCGAACACAACCAGCTTGGCGTGGGCTTGCTTCAACGTGTCGACCAGTTCCGCATGCAAGGCTCGACTCCAGTGACCTTCTCGTTGGTCGAGGGCGTGGTGCGCCTGTTCATCCATTCTGACGATGATCGCTTCGGGTGGTTCCGGGCGTGGCGCGTAGACGGAGGGCAAATCGTAGCTGACAGCATCGAGCGAACTGCCGTCCTCAGGACCATGCCACAAAGCCAGCCCCGCCAGCGTGGCGATCAGAGCTCCCAAACCAGCTTGTGGCCAGAGCTGCTGACGGCGGGAAGGGCTTTCGCTCGGCATGAACAAGCGCCTCAGGCGCGCGCCTGGACCTTGCCAAATAAGTGCCAGTTTAGAAAGCAAATTTAAGGTGAAACGCGAAGGTGCGCTCACGAGGCGGCAAATAAGTGAGATTAAGAGGATTCAGACGATAGTCTTGGTCAGACAGGTTGAGAATGCCAGCAGCCATCTCCATTTTCCGTCGCAGGAAACGATACCCGACGATCAGGTTGAACTGCCAAAAGTCGCTGTCGGGCTGGGGGGCGGAACTGCCGTGGTAGCTCTGCGCATACCACAAAACTTGAGGCTGCGCGAAAAAGCCGGAGCGGTGATTATAGCTCGGGGACATTTCCAAACAATGAAGGGCCGCATTCTCATCCACTGTCCCGAGTGGCATGAGTCCATCACTGCGCAAGTTGCCCGATAGGTTCGCTTCCTGAACCGTATAGTGGAGGCCCATAACCCACTCGCTCCCGAGCAATTGGTCCGCCGTCACGCTCAGCGAACGCTCTTCAAAATCCAAGACGCTCCTGCTCTGATGGAACTCGGCCGGCAATGGTCTTCCCTGATTGACGCCGGGAAACACGAAATAGCCCTGGCTCTGGGAGAGGTCCGAAGTCAGTTGCTGCGCCGTGATCCCCAGAAACGTTTTATTCGCGATGTTCTCTTCCAGGGCAACGGCCAACGTCTCCGTGCGCTCTCCGGCGGCCGGGCCGACGACCGCATCCGGAACAAAGCTGCGGAGCGCATAGGAAAAGCCGGCCACCTGGCTTGGCTCGAGGCGGAAACTCTGATCGAATGTCGCCCCGCTGATATCGCGCGCATAGCCGAAGCGCAAGGTGAATCCGGCCCCAGGATTCCAAATCAGGCCCGCTTTGGGAAGGAGACGCTCACTCGTTTTCTGTGTCTCGGCGAAAGGTGGGTAGCGAAAGTTCTCGGGAAAAGTCAATCGATCATAGCTCACGCCGGCCAGCAACGAGAGGTTGTCGGTGGGCAATGGTCGCACCTGACAATATTGATAGAACGTGAGTCGATCTGAGTTCGCATCCAGTGTCTGGGGATTGCGAATGGCTGCTCGAACGGAGTCGAGCTGTGCCCCGGGAGTGAACTGCGGATTTGAGTGCCGATTTTGGGCCGCGAAATCGCCCGTTTGGACTCGACCTCCCAAAATGAAAGTCTGCAGGTCCGAAGCGAAGATCTGCTGGGCTTCCGCGGTGTAAAAGAGAAGATGGCTCTCGTACTGTTCATCGATCGACAGAGAGCGGACGTTGGTCCGGCCCGCTTGAATGAAGAATGCTGCTTGTCGTGGGTCATGCAAGTTGAAGCTGTCCTCGAGACGTCCGCCGAGGAGTAAGGTATGCACGCCAGGTTGCCACTCGTGATGGTATCCTGCGAGGACGAGGGGATCCTGCCGTTCTTTAAAACGAAGGCCCTTGCTGAATGTGGCCGGGTCGTAGAGAGGGCGCAAGTCACCCCCCTCCGCCGCATACTCGATCACTTGGAGGTAGAGGCTGTCCTTTGGAGTCAGCTGCTGGCGCGCTTTGAAGCTGACGTTCAATTGGTCCAAGTCGTTATTGGAACGTTCGCCTCGCTCGGATCGATAGCTTTCCTCAGCGGTGAAACTTGTGTTATCGAAAATGCCGTAGGTCGCGGCGCTTTGTCGCCAGTCACCGCGGCTGAGAAAAACGGTTTCGGAGGCGAAACCGAGGTGATTTCGCTCAAAAAGACGCGAGTATTCCTGTTGTGTAACCACCGGAGACAACGTTCCGGCGTTGACCGGCGCCAGCAGATTCGCGAGCAAATATTCGCTTAGCCACGGAGTTTCGTAGCGCAAGTTGATCTGCTGGGGGTCGCGCAATAGGTTGTAGCTGTCGGCCAGGAACAAGTGCGAGGCAAAGCTTCCATAGTCTGCGTGCACCGCTTGAACCGCTTCGCGCACGCTCACCTCACGCAGTCCGGCATCCGCGTAGGTGCTAGCGAGGTTGGCACCTTGGACCGCGCGATCCTGGTCCAATAAGAACCTTGAGCGAAACAACCGGCGATTGTCGTTGAGGGCCTTCGATTGTTGCAGAGCCGCGATCGCCTCGTTGATTCGATTCTCCCGTCGGAGTGACAGGGCCGAATAGAGCCAGGGGGTCGGGTCTTTGGGGTCAAGCGCCTGGGCGATTTCCAGTTCCTGCTGGGCTTTGACATCCTGACCCTCCTCGATGAACGCCTTGGCCAGGTAACTCCGGAGCAGGCTTCGCTGTGGTTCCAATGTGGCGGCTATTTGCAGGTCTTGCCGACCGGCCTCCAGATCGCCGCGCCTGATCTGGCAGAGGCCGCGTCCCAGCCAGGCGTTGCCCAAAGCCGGGTCAATTTGAATGGCGGCATCGAAGCTTTGTGCGGCTGACCTCATCTGATTGGCGGCTGCGGCAATGAAACCCGCCACGGCATGCGCCTGGGCGTTCCTTGGTCCGAGCTGAAGGCTTTTGCTCAAAGCGGCTCTTGACCGATCGATATCCCCGAAACTGAATTCCAGCTCCGCTAACCGCGCCCAGCCGAAGGCAAATGCCGGCGCGCTGGCGACCGCTTGCCTGGCGGCCGCACGCGCCTCCTGGAGCGCCGCCTTGGATTGGAGGAAGTAAGATTGACTCATCCACTCGGTCGCCAGGGCAGGTTCCATCTTCGCCGGCGACGATTGCGTGAGTTGGACGATCTCAATAAAGCGGCCAAGGGCGGCGGCGACTCTGGCGTCCGGGTCGGACGCCGTCCCGCCTACGCCGACCCTTTCTAGAAGACGCTCCGCTTCCGACGTGTCTCCGACTGACAGAAGCAAGGCCGCCAGAAAAATCCCTTCGGCATCGGACTTGGGCCGGCGAAGGTGGGGATACTTGGCGAGCGCTTGAAGCAAGTCGCCCTCGCGATAAGATTGCAGCGAGCTGGATAAGCTCTCGTCCTGGAGAAGATGGGCATCGAGATCTTCCAGATTCAGAATAGCTGGATAGTAAAGCGTCCATTGCATCTCAGGCCTAAACTCTAGTTTAGCCGTTTTGGCCGGAGCCGCGCCGCTGGCAATCACGCTCGTCTCGCCAGAGTGAAGGTCGAGCTGACCGAACTCGTTGGCCAGGGCCAATTCCCCCCGGATTAGCCCGACGTCGCTCGTGCCATCTGCGCTGACCTTAAAATGAAACTCGGTCCCACGAATACTGGCCGCGACGGTTCTGGTCCTGACCTCCGTGTCTCCCGGCTGGCCACGGTGGAAGAAGTAGAACAACCCCCGAAAAAGGAAGGGGCCGCCGGTGTGGTTTGGGCCTGACACCGGAATAGCTTCGGAATTCGGCCCGACTGAAATGGTAAACCCGTTCGACAGGCGGATCAGCGCTCGACTACGAGGCCCGGTTCTGAGCCGGTCGCCACGATATAGAGTCTGGTTGGTCCGCGCCGATTCCCATACGGTGGTTCCCTCCGGCAAGAGGCGGCGCCATTCCAGGATCCCCTCCATCGTCACGACCACGGCGGAGGCGCTGACTCTCTCGTCGGCCTCCGCGCCCTGAGATTGGACCGTCTGAGGCAGGGCCATTCGCACCAGAACGCCCAATAGCACGAGCCACCTGGAGCAGCCCAACAGTCCATCGCACATTCTCATGCCGAGTGTTCTTGAGGACGATTTCATGACCTTTATTCGTTCCGCGCGCTCGAGGCAAGCTCCGTTCCGAGCCCGTTCGCTTGCGCGGAAATTGCCGCTTGTAACAGCCGCTCTGCTTGCCGCCGTCGAACAACACGTGGCCAAGGGCGCTAATCTTTCGAGTTCGAGCGGATTTGAAATAAATTCGTCCCGGCGGACGTGTTGGAGGGATGAACAGACGGCAAGACGTGGCGGCGGCATGGGACCTCTGGAGACGTTTGTCCTCAACGTTTGCTTGAGGGATATATAGTGATATAGCGGGCGGCCCGCTTTCTGGTTGTCATCCCAAGCTAGCCTTGTCAGCATTCCGCCCATCTCAGCTTGTTCTTTTTCACGCGCGGCGAGTCGTGTTTATGAAAACCATCTCCTCTCGTTTACTCCTTTGCGCCCTGCTCATGGCCCTCGGCCTCATCGCAAAGACTTCCAGCGCCGCGGAATTTCTTTACTGGACCGAGGGCACACGGGTTCCGGGCCAGTATTCCGCCCGGATTATGAAAGCTGACCTGAACGGAGGGGGTGCGACTGTCGTCCTGGAGGCCCGGGCCGATCAGTCTATCACGTTCGGCGGCTTGGCTTTTGATGGGATTGGAGGTCACCTCTACAGTGGCGATCGCGATTTCCTCTTTCGCGCCAACTTAGACGGCAGTGCTCGCACGAATCTGGTTGAGACGTCCACGACCGCTGTCCAAGGACACAATCATGTGGGCGACGTCGAACTTGATCTGGCGAGCGGCAAGATATACTGGACCGAGGGCGGTTCCGGCTACAATAGCATTCACCGAGCTAACCTGGATGGCAGCGGTCATGAGGTCCTCCTGAATATAGGATTTCAAGGCGTTATCGAGGGCATTGCCTTGGACTTGAAGAACGGCAAACTTTATTTCCAGCGCGATATCAATGTCGGCGGCGATACGATTGAAGTCATGAGCGTGAGCGGATCAGGACGGTTGGTCGTTCACGACTTGGGCTCACCAACCGCCGCCGCTTTCGATGTCGAGCTCGATCCAATCGCGCGGTTGCTCTATTGGAACCAGTTGTCGACTGACACCATTTTCAAAACGGCTTTGGACGCTCCCTCGCCCTCCCCGATGCCAGTCTTCACATTTGCGAACACGTTGGAGAACGGCTTCCATTACGATCCCCAAACAAGGCGATTTTATGTGATCACGAAGAATGCCAGCCAAATTGAACGTCTCAATGCAGATGGCACCGGTCTCACTACGCTCGTTTCAGGCCGCAGCTACATCAATTATCTCGAGGTGCTGCCGACAGCGTCGGCTCCGGCCGTGGTGCTGACGTGGGATCCTCCAGCAGATCTGCCCTACGGCTCGGCTTTGGGGCCAGACCAATTGAATGCTCGGGCCAATCTGCCCGGGGCGTTCGCGTATGATCCGCCCGCCGGCACCATCCTGAAACCGGGCCAGGGACAGACTCTGACCGTGGCGTTTACGCCGGTGGAGTCGTCGTCGGCGGTTACCATCGCGACGGTTCAAATCAATGTCCTTCCGCCAGATGGCTCAGAGCAGATCTTCATGGGAGATCAATTTGCCGACGGATATGAAAAAGCAGTTCTGAACCCGTTCTGGCAAACATACCAGGCCAATGCCGTCGAGCCAGCGCCGGATGACGGTAAAGCACATACTGGCGCGCGGTCGGCCCTTTTGACCTCCGGGGCGATCGGGCAGAAAAACACCGGACTTTACCATATCTTTCCTGAACCAATCTATGGGCGCGCCTCCATTTGGTTCTATGATCCGGTCGATCGCAACTACATGTCCTTCTCTTTAGGCGGGGCCGGAAGGCTGTTGACGGAAGATTGGGATTTCACTCACTACTATTATTTCAGCCAGGACATCGGGGTTGGCGGGTCGGCGCGGATGACTCGTTCCCCTGGTTGGCACAGATGGAGCATTGCTTCGACCCGGGACGCTCTTCAACTGCAAATCGATGACAACCTGGTCTACACCGGCCCGGGAGGAGTTCCCTTTGACCGCATCGAAGTGGAAACGCACGGCGTTGGGGGGGATACAAGTGTGTGGGTGGACGACTTCGAGTTCTTCCGTGATGCCATTCGCCCTGCCTTCGACGTCATGGATGACGGCGCGGCCGAACCGAACGCTTATCTTTACTGGACCGAAATCAGCAACACCGGAACAACCGACCCCGACTCTTTCCTGATGCGGTCTCATCTCAACGGGGGTGGTGTTACCCGGGTAATGGCGTTGGAGAACAAGGCTGAGGGCGGGTTTGCCGGGCTCGCTTACGACAATCGGAAGGGCCACATTTACGTTGGAGCAGGCGAACATCTGATTCGTGTCAACTTGGATGGCTCGGGCAGGACGAATCTGCTGGCCTCAAACAACCACATTGGTGACGTCGAGTTGGATCAGGTTGCCGACAAAGTTTACTGGACGGAGGGAGGCAAGACCTTCACGTCGAACTATGCCTTGCGCAGAGCTAATCTCGACGGAAGCGGAGCTGAAAACCTCCGGTCGTTCATCTGGCCGGACGGGTTGCCTACTGGGATCGCCCTGGATCCGGCGACGCGTCGACTGTATTACGCGCACGACGGCGGCAGCACCGATAACGACACGATCGAGATGATCAATCTGGACGGGTCTGGATGGAGCCTCTGGCGTAATCTCGGCAGTGCTGTCGCTGGCGCCTTTGATCTGGAGATGGATCCGACCAAAGGCGTGTTCTACTGGAATCAGGAAAGCACGCGCACCCTGCTGCGCACCGACTTGACGCGTCCTGGTCGGCCTCCCGAAGCCGTTTTGACTCTACCGGGAGGGGTCGGCAACGGCTTCCACTTTGATCCAGAAGCTCAAGTCTTTTACCTGTCCACGTATGGCCGATTCATTGTCCGCGCGCCTGCCAACGGGACAGGCTTCACTCCCAAGATCGTGCTTCGGCGTGAGGTGGGAGCCCTTGGGAGCATCGGCTATATGACCGTCGTCCGAACGAGCCGCCCCCTGGAACCCTCGCTGGCGGCCCGGATCAGCGACCCTCCCGGGCGCGTGGTGCGGCTGCAAGGGCAGAATGTCATCTTAACGCTTGCCGCCGAGGGAACACCGCCCTTGCGATATCAATGGTTTTCGCCAGAGACAAAGCCGATCGAAGGCGCCACTGGTTCGCTGCTTCAATTGACCAACCTTCAACCTTCCTCGAGCGGCCTTTATTTATTGGAGGTCGCGAATGATCTCGGGTCGGTCCGCCAGGGAATTGAAGTCAGGGTCATCGATAACGGCCAGCCCCGCTCGATTGAAGTGACCCCGCCATTTGAAACGATCCTCGCAGCGCTCCCACCAGGAATTGACCCGCCAGGCTTACGATTTCAATGGCGTCGAAACGGTGCGCTCATTCCCGGCGCTGTCGGGCCCGTTTACCTCGTCGAGTCCAACAGCAGTGACCTGGGCACCGGCTTTTATTCCGTGGTGGTCGCGAATGAGGACGGCGCCATCCTCAGAGACGTGGCGTCACTGGTCGCGGCCTCTCAAGGAATCACGGCTCACGATCAATTTGTTGATCGCGCCCAAATCCAGTTGCGGCCCGGGGCGACCGTGCGGTTCACCGGGACCAATGGCAACGCCACCGTTGAGACAGGCGAACCGAAGCACGCACGTCAGACTGGCGGCCATTCGGTTTGGTATGCTTTCAAAGCGACCGCCAACGGCATAGTGGACCTGCAAACCCTCGGCAGCGGCTTTGATACCTTGCTGGCTGTTTACGCAGGCGGGAGCTTGCCAACTTTAGAACCGGTCGCGGCCAATGACGACGACAGCGAGCGCTCGTTTGGTTCCGGCCGCAATGTCGGCTTTTTCACGAGCCGGGTGCGCTTCAATGTCGTGCAAGGTGAGGAATACGCTATCGCGCTCGATGGATTCGCGGGCGAGACTGGTCCGTTCCTGCTCACGGCAACTTACCAGGAGACGGCGCATCGACTGCCCCAAATCAATCCCAGCGCCAACCCGGAATACATCACGGTCCAGACGGGCGATAGAGTTGTCCTGCGCTTTGCCAGTCAACTGGCCAACGCGGCTTATGATTGGTATTTTAACGGCCGCCGCTTGCCGAACCAAAGCGGCGACTCACTGACCCTGGCGAGCGTCCAGGATAGCAACGTCGGAGTCTACGTGGCTCGGATCACGAATCCGGACGGAGGCGAATGGATTTGGACGGAACCAACCACGGTGGAGATTGGTCCCGATCCGCGGGCCCACTCGGTGGACAAATTGCCTCGGTTCTCCCGCCTCCGCGACCAGAGCGTTGGGAAGTTGATCGCGGGCACGTCGATTGGGTTTGTCTCGGTGACCGTTGGAACTCCCGTCGGACTGAAAATGAACAACGAGACTTCGACGACGCAGGATCACGACGGGAGTCTGCTCGGTCCGTCACGTTATTATCAGGTCCACGCGGCCAGTAGTGGTCTTGTCAAAATCGATGCTTCGAATGCCTCCGCCAGGGTCGTGGGCATTGGTGTTTATCATTGGGATTTCGATAATGAATGGAGCACCAGTGCAAGTTTGCTGGTCGCAAGGTCCGCTCCTGAGGAAAAGGAGGTGTTGTTCCCCACTGCCGGAGAGAGCTATTACCTGGTAGAAGTTGACACGCCTGAAAACGATACGGGCGAGATCCGACTGAGTTGCCAAATAGGCAATCCTCCGCCTCCCCAGGCCTCGGCAACCAAGACTTCGTTGTCGCTTGGGACGGCCGGTGTTTTGCTGTTACCGGTCGACTCCCTTGTTTCCCAACCACTGACCTATACATGGTTCTTCCACGGCCAACAGATCTCCGATGCGCCTCGGTACGATATTCCAACCGTTTCAAGCACAAGCCTGGGACGGTATCAGGTTTCGGTCAAAAACGACTTTGGTGCCCAGATGTACGAAGTGGACCTGTTGCAGCCTTTGGAACTAGCCTTGATGAAGCTGCCTGGCGGCGGCTTGGAACTGCATCTTACCGGCCAGGCCGAGCAGGGGATCACACTGGAATCAGCCACCGAAGTGTCCGAGCTTAAGAGTGGTCTGGGCGAGCGATGGCTCAACAGCCAAATCCTCAGCGAGCGGTTCGGCGACAAAGCGAGTTTCACGACGAACCTCAACGCTGGCTCCAACCATTCGTTCTTTCGGGCGCGTTACGAATAGCCCCCCGTGCCGTGTTGCCAGCATCGCGGATGAGAAGCCAGGCGCGTGAGCCAACCACCGTCGCCCACTCGTTCACCGGGCGACCCATCCGGCCACCCAACCTAAGGAGGGAGTGCCGAGCGGTCGACGAGCGTGGGCGCAGGCAACCCCAGCAACCCCGGCAAAATGCGTTGACGATTTGAGCCCCCCCCCTATAGTCGCTGGTAGGAGTCTGTTGAAAAGCAGGACCCATCGCCGTTCTTAACCGACTCTAGTAGGCGCAAACATTCGCGGAGGCCGGATGCCCAAGCCAACGCCTCAAGTCAAACCAGTTGTTAAGCCCAGCCTAACTGTGCTGGTGGTGTTATCCCTCGTGCTGCTGGGGGCCGGCTTGGCTTTGCTCTCGGTCGGCCGCACTCAGCAGCAGAATGTCGCGGCCTTCTTATGCCTGGCATTGCTCGCGTCCACCGTAACCTTTGGCTTGCTTGGGGCGACTGGAATGGTGAAGACGCGTCGGTGGCAGTTGAGCGGATCGGCCGGAGTTTTTGTGGCGATTTTGAGCCTCCTGCTGCCATTCGCGCGCAATCCCGGCAAAGGTCTGGACGGAACGGTGTTTCTGGATGATTTGGCTGTGCCGGAGGCAACGGTCGTTCTGCTGCACAGCGGCCTGGCCGCGAAACATATCCGGCCGGAAGACCATGGTGAGTTCCACTTTCCGGCCACGGAACTGAAGAAAGAATACACCTTCGAGATCTCGATCCCCAACCTCCGTGCCACGAATGTCACGGTCCAAGCTACGGGAGGATGGTTGTCCGTCAAAGTGTATTCCAAAGGCCTGGCCCAGGGAATTCCGCCAGGCCAGCCCGCCCCTGATCCGATTCTGGACAAGCTGAAGCTCTGCAGGCCCGACACCAATGTGTGCACGTTTCTGGTCTTCGATTACCTCAACAACGAGATCGACCCGGCGGCGGTCAACGAATTCCACAACTCCCAATCCGACCGGCTGGAGAAAGCGATCCGCAGTTCCCTGGGCGAACGGCATGTCCTGGACACGATCAAATTCCGGGTGCGGCGGTGCACGGAAGCGACGATCCGCGATGCCACTTTGGCCAGCACGGCCGTGGCTACGCTGCAGGTGCCGGCGGTCATGTGGGGCTTTATCGGTAAGAGCCCCACCGCGGATCGCCGGCTGGTTTCCACCACCCGCATCACCTTGTTGGACCCGCCCGACTTAAGTGTCGCCACCCGCGAAGAGCTCGGGGAGGACGTGACCGAATTGATCGGCCGCAATCTCGAGGTCAAAGGCCCACCGGTTGCCATCGCAGCCCTGGTGGTCGGAGACGTGCACCTCAAGAATGGCCGGCCGGAACTGGCGCGGAAAGCCTTCCTCATCGCCCAGGAATTGATTCCGGAGATTCCGGCGAGCGACCGGGAAGATTTTCGCGCGGCGCTGCAAAGCCGACTCGACAAGGTCGATGCCTCGAATGCGGCCGCGGGGCTCAGGCCGATTGGAGAACCACCAGGATGAGCCGCTTGTGGCCAATCGCTTTGGCGATCTTCCTGAGCTCGGCTTGCTTCAGCCGCGCCATGGTCAATGGGACCACTTCGGACGCCGAGTGGTTTCAAGGCATCACCAACAAGCTGCTCGTTGTCCAATATGACAGTCCGCTCGCCGGCGACTGGGGCGATCAGTTGGCCCAGCTCATCGGACGGTTGGCTTTGGCGACCGTCCATGGCCTGACGAATTTTGCCGTCATCACCCTGACGCGCGACCCTCAAGCACGGGACCTGGCCCCGGACGGGATTCAGTCACTCGCCCGCAAGCAACGGGCGCCCGTGGTGGTTTGGGGCGAGTTTTACGAAAGCAAAGGGCGTGTGTTTCTCGCCAGCCACCTTCGATATGTGCCAATGAGCGGAGGGGACGACGGGGCGCTTAACCTATCGTGGGACATTAGCAAACTGGCCGTGCCGGATTACAGCCGCGCCAACGCCACCGCCCCTGGAACCCAGGTCAGCTTTGCACCGGTCGAGATCTCCAGAGCCAGACTGGCGGAACTCGAAAAGCTATGGCAGCGGACCTTGGAGCTCCGGGAACAGCCGGCTGACACCGCGCCGCTCGCTGACCGACTGTCACCGAAACGGCCTTTTTACGTCTTGGGGGCGTCAAATGGCTGGACGCATCTACAGGTTATTCAAGGCAAAGCAGGATGGGTCAAGTTGGCGGAAATCGGACAGGACGACGCATTTGTCGGCATCAATGGCGTCGTGCTCTACGCCCAGGGCTTGCTCCAATTCTGGCTGGCAATCACGCCGCGACGCGTTCCACCTTCACGCGGTACTTGAAGGAATTTGCCCCTCAACAGGACTCGATGAACCAAGGGCTGGCCCATGTTCTTCTGGGCTACTCATACCTCCGCAATAAACCCCGCTCCGCCCAGGACGTGACCGAGGCGCTCGCTCATTTCCAGGCCGCTCGCAAGTTATTGCCCAATGCCGCCTCGCCCGTCAACTGCCAGGCCGTGGCAACGTTTGTCAAAGCGGCACAGGCAACCTTGACGCCCAACGAAGTCCAGACGCTCGAAAGGAATTTGATCCACGTCATCCAGACCGAAAACGATCTGGATGCGGTCGCCAACCTCAAAATCCTCTACCGACTGCCCCGGGCCGGCGATTACTTCAAGACGGCGCCCTCCGACTTTACGAAGGCGCAGAGCCAGCGTTTAAAGCTCCTCGACGACCTGGAGAGGCAATGGAAAGCCAGACGCTAGTGGTAGTCCTTAAGTCCGTAGGATTTTGCGGCGAGGAATTTGGCCCGCTCGCACGGCGCGAGTGAGGCGCATACCCGCAGCGGTCGGCAAGGAGCGGAGTGGGCGGGCGGAGTTTTTGGAAGTTTCTCCTTGAGGCTGCGGTGCGGGATAGCCATAATCTGATTACTTCGCGATCATTAAACTTTTTCATGGCCCGAGGAGCAAGAGCCGAGGTTGGTCCCATCCCAGAGCCGTCGCTCGCTTGCCGCCACTGATCGCGTTGGTTCCGGAGGAAAAACGCCATGCCCACAAAACGTCAGAACGAAAGCGCGGGGAGCGGAGACTTGCATCCCCTGGGTCAGCTCTACCAACAATGGGCCTTGGACTTTGTCATCGAGGCGGCCCGGGCGGTCGCGCAAGACTGCGGGCGGAGCCCTGATAAATACCGGGACCTGCCCGACGCGGTTGCGGCCTCTTTGGCTCAATTCCGCAGCAAGGTGGGGGTCGATCCGGAATGGCCGACATTTGCGGAGCGCAATGCCACCTACGACGCCCTGCTTGGAGAGTGGTTTGCAGACGCGGCGGCGGCGTTCAGGGTGGCGGTCGTGACTTACGTGGAGAAATCGACCGACGCGACCAAGGGCATCTCTACCGCTGCGGCCGGCCGCGCGATCGACGCGTTCCGCGTGCATCTGGAGGCGAGAGCTGATTCGGCGCTCCAGCGCCGGCCTGCCATGGCCGCGACGATGTTTCAGGCAGCTGCGCGCGGGTTGCGCTCGTCGGAGCTTGCGGCTGTTTTCGGTGAGCGAGGATCCGGCGACTCCTGGCCGCTCGACGGCGGCCGCGCCGCCGCCGGCGCGAATCTGATTGGCGCGATTGCGCGAGAGCTCTTTCCCTCGGTGGTTGGACGAATGACGGCGTACAAGTTCCTGCTCTTGCAGCGAGTTGCTGAGCACGGGGCCCGCACGTTGACGAATGTGCTCGGCGGTTCCCCATTGGATGCTGTCATGGAACCTGCGTATGCCTGGTGCCAGGCGGCGCGTGAACTGATGCCCATTTCAACGATTATTACTGCCTGGCGGCGTCAGTCGACCCGGCAAATCATGTCGAGCATCGAGGGCTCGCTCGTGCCGCCTCATCCGTCCGGCGAGGTGACGATGGGGACGGAGCTTCAACCGCTCGTGGCGCGTATGGCCAGGATTGGCGGCTTCGGCGGTTTTGGCGGCTTTGAGCTGGGCTTTAGCACTCATACCGTCGGGGATGAAGTTTGTTGTTCCACCGGCGACTTGAGTTGCGTGACCGACGCGTCCTGTCACAGCATTTACGAACATTGCCCAACCGACGGCATCTGTCCGACCACGCCGGGCTCCGGCGGTCTGAGCTGCAATGGTCCGTGTCCGTCCGGGAGACACCACTGTTGACCACCGCCTCCCGATGGTGGGCAGCGGCAGCAACCCTCGCTGAGCGAGTTGGCGCGAGCGCCGAGCTGCGTTTCCGAGTTGACCCAGCGACGGACCTGTCTCGGTTCCGATTGGATAGCTGGCGTTCGCAGCCGCCATTTCACGAAGAGGAATGGTTCACCCGCCGCCTCGCGCAATGGGGAATCGATCAAGCCCAGTTCGAGAACTTCCTCGACCCCTCAGCGTGGGCGGCGCCTGGTAATCCGATTCCGCCGGCCTGGGCGACTCAAATCGATCGGCTGTATATCGCCGGCGGGGAGGTGAACCCGCCGGCGGACGCAGTTCCGAGCGAGCCTGAGCCGGGAACGCATCGTTTGCTGGCGTTGGTCCGTCCGCTGACGCGCGATGCGTTCGCCCGTAGCGCCGGGGCTCTTGAGGCGTTCCGGTCCGGGCCGGACTGTGCCCGCATCGACGTCGAGTCCGTGGGCCGGTCGCTCGGCCAGATGCTCGACGCACTCGTGCTGCCGGCCATCAGTCGCGTCTGCGCCCTGGAGCTGAACGTCCAAAGCCTTGAAAGTGGATCGCAGGGGGGCTCGCCTGCTGACCGTTTTGCCGCGTTCGTCAACGAGTTGCGCCGTCCCGCAGTGGCGGGGAGGATTCTCCGAGCCTACCCGGTCCTGGCCCGGTATCTGGTCACACTGGTCGATAACTGGGTGGCGAGTACGAAGGAATGGCTGCAGCGGCTGCGAGTGGATTTCGAGCAGGTGCGGGCTGCTTTCCTGGAGGAAAGCGACGCGGAGCTCGTTTGGGTGGAGCCAACCGGCGGGGACCGGCATGCTGGCGGTCGAACGCCGCTGGTGCTGGTGTTTCGGTCGGGACGCCGAGTCGTCTACAAGCCGCGATCGTTGGCGCTGGACCAACATTTCAGCCAACTCATCGCGTGGCTCAATGAGCGAGGTCTGCAGCCGCCGTTGCGAGGCGTTCGGATGGTTGACAAGTCTTCGCATGGTTGGTGTGAGTTCGTGGAACACCGCCCGTGCCATTCAAAGGACGAGCTGGCCGATTTCTTTCGCCGCCAAGGCGCATATCTGGCCCTGTTCTATGCGCTCGGGAGCAGTGACTTTCATCGGGAGAATCTCATTGCCGACGGTGCCTACCCCATGCCCGTCGATCTCGAGACGCTGTTCAGCCCCGAAGTGAGCCAGAACCCCGATCGGCGCGCTCCGGGTCTGGCCGCCCGGACCATCGCAGAGTCGGTCCTTCGGGTGGGGCTTCTGCCCCGGCGGGTGTGGGGCAGTGATCATTGGAGCGGCATCGATCTCAGCGGTCTTGCCGGTGACCCGGCCCAGCAGACGCCCTTCGGCGTGCTCACCTGGAACGATCCACAAGGGGAAGACGTTTTGCGGTTGGTCAGGCGACCCATGCCTCTGGGGCCGGCGATCAATCGCCCGGTCCTCCAGGGCGAGCCGATCGCGGCTCCAGAACACGCCGCCCTCATCATCGAGGGCTTCGAAAAGACCTATCACCTGCTGCGACAACACCGCGAGCCTCTGTGCGCGCAAGGTGGACCGCTCTCCGCCTTCCGCGAGGACGAGGTCAGGGTGGTGCTTCGACCGACGCTCACTTACAGCGCTTTGCTCCAGGAGAGCTGTCATCCCGACTATTCCCAGGATGCAGCCGATCGCGACCGACTGCTGGATCTGCTCTGGGCGAGCGTTCCCTACGCCGAACACTTGCAGGCGGCCGTCGCCTTCGAACAGGAGGACTTGCGCGCTGGAGATGTGCCTCGTTTTACCAGTCATGCGGCTCGGAGGGATTTGTCCGCTGGGCCAGGCCGAGAGCTGACATACCAGTTCACCCGTTCTTGCCTCGAAACAGCGGTCGCCCGTCTCGGGCGCTTGAACGACGACGACCTCGAGCGACAGCGCTGGCTCGTGAAGGCGTCGCTGGCCACGGCCGCACGCGAAACGCATCAGGGCTGGACCCGATACGCGATCGAACCAGGTCCAGCTGAGATGTCCGCGATGCGCCTCCGCGCCGGGGAACTGGCGCTTTCGATAGGCCATCGCCTCGCCGCGCTGGCCTACAGAGGGGACTCCGACATCACCTGGATCGGCGTGACCGCCTCAGGCGACGAGCGGTGGTCGCTCTCCCCCATGCGGACCGGTGTCTATGATGGACTGGCTGGGATGGCCTTGTTCTTTGCCTACTTGGGAACAGCTCAGGGCGACGAGCAGTTTCTGGAACTGGCTCGCCTGACCCTTGCGTCGGTGATGGCTAATTGGCGCGCCGAGCTCGCAGCGCATCCCTCCATTGGCGGGTTTTCGGGCCTGGGAGGTTTGATCTACACCTTGACGCATGCATTCCAGCTTCTCCACAACCCCGAGTTGCTCGCGGCGGCCCAGGCCATGGTCCGGGAGTTGCCCCGTCTCATTCCTCGTGACAGTGAGTACGATATTATCGGCGGCGCTGCCGGCTGTATCGCCGGCCTGCTGACCCTCTGGCAGGCCGCGCCGGCAGATGACCTCCTCGAACACGCCGTAGCTTGCGGCAACCACCTCATCGCGACAGCAACAGAATATCCGACCGGATGCGGTTGGGTGCGCCCCGAGATGTCGAGGTTGGCATTGGCCGGATTCGCCCACGGCGCCGCCGGAATTGCCTGGGCGCTGCACAAGCTGACGGCGGTGACTGGCATCCAGAGCTTCGCCGCCTGCGCCGCCTCGGCGCTCGCTTACGAGCACACGCTCTTCTCGGCGGTGGCGGAGAACTGGCGAGACGCCCGGGACGGCGGTCCATCCAGCAACGGGCCGAGCGGCCCGGCCAAGTATGCGACCGCCTGGTGTCATGGTGCCGCCGGCATCGGGCTGTCGCGTCTCGCGCTGCTACAGCACGCGCCGGACTTTGCCCTGCTTCAGGATCTGCGCATCGCCGTGCGGACGACTCTGGCGACGGGTTTCGGACTGAACCATTCTCTTTGCCACGGAGACCTGGGGAATCTTGAGCTGTTGATGCAGGCGGCAGAGCTGCCTGAATTTGCCGGCGAGCGCGAGCGCATGCAACGGGTGGCCGCTGGCGTTATCAAAGACCTCGAACAGCATGGGCCACGTTGCGGAATACCACTGCACGTGGAGTCGCCCGGCCTGATGACTGGCCTCGCTGGCATCGGGCTTGGTCTGCTCGGATTGCGACCGGCAATCGGGTTCCCTGTGTCCCCATGCTCGATCCGGCCGCAGCCATGTCGTCCTGAGGGTGGCTCGCGGGCGTGGCCGACTATCCTGAATCGCGGCACCGAATCGGCACTTGGCCGGGCCTATCGGTCAGCCGTGAAAGGTTTTCATCACTGGTGGGTATCCATGAGTGACCGGAGGACAAACTGCCGAACCGGTCCGCAACACAAACCTTAACCACTAGTGATTATGAACGATCAAAATCCGAATGCATCTCTTCGCCGGGCCCGGCTCGCAGCTTACGCCGCCGCCATCAGCGCCTTTCTCCTCGAGTCCAGCTCCAGCGGAGCAGGGGTTCATCAGGCTGCCAACCAAGCCCAAGGCTTGAACCAGGCAAGCAATCAGGTTGCTCAGTCAGCTGGGCACACCAGCAACTCGAACGGAGGCGGAATGGTGGCCACTTCCTATTCCTCCACCGAGGCAGCGATTGAACTCAGTCAGGATCTGCTCGAGGTGGACCCGCTGGCCCTTACGATCAACCGAGGCTTGGCTGGCCTGTCCGAGGAGGTCATCCCAGGTTTGGCTGAGCCGGATTACTTCAGCTTTCCGAATGCCCTCTTCTGGGACGAGGAACCGGTCAGCTGTCTGCGTATTGACGCCGGGATCAAGAACTCGAGTCTTTCCGCTCCGGTCACACCGCAAAGCGTGACCGGGTATTTTGGCAACAACGGCAAGGTTTTCGCGAATGTGGACCTGGACTCTCTCATTCGCACCACCTTCTTTTGGGATGTGGAAGTAGCGCCCGGCTTTAGCGCCTGCGACTTGTTGGGGGCTTTGGACAACGTGGCGGACTGGTTTGTCAACCTGTTCGGCGGGACGTCCGGAGGTTCACAAACCGCGGACGACATTTCGTTCGAGCAACTCACGCTCTCGGCCGAAGGATTGACGGCTGATGTGGACATCACCCTCGGGTTGAGCGGTAACTCGCTCCGGGTGACAAGCGTCGATCAACTAAACGTCGAGTTTGGCGCGATCAACTTCTCCGGCACTCCTTTGCTGCAGTTACTGACCGAGTTGGCTGCCACCGGTGTCAGTCTCCTCTATGGCGACGTGACCGATTTCATCAATGACGAGATCAATACGAATCTCATTCCTGAGCAGGAATCACGTCTCCAGGACATTGTCAACGTTGCCCTTGAGCAGAACCTGGCAGTGGATCAAACCATCGCGCTGGGGACTTATAACGCCTCCGTCGAGGTGGCTCCGTCAGCGCTGAAGTCGAGTCGGGCGGACAACACTCTGACGATGGAATTCAACTTCGCGATCGATTCTGCCGCCCCGACTGCCGGTTGCGCCGGGGCGCTCGGGTTCGTTAGTTCCCCGCGCGGCGCCGCCGAACGGAGCCAAGCGGATTTCGACTTGCAGATCCCGCATTGGATTCTCGCCAAGGTTATCTATGAAGCCGGACGACAAGGATTGTTTTGTCAGAGCACATTGATGCCCGGATCGAGCGAGCCTTGGACAATCAAGCCGAACGGCAGTCTGCGCGTGGAGAATGGCCGCTACACCGTGACGGAAACCTCGCCCTCCGGGTTCCCCATGTCGATGGAATATCATCGCGGCGATTTGCTCCTGACCGTGCCTATGCTATTCACCGGGGATGGCGCCGGCTACTTTGGCACCGCCACCGCCGATCTCCAGGTCTACTTCACGCTGGATATCCCGGAAGGCGATCGCTCCGTCTATTTGGTCGTGAGCGAAATCAACATGGGCAACGTGGCCGGAGCGATGACTTTCTCCAAGGGTCGGGTCGTGGATATGAGCAGCGTGCTGGACACGTTCCTCAACGCCGCGGCCGATCGTTTGACCGATTCGCTCGGAGCGATTCCCATCCTGCCACAAGTGACCGCCTTCGCCGATGATCTCGGTCTCGAAATCCATCAGATTCTCATCAACGATTCCCATACGACCGTGGGCGTAAACATCGTGCCGGTGATCACGCACACCCTTGAAGGCACCGCGATCGATCCTGCGACCAACCAGGGGCATATCCGCTTCCCTGATGAAGACGACCTCCCCGAATTTGACACGGGACCCATTGACCGGCTCGATCCGGTTCCCTAACACACGAACGCGGTCTGACTCAGTCCAAACTCGGATTCCCGGCCCTCGCCGGGAATCGTTGTTTTTAGGCAATCTGCTGGCGCGCAAGATCCTGGCTGCTGGGGTCGGGTCCACCGCGAGTGGAGCAAGGTCCGCGGACCGGCCGATCCGGGCGATCGAAGAACGGAGGCCCGTGTCAGGTTCCTCTGATTTCCATGCATTAGTCGTGAGCCGAATTCACCGGGAGCGCGGTCCGTCCCGCCCTCCACCAGTCCAAAACAGCATGAGCGAGCCACCTGTCACCCGACCGAGTTTGCTAGTCGCTCTTCGAGACACAGCCAACGAAGACCAATGGCGTCAATTCGTCGAGATCTATACTCCGCTCATCTTCCGACATTGCATGAAACACGGCTTGCAGGAAGCCGACGCGGCTGATGTCTCCCAGGAGATCATGAAGGCGGTTGCCCAAGCCATGCGCAAGTTCGAATATGATCGAGGCAAGGGCACGTTCCGCTCCTGGCTGCTGACGGTGACCCGCAGCAAACTCAACAATTTCTTCGCCAGCCGGGCCAGACATCCGCAAGGGACCGGAGAGACGACGGTGCACGCTTTGCTGGAGTGCCAGCCTGACCCGACGGATGTCTCGGACTGGGAAGTGGAGTTTCGACGCCGGTTGTTTGAAATAGCCGCGGCCCGGGTTCGTCCTGAATGCCAGGAGAAGACATGGCAGGCGTTTTGGCGAACGGCGATCAATGATGAGCCGGCGAGTGCCGTGGCCGCAGCTCTCGGTCTGAGCGTTGGCGCCATCTACATTGCTCGCAGCAGGGTCCTGGCGCGCTTGCGCCAGTGCGTCCAGTCGATCAGCGAGGAAGGAGAGTTGATTGAGCCCAAGTTGCCCGGCAGACACTATCAGCCAACCCACCTCCAGCCAGTGTCTTGAACGATCCGCGATCGAACAGTTGCTGGCCGACGAGCTTCCCTCACCGGAGCTGGCTGTGGCGGCTGCCCACCTGGAAGGTTGCCAAGCGTGTCAAAACAAACTGGAGGAAGTGGCGGGCGGTCCGCCGCAGCTGGGGGTGAGGGAAGAAAGCGAAGTGTTCCTGGCGCCGGCGTTGCTCGCAGAGGTGATGGATCGCCTTTGCGCCGCCCCCTCCGCGCCGACCGAGTTGGGACCTCCCCGGACGGATCTGGAACGGCAGATTCTAGCCACATCCACCCGCCCTGAGGCCATCGGTCGCTTTGGAGCCTACGATGTGCTTGAGCGCATCGCCAGCGGCGGCATGGGCATCGTGTTCAAAGCGCACGATCCGGCGTTGGACCGGATTGTCGCTGTCAAGGTTCTCTCACCTGCGCTGGCGGCGAGCGAAGCGGCCCGTTCTCGTTTTGTGCGCGAGGCGCGGGCGGCCGCCGCCGTCGTCCATGACAACGTTGTGGCCATCCATGCGGTTGGGGAAGAACGAGGCTTGCCCTACATCGTCATGCAGTTCGTTGAAGGCCGATCGCTGCAGTCCCGCTTGGAAACTGGGCCCCTGGAGCTAAAAGAAATTCTCCGCATCGGCCAACAGACGGCCGCTGGTCTGGCCGCGGCCCATGCCCAGGGCCTGATTCACCGCGATGTCAAGCCGGGCAACGTCCTCTTGGAAAACTCGGTGGAACGAGTCCGGCTCACGGATTTCGGGCTTGCCCGAGCCGTGGATGAACCGAGTTTGACACGGCCTGGCATCATTGCGGGCACCCCCGAATATATGGCGCCCGAACAGACCCGGGGCGAAGCGATCGATGCCCGCGTGGACCTCTTCAGTCTTGGCGCCGTTCTTTACGCGATGTCGACCGGGAGTTCGCCGTTTGCGGCCGATTCGCTGGTGGCGGCGCTGCAAAAGGTCAGCGATCTGGCGCCCCAGCCTCCCCATGAGCTCAACGTGACGGTCCCGACGTGGTTGAGCGCGATCATCCTAAAGTTGCTTGCCAAAGAACCGAAGGATCGCTTTCAAACGGCCGGCGAGGTCGCACGCCTCTTGAGCGATTGTTTGGCGGCGCTGCAATCGAGCCGCCCTATTTCGGACATCTTGGCGGTCGGCCTGACGGATCGCGGGACGAAACGCCGCTCTTTTGCGCCCCCGCGCTGGGTCCTGGGATGGGTCGCCGCAGGGCTGGCGATCGGCGCCGGCCTCTGGTGGCGTCTGCAACCCGCCGCCCGACCTCAGACCGCGCCTGCGAATGTGTCTTTTGTCGTCCGCCCGGAAGGCAGTCGAAAGGACCTTAGCTTTGGGTCGCTGGAAGCAGCCATGGCAGCTGCGGCTCCCGGCGGGACGATCGAGATCTGCGGGACAGGCACGGTGCTCTGCGGACCCGTCAGCACTCGAGGGAAGCCGCTGCGCTTGAGAGCGGCGGCAGATGCCACTCCCGTTCTCGTCAGCACGAATGAAACGGTTCCGTTCATCACGGCAGACGCGCCGTTGGTCTTGGAGGGGCTGGAAATTCGCGCGGCCAAGAGCGACTCGGATATGGGTTATGGACCTTTTTCCGGCAAGGCGGTCCGGTTCAATCCGGGGGCGGTTTTCGCCAATGCCCAAAACGGTGCCGCTCGCCTGCGCAATCCTTTGATTCTGGCGAATGGCGTCCCTCTTTATGTTTCTCATTGTCGATTGGTGTCGGCCGCGGCGGCATCGAACGGGCAGGAATGCGCGCTGTTTGAGGATGCGCCCGCGGGCGTGATTTACGCCAGTGACCTTTATCACGCGACCGGTTCCGCGGTGGTCTGGACTCGAAACTCGTTTGCCTTGAATCCGGCTCAGCCCGGTCGACTGCGGGTGGACAACTGCATTCTGATGGCTCGCGAAGCCCTTTTCTTTCAGTTGGGCAATCGGGGCGCAACGCGCGTCGAATGTCGTCGCAACACATTTGTGGGCGGGCAGGCCTTCGGCGTGGCCGGCCCCGGGGCAGCCAAAACCGTGGCGGAGCAGAACGTCTTCAACGTGGTTTGCGTAGCCCGACGTCGCCCGGTGGACGGCCTTTCCGCGCCGCCGCGCCTTTGGGAAGGCAAAACGAATCTTTACAGTCTGATCCGTCTGCCGCGGGGCCCGGGAAACCGAGGGCGTCCGCTCGAGACCGAGTTCGCCAAAACTGTCGCCAGTCTCGACTGCGGGTCGGTCATCGGTGAAGCCGGTCTCATGAAACAACTGGCCGCCAGGTCAGATCAAAATCAAAGGCTGATCCCGTCGGATTTTCTTCTGAATTTCGACCAGATTCAAGCAACCCTGGCTCTGCCTGGGGATGTGTTGCGTGGTCTCGGGGCGGAGACCGCCCGCGTCGGGACGGGCATATCCTATCATGCCTGGCGGCGGAGTGCTGCCTATGAGGGGTGGCTAAACGAAACAACAGCTGCCATGCAGGGTCTGCTCCGGGACGCGGCCTCGGGGTTGGAGCATTGACAGGATCTTTTGAAAGCTGCGCCCGTCGCCGCCCGGCCGCGCTCGAGAGGCGCCCCCCCACATCTGCTGGGACGGCCAGGGACAAAGATGACTTCGGCATTGTCCGCGACCCAATGATAGGCGAACATTCGAACGAACCTCATTATGAACCGACGAAGCTTTTTGAAAAAGGGCGGGCTAGGATTAATCGCTTTGACCGGGCTGACGAGCCGATCCCAGTTCGCAGCCGAATTGGACCGGCCTTTACGCGTGGCCCTCATTGGCTGCGGCTGGTACGGCAAAACGGATTTGTTTCATCTGATTCAAGTGGCGCCAGTCGACGTGGTCGGCCTTTGCGATGTAGACCGGAAGACCCTTGAGGCCGCCGCCGATCTGGTTGCCGGCCGCCAAACGTCCAAAAAGAGGCCCACCCTCTACGGCGACTATCGGAAATTGCTCGAGGAGCAGCGCCCCGAAATTGTCCTGGTGGGAACTCCGGATCATTGGCATTGCCTGCCGATGATCGAGGCGTGCAAGGCCGGCGCCGATGTCTACGTGCAAAAGCCGATCAGTTACGACGTGGTCGAAGGCCAGACCATGGTCGCGGCCGCGCGCAAGTATAAGCGGACGGTGCAAGTTGGGCTGGAGCGCCGCAGCACTCCCCACATCCTCGAAGCACGCGATCGCTACATTCGCAGCGGCAAACTCGGCAGGATCGCGTCCGTCGATATCCACAGTTATTACGGGAGCGGCCGAGGATTTCCGGCGCCGAGCGCGCCGCCGGAAGGAATGGACTGGGAAACCTATGTCGGCCCGGCGAACTGGCGGGAGTATAGCGCGGGGATTCATCCCCGGCGGTGGCGGGATTGTCGGGAGTTCAGCAATGGGCAGACCGGCGATTTGTGCGTCCACCTTTTCGATGTTACCCGCATGTTCCTCGACCTGCGCTGGCCGAAGAGCATTTCTGCGACCGGCGGCATTTTGATGCGCGATCCCAAATCCAACGTGAATGTTCACGACACGCAAACAGCGCTGTTCGATTACGGCGATGTCCAGGTCGTCTGGACCCAGCGGAACTGGGGACAGAATCCTGAGCCTGACTTTCCTTGGGGTGTGACCTATTACGGCGACAAAGGCACCCTGAAGTTGAGCGTTTGGCAGTATGATTACATCCCAAAGGACGGCAGCTCTCCTGTCCGCGTGAAGGCGGTGGAGGAGCGGGAACAATATCCCGAGGACGTCCAACACAAGGAGACCGAACTTTTTGCGGCCCCGGCGAATCGGCGCCAGCTTTCGAACTTTGTCCAGGCCCGCAAGCAGGGTGAACGGCCGGTGGCTGACATCGAGGAAGGGCACATCTCAACCGCTTGCTGTATTATGGCCAACCTTTCCATGGAACTCGGCCGGAGCTTGCGATGGGACCCGGCCGCCGAACGCATCGTTGGTGATGACGAAGCAAACCGCCGCCTGATCCGTCCCTATCGCAGTCCGTGGAAACATCCGACGCCCGGAGACCTTTAGGCCATTCAAGTATCCTCAGGGCGGCGGCTTCGGCATGAGCCGCCGCTCGGCCTTGCCCCACCTCGATCGGGAGTTCCCAATTCGATCCATTTTCGGTGATTAGCTGTTGGCCCGTTTTGCCGGTAAAAATCGCTATGGCTTGGGGTGTAGATCTGGTTCCTCGTGGTTGTGGCCGGCTTTCTCACCTGCCCCAACCTCGCTCAGGCGGACGGGACACGGCCGGCGGGTGAAGCTTTTGAATGGGGCGACGTCGGGATTTCCCACGCTAACCGACAAACGAATCCGGCCCATGTTCTCTTGATCGGCGACTCGATCGTTCGCGACTACCCTCCGGAAGTCTGGCGGGAAAGGCCTTCACGGCCCGCCGGGCTACTTCCCGGGCAGAGCGGCTTTATGCCAGAATTTCACGCATCACCTCACCAGAAACGTCGGTCAAGCGGAAATCGCGTCCGGCGTGACGGTAGGTGAGGCGCTCGTGATCGAAACCCAGCAAGTGGAGAATCGTGGCGTGCAAATCATGAACGCTGGAACGGTTCTGGACAGCTTTGAATCCAAACTCGTCGGTCGCGCCGTAG
This sequence comes from Verrucomicrobiota bacterium, assembly GCA_046346765.1. Classification (GTDB taxonomy): domain Bacteria; phylum Verrucomicrobiota; class Verrucomicrobiia; order Limisphaerales; family SIBE01; genus JAXMHN01. The sequence goes on along the minus strand of JAXMHN010000042.1, from coordinate 21,010 downwards.
ACGGTGCCGCCGCGCACGCCACCGCCGGCCAGCCAGACACTGAAGCCGTAATGGTTGTGGTCGCGTCCGAGCTTGGACTTGCCGCTATCGCCAAGTTCCACCGTTGGTGTGCGCCCGAACTCCCCGCCCCAAAGAATGAGCGTATCATCGAAAAGGCCGCGCTGTTTCAGATCGGTCATCAACGCGGCAATCGGGCCGTCAATTTCGGACGAGTGCTTGCGGATGTTGCCCTCGATGTTGTCATGATGATCCCAGGGCTGGCCGGCGCCGTGCCAGAGTTGCACGAAGCGTACTCCCCGCTCCAGCAGTCGACGTGCGATGAGGGTTTGGCGGCCGTGGACATGATCGCCGTAGAGTGCGCGGATGTGGGCTGGCTCTTTTGCAATGTCGAACGCATCGGTCGCTTCCAGTTGCATCCGGAAGGCCAATTCAAATGATTCAATTCGAGCGGTGAGCCGCGGATCGTGCGCGTGCGACTGCTGGTGACCAGCGTTCAATTCACGCAAAAGGTCGAGCTGCCGGCGCTGCATGGCGGTCGAAGCGTGCGGGCTGCGGATATTCTCAATTAGCTTCTCCACCTCTCGATATTGTGGATCCACGAAGGTGCCCTGGAACGCCCCGGGGAGAAAGCCGGCCCGCCAATTCTCGGAGTCTTTGATCGGCATTCCCCCAGGGCAGAGCGCGACAAAGCCCGGCAGATTCTGATTCTCGGTCCCCAGACCGTAGAGGATCCACGCGCCGACGCTGGGCCGCACTTGGACGCTGTCGCCACAATTCATCAGCATCAGTGAGGGCTCGTGGTTGGGCACCTGCGCATACATCGAGCGCACCACCGCCAAACTATCCGCATGGGCCGCCGTCTTTTCGAACAACTCGCTGACTTCCAAGCCGCTTTGGCCGAAACGTCTGAATTTGAAAGGGGACGGAAAGGCCGTGCCCGTCTTGCGTTCGGTGCGCAGGTATTCGCCCGGCAGCGGCTCGCCGGCGTGCTTGGCCAGCATCGGCTTCGGGTCGAACGTATCCACATGCGACGGTCCCCCATTGAGGAAGAAGTGAATCACCCGCTTGGCTTTCGGCGCGAAGTGAGGCCCGCGCGGCTCCAACGGGGAAAGGGGTTGAGCCTGACCAAGCCCGCCGAGGGCGAGAGCTCCCAGGCCCATGCCAGCGCGCAGGATAAAGTCCCGGCGGCTCAGAATCGCAGGAGTAAGCACGTTCATATATCGAAAGGCCCAGGTTGGAGCGCAGCGCCGCTCTGCCATCGGTCAGTCCACAAACGAGAACTCATTGGCGAGCAGCAAGACCTGCGCATATTGCTCCCATGGTTTCAGATATTGGGGGGCGGGCCGGGGACCGTCGAATTCTTCCCGAGCGCTCCAGCTGAAGCCGTCGGCGGTGATGATTGGCTCCCAGAGGAACTGGTCGTTATTCAATGTGCCCCCAATGTCGACAATAAAATCGATCGTGTCCCCGGCGTTCACGACCACGTTGGTCGCGGTCATGGCTGCTTTGGACATGTGCACCTGCGCCGCTTTCAGCTCGCCCTGGCCGCTTGCCACGATGTATCCCCGCACTCCGTCGCCAGCCTCGGGTTCGTGGATGAGCTTGCCGTGGATCTGGACGGCCAAGTCGCGCGGCGCCACCCATCGGCGGACGCAAGCCTGAGCCCGGCTATTTCCAGGATGGCCGCCTGCGGCTGTCAGTTGCGCCCAGCCGGTCTCACCCCCAGGCCAGGCGACGGCGCCTTGCCAGGCGGAACCGGTAAAGTGTGTCAACGGTGTGAATGATCTTAGTCGTTGCGATGCTTGATCATATTCGCCGGTGCCATATCGCCATTGGGTCGACCGGCGCACTGGCGGCACCGGCGCCGGGTCGGCCTCAGCGGCCTGAACAAAGCGCAGGGCAGCCGCAACTTCGCCATCGGACGCCGGCCGCTGATAAAGGCGCTGATAGAACCGTTGCACCCTTCTCTCGGGCGATGTGTCCGTCACCTGCTCGGCCAAGGCCCGGGCGCGGCTGGCCGCAAAATGGCCGTTCAGAAAAAACAATCCCTGCTGCGGCACTGATGTTTCATGCCGCACGGCGACGTGAATATCCGGATTGGCGAAGTCGAAGGTTCGGAACACCCCCGGAAGGAATTGGCGATCGACAAACCCGTAAACCGTCCGGCGCCTGTTTTCCTGATCGAGCAGTTCCGCTGGATTTCCAGCCAGTTCGAGGTCGAGTTCGTCGCTGACGCCCAGCATGGAGTCGCGGATCTGCTCAAAGTCCAGTCGATGCATCGGGAAAAAGGCGAGCAGCCGGTTCTCCGGATCAACCGCGGCCTCGGCCGGACCCTGGTTTGGTTCCCCCTGAGTTGTCTGTTGCTGATATACCGCACTGGAAAGGATCAAGCGGTGCATCGCTTTGATGCTCCAGCCGCTGCTCACGAACCGGCGAGCGAGCCAATCGAGCAGCTCAGGATGGCTCGGCCCCTCCGCGCGAAGGCCAAAATCGCTGGGCGTTTTGACCAGGCCGGCGCCAAAATGATGTTGCCAAATGCGGTTAACCATCACCCGCGCGGTCAGGGGGTTGTCGGGGTTGGCAATGGCTCGAGCGAGTTCGAGTCGGCCGCTGCCCTGCCTGAACGGTTCGCGTGCCCCATCGGAAAGCGCGGCCAGAAAGCGGCGCGGCACCTCTTCCCCAGGACGCGACGGGCTCCCGCGTTTGAAAACGCGCGGGTTCGGCTCAGGTGGTCGATCTTGCAGAACCAGGGCTGCGGGAATGCCCAAGGCAATCATGCGGCGGTTGACATCGCTTTCGAGCTTCCAAAGTTCTTCGCAAACCGTCGTTGGGAAGAAATACTCGGTGTTCGCCAGACCACTGTCGGGCACGACCGTCGGCGAGTTTTCGTCGTAGAGAAAGCGCCTTATTTCCTCGCTGGCCTCGTCGCTCAGCTTTGTGACGGAGGCTGACTGGTCTGCTTGCGCCAACGCCATCTTCCATCGCTCTTCCACCGCGGTGAAAACTTTTCCGTAACGCGTCGCCGCCTCCCGCAGAGTCGTTACCGGTTGGCAAAATGCGACCGCGATCAATCGATTTAGATCTTTGCTCGCCAGCACTGGGGCGAGCGCGAGACGGGCGGCGCTTTCGAAGTCCGCTTCCGCCATTCCCTCCAACGTGGCGAGCGCGTGCCACGGCGCGAAGATGGGGTGCGAGGCGGATTGTGTCTGGCGCAAGAAGTCGCGCCACCGCCGCACGGAAAAGGGGATCAGATCATTGGTCGAGAGGATTTGATCGAAGCCCTCCTCCGGGTAGTTTTTTAGTTCAAGCTGTGCGGCGAGATAGTCGCCCGCCGAGGCGCGGAGGCGCGCGTTGGCTTCGTTTCGGCGTTTGGCCAACTGGTGCGCGAATTTCAACTGCAACGTCGCCAGTTCCTTGTCCTGGGGCGCGGCGAGCGGGATAAGTCGCTCATCGCTGCCGTGGAAGACGCCGTAGAGTGAGTAGTAGTCCTGGGTCGGGATGGGATCGTACTTGTGATTGTGGCAGCGGGCACAAGAGACGGTCAGGGCCATCGTGCCCCGCGTCACGACATCGATGCGGTCGTCAATGATGTCATGAGTGACACCGAGAAAGCGGCGGCCGCCCGTGACAAATCCCATCGCGCGCAGGTCCGGCGAATTGGTGGAAACCAACTGGTCGGCGGCAATTTGCAGCGTGAGGAAGCGATCGTAAGGCAGGTCTTGGTTGAAGGCGCCAATTACCCAGTCCCGGTAGGCGGGCGCATGGACAAAGCGCCTCTCCTCCCGCGCATAGACGTACCCTTTCGTATCAGAGTAACGCGCAACGTCCAGCCAATGCCGCCCCCACCTTTCCCCATACCTGGGGCTGGCCAGGAGCCGGTCGATCATCTGGGCGATCGCCCTTTCACGGTCCTGGCCCGAGGCCGCGATGAAGGCGACCACCTCGTCGTAGCTTGGCGGTAGTCCAGTGAGGTCGAGACTCATTCGCCGAATCAGGGTGCGCGCATCGGCCGGCGGAGCCGGCGCCATCCCGGCGGCCTCCAATTTCGCCAGGATGAATCGGTCTATTTCCGTCTGCCCCCAGCCGGAGTTCCGCACCTTGGGCGGGGCTACCTTCTTCGGCGGCTGAAATGCCCAGTGATTCCCGTCTTCAGTGCGGTCCGTCGTGGCGCCCATCGCCGCCACCGTGACAGCGAGACAGACCATGGCACATCCGATCGGGCGAGACCCTGGCATCGCACGACGTGCCCAGGCAAAAAAGATGGGCCGGGAACGTTTCACTGGTTCTGGCCCACGGTGGGCCAGTTCGGATGAGAGGTCAAGCAGGCCGTTGTGAACGTTGCGAACGGGTCCATACGCAGCCTATCATGAAGGGGGATCTCAACCCTGGGCACTTGCCGGCGCTGCTGTGGTCAGATTCCTTTCAGAGAGCTCAGCATGATTTCCGCCACGATCAGATCCTTGAGGTTTCGTTTGCTTGAGTTGCGCACGTCGCAGCGCTGCTGGGCGGGAGGAAATCAAATGTCGCACACTTTTTCCCATTTGGGGAAGAAACGTGAGACATTTCTCGCTCCAAGTCGTTGTCCAGTCCGATTACCGCCCAGATCTTAGCTATTAGCCGTCATTTCCATGTTGACAAGGAGATGAAGAAAGACTACTTCATTGCCGCATTGAATGAGTGAGCTTGGAGCACTCGGTTATCCGCACTTCGTCCGGACCGACCCCGGGGGGAGGCGCATTCAATCCCGATGCAATGCCGCTCAGCGACTGATTTTGCACCGGCCTTGCACCGGCTTTGCACCGGCCTTGCCTCGAATCAGCTCCGGGCGACGTCGCCTGGCATTGCCATCCACCTGGAATAGGCGGCAACAGCATTGATCAAACTATCTCCTCCATCGATCATGGGCACGGTCAACTTCTCCAATCCGAATGGGCCGCTCCGGGGCAAAGTGGGCGGCTTGATCTACGCCCTGCAACCCAATGGCACCGTTACTGTCCGGGCTGTTGGCGCGCAGAGGGCTCCGTCCACCGAGCGTGAGAAAAAGGGGCAGGGTCGTATGAAACTCGGGCACGATTACGTTCATGGCGTTCTCGGTGACCCGGCTTCAAGAGCAGCCTACGCCTGCGAAGCCCAGAGGCGAAAGATGCGCACCTGCGACCTGGCCATGTCCGATTTCCTCACTGACCCGAGGATTGTTGGTGTCGATGCCTCCAAATACAAGGGCCGGGCTGGCGGTTGTCTGCTCATCATCACCGGCGATGACTTCAAGGTGGTCAGGGTCGTGGTGGCGGTCCGCAACGGGGCTGGTCAACGGGTTGAAGAAGGCTTCGCGGTCCCGGCGCAGGGAGGCGCCGCGAGAGTATGGATTTACACCGCGCGCCACGACCTGCCGGCAGGGCAAAACGTCGTCATTGAGATCATGGTGGCCGATCGAGCTGGGCACTCGACCGTCCTGAACACCACGCAGGCAATCTAAACCATGATCGGCCACGACAACGCCGATTCTGACCAGGCCGCCTGGCAGTTGACTGAGCAGATCTGCCTGCACGCCGCGGGCGCCCGCTCCAAAACGCGGCACCCAATCAGGGTGGGGCACGTGGTCGAGTGTGGTCGCGCGCTTTCTCAATTGAAGCGGTTGCTTCGGCACGGCGAGTGGGATCGATGGGTGAAAGAGCATTGCGCGCTGAGCCGGGCTACGGCCAACCGGTACATGCGCCTGGCGAGGCACGCCGACCGGTTGACTTGCTACATGGGAATTCGCGACGCCTATATTGCCGCAGGTGTCATCAAACCCAGCCGACCGAACTCATCGCCACCGCTCTCTCCCTGATCTTTCGTGGCAGACTTGGTCGCGCCCTCCGTCCGACTTCGCGGGGTTCAGCGGCGTGACGTGGCCGCTGCGAGCCACTCGCTCGACCTGCCGCGTCACTTTTGGGGCTTTAAACCAGCTGGGAGTGAGTCATCCAAAGACACTTACGAAATGTCTTACACTTTCGCGCCATTTGGATGGAAAGTGTGCGACACTTCCCGGAGAAACGGATGCGCGACGGCGGTCCCCGGCGAATGGAGTTCGCCTTTCCACCTGGTCTGGAGCGAGTCCGGCGGCTTTCCTCTTGTCCAGACGCCGCTGGCAGACTAGCCTCTCAGCAGCTCAGAAAAGCAATTTCCCATCTTCATCCGTAAGGTATGAGCAGCTTTGTCCCGGGTTTCACGCCGCCCGATACAGCAGCCCGATTTACTACGACCCACTGGACTCTCGTCTTGTCCAGCCAGAGCGGGTCGCCCCAGGCGAGTCAAGCCCTGGAAGGACTCTGTCGCTCGTACTGGCCCCCTCTTTATGGCTACATCCGACGGCGTGGCTATTCTCCGGACGAGGCCAAGGATTTGACGCAGGGGTTCTTCACCCGCCTGCTCCAACGAGGCGACCTGGACCAAGTGAGGCCCGAGTTGGGCAAGTTCCGGAGCTATTTACTGGCGTCTCTGAAGCACTACCTGGCCAACGAATGGGATGCAGGACAAACCCAGAAGCGCGGTGGGGGCCAAGTACCGCTGGCGTGGGACGACGAGATTCTCGAACGCCAGTATCAGTTGGAGGCAGCCGACCAGGCTACGCCCGAGACGGCTTTCGAGCGTCGCTGGGCCTTAAGCGTCCTTGAGCAAACGCTGCTCCGGTTGGAAGAGGAATGCGCCCGGTCAGGCAAGCAGGCCGTATTTGAAGCCTTCAAACCTTTCTTATCGGGAGATAAGACTGTGGCCCCGCAGGCAGAAATCGCTGTCAAGTTGGGGATGAGCGTCAGTGGCGTGCGAGTCGGAGTCCATCGATTGCGCCAGCGGTACGGGCAGCTCCTCCGCGAGCATATCGCCGCCACCGTGACCGCGCCGACGGAAATCGAGGAGGAGATTCGCTATTTTCTGTCGGTGTTGGCCGGCCAGTAATCGCTCCGGCGTGGTGGTCGCTGTCGGCTGCGCAACCAGTTCGCCGGCAATTCGCTGTAACAAGAAGCTAGTTTTCCTTCTCCTTGGGGTACGTATGGCATCGGCTCGGGTCTGTTCTGCATGCGCGGTGGTAATTCCAGCGGCGGCCCCATCGGGGCTTTGCCCCAGCTGTCTTCTATCTCTGGGACTTATCTCTGGAAAGCACGCTTCTGAGGTTCCTGCGGCCCCCGCCGACGCCAAAACGGAGGCTGCTCCATCCAGTGACGCCAAACTGCAGTTGGCCGTTCTGCAGCGCCTTGGAGATTATGAGTTACTCAACGAGATCGAGCGCGGTGGCATGGGGATTGTCTTTAAGGCTCGGCAGGTGAGTTTGAATCGGTTTGTTGCCGTCAAACTCATCAGCGCGGGCGCGTTGGCCACGCCGGATTTGGTCAAACGATTTCGGGCGGAAGCGGAGGCGGCAGCCAGTCTGGCTCATCCGCATATCGTGCCGATTTACGAGATAGGCGAACACCAGGGGCAGCATTACTTCAGCATGGGCCTAATCGACGGGCCCAATTTAAGCACGCGGCTGTCTCACCGCCCCATGCCCGACCTCCGGGAGGCTGCGCAACTTCTCGTCGCCCTGGGGGAAGCCGTTCATTTCGCCCATCAACGTGGCGTCCTCCATCGGGATTTAAAGCCCGGCAACGTTCTTTTGGATCACCAAAGCCAGCCGCATCTGACCGACTTCGGCCTGGCCAAGGTGATTCAAGGGGACAACACCTTAACCCGCACCAATGCTGTGTTGGGAACCCCGGCGTACATGTCGCCGGAACAGGCTCGCGGCCAGACCAAAGAAGTCACGACCGGAGTCGATGTCTACGGATTGGGCGCGGTGCTTTACGAAACCCTGACTGGCTCTGCTCCCTTTGGCGCAGGGACATCGTTCGAAACCGTGCGCCAAGTGCTGGAACAGGAACCGCGCCCGCCCTCGCTGCTCAATTCGGCCGTAGACCGCGATTTAGAGACGATCTGTCTTAAGTGTCTGGAGAAGGAGGCAACCTGTCGCTATCCGTCGGCGCAGGCGTTCGTGGACGACCTGGAACGCTGGCTGGCCCATGAGCCAATCCAAGCACGACCCAGCAGCGCACTGGAACGAGTGGGCAAGTGGACTCGGCGGCGTCCGGTCGTGGCGACGCTGACCGCGAGCCTGGCGTTGACTTTGCTGGTCGGCGGGATTGGCCTGACGGTCGCCTGGCATCAAGCCGTTGGCCAGCGGCAGCGCGCGGACCAGAGCGCCGTCTCTCTCCGGCAGCATCTCTATGCCTCGGATGTGTCGATCGCCTGGCATTCGTGGGAGAAGGGCGAAGCCGAACACGCTCGCGCCGAATTGGTCGAAGCTGCGCGACAAGGCAAGGATTTGCGTGGTTTCGAGTGGCGTTATTTGTGGAACATTTCCCGCCCCGCCGAAGTGCGTGTGCTCACCAACTTCTGCATGTATGCCAAGTACTCGCCCGATGGGAGGCTCTTGGCCATTCCGGAATATTCTACGGGCGAGGTTAAACTCTGGGACGTGGCGTCTCGCGAGGTCATCAGGACAATCAGGGCCTACCAATCGCAGTGCTGGAACCTTGCATTCTCGCCGAATGGCAAAGTCTTGGCGACCTGCTCGCGGGCCGAGCCCGATTTTAAGTTGTGGGATGTGGACACCGGAATGCAGATCGGGATTCTGACTAATCGAAGCCAAGAACGATTTGCCGTCACGTTCAGTCCAGATGGGAAGTACCTGGCCACGGTGGCTGCTACCGCCTATCGAAAAGTGGCGGCGGAAGTAACGATCTGGGATGCGGCGTCTCACCAGGCACTCACCTCGCTGCCAGGTCTTACGTCGTGGACGATTCAAGAAGATTTTTCGCCGGACAGCCAGACCTTGGTTTGCGGCGATGGGGAAGGACTCGTGCGCCTGTGGCACTGGCCGACCGGCGCCATCCGCATTCTCCGCGGCCATACAGGCATGGTTTTCAACGCCCGCTTTGCACCCGACGGGCAGCTCCTCGCCACGTGCGATGAGAAAGGGACAATCATCCTTTGGGATTGGGTCCAAAACAAGACGGTAAGGGTTTTGCCCGGGCATCAAGGTCCAACCTACGGCCTAGCTTTCTCCCGAGATGGCCGATGGCTGGGATCCAGCGGTCGCGATCACACCGTTCGCCTCTGGCAGGTGAAAACCGGTCAAGAATCAGCGCGGTTGCCAGGCCATTCCGGCCGCATCATTAACGTTGATTTTTCGCCCGACGGGCAAACGCTCGTCACCTCGGGGGCGCAGGACAAAACCATTCGCTTCTGGAAAGCCGCGCCGAGAGTTAACGGGGAGGTTCTAGTCACCAGCCAGGGGAGCAGCCGGATCGGTTTCTCTCCTGATGGTCGACTCTTGTTTGTCGACCAATGGGAGGCCAACCGTGCCACGCTTTGGAACGTCGATTCCAAAACCATCGCTCATGAACTTTCGGGCAGGCAGCTGCACTTTTCGTCGGATGGCAACGCCCTGACATTGATTCGCGAAACCAATGTCATCCTCGTCGCCGTGGCAACCTGGCGACCAATCGCCACTATCCCAGTCCTGGCATCCCCGGCCGGAGCCACGGCGATTTCCCCCGACGCAAAAAGCTTAGCCTTATGGATCCGCGGCCGACTCGCCATGATCGACTTGAAAACCGGTGAACAACGAATTATCCGCGGAGAGCAACCGGCAAATGCAGGCTCCACCAAGGGGACCGATTCTTTGGTCTTCACGCCCGATTCCAAATCGATCATCACAGCGGATGCGCCTGATGGCACCATTCAACTGTGGGATGTCGGTTCTGGCCAACCGGTGGCCTCGCTGCATGGACACCATTCGGCCGTCAACGCTCTCGCTATTTCAAGAGATGGTCGACTGCTGGCCGCGGCCAGCGGGACGACCATTCGCCTTTGGGACTTGGAAAAACGGAGCGCCGCCAACCACCCAATCCTTGCCGGAGGTAATGACTTCGTTCCCGGGTTGGCCTTCTCTCCGGATGGCAAAACCCTGGCTGCAGGCAGTTTTGATGGCCCGGTTACCCTTTGGAGCATTCCTGGCCGCCAGGAAATCGGCGCCCTCCAAGGGCACTTGAGTGCCGTGCAGACGCTTGCTTTCTCCCCGGACGGCAACCTGCTCGCTAGTTCCAGCTATGACAGCAACGTGCGGCTCTGGCGGGCGGCCCGCCTTGAGGAAATCGACTCCAGTCACGATCTCCCTTGGCCGTAACTGCCGGAAGCGGGCTCTGTGCCTGGAGCACCTTGACGGGCGGGGCGGGCGCCCTGCCAGACCTTTCGGGCGTGGCATCCGATTCTCTGTAATTCATCTGAACTTTTGCTTCTTTACGGAGCGACGGGAACGACCGTCGACACGACCTGGTCCGCCCCTTTAAGAACAGAACAGAAACTAAACCAAATCTCCGATGAATCCGAATCGAGAACCAATCCTCCCTTCAACCTCCAATCGCCGAGCCTTCTTACAACGCCTCAGTGCTCTCGGCGCAGCGCCAATGCTCGCCGGCCAATCCGCTTTCGCGGATTCAGACCGTTGCTTTTATTACAGCCAAATCCCGCTTGACGGCACGTTTGGGACCACGTTTGCCTTCGTGCCGACGTCCACTGACGGTGTGTTTGAGGATCCTATTACCGGCGTTGGTCATCTTCGACAATTGGGTTTCTGTACGATTGATGTCGAACAAATCGCCGATTTTCGGACCAGACCATCGACCATAACCCTCAGCACATGGGTCTTGACCTTCATCGACGGCAGCCAATTGCAAATCCGCTTTGAAGGCACAGGGACGCCCGATTCGCAAAATCCATCGTTCGCGACGCTCGCTGGCAGAGGCACTATCACCGGCAGCACCGGCCGCTTCACTAATGCCCGAGGCGAAATACACGCGCTCGGATTTGCCCATGTCGACACTCCTCCCGGCACGTTCCCTGCCAAAGGCCACGCCACCTTTGAGCTGACTGGATCTGTCCGGCTGCAGAGAGGGTAACTTGTTGCCGGGGAGCGGCGCTGGAACAGCGCCGAACACCAAACTGCCGCGAAGGAGGCGAGGACGTCCGCGCGGTGGCGCTTTGTCAGCCCCACGTCGAAGTTGCTTTGAGGCCGTGATCTCACCCGGGCCATGCCCGTGAATGGATGGCCACTCCATCGGGCTGGTCATCCTCGTAACGGCTCAGCAGCGTGGTCCAAACCAGATCATCGGCTCATTGGACGCAGCGCCCGCTCCGGCCCGCCCCAGGGGCACACCAGCTGTGAACGGCAAATCGTCCGCCCGGGATCGTCCGGATTGGCCCCAGAAATCCGCCGCGCGGGCTGGACCGCCGACCAGAAATATGGCCTGATTGGCAATAAACCAACAACCGAAGGCCAACGATCCTATGAAGCGTTCAGCTCCTGCCAACCCGGCCGCTGTGAATCGGCATCCAAGGCGCCCCGACTTCAACTATGAACTTGTGGCTGCGGCTCCAGCCCTTCTGCGAAAGCTGGTGAAGCCGCCTGCGTTTGGGCGCCGTTGCCCGAAGGCCTGCACCACAGTCATGACGCTCTTGCCGAAAATGCCCATCCCCGGGCACGAAGGAAGAGGCTATCACATGATCAATATCGATGGGTTTCGGGTCATCAACGCCTACGTCATTTCCACCGCGCTTAACAGCACGGCACAACGCGGGTTCTCCCTCGAACTAAGCTTTTCTCTCAACCCGTTTGTCCCCGGGATCGGCGTGGTGGGTGAGACCAGCGTCTTCTTCGACTTCGGGGCTTACTACGATCCGACGACGGCGAGCCACCGGACAATCGTTTGTCACACGAGTGATCTGACGAGTCTGGGCGGTCTGCCTTGGATTGGGGGTGTCGACTTAACTCACATTCTCAGAGTGCCGGTGCTGGGGCCATACGTGCGAGCATCGGCCTTTAACGAAGACGGCGAGACTCGTGAGGTAGAAGTGCGCGCTTACCTCTCCACCTAAAGGCCGCCCGGTGCTTCGTTGCGCCTCGATCCGCCGGTCTCGTGTTACACAGCCCCGATTTCGAGAATGCCGGCCCTGGAGCTTCCCCGCCCATCGATGCGCTGGGCATCAACTGTCCGGACGACTCACAAGATAATCAGATAATCAATGACCCGGTTGGTGTCATTTGGTGTGCGGAGCTGCAAGGGGAAGAGCAAAGAAGAGAGTGCAGCGCTCAGGTTTCGCTCGGGCGGCAGGCCAGAAGTCAGCGCAAGCTCAGTGGAGGCGTGGATCAGTTCGACCCCAAAATGCCGTGCTCATCGCCATTGCCTGGAATTCTTTCTCGCCAAAGGGTATCGATTGGCCAAGATCCGATCGTGAAACAGATCTCCCCGGCCATGATCCTGCTGAGGTCCTTGTTGCCTCTCCTGATCCTCACACCGATCAGGTTGATTCCAGGATCCGGCGCAGGGGCCCAGGTTCTCGCCAACGCCTTTGAGAAGGATATTCTGGCCTTTGAAGCCATCGACCGCACGAACGCCCCATCGCCCGGCTCTATCCTGTTGGTCGGGGATTCGCAGTTCACCCGCTGGAAGACAGTGCATCAGGATTTACAGGAGTATCGAATTGTAAACCGGGGCTTCGGTGGATCGAAGATGACCGACCTGCTGCGCTACACCGATCGGATCGTCCTACGCTACAAGCCGCGGATGATCGTGGTTAATGAGGGCGGGAACGACATCCACTCCGGTCGCACACCCGGACAGCTCTTGGCCGACATCCAGACGTTCATCAGTCGTGTGCGGGAAGCTCTGCCGGACGTGCCGATCGCTTTCAGCGGACTGACGCCCAGTCCCGCGCGTTGGAGCGAGGCGGCGACGCGATTGCACTTTAACCAAATGCTCAAAGGATATCTCGCGACTGGGACGAATCTGGTCTATCTTGATTTGTTCGACAGCTATCTTGGAGCCGACGGCAAGCCGCGTGACGAATTGTTTGTCGAGGACAAGCTACACCACAGCGCTGCCGGATACGCCGTCCGCGTCCGGATCATGCGGCCGATATTGGGCGCGCCCGATTTTCAGGAGCGCCAACCCGCCCGTTGAGCCTGCGGGTAGAATGGGTCGGTTGGATTCCATCGGCTGGATCTATATCGGTAGCAGACTCAAGTGACGCGGGTGCCAGTTGGATGGGGATGCTAACCAATTCTGGATACTCGGGACACAATGCGGCCAGTGATTGGATCGCGGTGGTTCAAAGTCCGGATCAGGCATTTGTGACGGCTACGGTCGACCAGTTTCCGGCTTGTCTGACCGCGCGCCAACAAGCCAAGATTGCTTTTTGCGAATTTTCTGCTTCAATTTCACGGCTTTCCATCGCGCGATGCACTCGTCATTTCATCGAATCACGGGATTCTGAGGGATGCTTCAACCAGTCACAACTTAAACGGAAATCAGGCGGTCATTACAGTATTCCAGGCTCGAAAACGGGCCTGCGGCGAAACTCAAACAAAGAAGAGAACCATGGAGCAAAGTCGTTTCATTCAAACCATCGTTGAAAAATACCATCCAGGGAATAGGGCATTTAGAGAGTCGCTTCCGGGGAACTTAAAGCGGCATTGGACCTGAAAGACCCTCTCCCGCCAAAACATCTGGGAACTGTGGGAAGGCATTGATCAGCAGATGGCACAGGAGAATCTTATCTGTTTCCGCCTCTGCCCGAGGCTGAGACCTTGGGGAGGACGTTAGGATATACCGGAAGGATGCTCCGCTCACCCGAGTGTTGGAGGCCATGCTTTTTCCGACGGCAGAGGGGGCCCTCGCACTTGTTAAGGCCATCTCCGCCTTGAATCTACGGCCGACGCTACCACGTGATCACAGACGTCAGCCCCGCCCCCAGGACTCTGGGACTCGAAATAGAGGCCCCGGTGACGGAGATGGAACTCCGCCAAGCCCGGAGCAGCAGCTCAACCGGTCACGACAGGAGCACAGACGCCGGCCTCTGAACGGTGGCCGGCGAAAAGGCCAAAGGAGGGACCGCCGGCAAGGTTCTCAAGCTGGCAACAGTCAAGCCGAGGATCGAGCTGGCGCTTGGCAAGAGCACAGCCGAAATTTCTTTCGACCTTTGGCCTGATTCGGGCGGGCGTCGATTTGAAGGCCTTCAACTCCACGGCGGCTTTGGCGCTTTGATTTTTTGACGCCCTGCCTTCTGAAAAGCAACGGGTCGTCGTGTTTCGCGGTTCTACAGCCGGAGCACGCTCCTTCTGATATAATGAACCTCCACCGTGTCGACAAAGGCGGCCTTAGAACGTGGGCGCAATTGACACATGTCTTTGATTTCTTCCTGATCGCCGTTCTTGCTGACATGGTGGGGCATCCTTGTTGGGCCGTGGGAAACAATGCTGATGACAGCACATCCTCGGGGGGCGCCAAGGTCGCAGCCCAGGCGGGAACATTGCGTGTCGCCAGTTACCGCGCGCCAGCTGGCGTATCGGCTCGCATCTTCGACCGCGACCAACCAGTCTTCGAAGGCATCGGCCAACAAACAGCCTTGCTCCTTATCCAACCTACGGGCCGGTCAGCAGTCCGCTATCGGGAATCCAAGTGGCAGGATGGACAGCTGTTCCTGACGGGTGCGAACACAAACGGGCTATCGGTTTCGGAGACTTACCGGCTCATGGCGCCCGACCTGATTGAGCGCACTGTCAGCGTCACCGCCGCGGCCGACCAGCGATACTATCTCGATCTGGGCTGGTCCGTTGCGGTGGAGGGCGACTTCTATTCCTTTATCGGCAAGGAGACGGCCACGAAGAACTACACGCCGACCTGCGCCGGACCGGAGTTCGGCGGCGGTTCATACCAGACGTTTCCCTTTTTGGGCTGTCGGACAGGGAATACGCTTTACGGCCTCGTGGGCGATTCTCCAGGGCTGTGGGAGAACCGCTGCTTCTTTCGCTTCGATGTCGAGAAACGAGTCTTGTCCCTCGCCAATGGCGATGGCAGCGCTCGTCGGGTCATCCGCATCCCCCGGGAGTTGGATGCCACCACTGTTTACCGGACTGCCTTCGATGGCTGGCAGCATATCGAGATTGGGCAGACCCAGAACTGGAAAAGTTGGATCTTCGCTTCGCCCGTCAAATCTCTCTATGACATCCAACTGGCCGCGCACCTCGCGCTCGCCAATGCGCGGGGATTCAATCGGTCGGGCCTTGAAGCCATCTTGCGCAATTCTTCGTATCTGCTGTTGCGACGCAACCTGCTGCGCACCGAGAGCGATTACCTGTTCATCTCCGGCGTGGGTTACGGCTGGAAGCAGTGGGTCAGTGATGGCTTCTGGATGAGCCGCGGTCTGGACAATCCTGGTTACGATGCCCAAGCCCACGCCGCCGTTTTCTTCGAGCGCCTCAATTATGAGGACAATGCTCAGTACTATCTGATCTGGTCGGCCATCGTGAAACGGGCGGGGGGTGAACTGGATACGCGCACGGTAGGGCGGGCCTACCGCTTCATCCGGGCTCAGGAACGCGACGGGCTGTTTATCCCGCCACGGCTCATCCCGGACAAGCCGATCATGAAGACTTACCACGATCAGCTTCCGTATGATGACGATGATGCCCCGTCTTCCAACCAAGGGTTTCATTGTGGGGCCTTGCTAGCTGCCAAGGAGTTGGGATTTCCAGTGACCGATGAGGACATCGAGCGGGCCATCGCGGGTTACCGGCGGATGTTCAACGATCACGGCGGCTATTTCGCGACCAGCTTGAAGCAACAAGATCATGTCGGACAGGATTCGCTTTATGGCGAGGTCCTGACATTTGCGGTATTTGGCCGGCGACTGCTCCCGGATGATATGGTGCGTCGGCATCTGGAGACCTCGGTTCGAATCCAGACCCCGTACGGGATGCGGGTCATCTCCAAACCCGACGGCAGCTTACTGGAAGGCCACAGCGGTGCCTACGTTTTCGGGGGCTCCTGGTTTCTCAACGACGGGGCGAACTACTTGGACGGTTTGATTCACGGCATGGATCCGGCATGGGTTGACGAACGGCTGCTCTGGCGTCTCGGCCGGGAATTGGCCTACATGCCCGCCTTCCACGAATCTCTGAATACCGTCAAAGGCCAACCGCACGGCCATCACTTGTACAGTTGGAATTCAGGCTTTTGGTGGTTACGACGAGAAGTGCGCAAGCGGCTCAACCTGTCAGGCCCGGACCCGCTCGAAGCGCAACTCGACGAAGAACTAGGCGTTTCCCATCCCAATGGGTTCTTGCAGTTGCATCCCGAATCGGGCCGCTTAAGGCCAAAGGAGTGAAGCGCGGCTGCCGCACTATGCGGCGCTTCTTTGAGCTCAGATGGTTGGCTGTTTATTCCATGTCGAAGCTGAATCACCGGCTGAACCAACAACGCTACTCGTGACTCGCGCTGCTCCGCCGGTGGCGGCGCAGTTCTCGCTCTTCGCGGCTGATTCGCCGGGCACGACTTCGGATGCACCATTGCTTCCGGGAAGGCGGCGGAGATAATCTCCGGCTTGTCGGCGTTTTCCATATTGCCATGAAACCATTCTTATTCCGACACGCGGTGATCCACTGGATGGGGCCGCTCTTGTGGGCAACGTTCGCCGGGCAGGCCGTTGAAGCCCCAAGAGAGGCGGCCCTGCTGGTTAAGCCTTTTCCACGCGTCGCTATGCTTTGGGCATCGATCCGTGGCGACAACTCGAAGGAAGCAATGGCGCGCCATGACCTCGTGCTGGTCGGATCGGGCACGCTCGGGTTGAAATATGACCGCCAGCCCACTGGTTTGGCGGACGCGTTCACTCCTGAATCGATCGGGGCCGCACGGGAACGGGTGCAGCAAATCAGCACAACTTAATCCAGGTGTCGTTGTCCTCCCGGTGAAATGCTGTTTTACGAATGGCCTGACCGTTGGCTGCCGGAGGACCCATCCGGTGGGTAGCCGCAAAAATGAGCAAAGACAGCAGTTCTGGCCGGGCGCCACCGCATGAATTGGAACGACGCGGAATACCGACGGCAGGTCGTTCGGCAGACAGCCTCGCTTCCAGGACTCGGGCGTGGACGGCGTCTTCTACGACAATCTTCGCGAGGAACCTGGAGAGCTTGGATCAGTTTCCTCAAGGAAGTGCGCCAACAGGTCGAGTCATTTCCCTGATTTTGGCCAACTGTGGTTATTCGGTGGAAAACACGACTTCGCCGCACCCTTCCTCAATGGCTTCAATATGCGAATCAGGCTGGAGCCACGGCCGCACAGAAAATTGGACGGAAGTGATTAAAAATGCAGCATTCGGAATCACTGCTGCGATCTCCCGCGAGATCAGTCTGATCGAACGCTTCGAGGAAACTCGTGAAGGCGGAGCAGTTGGCGGGCGATGCCAAGCGGGCATAAACCGCCGCCCGATCCGCACTTTCTTGGTGGAGCTTGGCGTATGCTAATCGTGGGGACTTCTTCTACCTGCTTCTCAGACAATACCAATATCAACACGATTGAGTACTGATGCGACGTTAAGATCGGTCGACCGTTGGGTCGGGCGAACAGGTCAACTCGTATGTCTGGACGCGAAAGTAGAGAACAGGGTGGTGATCATAGACCTTCCCGGCGCGAGAGCTGACATGAATTGGAAGCTGGAACATTCCGCCAAAGACACGTTCACGGGCAGGAAGGCAGATCCTTTGTCATTCCGCCCGGCGACGGTCGTATTCTAGTTCATAAATCGAATTGAATGGAGCCCGGAGTAGACTGGTGCACAGAGCCAGGATATGTCGGGGCCAATCAACAACTGTGCCTGCGCAATCATCAAAGCAGCGCGCCTACCCAGATGTCCTTTGCCCATCTGAGGCTCAGGCGCCACTTTACTGCTGAAAAACCTGCGCAGCCGTTTTCAGAAACAGGTCACGCGCAGCCCACTGATCGCCACTCGTGCATTGGATCATGAAGATCGCCACCATGCCTGTTGCCGGGTTTACCGACAGATCGGTGCCATAAGCGCCGTCGTGGCCAGGTATGCCGTTGCGCAGGTGATAGCCAAGGCTGTAATTGACCTCAGTCGCGCCGGTCTGCTCTTTCCGCAATTCATCCATGGCCGCATGCGACAGGTACCGTTTGCCTTCTAGTCCGCCGTCGTTCGCCAGCATGAGGCCGTACCGGAAAATATCGTGGGTGGTGGAGAACAAGCCGCCTCCGGCTTCCGGAAGCGGTGGACTCGATCGCTATATGGCTTGGTGAGGAAGCTGATGCTGCCCCGGCTTTGCTTAACCGTCCAGCTACCGAATTTGTTCGGGCCATAAGTGCCGGCTAGGCGGTCGACTTGGGCGTCGCTGGGCCAGAACGTCGTCTCCGTCATGCCCAACGGATCGAAGAAGCGTTTTTGGAGAAACTCTTCGTAAGGCATGCCACTGACGATTTCCACGATGCGCGCAGCGATGTTCATGCCCTGGTTGCCATAGGCGTATTTGTCGCCGGGCTGCCATTGGAGCGGCCCGGTAACGGAACTGAGCGCGCGCGCTTTCAGCGGGGTGCTGTCTGAGCCGGTCACTTGCTGAAGCTCCGACATCCCGGTGAGGCCGCTGGTGTGGCTCAACAGATGCCGGATGCTGACCGGACGGACCAGCGGTTTGAGCAGCAGATGAGATTGGTCCTTCTCTTCGATCACCATCCACCTTTCAAGTTGCGGGATAAAACGGATGACGGGATCGTCCAGGCTGACCTTGCCTTCGTCGGCCAACGTCATGATCGAGGCCCCGGCGAACATCTTGGTCATTGAGGCAATCCAGAATAAACTGTCTGCGCGCATCCCTCTCTTGCCCTCGACATCCGCGTATCCCGCCACGTTTCTGAAGCGAACCTTTCCGTCCTTATCTGCAATCACCGCGACGTAGCCGGCCAGTTTGTAGCTATCCACATAGGGCTGCATGGCCGCGGCCAGCTCCGGGCTCGCCGGCGGTTCTCCTTCATCGGCAACCCATCCAATGCTGGCAAGCAATGCCGGCAGCAGTAATACGGATACCGAATGCGATCGATGATGCTTCATGCCGTTTGAGTGAGGTAGACCCGCTTTTCGCAAAATCAACAAGGAAAATCAGCGCCTCTGTTTGCTGAAGCTCGCCTTGTCCCGCCGCGAGCTGGGAATCAACGACGACCCATTCGACAGGGGAAACGAAGCGACTCAGCCCAGCTCGTGGGCTAGCCCCGGCGAGAATTCCTTCCGGCCTTCGGATATAGCAGAGCCGATTCGAGTATCGGTATTGGACCACTTCGCCGCTGACAAGCTCTGCGCCGTGCTGGCGGAGGCGGGTGAGCGTAATCGCCGATGTCATCCACGGCAAACACGACGCGCAGGTATGACCGTTGAACGGATCCACCGCGCCTTCCAGCGTTTCGGGACGGTCATCTTGCCTGGGATGTTCCCGTCACAGGTCGGGCGGCCCAAGACGCCCTGACCATTTCGGGTTGTTGCAGCGACACTCGCCAGCCCCGCTTTCCCCACGATTGAGTCACACGAAATTGATGCATTTGCCCAAAAAGAACCGCGAGCTTTCACTGGCGGACCCGATGATACGCTTCCCAAACGATTGCCGCGGGAATCTAAGACACTGCATCATAGCTGGGGCCGTAATCCAATGGTCCTTCCATTTTGCGTGCTCCGGCGCGCCACAACTCCTGAAACTCGATCACTCGATCAACATCGGCCGGAGTGTCAGCCCAAAGGCAATCCGGTTTTCGTTGACCACGTAAACGTCGGGTTCGGTGATCCCGGAGAATTCAGTGGCTCGTTCCCTTTCCGCTTCGAACTCGAGCCAGAATCAGGTGCTTTCTTTTTTCAGCTTCTTGCGCCGAACCAGTTCTGCTTTTGATGGTTTCTCCCTTTGCGTTGGCGCCTTCGGAACAGGACCCGCTGGTTGGTAAGTATTCATGAGGACGCCGTCAGAAGTTCTTTGGGATTCAACCAAAGTGAGGGCACGCGGCGGAAGGCCGTTCTCGAACAACCGCTTACCTTTACCGAGCACCACTGGATAGACCCATATGCGGAACTCGTCGACGAGGTCGGCGGCGATGAGAGTCTGCAGCAAATCACCGCTGCCCCAGATGTGCAATTGCGGCCCGGGTGAGGCCTTGAGTCGGCGGACTTCGGTCACGGTATTGCCGTCTATTTTTTGTGAGTTTTTCCAATCAAGTTGATGGAGACTGTTTGTAACGACATATTTCGTCGCTTTGTTGAACGCCTTGCCGATGGGGTTGTCGTCGTGATTGGGCCAGTAGGCCGCGAATATCTCGTAGGTTCGACGACCCAAAAGCAGCCCGAAGTCACCGGCGACAATCTCACCGATGACCCGGCCCGAAGTGTCGTCGCCGAAAGACATGCTCCAACCTCCATGGGTGACCCATTTCGCGGATCCTCCTCCGGTCCACCAGGTGCCTGCATGACTCCGTCCAACGTCACGTGCGTGGTAGCGATGATCTTCCTGGCAGCTTCTGTCGACTTCTTTCCCTTCATATACTTACGACGAACGATTGTCGCATCTTAGGACAGAGGAACGTCTCTGCTTCTTCGCTTTACAGCAGTTTCCCAACATTCTCCGGTGGACGGGCCAATGGCTTGGGTCAAGGGTGTGAGGTCAGAAGATCGGCGGCATCGGGCGGGGAGGCTTGGCTTGGCGAGCCTCAAGCTCGCTAGCCTCCCCGCCGAGCGAAGCGTGGGGACCCTAGGCCGCCGCAGCTGCGGGCCGAACCGCGCGCCGGCGTTTTGGGGTCCATTGGCCTCATCTGGCTGGACCCTGCCGTCTGGAGCGACACAAACCCTCGCGAGAATTCCTGTCGGAATTCGCGTCCGGCTTCGACATCTTGATGAAGATGATCGAAACCGACCTCGAATTGCTCGCGCGCTATGTCCAGCTACGCGCCGAGGAGGCCTTCGCCGAAGTCGTCCGCCGGCACGTCGACTTCGTTTATTCTGCGGCTTTGCGACAAGTGGGCTCGCGCGAACTCGCGGAAGAGGTGGCGCAAACCGTTTTCATCGAACTCGCCCGGCAGGCCCGCCAGCTTCCGGCGGGGACTGTGCTGGCCGCGTG
>JAXMHN010000041.1:0-63997 GCA_046346765.1 Verrucomicrobiota bacterium | reverse complement strand
CGCAACAGACGAGGAAGACTAAACCGGGGATTTGCTCCAACCGGCAATGGCTGGTCACCAGCGGCCATAACGCCGCCAGCACCAACGCGATTGCCAACCGGAACCGTTGCACGTCCCTTAGAATACGTTGAACCCGCAAATGTTCAACTTTAGGTTTCGCTTCTTAATGACCCGCCCCAGACTTTGCCGGCTGGAAATTCTCACTGGCCAATTCTCCGAGGGAAGAACAAATTGTCCACGATGTCTGTCATCGAACGGAAGATCCGGCTCGAGTTTCGCCACCAGGTCTACTTCACGCACGACGTCTTCAAGCCGGAGAACAGATTGCTCAAAGACGTGATGGCCGCTACGGCGGCAACCCGGCGGCACCGCGCCCTCATCGTCGTGGACGAAAGCGTGGCGCGCTGCCAACCGGAGTTGATCCGCCGGATCGAGGGTTACTTTGCCGCCCACCCTGACGCCCTCGAACTCGTTCGTTCGCCCCTGGTCATGGAAGGCGGCGAACGCGTGAAGAATTCGTATTTCCATGTTTCCGAGGTGCAATCGGAAGTCGACCGCTATCACTTGGACCGGCATTCCTACGTGCTCGCAGTGGGCGGCGGCGCCTTGCTCGATATGGTTGGGCTGGCAGCGGCGACGGCGCACCGCGGAGTGAGGCACCTGCGCATTCCGACCACGACCCTCAGCCAGGACGACTCGGGCGTCGGCGTCAAAAATGGCATCAATGCTTTCGGCAAAAAGAACTTTATCGGCACCTTCGCCCCACCCTTTGCGGTGATTAATGATTTCGAGCTGCTCGCTTCCCTTTCTCCCCGAGACAAACGGGCCGGCTATGCCGAAGCGGTCAAAGTCGCTCTGATACGGGACGCGGCCTTCTTTGAAGCGATCGAACGAGACGCCGAGCGGCTCCGCGCGTTTGAACCGGCTGCGCTCGAACCGCTGATCTTTCGCTGCGCCGAATTGCACATCGATCACATTTCCGGCAGCGGCGACCCATTCGAATTCGGCTCGGCGCGGCCCCTGGATTTTGGGCATTGGGCCGCGCACAAGCTGGAACAGCTCTCGGAATACAAGATCCGGCATGGGGAAGCCGTGGCCATCGGCATCGGACTGGACGTGGTCTATTCAAACCTGATCGGGTTAATCAATGATTGCGACGCCGAGCGAGTGTTGTCTCTTCTAGAACGGCTCGGCTTCGACCTTTTTGCCAACGAGCTGTTGCATGTGGATTCGAGCGGATCATTGATGGTGCTGCAGGGTTTGGAAGAATTTCGCGAGCATCTGGGTGGAATGCTGACCGTAACCTTGCTCCAGGCCATCGGCCGCGGCGTCGAAGTCCATGAAATGCACATCAAGCTGGTGATTGACGCCATCCATCAACTTCAGCGACGCTGCACGGATCGGCAGCAACGGAAGCAAAACCGCCGGCTCGCCCAAGGGTAATCCTTTCAGGCCAATGAGGCGCACCGCGGTGATCAATGTCGTCGGGCTAAGCCAGGCACTGATCGGGCCGGCCACGCCGCATCTCGCCACCTTCGCCAAAAGCAGCCGTTGCCTGACCATCGCTCCGGCCCTGCCGGCCGTCACCTGTCCTGCTCAAGCCAACTACCTGACCGGCTTGACGCCGGCCAAACACGGCATTGTTGGCAACGGCTGGTACGATCGCGCGCTCGCTGAAGTCCAGTTCTGGAAACAGTCCAATCATCTCGTCGGCGGGCGGAAGCTCTGGGAGGACTTGCGGGCCACGAATCCGGGCTTCACCTGTGCCAAGCTCTTTTGGTGGTACAACATGTATTCAAGCGCGGATTACTCGATCACGCCCCGCCCGGCCTACCCCGCCGATGGGCGCAAGGTGTTCGATATCTATACCTGGCCGTCCTCCATCCGCCCGGCCATTAAAGAGGACCTGGGAGAGTTTCCCTTTCCCGCGTTCTGGGGCCCGGCCGCGGGTCTTGACTCCGCGGGGTTTAAGGCCGATGCGGCCACCCGCTGGATCGCGGCCTCCGCCAAATGGATTGAGCAGAAATATCAGCCCACGCTCGCCCTGGTCTATCTGCCGCACCTTGACTACAATCTACAGCGTCTGGGACCGGTTGATCCCAAGATCCGGCGTGATCTGGCACTCATCGACCAAATTGTGGGCGATCTGGTGGCGTTTTACGAAAGCCGCTCTATCCAGGTGGTGCTGCTCTCCGAGTACGGGATTGGGCCCGTCGACAGGCCCGTGCACTTGAACAGACTGTTTCGGCAACAAGGTTGGCTCGCCCTTAAGGAGGAGTTGGGGCTCGAGCTGCTCGATGCGGGCGCGAGCAAGGTCCTGGCCGTCGCCGACCACCAGGTGGCTCACGTGTATTTGAACGACCCTGCCATCAAGCCTCAAGTCTGCGAGCTGCTGCGTTCCCTGAAAGGCATCGAACAAATCGCGGCCGATCGCGACCGCGCCGCACTCGGCCTCGACCATCCCCGGGCGGGCGACATCGTCGCCATCGCCGAACCTGACGCCTGGTTCACTTACTATTATTGGCTGGACGACGCCGTTGCCCCTGACTTTGCCCGGACGGTCGACATTCACCGCAAGCCCGGTTACGACCCGGTCGAGCTGTTTGTCGACCCTGCCTTGCGCTGGGTCCAGTTGAAGATTGCAGCCCGGCTGCTCCAAAAGAAACTCGGCTTTCGCATGCTGATGGATGTAATCCCGCTGGATGCCCGGTTAGTGCGAGGTTCGCATGGACGTCCCTCCGCGCCCGCGGACGGACCGCTCCTCATGGCGAAAGGCGATCTGGCTCCAGCTGCCGACCGGATTGACTCGACGGACGTCTATCATATCCTGCGCGCGACGATGCTGCGGAAATAGTCCCGGTCAAGGCAGCCCCGCCCGCAAATCGGGTATTGCTGCCCCTTCCCCTTTCCCTGATATTCCCCGGGCTATGTCGACCGCGCGCAAGCAGTATCCGTTTCAGTTGATTGAGCCCAAATGGCAACGGGCTTGGAACCAGCAGCAGCTCTTCCGGGCGTGGAACCCGGGGGAGCCGATCCCATCGAATCATCCTTTTGCGCGCCGGCATCAGACCCTGCCCGAGAAATTTTACATTCTGGACATGTTCCCCTACCCGTCGGGCGCTGGTCTGCACGTCGGACACCCGGAGGGCTACACCGCCACAGATATTCTTGCCCGCTACCGGCGGGCGGGCGGTTATCACGTGTTGCATCCGATGGGGTGGGACGCCTTCGGCTTGCCCGCCGAGCAGTATGCCATCAAAACCGGCCAGCACCCGCGTAGGACAACCGAACAGAACGTCGCGACGTTCAAGCGCCAAATCCAAGCGCTCGGGTTTAGCTACGACTGGAGCCGGGAAATCGATACGACCGATCCAAGCTATTTCAAGTGGACCCAATGGATCTTCCTCCAGCTTTACAACTCCTGGTTCAACTCCCAAACCAACAAGGCCGAGCCGATCGATTCCCTGCCGTACTGCCAGCCAATCTCCAGCCCCGGGACGGAAAAGCCGCCTCGGACGATTGGGAAGCGCAGCGGCGCGCTTACCGCGATAGCAAACGCCTGGCTTATGTGAGCGAAGCGCCCGTCTGGTGGTGCGAAGCCCTCGGCACTGTCCTGGCGAACGAGGAGGTCATCGAAGGCAAAAGCGAGGTCGAGGCTTTCCGGTCGTCCGCAAACCGATGCGCCAATGGATGCTCCGGATCACTGCCTATGCCGAACGCCTCCTCCAGGATCTGGAAACGATTGACTGGACCGATTCCTTAAGGAAATGCAGCGAAATGGATCGGACGCAGCGAAGGCGCCGAGGTCCAGTTTCGGATCCTGGATTCTGACCGGCAGATCACCGTTTTCACCACGCGGCCGGATACGTTGTTTGGCGCAACTTACATGGTCCTGGCGCCTGAGCATAAATGGGTCGATGCGTTGACCACTCCGAGCACCGCCAGCAGGTCGAGGCTTACCGCGCTTCGCAGCTGGCAAGAGTGACCTGGGCGGACCGAACTGGCCAAGGAAAAGACCGGCGTTTACCGGCGCTTATGCGCTGAATCCGGTCAACAATGAACGGATTCCCATCTGGATAGCCGACTACGTTCGCTTCTTACGGGACCGGCGCAATTATGGCTGTGCCGGCCCATGACCCGCGACCTCGAGTTCGCCCGCAAGTTCAGCCTGCCCATCCGCGAAGTTGTCCGAGCGCCCGCGGGGCGTCGCTTGGCTTTGTCGGCGATGGCGTCAGCGTCAATTCAGATTTCTTGAATGACCTCCCGACCCCGGCAGCCAAGCAGCGCATCGCCGGTTGGCTGGAAGAACGCCAAGTCGGCCGAAGGATGGTCAATTACAAGCTGCGCGACTGGCTCTTCAGCCGCCAACGCTATTAGGGGAGCCATTTCCATCGTTTGGCGGAAAGATAGCCAGGGAACGGCGTGCCATGAAGCCCTGCCGGAAAGCCAGCTGCCAGTCGTGCCACCGAGTCTGTCCGATTTCAAGCCGACCGCTTCCGGGGAGCCGCCGCTGACCCGAGCCAAGGAGTGGGTTCATCTGCCGGACGGTGCCGTTCGCGAGACGAACACCATGCCCCAATGGGCGGGAAGCTGTTAGTACCTGCGCTATCTTGACCCGACCAACCCAACGGCTTTTTGTGGTCGGACAGCTGAGGAGTAGCTGGATGGGACGATCGGCGGCGGAGGGCGCGCGGCGCGCCCAGGCTCGGCCTCGGCGCGGCCGGGATTGACCTCTATGTGGGGGGAACGGAGCACGCCGTGCTGCATCTGCTCTATGCCCGGTTCTGGCACAAAGTGTTGTATGACCTCGGCCACGTCTCCACGGCCGAGCCCTTCTTCAAACTCGTGAATCAAGGCCTGATCCTCGGCGAGGACGGACAGAAGATGTCGAAATCCCGCGGCAACGTCGTCAACCCCGATGACGTCCTCGCGGAATACGGGGCCAACGCCTTCCGCCTCTATGAGATGTTCATGGGCCCTTTGGAAATGGTTAAGCCGTGGAGCACGAACGGCGTCGAAGGAGTGTATCGGTTTCTCGGCCGTGTTTGGCGCGTTTTCATCGACGAAGCAAGCGAGACCGACTTCGAACAAGCCTGGGCGCTCGATGCCGCCGCGGCCCGGATCTCTTGGACGGAATTGGGCTGAATGGCGCCGTTCAAGATCTTGCCCCCGGCGCGGGTGCGCTGAAAGCACTGCACGCCTGCATCAAAAAAGTGACCGAAGATCTGGAAGGAATGCGCTTCAACACGGCCATCTCCGCCATGATGGTCTTTATCAATGAAGCCACGGCCTGGGAGCGGCGCCCGGCATCCGTGCTGGCCAGTTTCCTGATCCTGCTGCAGCCGTTCGCGCCGCATCTTGCTGAGGAACTCTGGGCCAAGCTGATCGGCCGGTTTCCCTCGGCTGTGCCCAAGCCGGACCTGGCGCTGGCATACCAGGCATGGCCGGACTACGATCCCGCCACCTGGTCGAGTCGACAGTGGAGATGGCTGTCCAGGTCAACGGCAAGGTTCGCGATCGCATCACCCTGTCGGCCGACGCGAGTGAGGAGGAAATCAAGACGGCCGCCCTCGCCAGCGACAAGGTGACGCCCTTTCTGGAGGGGAAGACCATCAAGAAGATCATCGTGGTTGGGCGAAGATTGGTGAATATTGCAGTCGCTGAATGACTCCGCTACATTGAGCGGTGTGGCATTTGACCAAACAGGAACAAATGGTCCTGACTGTGATTCTGCTCTTGCTCCTGACTGGTTTAGCGGTCAGGAGCTATCGCACGGCCCATCCCCCGGCCAGTTCACCGGTTCAACGCTCGCCTTGATTTGATGCAACCGCTGAACTTCGACGAGGTCCTTCAACGCATTCTCAGCCAGGACACGCGCTATCCCCGCGACGCTTACTTATTCCTCCGGGAGGCCCTTGATTTTACGCAACGGCAACTGACCGAAGGCAAACGGAACGAACCGCGTCATGTCAGCGGACGTGAACTGCTCGGTGGTCTCAGGGCCTACGCCCTCGCGCAGTTTGGGCCGATGGCCAAAACCGTCCTGAACGAGTGGGGCATTACCAAGTGCCAGGACTTCGGAGAGATCGTCTTCAACATGGTCGACCAGGGATTGCTCAGTAAGACTGAGAATGACAGCCGGCAGGACTTCAAAGACGGTTTTGACTTTGAAGACGCCTTCTGCGCTCCCTTCCGGCCGCAGCGACGCGCCCCGATTGCGGCCGCGCCTCAAACCAAGCCCGAGCCGACCTAGTTATGTCCATGCCCACCGAATCCCGGACACTGCGCACCGTTTCGCCCACCCCGGACAGCGCTGAACCGGAGATCCCCTTTTTACCCGCTGGCACTCGTCTGACCACGCTGGAGAACGGTCTGACCATTATTAGCCGCGAAGACCATAGCGCCCCCGTGGTTTCAGCCCAGGCCTGGTGTAAAGCCGGCAGCATCGATGAAGGCCGCTGGCTCGGGGCTGGGCTGTCGCACATGCTCGAGCACATGCTCTTCAAAGGCACCACCACCCGGGGCGCCGGCCGCATCGATCAAGAGGTGCAGGATGCCGGCGGCTACATGAATGCCTATACCTCCTTCGATCGCACCGTCTACTACATCAATGTCCCCAATACCGGCGCGGACGTCGCCATCGATATCCTCTGCGATATCATGCGCAATGCCACCCTCCCCGCCGAAGAAGTCGAACGGGAAAAACAGGTCATCCTCCGCGAAATGGATATGAACCAGGACGACCCGGGCCGCCGCGCCAGTCGCCGCTTGTTCGAAACCGCCTACACGCGCAGCCCGTATCGCTACACCGTCATCGGCTATCCCGACATCTTCAACGAGGTCCAGCGCGAGGATTTAGTCTCTTTCTACCGGGAGAAATATGCCCCCAACAACATCTTCTTCGTCCTGGTAGGCGATCTTAAAACGGAGGCGGTGGAAAATCGCATTCGGAAGGCCTTTGCCGGCGTGCGGGCACGGCCCTTGCCACCCCAGGTGCTGCCGGCCGAACCGCAGCAAGCCGGGCCGCGCGAGATGATCGAAGAAGCGCCGATCGAAGTTGGCCATTTTCACATCGCCTGGCATATTCCCGACCTCCGCCATGCGGACACCCCGGCGCTGGATGTTCTGGCGACTTTGCTCGGGTCGGGTCACAGTTCGCGGTTGTACCAGGAAGTGCGGGAGAAACAGGGGGTCGTTCACTCCGCCGACGCTTGGACCTACAGCCCTGGCAACCCTGGCTTGCTCGGCATGAGCGCCGTCATCGATCCTCCTCAATTCACCCCGGCGCGGGCCGCCCTCCTCGCTGAAGTGGATCGAATGAAGCGTGATCTCGTCGCGGAATCCGAGCTGTCCAAGGCCGTCAAGCAGTTCACGGCCGCCACCCTGGCCACCAGGAAAACCATGCAAGGCCAGGCTCAGGATCTCGGCGGCAATTGGCTGGCCGCAGCCGACCTCAACTTTTCGGAACGCTACCTCGCTGCCGTCCGACGCGTCACTCCTGAGCAACTCCGCGACGTCGCCCGGCAATACCTCACTCCAGAAAACCGGACCTTCTATGCTCTGCTCCCGACGGGCAGCAGCCCAACGGAGTTGCATGCCGCGGAAGTCCTGGTTGAAAATCCCATCCGCAAGTTCGAATTAGCCAACGGCCTGCGGCTGCTCGTTAAAGAAGATCATCGCCTCCCTTTTGTCGAGTTTCGCGCCGTCTTCAAAGGCGGTGTCCTGGCGGAGAACCCCAGGACCAACGGGGTCACCTTGCTCCTGGCCAAGCTGCTCCTGAAAGGAACGGCTCGCCGGACGGCCGAGCAGATCGTCACGGAGATCGAATCCCTTGGCGGCAGCATCGACAGTTACGGCGGCAACAATAGCTTCGGCGTCAATGCGCAGGTTCTCAAAGTCGATTTCGACCAAGGATTGGATCTGCTCGCGGATGTGATTCTCCGCCCGACGTTCCCGCCGTCGGCGCTCGAGCGCGAGCGGCAGATCCAGCTCGCTAATATCCGAGCCCAACGCGATCACTTGCTGACCAGTGCGAGTCGCGCTATGCGCCGGGCCCTTTTCGGCAACGGCACTTACGGACTTGACGCCCAAGGCTCCGAAGAAAGCGTTTCTGCGCTCCAGACCAGCGACATCCAGGCCATGTACAGCGCGCTCGTCCGCCCGAACAATGGGGTGCTGGCCATCTATGGAGATATCGACGCCGAAACGGTGCGGACCGCCGTCGAACGACAGACGTCCGGTTGGGTCCGCCAAGCTGCGCCGGAAGATAACACCGGCGGCCCCATCGCCCTGGCAGGACGCGAGCATGTCGCCGAATACCGCGACAAGAAGCAGGCGGTACTGGTTATTGGCTTTCCAGGGGTGGACGTGCACAACCCTGACCGCTACGGGCTGGAATTGATCCAAGAGGCATTGAGCGACCTTGGATCCCGTCTCTTTGTCAGAATCCGCGAAAACCTTGGACTGGCTTACTATGTCGGTGCGCAGAATTTCCTTGGCTTGCGCCCTGGATACTTCGCCTTTTATGCCGGCACAGCACCCGAGAAAGCCAGCCTGGTCGAATTTGAACTGCTGAAGGAAGCGGAGTCGCTCCGGGTCGGCGGGTTGACCGCGACCGAATTGCAGCGGGCCAAAGCGAAACTGATCGGACAAAAGAAGATCGCCCGGCAGGACCTCGGAGCGTACGCGATGACCACTGCGTTGGACGAGCTGTATGGCTTGGGCTACCAAAGCTGCGATTCGGAAGACGCTCGCTACGAGGCCGTCTCCTTGGAAGAGATCCAACGCATCGCGCGCGCTTATCTCAATCCGGAGGCCTGCATCGTCGCTGTGGTTCGTCCGGAGGAAGAGTCCGCCAAGCCGGAGACAGGGCGCTGAGGGATTCCTTTAGTCCTCTTTCGAATGCCCCCCCGATTTACGCCGGACGCGAAATCGGCTCGACTATTAACGGTTGATAGGGGTGTTTAGCATGGACGACTCGGCGGCTTCTGGGGTGAGAGGCCGCCGGGCCGATTTCAAGCGGAGGTTCCTTTCTTTCGAATCCTCTTGCCGTGTTGACGCTCCGACCTTACCGTTTCCCCCGAGTTTGCCAGGGCCCACGGAATGTGGACTTACGAACCCCGCCAGGGCAGGAATGCAGCAACGGTAGTTTGCTCTGCATCTGCCGTGGTCACCCTGGCGTTTTGGTTCCCACCCCGGTCCTGACTTGAAATCGCGCCTCAAAGACTCATGATCCTCCAAACAGTGCAACCATAAACAGCCGACACGGGAATGTCTTACCAGGTAATAGCCCGCAAGTATCGTCCCCAGCGTTTCGCCGACGTCGTCGGGCAGGAACATGTCACCCAGACGCTGAGCAACGCCATTCAGCAAAATCGCATCGCTCACGCCTACCTGTTTGTCGGACCACGCGGCACCGGTAAGACGACTCTCGCCCGCATTTTTGCCAAATGTCTGAACTGCACCGGCGGGCCGAAGGTCGATTTTTCCGATGACGATCCGCGCTGCCAGGAAATTGCAGAAGGGCGATCTCTCGATGTGCTTGAAATCGATGGCGCCAGTAACCGCGGCATCGAGGAGGTTCGCGAACTGCGGGAGACGGTCAAATATGCTCCGGCCACGGCGCGCTTCAAAATCTACATTATCGATGAAGTGCACATGCTCACGAAAGAAGCATTCAACGCGCTCTTGAAGACGCTGGAAGAACCGCCCGCGCATGTGAAGTTCATGTTCGCCACCACCGAGCCGGAAAAAGTGCTCCCCACGATCCTGTCCCGCTGCCAACGCTTTGACCTGCGCCGCATCCCGACAGGGCAGATCGTCCAACATCTCGCTCATATTGCCAAGCTCGAGTCGGTCGAAATCGATGAACCGGCGCTGCACTCGGTGGCCCGTGGGGCGGACGGCGGAATGCGCGATGCCCAATCGGCCCTCGACCAACTGATCAGCTTTTGCGGCGACCACATTGTGGAGAACGACGTCCTCTCCATGTTCGGCCTGACGTCGCGCCAGCAAGTCTTCGCCCTCGCCCGTTCCATCTTGAACGGCGATAATCAAACCGTCCTGCGGCAACTGGATGACCTCGCTAAAACCGGCAAGGACCTGGCGCGACTCCTCGCTGATCTGCTCAATTATTTCCGTAATCTGCTGTTGTTGCAGGTCTCCAATGGCGACACCACTCTCCTGGACGCTTCGGATACCGAACTGACCGAACTGCTCGAGCAAAGTCGTGTCCTGACCACGGAGGTCCTGACCCGCATCATGGACCTGCTGAGTGAAACGGAAAGTAAGCTGCGAGACGCCGCCTCCAAGCGCATTCTGATCGAGGTTGCCCTGCTCAAAGCCATTCAAACACGGCACATGGTGAGCATCGATTCCGTCCTGCAAAAGCTCCAGGCGGCGCGCCCTGCTGGCAACGACGCGCCCAAGGCCAAGGCGCCCCCTGCTCCTCCCGCGTCCGCGCCAGTCGCTGTTCCGCCCGCAACCCAGCCGCCCGCGAATCCAACCGCGGTCGCGGCGAGCACACCATCGGTGCGTCCGGCTGCTTCCCCGCCGACGCCAGTTGCGGCTGACCTGAACCTGGCGGAACTCTGGTCCAAAGTCGTCGACGCAGTCGGGCGGGCTAGCCCTTTTGCCCGAACTTACTTGCTCGAAGCGCATCCAGTCTCACTCGTCCGCAAAGTTTTCACGATCGGCTTTGATCCGCAGTTTGCGGATCATCTCAGCCTGGTGGATAATCCCAAGAACCGGACGCTGATTCAAACGAAGCTGCATGAACTGGGCTACCCGGACGTCCAAGTGAAGTTCGTCCAGGCAGAACCGCCCTCGGGATGGGTTCGTCCGAGTCCGCCGGCTGAACGGCCCGAACCGGAGGCGGGATCACCCATGGCCTCGACCCCGGCGGAGCCCTCGGTGGACGCAAAACCGCCCAAGTCAACGGCACCGTCAACCAAGGAGACATTCAAGAATGATCCTTTGATCAAGCAGGCGCTTGATCTGTTTCGCGGGCAAATTGTCGACGTCCGCGCCTGACGCGGCCACGATCAGAGCCAGCGGCATCCAACCCTCAACTCGATAAAGTATGTCTAGCATTGGCAAGTTAATGAAACAGGCCGCTCGCATTCAGCGGCAGATGGAAGAAGTGCAAAACCAAATCGCCGCGCGCACGGTTGAGACCACCAGCGGCGGTGGGGTCGTCAAGGTGGTGGCAAAAGGAGACGGAACTATCGCTTCCATCAAAATCGATCCTCAAGCGGTCAATCCGGCTGATACCCAGCTGCTCGAGGACTTGATCCTGACCGCGACCAACAGCGCTTTAGCCCAAGTGAAGGAGCTTTCGAATGCGGAAATGGGCAAGGTCACGAGCGGGTTCAACATTCCCGGCTTGGTTTAGTCGATTGGTCGCAGCCCGGCAATCACAACGTCCGGAGGCGGTCGTTTTGCCCTGATGGTTTCCCTCCCAGAACCGCTCGATGCTCTGATCGCCGCGTTGAGCCGCTTGCCCGGCATCGGCCCTCGCTCCGCCGAGCGCCTTGCCCTGCACATCGCCCAAGCCGACACAGCGTCGATTCATCAGCTCGCCCAAGCTCTGATCCGCGCGCGCGATAGCGTGGTCGCCTGTGCCAACTGTGGAGCCCTCACCGAACAGCAGCCCTGCGCGATTTGTTCCGATCCGAAGCGGGAGCCGGCGCTGGTGTGCGTGGTGGAACGGCCGGTCGATATTATCAGCATTGAAAAGTCAGGCGCGTATCGAGGCCGATACCACGTTCTCGGAGGGCGCATCTCCCCGCTCAACGGCGTTGGCCCGGAAGACCTGCAGATCGCCGCGCTGGAAGCGCGGTGCGACCGGGAGCCCATTCGCGAGTTGATACTCGCCTTGGCTTCCGACGTCGAGGGCGATGCGACCAGCTTTTATCTGGGCAAGCTCTTCGGCAGCCGGGGCCTCAGAGTGACACGCATCGCTCAGGGCCTGCCCGTCGGTAGCGGGCTCGAATTTGCCGACGAACTGACCCTTAGCCGAGCCATCGACGGGCGCCGCACCTTGGATTGAAACGCCTGCCGCGCCCCGTCCCCAACCCCGGGGCGCCAACATCATGATGACGACTCCGAAAGCAGTGATTTTTGATTTAGGCAAGGTCCTGTTAGACTTCGACTACGGGATTGCAATCGATCGCCTGCAAAAGCGATGCCGCCTCTCGACAGCGGAACTGCAGACGCTCCTCAACCAATCTCCTTTG
This sequence comes from Verrucomicrobiota bacterium, assembly GCA_046346765.1. Lineage (GTDB taxonomy): Bacteria > Verrucomicrobiota > Verrucomicrobiia > Limisphaerales > SIBE01 > JAXMHN01. The sequence continues at coordinate 51,761 of JAXMHN010000041.1, read as the reverse complement.
CTTCATCAGTATGAAACCAATCTTCTGACCACGGCCCAATTCTTCGCCGAAGTGCAAAGCGCTTCCGGTTTTTGCGGTAATCTCGAGGAGTTTCGAGACCTCTTTTCCGATATCTTTACTGCGATCGAGCCGATGATTCAGCTGCACGGCGAACTGCGCTCTCAGGGAACTCCCACTTACATCTTTTCGAATACGAACGAGATCGCAGTCTGCCATATCCGCCGGCGCTTCCCTTTCTTCCATCACTTCGATGGATATATTCTGTCTTACGAACATAACGTGATGAAGCCGGACAGCCGGTTGTATGAAGTGGTGGAGCACGCCGCCCAGCTTTCCGGGGCCGACTTACTCTACATCGACGACCGCCTCGAGAATATCGAAGCCGGGCAGCGCCGCGGCTGGCGCACGATTCTTCATCAATCTTCCGAAACGACCCGCTTGGCGGTGCAAAAAGCGGGACTGGTCTGAAATCCCTCGACCTTGTTCACCACAGGAACGCCCCGCTGGTCAGTAGGCCGCTCGTCGCTGCCCAGGCGAAGGCCATTGTGTTATTGTCCGGCGGCCAAGGATCCATCCAGCCGATTGATCAACTGCAGCCGCCATTGCCGTAGGAAAGGGGTTCAAAGAACACCCATAACTAACTAAAGCCTGGAACCCTGCCGCGCCTCTTTAGCTGGTGCCGCCATCGTCTGGCAGGAACACTTAATCTCGGCAGATCAAAGCGCCACCGCGTCCATCTGGAAAAGGCGTCGCTTCCGGAAAGGCTATTCGCCGTTATCCACCGGCAGCTTGAATACATTGAGCCTTATGAGGATTTCATCGGAGCAGTTTTCTTTCGGGCATTGCAGCCCACCTCGACATTGAGTCCGTTGAGTTTCGAATCGCAAGAGCATCGACTCAAATACCTTCGATTCATTCGCTCGATTTTGGCGAAGGCTGAGGAAAGGGGTGAGATTCCACCCGTCGGGGACTTTGGCGCCTATGCCGTTGGGTTATTCTATATCGGCATTGTAACCCATTGGCTTCAAGATGTCTCGCGAGGCAAGCAGAAGACTCTGGCCTTGGTTGACCGAGCATTGTCGGTCACGACGAAACTTCTCAAGAAAGGATGGTGGGAGTGGTGAAAGCCATTGGAAAAGGCTCCCTTGGCCGAGCAGCCCGGCTCATGTAGTTAGGCGCCGGTCTGGCCGGAAGCTACCTGGGTTATCACTTGCGGCGGCCATTCGTCAGCGAGCAACGGGCAAGGGGCCAACACCGCGCTTTGACGCAAAAGCATGCGCAACCTTTCGAAATCGGCTGCATGTCGCCTTTTTCCCGGAAACGGCGCATTGGAGGAAGGAAACCAGTTTGTCCATGATGATCAGGGCAACGAGACAACCGACCAGAGCACTATGCAAACAGCTCTAAATCTGAAACTACACCGAGTGGCATTTTTGTTCGTCCCAATCCTGGCATTGATCCCAGATGCCCCCGCCGGCGGCTTGATTCCCGCGACCACGGCGGCCGACGTCCCACATTTGTTGCATTTGCGGGGCCGCGTCAGTGTCAATGGCGTTCCCTTCCAGGGGACCGGTCACTTCAAATTCGCCCTCGTCGACGGTGCCGGAACGACTTTCTACTGGATGAACGCGGCGGACTCAGCTCCGACCGATGGTATTCCGGACTCGGCGCTGCTTCTCACCGTCGAAAAAGGCCTGTATTCGGTCCTGCTTGGTGACTCGGATGCGTTGGGAGGGCCGCCGATTCCGGCGAGCGCGTTTGCCAATCCAGATGTCCGATTGCGAGTTTGGTTCGACGACGGCACCCACGGATTTGAATTGCTGCGCCCGGATCAACGCGTGGGAGCTGTCGGGTATGCGCTGGTGGCAGAGCAGGCGAACACCGCGGACGTCGCCTCAAAGCTTGTGGACAATCCCAGCTTCAGGGGCCAAAGCCAATTTAATGGGCGGATCGGAATCGGTACGGCTACGCCAGCGGCAGAGCTGGATGTGAATGGCATCGCGAAGGCGACTCAATTCGAGACCGATCGCGTCCGGATTGGGGATGCGGTCCTGGAGAAGGGGGTCGGAGCGATCGCCTGGGGGCGGAACGAATCAGGCGAGTCAACAGTGCCGCCTGGGTTGGGGAGGCCACTCGCCATCAGCGCGGGTGACGTTCACTGCGTGGCTGTAAGGTCCGATGGAACGGTCGCGGCCTGGGGATTCAATCAATATGCCCAAACGGATGTCCCAGCCGGGCTGACCGGAGTTGTCAGCGTCGCAGCTGGCAATTTCCACAGTCTCGCGTTGAAAAGCGACGGCACAGTCGTAGCCTGGGGGCAAAATCTCTTCGGGGAAGTCACTGTCCCGGCCGGTTTGAGCGGCGTTGTCGCTATTGCTGCGGGTGTCCACAGCCTGGCATTGAAAGGTGACGGTACGGTGGTGGCCTGGGGATATAACGAATTTGGCCAGACCGACGTTCCGGCGGGCCTGAGCGGCGTTGTAGCCATCTCGGCGGGCGATAACACCAGTTTCGCTTTGAAGAACGATGGTACCGTGGTGGGTTGGGGGCAGAATTCCTTTGGCGAGACCGCGGGCGCAGCCAGTCTCAGCGGCGTGGTGGCGATTTCGGCTGGAGGTGATTTCGTGATGGCGTTGAAACAGGATGGGACAGTGCTGGCTTGGGGCAACAGTTTTAATGGGCAGGCGAACGTTCCGGCCGGCCTGAGCGGCGTCGTTGCCATTTCCGCGGGATACGATCACGCCTTGGCCCTCAAGTCGGACGGCACTGTCGTCTCGTGGGGCAACAAGGCCTTGGGAAAGAGCCTCGTGCCTGCCGGCTTAACTCACGTGACTCAGATCGCCGCGGGAGGAGTGCATTCTTTGGTGGCGAGCGAAACAGGCGATCTTCGGCTCGGCGCCGGTGCGGGCATGAGCGGAAGTCCTTATCGGAATCTGTTGCTCAATCCAGACGGAGGCAATGTGGCCATTGGCAAAGTTACTCCTGCAGCCCGGTTGGACGTTAACGGCGACGTCAGTGCCACCGCCTTTAATACGACGAGCGATCGCGAAGCCAAGGAACACTTCCGCCCAATCGATCGTCAGGAAGTACTCTCCCGGGTGCTGGCGTTGCCCATCGCCCGCTGGACATTCAAAACACAGCCTGGTGAAGAACACCTTGGGCCGGTAGCGCAGGATTTTTGGGCAGCCTTCGCCCTGGGGAAGGACGAAAAACATATTGCCACGGTCGATGCCGATGGAGTCACTTTGGCCGCCATTCAGGCGTTATTCCAAACGATGGAGAAGGAGCGCTCCGCCAAGGATGCAATGATTAGAGACCTGCAGGACCGTCTCCAAAGGTTGGAGAAACGGCTACCAACTCCCGCGAGTGACTAATCCCTCCGCGCTGCGCCGCGAATACTCGAGTGACAATGCTCCCCACCGTCAAGAGGGAGAGTCCGAAGAGGCAAACGGAGAGAGAGCTAGCGGAAGGGGAACTTTAGCGGAGGACTTGGCGGAGGAGGTCGTTCCAGTCTCTAGCGACGCGGCACGGAGGGCTGCGCTTGACTGACGTGGCGCCGGCAGCCGGGGTGAAATATCAGGCGGCGGCGCAAGGAGTGAAGCGGTTTGGCACGGCCTTATCGAACGATCGGGAACGCCAACGCTTTGTCGCGGCTTTGCAGCGTCGCATGTCAACTCTTTAGATGGCCGACCCCATTGCTTTTGGACCCTTCACCCGCGCATCGCTGCTGCGGGCACGGTCGTCTGGCCCGATTCATTGCATCCCACGCCACCACGGAGCGGCCGGATATTGTTACGGTATCGTTAGCCTCGCTCCTGATCTTCTCGAACTTGGGCATCCGATCCGCCGTGAGGTGCGTAATATAGAAAAGGTCCCTCGCAGGCGACCGCTTTGCGCCAAAGCGGCCATAGAAAGGGGCCACAACACACCGACAACCGACGCCATCACACCTATGACATTCCACTGCGGAGCCACCGGACCGGCGGCCTGGCTCATTCTCGGTTGGATCTCGTCGGCGCTGGCCGATCCCTCAATCACGCGAGAACCCGCTGATGCGTCGGTAAGCCTCGGCGCAAACCCTGGGTTCCTAATCACCGCGACTAGCACGGAGGCCCTTGATTATCAATGGTTTTTCAAAAGCAAGGCGATTCCCTGGGCGACGAATCGCAGCCTGACCATCACCAACGCGCAGTTGTCAGACGGGGGTGAATATCAAGCCCGGGTCGCCGACAGCACAGGGACGAAATTGAGCCGGAGCGCCATGCTGCAAATCGATCCGACCTTCACCAAGATCACCCAAGGACCCCTAGTGCGGGACACCGGCAATTCCTTTGGGGCGGCCTGGGAGGACTATGACGGCGACGGCTGGCTGGACCTGGCCGTGCGATTAACTGGCTTTCCCATCGTCCTTTACCACAACCAGGGAGACGGGCACCTTCCTCAGGCAGGCGGGTGGCGCCCTGGCTCAAAATCCAAGCAATGCCGAGGGGTTCGGCTGGGCTGACTTTGAAAACGACGGGGACCCCGATCTGTTCGTTGGGAGCGAGCCCGGTCCCGGCCACTTCTATCGCAACGATGGCCAGGGTAAGTTCGTCAGCCTGACTCCAGCCCAGGTTGGGAGCATCGCGGTCAGGAGCGGTTCAGAGCCTGAAACTGCGGCGTGGGCCGACTATGACGGGGACGGGTATCTGGATCTGTTCGTTGGCGACACCACCGGCTCGCAGAACCTCCATCATAACGAAGGGACGGGCAAGTTTGCCAGAGCCCCGGCTGCAACCGCGGGAAGCATTGCCACCGATCTTGTCTTCGGCCGCAGCGCTTCGTGGTTTGACGCTGACGGCGATGGGGACTTAGACCTGTTCGTGGTTTCGGACAATCCCAACGTGGATTGTGCCTTCTATCGCAACGAGGGCGCGGGCCGGTTCACCCGGTTGATGGCTGCGGAAGTCGGGCCCCTTGTGACCATTCGCGCCGAGCTGACACAGAGCACGGTCGCAGACTACGACAACGACGGGGACCTGGATTTAGTCCTCCTTGCCTACGGCACAAACACCATCAACCAGCTTTACCAAAACAACGGCCATGGCGTGTTTGCTCTCGCCACCGCGGGCGCGCTGGGTACAGAAGGAGCCTACTCCGCGGGTGCGAGCTGGGGTGATTACGACAATGACGGCTGGCTCGACCTCTGCATCGCCAATCTGGGTGTGTTTGGATCGGGCAAAGGCCAAAACAATTTCCTCTATCACAACAACGGGGACGGGACGTTTTCTCGGATCATGACTGGCAGCATCGCCAATGAGATCGGCTCGTCCTTTACCCCAGTCTGGGTAGACTACGACAATGATGGCGCCATGGACCTGTTCATCAGCAACGGCGCCGGCGGCCCGCAAGAACGCAACTTCCTTTACCGCAATAATGGCAATGCCAATCACTGGTTGAAGTTCCGGCTTCGCGGGACGCTCTCAAACCGTTCCGCGATTGGGGCAAAAGTCCGGGTCAAAGCGACGGTATGGGGCAAATCATTCTGGCAGATGCGCCAGATTACGGTCGGAGACGGCCTTTTAAGCGCGCAAGAACCGCGGCCGCACTTTGGGCTGGGGGATGCCACCTCCGCCGAGACGGTTCGCATTGAATGGCCGTCTGGAATCGTTCAGGAATTCGTGAATGTCCGGGCCGATCAAAGCCTTGTCCTGACTGAGCCGTCTCAGTTGCTGCCCTCTGTTAGGCGCGACGGTGGGAGCGTCGATCTAATGGTTCGCGCCTGGGCCGGGCAATCCTTTGTCGTCGAGAGTTCGGCTCAACTGGGCGCGTGGCAACTTGTGGCGACCGTGACCAACCTGACCGGGACGCTCCGGTTTGCAGATCCAAGCACGAGCCAGCCCCAACAGTTCTACCGCCTGCGGTCAATTAGCCCCTAATGTAAGAGCAAAAAGAGCATGCGATTCAGTTTTGGTCGGCCGCAGAAGAATAATGGGAAGATTGCGCTCGGTCGGACGTTTAAGAGCCATCCGTCACGCTTAGCTTCGCGAATACGGCTTGAATAGATGAATCGTGACTGAAGTTCTAAAGCCCGAATCAAATCGGTCATATCCGGCAAACCATCACCCTGCCCTGCGCGCGGGAGGTATCGTGGTTTCGGCGTCACCTTCCGAATCGTGTGATGGTGCAAATCCGCCACATAGAGATTGCCCGCGCTGTCGAACGCTACGCTGCCAGGGTTGTTAAAGCCTTAAAGAAATGTCGGCGATTGGCGAAGTGTTCGTTGCCGTCACCCGCTATCTTCAGCCACGCCTCATGCAACAATGCGGTGGGCTGCAGCGTTTGGCCGGCTTTCTCATTTGCCATACGGACCACCGCCAGCTTGCGCAACTCCTCATAAACCAACGGCAGCAATTGATCGGCCGCCTTCGGACCGCCCGCATCCAAGAAGTTGAGGAACTGGGTAACGTCGGACACGAGGCCGATCATATCGAATCTCCAGGCAAGAGGAAGCTTGAGAGTGAACAACGGTCAGAAGACCGACTCTCGGGAATCAATGACGGGTCTAGGGGGGAAAAGGCGGCAGGTCGGCAAACCGACACGCTTCGGGCGTAGGAAACGGAAGGAGCCCGAGGAAGGAGCGGAGCCAGAGCATCCTAACTTGGCAGATTGACGCGCTTGGTGCCGCGAAACAGCGCGGAATTTGTGATCGGAAGCGTGATGCACACGGTGATCGCCCTCGTGACGATGGTCTGAGTTCTCTATGACAAATGCAGTCCCGACAGGAAGTCTGCCTCGGCAAGGCCGTCCTTGAGGTGATGAAGCGGCGTATGAATACTGAGATGAGATCTCGCTGGGATTTCGTCATTCCCGGAAGTTCATTGCCCAAGGCCGACTACGGGAACCGCAGCTATTGGGGCAGGCCGACCAACGGCCTGGGAACAGGTTCGATATCCAGGACTAACCAACGCGAGCCGTCGCTTGACGCAAACTGCAGGTTGCCCGCCGTGGCGATGAAGCGCCCGCGATCAAAAACGATCTTGCCAATGTAACACCGCGTTCCGGAAATTTGTCGCACCCATGACAAAGCATCGCGCGATGTGAGAATCAAGCCATCATCACCCCCGATAAGGCCCAGGCCGTTGCCGCAAGCGATCGTGGCAAGCGTAGCGTCCGTGCCCGTGCAGTTGAGCGATGGTCCGTTCCGAGTCCGCCGGGCTTGGGCGGGCGTCTCGAATAGCTCCGGAAGCTGATCACCCTCGCCATCGCGTGATCAGCGTCGGGTGCACCTGATATTCCCGGGCTAATTGCCCGACCGTTTTGACACCGAGAATGGCCTCCAATCCGACTTTGGCTTTGAAGGCCCCGCTGTATCGTTTGCGTTTTGCTTTCATGGCTCTGCTCTTTCTCATATGGAGCAGAACCCCGAAAGTTTATAGCTTAGCCTCTGGTCCTAATTTCGGGGACCACTTCACCGTTACGCGGTAGCGACCGGCGGCGAGACGAGCTTGATGCTCGGAAGCTCTCGCCGCCGCTCGCCCGCCTGCCCGAATAGACGGCGCGAGTAGACCGCCAAGGCGTCGCCCTCAGAAGGGCTCCGAAAAAGAGAGAGGTGTGCGACTCGAAAACCTTGACTCAATCCGTACACCTCATTAACCACAGACCTGCAGAGTCGCTTCGCTCCGATTACTGTACGGATTGGTCGGGCTAGTGTTCGGAATGGATCGGAATAGGTGTACGCTTTCGTCGGAATCCGCAGTAACCGCCTCCCTCTCGGTAAGACGGCCCCGCCGGACGGTTACCTTGCAAAGCTCATCGCGCCTGAGCGCATGGTAAAGGAGCACCGCCAATATTGCCCGATCGCGCTTACCCTTAAGTGGGTCAGCGGGTGGAGCGTTAAGGAGCTGCTTAGCCTGCCCGCCTGAGAGCGCGGGAGTCTTTCCTTCATTAGCGCCTTCGCCGGGGCGCTCCACGCCGGGTCCAGCGCCTCAAAGGTACCAAAACTCTCATAGGAATCACGCCTCTCTCATCGCTCCCCGGCACCGAGATAGCGAAAACAGTGCGCTGAGTGACGCCCAGGGCATTGGCAATCTCAGGGGACGGTTTGGCCGTTCTCTCGTAAGGCCGACACGGCACCTCCTGGAGATACGCGATGACGCCCTGATGGTTGCGATTGAGCCAGCCTGCAACGCAAATGAGCAGGAATTGGAAAGTGTCCACGGCTCCAGCCTCGCAAAACTTGCTTGCGCAAGCCAGACCTCAGGCTCGGCGCCGGGCCATTCTCCTGCTCTCCTCCATTCCGGAATACCGTTAATTTTCGGACACTACGAGGACGTAAATCGCTTTCACTCTCTGAGCGGGGCATTGCAAAAGCTTAACGGACGACGGCGGCCGTGGTTGAAGCTCTGGGGCCTGGGTTGAAATCGAGACGGGTTCATCGCGGCTCACCCTCAGATCTATCTTTCGCCTCGGTGACGGCAATTTCCCTCCAGGATGGCGCGCGCCACAGGCGGAGTGTCGGTTTAACGTAGGTGAGGGATACAAGGTTATTTCCGTCCGGAGCAAAAGCCAACGAGCGAATCGGATCATCTCGATCTCCTTTGAGGATTGCTACTAACTGCCGTGTTGCCGGATTCCATAACCGGATTAAGCCCTCTCCGCCGCCGCTTGCCAACCTCCGCCCATCCTGGGAAACAGCAAGTGCGAAATGGGCTTGAAGTTCTCCGCGCAAGCTCGCTAATTCTTGTTGCGTGCCAACATCCCACAACTTGACTGCTTGATCATAGCTCGCGGTCGCCACAGTTTTCCTATCCGTCAAAAGCGATGCAGCACAGACTGGCGCCCTATGCCCAACGAGGAGAGTCAATCGACTGCCGCTGGCCGCATCGAATATCTCCAGCAGTGCCATCTCCAAAACCAATGCCTATCGTCGCGCTATCAGTAGAAAATGCAAAGTTTTCGGCGATAACATTCTCGCGGACATGAAATGAAGTTAGCAATTGCTGGGTCGTAATTTCCCAAACGCGGAATTTGCGATCGGCAGACGAGGCAGCGACCTTATTTCCATCCGAAGAAAAAGCGAGCTGCTCGACCGCAGCGCCGCTTTTGACAAGGTGGATTGTTGGTTGTTGCTGCGAGACAGTAACAAGTTTAATCGTTCCGTCTGCCTCACCAATGGCAATGTGCTTTCCAAAAGGAGAAATTGCAAAGCGCGTTACATCATTGAAATTCAGAGCAAACCGGGCTGTTTCCTTAAGCGCCGCCGTATCCCAGACGCCGACGGCGTTTCCGGTGAGAGGTACCAAAAGCGCTGTTCCGTCTGGGGAAAGCTCCGGGTAACGCGTGCTGTTCTGGCCTTCCGCGCTGACAGTTTGGGATGTCTTTTCTTCTGGCGCTGGAAGGGCGCTCCAGAGAGCTACTGTTCCGTCCACTTTGGTGCCGGTGGCCAACGTCCGACCGTTGGGCGCTACAGCCAGCGCCCACACTTCGTTAAGATGTCCGCGCAATGTAGCGCTTTGGCCGGTGTCAATATCCCATAGCTTGACCGTGTGGTCGGTGCTTGCTGAAGCCAGCATCTTATCGTCTGGTGAGAAAGCAATAGTAGGAATCCAAGAGCTATGGCCAGCGAGCGTTTTGATGACCTGGCGCGTGGCAAGATCCCACAAGTGAATGCTTCCGTCGTGGCAAGCGGAGGCAAGCTTGTTGCCATCGGATGAAAACGCCAGTGAGTCCACCCACGTCCCACTATTCTTATTTGTGAGCAAATAGTTGGTTTGAACGTGGGAAATGTTCCACACCCTAACCACGTTTGAGAAGCGGTAGCCAGCGGCCAGCAGTTTACCATCCAGAGAGAAAGTCAGGCAGAAGAGGTGACCTTCGGCATCGAGAGTCATGATCTTCTTTTGCTTAACCACGTCCCAAAGATTTACCGTGCCTTTGTCGCCGCTGAGCGCGATCAGCTCTCCGTGTGGCGCAAATGCGAGCGGAGACCGGATTTTGCCAATATCATTGCGAGCGATTTCACTGCGAGTGGCGACATCCCAAAGTCGTAGATTTCCATCCCCGCAGGCGGTTGCTAAATGTTTACCGTCTTCAAAGAATGCCGCAGCTTTCACAAAATTGTCGTGCGGTAGCACGGCGGATTCACGTCCTGTGGCTATATCCCACAACCTCACGGTGTGATCCTCACTGCAAGTTGCGAGGATATCTCCCTGCGGGGAGAACACCGCATTGTAAACCGTATTGGAATGCGATCCTAATTTCAGCAATGCGTCGCTTCTTGTCAGTTTCCAGAGATAGCGCCATTCCCAGCCTCGCAGGTCCGGTTGCCCTAATTGAGGTCGATGGCGGTTGAGCAATTCCAAAGCGTAGCCTACATTCCTTACTTCCACTGCCTGTAGTGCAAGGTTCATATCCGAACTGTAAAGATTTTGGCGCGCCACCAGTTCGTTTTCACGCGCTGCTCTTTGCCCTATGTCTGCGCGCTCCCGCTCTGCCTCGGCCTCTTTCTGTTTCGACTGAGCTCGCGCTTGGGCCTCTTGCGCGGCTCGTCTTTGTTGGAACTCTGCCAGAGCAGCCCGTGCTGCCTTGGTAGCCTGGCGGGAACTGGCTACGATCCCAATGAGCAATGCCGCCGCCACGGCTGTTGCCGCGCCAAACACAACCCTGTTCCGACGAAAGGCTTTTTGGAACCTGTAGACCGCGCTCGGCGGGCGGGCGACCACCGGCTCGTTGGTCAGGTACCGCCTCAGGTCGACTGCCAATCCATTTGCCGTCTCGTAACGGCGCTGGCGATCCTTTTCCAGGCACTTTAGCACGATCCAGTCGAGATCGCCTTTGAGCTGATGCAAGAGCTTCAAAGAGTCGGCGGAGCGGCGCTTTGCCGCGGTCGCGAGTATTCCAGCTTCGAGCGTCGCCAGCCGAGTGCTTGGGCGCGGTGGTTCTTTCTCGCGAATCGTTTTACGCATCGCGGCGATGCCTTGCGACATGAGCTCTTGCGCATCGAACGGGGTGCTGCCGACCAACAGCTCATAAAGTAGCACCCCCAGGCTGTAGATGTCTGCGCGCGTGTCGATGTCCAAACCACTCATCTCCGCCTGCTCTGGACTCATGTAAGCCGGTGTGCCAAGAAACTGCTGAAACTGTGTGTGGATAGTCTTGTCCGTGAGTACGCCCTGGGTGGCTTTTGCGATGCCAAAATCAATTACTTTGGGCACCGGGACGCCGTCGTGCAATCCCACGATGACATTCGATGGTTTGATGTCGCGGTGGACGATCCCTTTCTGATGCGCGTGCTGAATGGCTTGGCAAACTTTAATGAAGAGGTCGATTCGTTCCTTGGTTGTAAGGGAAGCTTGGTCGCAGTAATCGGTGATCCGGATGCCGCGCACTAGTTCCATCACGAAGTAGGGACGGGCAAGTGCGGTGGCACCGGCGTCGAGCACTTTGGCGATGTTCGGATGATCCATTATCGCCAGTGCCTGCCGCTCGGCCTCGAACCGAGCAACAAACTGCTTAGTGTCCATGCCCAGCTTGATAATTTTCAGCGCGACTTTGCGGCGAACAGGTTCCTTTTGCTCCGCCAGCCATACGACGCCGAAACCGCCTTCGCCTAGCATTTCTATCAGCTTGTAACGGCCTATCAGCGAGCCCTCGAATTCATCGGCCAGAGATATCGGCCGGTTTGGCTCCGAAGGAACAGTCACCGTAGTCAAACCCGTGTCGGCGAGAGAAGCGCAAGGGAGTTTCTCGTGTGCGGCGAGCCGTTCTTCGAGACGCTGGCGCAGGACGGAGTCGCCGTGGCAGACTCGATTCAGGAACTCCAATCTGTCAGGCACGGCCAGTCTGGTCGCCTCTTGAAACAGGGCGTCCTCGCGATCTGCTTTAGACCTCATGTCCGATTTTTTTCATTTACGGCTCAGATGTCTTTCTGATTTTAAGAAATATGAGTTAAGCTCCTATTTTCTGGAGATGCGCAGTCGGAAATACACGATGCGATCGGGGCGGTCACCGTCCCAACGTTCGATGAAACAGTAATTGTTCCATCGGCGTTAAGTGATGTTTCGGTTTCCTGGCCGCCCGCAGGCGACCAAGCCTGAAAATCACCTGATGCTTCGAGTTGGTAGTCGAGTTCGTGAGCGAGGAGTAACCGGCGAAAGCTGACGATCAGCGACATGCCATCATGGTTTGCGCTGATATGGGCATTCGAATTCTCCTGCTCATTCCCCCGGCGTGGGTTGAGGCCCTGCGAATACTCCATAAGATTGGGCAGCCCGTCGCCGTCCGGGTCGGCTTGCTCACCACTTACCAGAGGGTCCGACAGTTCCACGACCGAGAAATGCGCCCCTCGCCAAGCCTCATAGGAAAGCGTCGCTGAAAAGAGATCATTGGTAGGCCACGGCCCGCTCGCAAAGGACCCGGTGAGCCGATCGTACAGCTCTGGGTCAGCTTCTTTCTCCCAGCTATTCAGTAAATAAACGAAAATCACTCCGTTTCTCCATTTGACCGCTTTTGCGATCGCTCCAGGAAGAACACCCAACTTGCCCCAGATTCCTGTTTGTGGATCTGTTCCGCTCGATAGAAAGTTGTCCCAACCCAGGACGTCCGAAGCCATGGCGCTTACGCTGTTCGTCGTGAGAATGTCTGGAAAGGAAGCAAGCCCATCGATAGCCGCAACTAAGCGTGCGTGATCGATGGCGGAGGCGACAAACCCTCCGGCTGCTTCAAGCGTTGTGAGTGGATAGGCATAGGGTAGATTCGAGTCCAGTGGTTTTGGTTCAGCCCAATTGTCTTGGCCGACAATATCCACCCCAGTTATGGAAGGATGGAGGTAGCACACTGCCTCAGAAGGGAACCTTTCGACCAGTGTATTTCGGCCCAGTCGAGTGCGTGTAATACCGGCCTGGGCCAGCAGTTGTCGGGCAACAGTCTCGAAGCTTTGGCCCGTGATTGCCTCGACTACGCGCCCCGCCACGAGAAAGCCCACGTTTGAGTACGCGTACTGTCTCCCAGGGATAGCTTGAAGCGGTTTCCCCATCATCCAGCGGACAAACTCGGTAGGCGTTGCGGGTCTCGCAATGCCCAGCTCTTGCATGGTGAATACAGGCCAGAACGCCCCGTCAAATCCTGCGCCTCCCAAAGGATTCTTGGCCGTGCTGCTCACCCATCCGGCGGTATGATTCAACAATTGCCGAACCGTGATGTTAGTAAGTCGCGAATCATTTGTTGCGCCTGGGTATTGAGCGGGTTGCAGGGTCAATAAGCTAAACGCCCGGTTTGTGAGGTCGAGCCTGCCTTCATCGACCAACTTCATCACCGCTGCAGCGGTAATTGTCTTTGAGAGGCTTGCAATCTGGCACATCGAGTCAGGGTAAAACTGTTCGAAGCCTTCGACATTGGCCCAGCCGTAGCCGCGCGCGAAAACAAGACGGCCATCTTTAACCACCGCGAGCGATCCGCCCGGAATTCCGTGATTAAGAAGAACCGTCTGCATGTTTGTATCCAGGCGCGCCAACTCAGGTATTCGCGGGCCAGTTGGCTTCGGCCAACTTCGCACGAGCACCTGACCAGCGTCGCTCGTTTTAGTACCCTCTGGATCGGACACCACAACGGTGTAAAGGCCTGAGTCAGCAAGGCGAGCTTGCGAGATGCTTAGACTTCGGTTAGTGCTATCGACCAAATTGATTCCATTCATCTGCCACTGATAGCTAACTGGAGCACTTCCTGTCGCCGTTACGCTTAGTTTAATGCGCTTTCCTTCCCAAGCGAACTGACTGCGCGGGGATGATGAAATTGTGGGTTGGGCGATGGTGGAGGTCCAAGCGCAGCACGAAACAACGATTACGGCAAATCGAAATGCGAGAAAACTAGCACTGGGTGATTTCATAGCAGGTGACCGTGATCAGTTATAAATCGTGCCTTTGGTTTTGTGGATGCCAACCGGCGATGCGGATTTTCCTAAACGTCCCCCCTTGATATCTTCGACATCTCGGTGACAGCTTCACGTTCCAGACTTGGCGTCTCTGCTCTCGCTGATCCCGGCGCCTTAGCCAATAAAAGATTTCGCCTGCGGCAAAATCCCTGACTCTAGCATTCGCAAATTCATGTACGAGCTTGATGCTTTCCTTTTCCGCTTCCGTGTCGCCCTTGGTCGGCGGCGCGGAAGGCATGCATTCCTCGAATAAGAGGAGAGTGTTTCTGCTTGCTTTGCAAAGCCTGAGGTTTTACGGACCGGATCGTTGCATTGAATCAGTTTGCGACCATGCCCGCAAACCAAATCCGACGAAACCCCGCCTGGCGGGTGCAACTCACGGTTTCTGATCCTGTGGGTGGCGATTTCGTAAGAACTAGGTGCCAGTGTGCTTGGCGAATACAGTGCCAGATCTCATCATGCGCTCGGGGTCGGTCAACCGTCGCCTATCCTCGGTTCGGTCAACTGTCGCCTGGACAAATAGCTGGATAGGAGGGGCATCCGAGGAACTGAGCCTGGCCGATGGGGCTTGAACTCAATCCGGCTGCGCCGGATAGGGGTTCAAGCGAAAGCCGGAGCTGGATACTCTGGAGCCATGGCCAGGGCAAACCGGGTCCGAGGAGGAGGACGCGAGGGTGGAATTTTTCACGTTACGCATCGCTGCCATAATCGCGAATTTCTGCTGAGGTTCGCTCGTGACCGCGACGCCTATCGAGAGAAGCTGCGGGAGCACGTTAGGAAGTACGCGGTGTGGCTATTGGACTATTGTATCACCTGCAATCACGTGCATCTGTTGCTGGACGCCGAGAAGCGCCTGGAAGTGAGTGGATTCATGCAGGAAGTGGCCAGTAAGTTTGCCCGGGAATATAACCGGCGCAAACGGCGGATGAACGCGTATTGGGGAGACAACTTTCACGCGACGTTGGTGGAGTCGGGGCGATATTTGTGGGAGTGCCTTTGTTACATCGAGCTGAACATGAACCGGTGCGGGGTGGTGCGGCATCCTTGCCAGTGGGAGTGGCTGGGATACCACGAGATAATGGGCCAGCGGCGACGGTATCGATTAATCGATCTGGAACGCTTGGGCTGGAGATTGGCGACGAGTGAGATTGGAGATGTGCGCGGGAATCTGGAGGCGAGCCTGTCGAAGCGGATCGACCAGGATCAAATGAAACGGGAGGCGTGCTGGACTGAAAGCCTCGCGGTGGGAAGCGTCGGGTTTGTAGAGAAGATCAAACCGCTGATCTTGTCGCGGCGAGAGACGGTGATCATTGGGGAAGGCGAGGATCGATGGCTGTTGCAGGAGCCAGCAACGGCTCACGGGCAGAAAGGAGGCTCAAAAAACGCGGCTAAGCCTGTTCCGTAAAGCAATTTTTCCCCCAAGTCACTGAGATATAAACACGTGCTTAGGCGACAGTTGACCAAATGAGAAAAATGACCAAATGACCAACAACCGGCCAGTGATCTGGCAACTCGCCGGGCCCACGGAGGTACCCCATCGGGATTTGAACTTTCATTTGTCTGACTTCCTTTGGGCTGCGGATTTCTTGAGCTGGCCGTTTCCAAAGATAATGTAGATCGGAGCGGCCCACGCTGGCGGGTTTAGAACTGGCTTTACAGGAAACACGGCGGTTTCTCCCTTCGTCCGCCGAGGGCGGGCCAACCGAGTTGATCATCGTTTTTGAAAGTTGATGATGTTTGGATAGACCACCGCTGGATTATCCAACAGATGGTCGTCTTCGCCCTTGAGGTATTTGTTGAAGAATGAAAGTGTGCAAGCTCGGATCGTCTGACTGTGCGCCCTTGAAACAATCGTTGGATCCCGGCTCACGGTCGAATCATTGAGGACCGAGCCTCGGTCACTAAAGCTCTGATGGGTAGAATTCTCGAGTTGAAACCAGTAAGCATTGCCAATGGAATTCGTAAACAGAGCGTAAGGAGCATCCAACCAGCCACCAAAACCGGGAGAGGGTTCGATCCAGCCTCCTGTGCTATTCATGGACAGAAACGGCTTTTGCAGACCGACCCGGGTAAGATTTGTCGCGGCCTCGAGCAGGTAACCCGAATCCAAGATGACCACGGCCTTGCAGCGTGAATGGGTTCGACAGAACTCAGCCGCGGCGATGGAGCCGAAAGAAAAGCCAAACGCGCCGAATCGCTCCAGATCCAGCCTCCCTCCAAAAATCGGATCTTGCTGGTCGAGTCGCACCAGTTCTTCGGTAACCACCCCGAGGTCCATGATGGCATTGGTAAAGTGCCTCATAAACCGTCGCTGCAAATCGGGGCCAGGATCCAAGGATATGCCATTGACAACCTTACCGTTTGGGAAAACCGATGCCATGACTGCGAGGTGATCCACTGCTACGACGACATAGCCGTGACTTGCCAGTTCCAGTGCTTTGTCTGTGTTCCCCCGGCGGCCGCTCCACGTGGACGAATAGATGAGAACGGGATAGCGGATTTGGTTTGTGGCGAGCGGCAGTCCAGGGAATGCCCGTGACAGCAGTTGCGTCGACACGCTCATCGGCTTGGAACTCCAATAGCCAGGTTCGATCGCAATAAGCTTTGGTTCGAGCCACGGCTCGGGCAAAAGTCCTCCTTGTGCTTCCGCAGGATACCAGCAGGTCACCATGAACGAACTATTGCTACGGATGTTGTTCCGATCCGTGCGCGACGGATCTGTCAGAGGCCAGGAACGAGTCCCGACCGCATAGGGACCGGATGTCTTCGGAAAAGGCGTGATCAGAAAGTTTGTGGGCATTCGATAGAACCGTTGATCGAGGCTTTTCGCTTTAGAGTCACGATAAGTCACCGCAGCGAACCGATCATTGATTCCCTCTAGCATCGTCAGCGGTGCCCAATCCCTTAAGTTCTCGGAGGCCTCAAGAAGGTAGAAATCAAAGTACGGAGAGAAAGCCGTCGGCACGAGTGCCTTGAAGCTCAATGAAAAGCTGCCGTCCAAATCAATTCCGGCGCCTTTTATGGCAGGAACTTCGGCAAACATCAGCCGGGCGATTGAACTCGTCACATTTCCCATGGCATTGGATACCCGAACCGAATAGCTCCCCAAATTGATTGGCAGCACATTGGCCAAAACAAGGTTTCGGTTGGTTCTATTAGCAAGCTCGGCTTCGTTGAACAGCCACTGGTAAGCAAACGGTGCCAAACCACTCACTGCCACCCTAAAGGTCGCTGTTCCTCCTGTGCCGACCACCTGATCTGCCGGTTGCAGAGTGATGACGGGCTGGTCCAGCGCTTGGGCGATTGTCGCGAGTGCCAAGGCCGTGATGCCGACAACAGCGGGGCAGGCAGCTATTTTCATACGATTTTTGTGGAACTGACGTTTTGGAACGAACTTCGGCCTTGAACGAGTCCTTGTCCGGCGGGCGTCGCGTCTATGGCTCGGGGGAAATCGCTCGGTAAAATCGGCGAGGGAAGTTGGCCGCATCCGGATCTGTGACGATCGTTCGTCCCGTCCGGAGAGTGACGGATTGGAGAGTGCTCCAATTGGTGCTGGGTATCGAAGTGCTGGCCTGGATAATGACCAGTTGATCGCTGGAGGCCGCAGTTTCGATTTGGAATTGGCCGGCGGGCAATTTCAATGAGTTCGCGGTAAATCGAGGACGATCTCCAAAAACGCGGGTGCCAACTCGAATGGTATGGTTCCCTGTATCCGCGATGTAGAGAGTGCCAGCCGAGTCCAGAGCGAGCCCTCTGGGAACACGAAAACGCGCCGTGATCCCAGTCCCGTCTTCGCTGCCAGTCTTGTTCGCCAGTCCGGCCAACGTGCTCACTTTACCGTTCGGACCGATCCGCCGGATAGTCGCTGGCCAATCCGTTACGTAAACGAAACCGTCATGGTCGACAGCCACATCGCTCGGGCCACCGCAGCCGAGACCATTGCACCCTCCGAACCGCGCGGTGCTGCCCGTCCCATCCGTGTTGCCGAAAGCTCCCGCCAGGCCCGCCAGTGTGCTCACGACGCCCCCAGGACTAATCCGACGGACCGTCCCATTGCCAATATCGGCCACATAGACATTCAGCGCTTCGTCCACAGCTATTCCGAAGGGATAGTTGAACCGCGCTTCACTCCCGACTCCATCTGCGCTGCCAATTTGCCCCGCCTTGCCGGCGAACGTGCTCACAACCTGAGTCGGTGAGATTTTTCTGATCGTGTTGTTTCCCGAATCCGCCACGTAAATAGTTCCGGTCGCGTCAGTAGCGAGGTCGATTGGAGTGTTGAAGCGCGCTTGATCGCTCGGGCCGTCGTCACTCCCGGGCGTGGCCGACCGTCCCGCGAACGTACTGACCGTTCCCAGAGATGTGATCTTTCGGATGGTTTGACCGGAAGCCTCAGCGACGTAAAGATTCCCGGCCGAGTCCACCGCCACTCCGGTCGGATCGAGAAACCGTGCAGCGCTGCCCATTCCGTTCTCATCGCCGCCAGAGCCTGCAGTTCCCGCCAGTGTGCTCACCACTCCGACCGAATTGATTTTGCGGATGGTCTGGTTGTCGGAATCCGCGACGTAAACATTCCTTTGGCCGTCCAGGGCCAAGCCGCGTGGGCCAAAGAATCTGGCCTCGCTGGACACTCCGTCGACACGACCCGTTTCCTCCAGGTTCTCTCCGCCGCCTGCCATTCCGGCAAGAGTTGTCACCACACCATCAGGGGTAATTTTGCGGATCATATGATTGGCTGCGTCGGCCACATAGACATTGTTCGCGCTGTCGAGAGCGACCCCGGTTGGATAGTTGAACCTTGCCGATCCGCCCGTTCCATCGTCGCTTCCCGGAACACTCGCCAGGCCTGCCAGCGTGGTAACCGTCCCGGTGGGCGAGATTTTGCGTATGAGGTGGTTGCCAGAATCCGCGACGTAAATGCTTCCGGCAGCGCCAACCGCTACGCCTTGGGGACCATGAAATCGTGCCTCGCGGCCCTCTCCGTTAGAGCTACCAGAACTCCCGGCCAGCCCCGCTAACGTGGTGACAATTCCCTCTGGAGTGATCTTCCGGATGGTATGATTACCCCAGTCCGCCACATAGGCGGTGCCTGCCGCGTCCACGGTTAGGGCCGGATAGTTGAAATGGGCCGCAACACCGGTCCCATCGGCAGTTCCCGGGTTTCCCGCCTGGCCGGCCAGCGTGCTCACGATTCCGTCGGGCGTGATTCTCCGTATCGTATGATTCAACCGATCGGCCACATAGACGTTGTTGAAGCCATCGACCGCCACACTCGTGGGAGAGCGGAAACGCGCAGTGCTCCCTGGACCGTCCGCGCTGCCGAACTCACCGACCCGCCCAGCCAGCGTGGTCACAACGCCGGCTGGGGTAATCCTCCGAATTGTTCCGTTATCTGTATCGGCCACATAGATATTGCCCGCAGCATCTGTGGCCACTCCATTGGGATGTGCAAATCGTGCGACACTTCCAGTTCCATCCGTAACTTCACCAACAGTCCTTTCAGAGGACCCGGCCAGCGTGCTAACCACTCCAATGGCAGAGATTTTCCGAATTGAGTGATTGTTGCTGTCGGCCACGTAGATGTTTCCTGAGTGTTCAGTGGCTACCGCAAAAGGGTAATTAAAGCGGGCTTCCTTGCCAACGCCGTCCGAAGAACCGTATCCACTCGCCGGGCCAGCGAACGTCTTGAAACTGAATTGCTGGGCTTCGGTCAAAGCAACATCAACCAGAGCCACCCAACAGAGAAGGACCAGATTGTTCATCGAGTTTATGTTAGTGGTTCGGGCTTTCACTTATCTCTTTTCACCGGTCCCATCGGTTTCTGTTTCGGCCAGCGTGGCCCCGCGCCAGACCCGCAATTGATCCTTGCTCACCGAGATGAGATGATCGCCATCGTCAGTGAAAGCTATTTGGGTGACGGTCTCCTTGTGGCCTTCGAGCATCGCCACCTCTTCGCGCGAAGCGAGATCCCAAATCATGATTCGGCCATTATTGACGCCTGCAGCGAGCCTCCGGCCATCGGGCGACAGCGCCAAGGAAGAGAACCAGCCAATTCGTGGCCGGAGAGTGCCGGTTTCATGACGCGTGCGGATACTCCAGAAATGAATGTCGGTGCTGGCCGAAAGAAGAGTTTCTCCATCCGGCAGCGATGCTAAACCTTCCACGTTCCCGGAACGTTCGAGAAACGTGGACGGACCGCGCGAGGCCTTTAGCAGCCAGAGCATCACGTCACCTCTCCACGTGCCGCCCATGAGCATCTTGGAATCCTGCGAGAATGAGAGTTTCCAGAGGAACTGCCCATCCGGCGAAAAGACTCGAATCTTCTCCCGGCCATTCAGGTCCCATACGCGAACGGTTCTCCTGGGATCATCGTTGCTCCCGGCCATCTCGGTCGGCAGTTTGAAATCGTCCGCCGCGGCCAGGTACCGGCCGTCAGGGGAAAAGGTCAATCGGTGGATTCGCCCCATACCCGCTTGAGGCAAGGGTCGGGGGTTGCCCGTTTCCACGTCCCACAACACGATTTCGCCGTTCCGGCTTCCGAAGGAGGCCAAGCGACCGCCAGGAGCGACAGCGGCCATCGCTGTATTGGTAAAAGGGAGTGAATGGCGTTCTCCCTCGGCAAGCCGCAAGGTGTCCCAGACGCTGAACGTTTGGTTGCTGTATACCGTGAGCAAATGGCGGCCATCCGCTGAAAGAAAGAGGGCCGGGCCATAATTGGCCCAGGCGACGCTAATAGAGTTTGGCGCGAAGACGTGCGAAAGCGTTTGCTTTCGAGGAACAGCAGGATCCCACGCTCGAAGCGTCCCATCGCCACTGGACGACAAGAGAGTTTGGCCGTCACGGGTGAGCACGAGGGCTGAGACTTCCTTAAGATGACCCCGCAATTCGGCTTTCAGTTGCCCCGTCTCGACATTAATTAATCGAATAACCTGGCCCGAGCCCTCGCCACCCGAAGCCAGGGTCCGGCCATCGGGCGAGAATGACAGGCTGCTGAGCCCGCCGCTGTGGTTTGTAAAACCGAATCGCTCCTTTGCATGCGCCAGTTCCCAAAGTCTGGCTGTCCCGTCTTCACTGGCCGACGCCAAGAGTTGGCCATCCGGGCTGAAAGTAAGGGACGTGATGGCACTCTGACGCCCTGTGAGCCGCCTCGTCGAGCGGGCGTTGATATCCCAAAGCACAATGGTCCCATCGTCATTTTCGTTGTAAGCCAAAGTGTGGCTGTCGGGCGAAAAGGCCAGCCCCAGAAGGTTGTTGAAGCTATTGGTTGCGGGCAAATTGGCAATCTCGACTCGTGCGTTGACATCCCATATCCGCACACCACCCCACATGGTTGCGAACGCAAGCCACTTACTATCCGGTGAAAAGACGATGCTTCCTGTGCGCAACCAGAAATTGGTGGATTTCGCCGTTACGGTGTTGAATTCGGCGGCGACCTTTTGGGCGGCCAGATCCCACAGCAGGATCGGACGACTCTCCGCTTCTTTCTCGGTTGCTATAGCCAGCCAACGGCCATCGGGTGAAGCGGCGGCGCCGATCACTTCATCCGCATGGGGCAAGAGCCCAACTTGTCGTCGCGATTTCAGGTCCCAGAGACGAACCGATCGGTCACGACCGGCGGAGAATGCGGTCTGGTCGGCGCGCAGGAGGCCGACTGCGGTCAGGCCCTTCGTATGTGCATCCAGGATAAAGCGCTGCTCACCCTGGCATTGCCGCCAGAGATAGCGCCACTCCCAGCCCCGCAAATCGGTTGCGGGTTGCGGTTGGGGGATGACGGACTTGTCAATTGGAGTCTTCTCACGTTGGCTGCCGCGAAGTGGCTTGCCCGTCGGCCGGTGAGCATCGAGCAGTCGCAACGCCAGATCGAATTCATCTGCCTGGATCGCCTGTTGAGCGCGGTTCATGTCCGATGCGTAGGCCTTCTGTCGGGCTGCGAACTCGCCCTTTTCCGCGCGGCTCCGTTCGTGACTCACACGATAGACGGCGATGGGTGAGCCAATGAGCAGCGAGAGCAAGAGAACGCCGGCGGTCCCGAGTGCGCCGGCGAGCGCAGGCTTGCGGCGGCACCAGCGCCAGGCACGCTCGACTCGTGCGATCGGACGTGCGCTGATGGGCTCATGGCGAAGGAAGCGGCCCAGATCTTCGGCAAAGTCTTGGGCACTGCAGTAGCGTTTGCCCGGCTCCTTTTCCAGGCATTTCAAACAGATGGTTTCCAGGTCGGTGGGAATAGAGGAATTCAACAGGCGCGGCCGGGCAGGTTCGTCGTCATGAAGCGCACGAATCGTTTCGGCAATGGTCGGCCCGGCAAACGGTGGCCGGGCCGTTAGCAGGTAGTAAAGGACAGCCCCAAGCGACCAAAGATCGCTTCGCACACTCACCCGCCCCCGCTCGCCGGCGGCCTGCTCAGGTGCCATATAGTTCGGGGAACCAAAGGCTTGGCCGGACATCGTCAGGGATGAGTTCTCATCCATTCGACGAGCCAGACCAAAGTCCGAAACATGCGGTTGGTCCTCCTGATCCAGCAGAATGTTCGACGGCTTTAGATCGCGATGCAGGATTCCGCGGCTGTGAGCGTGTTGGACCGCCGACGCGATCGGACACATCAACCCAGCCGCCCTCCGCGGCTCCAAAGGCTGTCCCCCGCTCCAATCAGCTAGACTCTTGCCTTCGATGAATTCCATCGAATAGTAGTGTTCTCCCGCGCATTCTCCGCTGTCGTGAATCGCCACGATATTGGGGTGGCGGAGGGTGGCTGCGGCTTCGGCCTCCTTTCGAAAGCGAGCGACATACTCCTCGCGAGTGAATGCCCCAAACTTGAGCATTTTCACCGCAACGATTCGGTTGAGACTCACCTGGCGCGCGCGGAAGACCACGCCCATTCCTCCGCGGCCGATCTCATCAAGCAGTTGGTAATCGCCAAAGTCGTCCAGGCGTCGTGAGCCACTTGACGCCTGCCTAATGGTGACCTGCGCAAAGGCTGCGAGGGTCTGGCCGCTGTAGGTCGTGGTTTGAGGAACATCGAGTTCACTCAGAATCTGAACGCCCGATTGCAGCAGGCACCGTGTGCAGAGCCCCTCTGAAGTGTAGGGCGAAAGCGCAGCGCCGCATTCTACGCAGACGGGGGGACTGGCCGGGTTTGACGTCATATCTATCCTATGAATACAGACCGCTTTTTCGAAAGAAGTAACGCGAAGCGACCTGGCCCCTCGGACCTTGCCCAACGACTGCCCTCTCCTGCTATTGCGTGAGCAAGGCCAGTAAATACCGCAGTTCGGTGTTAACGTCGTCGGTACTGGCGATCGTATTGGAGATTTCCTCCCGCAGGATCTCGCCGTAACGATGACGAAGCCGATAAACGGACATCTTGAGGGCGCTTTCGGTAGATTTGAGGCGCGTGGCCATCTCGGAATACGCGACTTCGCCTTTTCGTCCTGTGAGAAACACCTTGAGTTCGTCGAAGAGCCTCGACCGTCCCGCGGCCGCTTGTTCTGCGCGCAAACGGTAGAGCACACGTTCGAGAAGCGCCGCCGCCCAACGTTGTTCAAATGCTTTCTCAGGAGTGCTGTCAGTGGTCGGCTCGAATTTCCATCGTTCCTGCGCTAAATCATCGTCCAACGAGACAAACACAGCCTGGCCGCCGCGTTTCTCCGCTCGGAGCTGCCGCCACTCATTCGCCAGAAAATGATTCATGGCCATCAGCAGGAAAGAACGAAATTTCCCTTTTGTTCGGTCTACTTGAGCCAACCAGTTCCTGTCCACCAACCGAAGGAAAAAGCCTTGCGTCAGATCCTGGGCGTCAGCGTGTGCCTGTCCGCGCTGACGGGCGTAGGCGTAAAGTGGATACCAATAAGAACGGCACAGGGATTCCAGCGCCTCGCTAGCATGAGGAGAATCCGTTCCTTTGCCGGCCTCCAGAATAACACTCCAGTGAGTTGTGCCAAAGTGCTTCCGGTTGTCCGAAGCGATCACACCAGCCAAAGTAGGCAACATCTCCAAAAAGACAAGAGCGCTGAGGCTCGCTTTGGGCTGGAGATTGGCGGCAAGTGAGATTGGAGATGTGCGCGGGAATCTGGAGGCGAGCCTGTCGGCGGATCAATGGATCAAATGAAACGGGAGGCGTGCTGGACTGAAAGCCTCGCGGTGGGAAGCGCCGGATTTGTAGAGAAGATCAAACCGCTGATCTTGTCGCGGCGAGAGACGGTGATCATTGGGGAAGGCGAGGATCGATGGCTGTTGCGAGCCAGCAACGGCTCACGGGCAGAAAAGAGGCTCAAAAAGCGGCTAAGCCTGTTCCGTAAAGCAATTTTCCCCCAAGTCACTGAGATATAAACACATGCTTAGGCGACAGTTGACCAAAGTCGACCCGACAGTTGACCAAAATAACTCTCAGAAAGCCCTGGTGAGAACCGAACGCACCGGGACGACGTCACTTCTCTTCGGGAATCCTCACGGTGAGGACGTTGGACAGACCTGGCCTCTCGGCCCTTCCACGGTTGGGAACACCGCGTAAACACGGTAACGTGCGTTTTCCCTGGCTCAATGTGGTGGTCTGTAGCCGTTGTAGGCCCTCGATTCCGTGGGGCCAGTCGCATTCCCAAACTCGGTGCATTCAACCCCGGCGCATCTGGACAACGAACGCGACTTCACCCACGGCATTGTCCACCCACTGTAGCATGGCCTCCTGCTTGAGATCCGGACTGCACGGAGGTCCGTGGGGGCGTCTGCAGACGGCAGGCCAGGTTTTGGGCCATCGCTGTCTTTGACTGGCCGCATGGGAATAGGTGCGGGCCGATCCCCCGGCGCATTGAGCTGCGCGCAGGCTAAAGCGTAACGGTTCCGCATGAACGCTTCCATCGAAGCCAGGATATCCTCAAATCCGCGGATCGGAGGAGCACAATGCCACGGCGTTGCGGAGGGGATCTTCTTCAGCAGACTCAATTGCATGAGGCACTGGCATAGAATTAGCACTTCGGGCGAAACCACGTCTCGAAGGGATTTCTGTCGGGCTTGCCGGCGATATTCGTCAGGCTTCCGGGGATCGGATCGGACGCTAACCGTTCCATGAGCGAAGGCCGCCCGGGAGTAAAGAGCACAGGCCAGGCTGCGTTCAGCCACTCAAGACGGGCACGGCAGGCCGCAGTCGGCGGGCCGACATCCGATCCCACGGAATGTAAGTCCGGCGGCAATCGGGCGGGTGCTGGTAGAGATAATAATATGCGGTCCCCAGTACCCGTGTATTGATCAAGAGCGCCGGACGAAACGGGATAACGATGGTTTTGATAAAGCTGTCGATTTCGAATTCCTGCTTCAATCCCGGCATGCGGGCTGGTCAAGCAGACGTATCAACCGCCACCGAGCAGCAGCTGTTTGCGTCGTCACCTGAGTACAGCTCAAGGCCTCGCGGTAGAGGCCAGGATCAACCAGCGTGGCGGAGGTCCGCTCCTGTGCCGGCATGGTTCACCTTAAACGGTGGCCGACCGGCAGACGGAAGAAGGAGGATTGCGGTCGAGAAACGGGCGATCGATACGTTCCCACGTTGGTAAACGCCCAGAATTCGCCGTTCAGGTAAACGCGTGCATAATTGCAGCGGGAGAGCTTTTGACACCTTCGGCCCGAAGAATGTCGGTGATGAGGCGTTCACTAAAAAGGCTGCCGAACTGGTTCGCATTATCGAGACGGTATGCCGCGGTCAAGGAACCGTTGGCCGGCTTTATGCTTCGCAAGGCAAATCAAGAAGCGGTAACTTGTCCAGCAGACTCCACAGGAACAGACGAGCTGTCGCCTTTGTAACGGATCCCACATCCGGATCGTTTGCCCATGCCAGTCGAGGTTTTGCGGGGATCCGGCGCGGAAGGGCGAGGCGCATGCGATCCAGATCCGCGCGCGCCATGTCGAGGTGAATGATTTGGATCAAATCCGCTTCATAGAACCGCGCCGCGGGTCCTCCGTTCAGAGGCGGCGCAGGATGCAGCGCTCCGCCCGGAAAGCGAAAAACCAGACCGCGATAACAAGCGATCGCTTACCCCGAACCAGGGCGGACGGCCATTTACCCAAAACCGAAACGGCAGCGAGCCAGCTCCCAGGGATCACCAGCCTTGCGTGCATCTGAAGAGCTTGGGCAAAACTGGAAACATATTGGCGGCGCTCAATGCCGTGATCCAGGTGGATTTTGTGACGATGAGGTGATGTTGCGCGCGTTCGCGACGATGACGAAAACCGGGCGAACGGTTTCCGGACCGAGGCGCGAGATGGGGCCATGGTCGTTCCAACCCTCATTTCATCCTCAGGGTCCTATAATAGGCTATAGGGCGGGAACCGGGAAACGAGGGATGGAGGTGGCAGCCGTTGGCATTGCGGCTGAGTTCGCGATGCTGGGTGAACTCCTCCAAGGCAGCACAGGAGTGTTTCGGTCGGATGGCGCAAGTTTATGCAACTGTTCTGGTTTTATGCGATGCACTGTCAATGCCCATTGAGCTCCTGCCCGCAGCTCGCCAACATTTAACTCAAGCGCGCGACCCTGCGGCGTCTGGCAACCCGTCAAGGTTTGAGTTCAATGGATTTGACCGTTGCATTGTCGGTGTCGCTCGACCAGGCGTGGGCAACTGGCTTATAAAAACGGCCATGACGCCGGAGAGACGCCGTGAGTGAGACGACTGCTTATCTGCAATCGATTGGCCCCAAAGGTTACCATCGAGATCGCGACGCTGGTCAGTGCCTGATCAAGGATGCCGTCGCAGCGGAAGCGAAACTGACATTCATATCAGGCCTTGGGGCTTGCTGTCGGTGTGCGCGATGGATTGCTTGGCGTGCTGACCGAGTTGGTCCACTTGCCTCTGTGGACTTGATGGAGAAGATTTCGGGATGAATCAAGGTCGGCTGACTGACGATCGGCTTCACCAAAACAAACGCATAAAGGCCGCTCCTGCCGGCGCGGTTGGTGGAACTGCGCATCGGTGTTCCCCACGGTTCGGGGTGAGAAGATCGTCATTCGAATCTTTGATCCCCACGAGAATGTACGGTTGAGCTGCCTTGGCACCTGAAGCACGGCTTGGAAAGAGAACCACCGAGTGGTCCGGCTGTTGGAACGACCGGGCATTGCTGCTTTTCACGGGCCCGACCGGGTTCCGGCAAGACTACGGCTATCTACCGCCTCGTTATATCATTTAGTTGCAGCACTCGGGCCCGGCTTTAGCGTGAGCACGGTGGAAGATCCGGTGGAGTTCAACCTTGCCGCGTGGGTCATTGAAATCGGCCCGGCGGAAGGAGTTCACGTATCCGCAGGCATTGCGTTCGCTGATGCGTCAGGACCCGCAAGTGATCATGATCGGCGAGATTCGTGATGCGGAGACGGCGGCATTGCCGTCAGGCGGGTTTGACTGGGCACCTGGTGATCAGCACGATCCACACCGGCGGCGGCAGGCGTGTTCGCGCGGCTTGTCAACATGATCGAGCCATTTCCTGTACCTCCAGCATCATTGGCATCGTCGGTTTGCGCTTGATCCGGAAGAATTGCTTTTTGTTCTGAGCCGTATATGCCGGGCTGGGCTGATTCGGCTCCTGCCGGCGGAACTGGCGGAACAAGCGTCTTTCCGTCGAGGGGGCGGCTACAAGAATGTTTGAATGCGGGTTTGCAGGTCGAACCGCGCTCAGCAGATGCTGATTGTCGACGAAGCTTTTCGGGATGCGGTGCTGCAAAAGCGCCCGACACGCGCCCTTCAACAAGTGGCGATTGAGCAAGGCATGCGCACTTTGGCGCCGGCGGCTGCGCCGAGTTGGAAGGACATTCATCAAACTGGAAAATTCGCGGCGTCCTTGTCGATCAATTCTAGACGACCTTGGTTCCTTAGTTCCTTGGTTCCTTGGATCCTTGGTTCGTAGTTCCTTGGATCCTTGGTTTGGTTTCTTGGATCCTTGGTTCCTTGGTTTCTTGAATCCGCCCAGGGCCGCGCAAGCTCGTTCAACTTTGGCCCCGCGCGCCAGTCAACTCAGTGGCCATTTTGATGTTCTCTCGGCGCGCTTCGCAGCAATGCACCTTCCGGGTTAGCCTTCATCTTCCTTCAACTGATCCAATTCGACTCGCACGACTTGCCATCCGTTGGTTCCCCTTTGAACGGTGAATCGGCGTGCACAACTTGAATATCGCGGCAGTTGGGTAGTTTTGAACCACCTGCGACCGCTTCTGGTTAGAACCTTCGCACAGCCATTGGGTTCAACGGATAAACCGTCCGTCTGCGAAGGAATCTGCGTCCGACCGTCGGTAAAGCTCGAATGCCACCCAGCGGAGGTCAGACGTGATACGCGCGCATCTGCTGGTGAGCGACCTTTTTGATTTCGGCCACGTCGCTCAGGGAACCAGACTATCGACGACCGCGCGGTAATACCGACAGGCACCACGCGAGGGAGAGAACCGGTATGTCCGACTGGGGCCAAGCCCAAATTGCAGGTGAGAGCTGCCAATGTCGTCGTCGAGACCACCACGCATTTTCCGAGCTTGTGAAAACGCATTATACGCTCCTTCGCGGAGCTGAGAGCCATCCGAATCCAACACGGGTTTACCGCCGCTGATCGGTTCAGTGCAGCTCATTCAGGTCACCCGTATTCCACACTCGGCCCTGGGAATCTTTGGGACGTTTGCGCGCCAGCGGTTTAACGCTGTTCGTCGTTTGCGCATAGCCGGTAAAGGCATAGGTCTTTGGCTTCGGTGGCGTGATCGGACGCAAAAAACAGCGCCATCCAGAAATCTGACGTAAAGTCGCAAAGGCGAGTTGGACAGCCGAAGTGCTGCATCACAGACAGGTAAAAACGACTCCGTCCTAGGCCACCTTTAGCCCAGAACCAATGATATTGATCGTGGAGTTCAGGAATGGCTCGACCTCTTCAAGCGGTTCAAAAGGTCTTTCTCGCAATCACGGATTTTCGCGCCAGGTGTCTGGATAGTTCTCGGAAAGGTGCACCTGAATAGAACTCATCAGGACTGGGTAGCACTCCTTCGTTCCTCGGAAGAAGTGGGAACTCTTGTCCTTTTTCGGAGAACTGTCCCCCAAAGAAGGCTGATCGCTTTCTTTGGCCAAAGGTAAGTTGCTCCATGGTTTCCAACGCCGTCATGTCTTCCAACAGCCCGCATCATCGACACCGCGCCAGCGGCCAGCGTTCAAAGGTTCGGTTGAATTCGTGGGCTCGATGCATCCGCTAGTTGGACGCTCTGGCGATTCCGAAATCTTCTGGCGGCAGCGGCTGCGCGCTCGAGTCGCGGGTTATGGGTGCGACACCAGCTGGAAAAGGTTAGCAAGGATTTCAACTGAGTCATTCTTCCAGTATAAAGTAGGCCAAGCATAGCCCGCTTCCGCCCAAGCTCATGATCCAGAACACGCAGTAGGGCTGGCCTCGGCCTTGCGGATGCCCAAGGCCTTCAATGCTTGCTGAAAGAGGCACCCAGAATACCCGATGATCTTCACCATGTATCTTGACGAAGATCTCGAGCAGAACCTGGTGCATCAATATTCAGGGCCTTCCACCGTCCAACGACCAGATCACCGACTCGGCGCCAGTGACTTTCGACCTGGAACAGGGCATATCGCCGGTTTCGGTGCCTCCGCTGGGGTGAGCCGGCTCGCAATACATCTCCAGTCCTCCGGTTCTGGAACTCCTGTTGGCGGAACGCTAGCACCACGGCAACGACCAACCCAACAATCGGAATGATGGCCAAGCACACCACGGCGGCGATGTAACGCTGCCAGCGACGGTGATAAGCGGCGTCCTCGCTCAACAATCGCTTGTGTGTCGCCTGATAAATGGCGAACCTCTCTTGCTGCGGGTAACGCTCCAGTCCGGCACAGTATTGTGTAGGTTGGTCGTTTCGCAAACGTGTCGAACGGCCGAACGATGCACGTAAGCGACCGCTGCTGTAAGGGCGCTCACGCCATTACTGTAATCCTCCAGACTTGCCGAGCAACTCCGAAACCAAGACGCGCAGCAGCAGGTCCTTCGAGAGGAATATGGGCTAGTTTTTGGGGCCTCAAAAGAGCGCCATGAGCCCCTCCAGGCCCTGGAATTCGGCGTAACTGAAACGCAAACAGGAGTTTGATGTGGTCCGACCAGTCAAAAAACTTTTTGGTTCTTTAGTTCCTTAGTTCTTTGGTTCTTTGGTTTCTTGGTTTCTTGGTTTCTTGGTTTCTTGGTTTCTTGGTTCTTTGGTTCTTTGGTTTTCTTGGTTCCTTGGTTCTTTGGTTCCTTGGTTCCTTGGTTCTTTGGTTCCTTGGTTCCTTGGTTCTTTGGTTCCTTGGTTCCTTGGTTCTTTGGTTCCTTGGTTCCTTGGTTCCTTGGTTCTTTGGTTCCTTGGTTCATGGTTCCTTGGTTCTTTGGTTCCTTGGTTCCTTGGTTCCTTGGTTCGCTTGGTTCTTTGATTCTTTGGTTCCTTGGTTCTTTGGTTCATGGTTCCTTGGTTCCTTGGTTCTTTGGTTTCTTGGTTTCTTGGTTCTTTGGTTTCTTGGAGTTCTTGGCTCCTTGGTTCCTTGGTTCCTTGGTTCCTTGAATTCTTTTCCCTAATAGTGATGATGCGCCACTTTTCTTTCGATTTGTCTACTTTTGCAAAAACCTGCGGCGGTAGGTCTTCCAAACGAAAATGTGACGCCCTGTTTTCATCAATGCCTCCAGGCGGTGCGCTCCCCCGACCGGCCCAACTCTTGACTTGCGTCATGTAGCGCTTGGCTGGCCCGTGCTTACCTGGAGTCGGAGCCAAAGCACAAACCTATGCGCGACATCCCTACTCCTGAGCGTTTCCGAACCACTCGCCGGATATTTTTGAAGACGACCACCACCGCTGCAGCTGGGGTCAGCTTGGCGGGGTTGGACTTGAGCCGAGTAGCGCACGCGACGGGCAGCGATGTTTTGCGGGTTGGAATGATCGGATGCGGCGGCCGCAACGCCGGCGCAGCGGTGCAGGCTTTGAAGGCTGATCCAGGGGCGCGACTGCATGCCATGGGCGACATCTTTCTCGACCGGGTCCAAGCTAAACGCGAAGAAATCAAGGGGCAGCGTCCGGAACAGATGCTTGTGGCGGACGATCGCTGCTTTACCGGGTTCGATAGTTACAAGCGGGTGATTGAGAACTCGGATGTTGTTTTGATCGCTAACGCCGCGAAGTTTCACCCCTTGCATACGATGGCTGCCATCCAGGCGGGCAAGCACGTCTTCACTGAGAAGCCGCATGGCATCGACCCTGCCGGGATCAAGCTGATGCGCGCCGCTTGCGACCTGGCCCAGGAAAAGAAGCTGAGCATCGTTTCCGGACTGCACAGCCGGCATCATCCCGGATACAACGAGACTATCGAGCGCATTCATGGCGGTGCGATTGGGGAGATCATTTCGATTGAAGAAAACTTCCTGCGCTCGCCGTACGGGGTTGTGGCGCGGAAGCCGGCCTTGAGCGAGTTGGAATGGCAATGCAGCACGCAATATCACTTTGTCTGGTTGTCGGGGGATGATGTTGTCCAATCGCTCGTGCACAACCTTGACCGGGCGACGTGGGCATTGAAGGAGCAGGTTCCGGTCAAGTGTCACGGGTTGGGCGGCCGTTCGGCCATGTTTGAAGGCATTTACGGCAACGTTTTCGATCATCACTCCGTCGTTTATGAATATGCCAACGGGGTTCGGCTTTATGCGTTTTGCCGGACGACGACCGGGTGTTACGACGATTATTCGAGCACGATTTTGGGCACGAAAGGGCGGGCCAGCATCATGGGCGGCCGTATCTGGGGGGAGAACAGCTGGCGCTGGCAAGGCTCGGGGGATCCTTATCAAATCGAACACGACAAGCTCTTCAAAGCCATCCGGTCGGGGGTCCCGATCAACCATGGGGACTACATGACGCGGAGCACGCTTATCAGCATTATGGGCCAGCTTTCCTGTTATACCGGCAAGGAAGTCACCTGGGAGCAAGTCAACGAGTCGAACTTCGCTTACCTTCCTTTGCCCGAATCGTGTCACGACGGTATGGAACCGCCCACCGTTCCGCGCGAGGATGGCAGCTATCCGGTTTACGTCCCGGGCAAAACGACCAGCTTGATCTGAGGCGGTCGCTCCCTGAACCATGCGCCTCGACCTCAACCTCTGCGCGACCGTCCTGATCGCTGTCCTGCTCGGCGCCTGCCTGCGCGCAGCGACCGGGGCCGAAGCACCCACCGCGGCGCAACCCGTCAAGCAGGCCCAGGTTCTATTGGTCACCGGCATCGATTACCCCGGTCATTTGTGGCGCCAGACGGCTCCGGCTCTGGCCGGCTTACTCGGGGCGGATGGGCGTTTCAAGGTCCAGTTGACCGAAGAGCCCGGTTCATTGGGGAAGGGACCTCTGGACCATTACGATGCCATTATCCTCCATTTCATGAACTGGGAGACCAACTCACCCGGCGAGGCGGCGCGCTCGAACCTGTGTCGCTTCGTGGAAGGAGGGAAAGGTCTGATCTTGCTCCATTTTGCCTGCGGAGCGTGGCAGGATTGGCCGGAGTTTGAGCGATTGGCCGGTCGGGTTTACGATCCCAAACTGCGTCCTCACGATCCGCATGGCGCGTTCCGAGTCGAAATCGCCGCTCCTGGCCACCCAGCGGCTGGCGGGCTGAAGGCATTTGAAACGACGGACGAACTGTATACGTGTCTCAGGGGCCAGACGCCGATCGAGGTAGTCGCAACGGCTCGTTCGAAGGTGGACCAGAAAGACTATCCGATGGCTTTCGTCCTTAAGTACGGGCAAGGCCGGGTGTTTCATACCGTCCTGGGCCATGACGTCCGGGCGCTGACCAACTCGGCCGTGCCCCAACTGCTGCGAAATGGCTGCGCTTGGGCAGCTGGGCGGCAGTAGGGCCGACCCTGTCAAAACCCGCGCAAGTCGGTGCTGGTCCTTCGAGGCAGTCCAGTGGCCGGTTCGCGCTTCAACACGAGGTATTGGATGCCACGTTGGGCGCAGAACTCGCGTTTGCCGCCTTTATCGCCATCTTCGTTGACGGCATAGATGTCGGGCCGCAAGTGTCCGATTTCAGGCTCGGCATCCAGCCAGCCGCGGCCGGTGCCGAACAGAGCTGCTTTCACGAATCGAATGGCGCCCACGACATATCGCCGCTCGTCCTGCCCTACCAGGGGATGCCCCTCGCCCTTCAAAAGCCGTATATTTTCATCTCGCCCCAGGATCACATAGAGATCTCCATAGGCGCTCACTTCTTCAAAGAAGCGCACATGCCCCGAGTGGAGCCAATCGTAACAACCGGTGACCACAACCTTCTTCCGGCCGGTTGGGGACGCAGACGCCCATTCGGTCGGCTCCTGCAAAGGAACTGACCGCTCCCCCCGAAGGACGAGATACTCCCAGCCGTGCCGGGTGCATTGAGCGCGTTGCGAAGGCGAATCACTATCCGGGTCGACGGCCCAAACGGCGGATCCCAGTGGCGCTTGCGCTGGAAGAGTCCCCGGTTCGGCCAGCGACTGGAGGAGCTGCGCGTCGGCGACATGCCGAATCGAGCGCACCAGGTAGAGCCGTTCGTCTTGGCCGAATTTGGGCGGACGCCCGGTTCGCTCTTGCACCATCGCATCCGGCCATAACCAGACTGTGACCGGGCCGTGGAGCGCAGCTTCCTGCAGCAGGCGGATATGACGAGAACGCAAGTCGTCGAACGCTGCGCTCAGCACCACTTGTTTGGACTGCGACGGCATGGGCCTAATCCCTCCGCTCACAGACGCACCGTCACTTTAAAAGCGCCCGGCACTGGGTCATCTGAGACGACAAAGAGGTAACCGCCGCCGCATCCCGAGAACATGGCGCCGGCCGATTGGGCTTGGTAAACGCGCAGCAATCCGGGCAGATCCACATCCACCGTGCGGTGTCGGACGGTATGGGGCAGCAAAGCTTCCCAACATTCCATGCACGCATTCATGGAAGCGCCCAGGCGATGGAGGTCCATTTGGGCGATGGCTGCGAAGCAATCGATTCCGGCTTGCCCGAGGCGCTGCACCCGGGAAGGTTCGAGATGCTTTTCGGCCAGGGGATTGTAGCCATCGGGACGGGGAGCCACAGGCAGGGCGTGAAGCACGCGTTCCAGCCAGCGGGCCACTGCGGGCGTCACGGATGGACTCGATGTGGACCGGGAATACGCCGCCGTTTTTGGCCCAGTCGTAATCCAGACGATTGATGCCTGGGGTGAATCAGGCCGGCCATGTCCTGTGAGCCGCCTGCCTCGGCTTTGCCGGCGTTTTCGGCCCTATACAGCTCTTGCATGAAGCTGGTCAGGGGCCTGTCCGGCAACGCGCCACCCCAAAGCTGCAGAGCAACCCGCCGAGTGCCTGTGGATAACCCGGCACGATCCATCGCGCGGAAGTTGGGTTCAACGGCCACCACCACCATCGAACCGGGCGGCTTGGGATTCACGCGAAACGAATGGCCGGTCAATCCACCCACCGGCCAACGCCAGTGGTAAGGCACACTCCCGATAACGGCGGATAAGGGATGGCGGGCAGCTCCCACGAACCAGCGACGCTACTCCACGACGCGCTTGCCCTTCTTGCGGGCGTAAGATTGACCTTCGATCCAGCGATAGGTCTCCGCCAATCCCTTGTTCAAGGGCGTTCGGCTCCCAACCGAGAACTTCCTGAATGAACGTATTGTCGCTGTTCCGGCCAGCTACCCCCGCGGCGCGCTCAAGTCATAGCGCTGCCCAGCTTTACCCCTCCGATCTTTTCGGCCTTGGAGACGAGGTCGTTGATGGAGACCAGTTCACTCGAACCCAGATTGATGGGAGTGGCAATGAGTTCATCGCAGTGCATGATCATATCGATGCCCTTCACGCAATCATCGATATACATAAAGCTGCGGGTCTGCTCTCCGTCGCCCCAGATCGAAATCTCATGCCGGCCCGTGTCGATCGATCTCGATCACCTTGCGGCAAATAGCCGCCGGCGCCTTTCCCGGCCGCCATCCTAGGTGCCATTTGGGCCGTAAACGTTGTGGAAGCGGGCAATGGCCGTTCTGGTCGGCCGCGCTCAGCCCAGTATTCCTGGCAGAACATTTCGCTGACGAGTTTTTCCCAACCGTAGCTGCGCTTCGGCTATGGATGCCGGGTAAGCGTCCGATTCCTTCAGGGCGCGGACTTTATTGTCCTGTTGAGCAACGTGTTGTAAGCGCAGGCGGACGAAGAGAAGAAATAGCGGTCGCGCCGGCGCGCCACGCAGCTTCGACCATGTGGGTATTGATGAGGATACTCGCGGAGGCATTCGACGCGGAAGCGTTCGATAAAGCCCATCCCTCCCATGTCGGCGGCCAACTACACCTCAACCGCCTCGGGCAGGCGCGTTTGCAGTTGTCTTCCTGGCTCAGGTCCATCGACAAGCACTCCACTCCAGGCACACGCTGATACCATTCCCGGAGAGGCTTCTTGTCCACCGCCCGGATCCGCCGGAATCCACGGTCGGCAAAGGATCGCGCCAACGCGCCTCCAATGAATCCACCTGCCCCTCCGATGACGATCAAATCGTCTTTGCTGAGTTTTGGTTCTTTCTCGATGACTCGCTTTTTTGGCCATAGCAATACACTTCTACCGCATCATTATCCTGACCGCGCATCCTGCGCGCTTAACCTGCATCTGCCAGGGAGACTAGCACACTTCACCGCATTGATACGTGTTTTGCGCGCAAAAGTCCAGCTTCGGCTGCACTGGGGAGATTGGACGATCAGGGCGGGCAACCGCGACAAAGGCGGATCCCCTGCCCTTCCCTCGCGGGCACCCTCTCCCGTCGCGCCCGGCTGAAATCGTCACCACCGCGGATGAGGGTTCGATCTAGTGATAGGTTGATTCGAGGCAAACCGGATGGAAAGCCGATCAAAACCGAATGGAGGCCGGATTGGGACCCCGCGTTGATCGGGCTGCATGGGCTGTGCATCGGGTTTCCCTTGAGCGAAGTCCGGCCGCAAACCCCGTCTGTTGCGCCGTCATTCGTGCGTATTGCCATGCTCAGCCGTTCCAGGCCATAATGGGCTGGCGTGCGGATGAAACTTTGCGAGAAACGAGGGCTATGAGGCGTGTTGTTGCGGCCACAGCGTTGACCCTGGCGTTGCTGGTTCCTGGCTGTTCGTTTCGCCGGATGGCGGTCAACAAGATCGGCGACGCCCTCGCGGCCAGCGGGACGACGTTTGCGTCCGATGACGATCCGGACCTCATCAAAGCAGCAGCGCCTTTCAGCTTAAAGCTAATGGAAAGCCTGCTTGCGGAAAGCCCACGGCACCAGGCACTACTAAGCGCCACTGCCAGTGGCTTCACCCAATACGCCTATGCCTTCGTCCAGCAAGACGCCGATTTCCTCGAGGAAACCGATCTGACTGCAGCCGAGGCACTACGCCAGCGGGCCCGGCGCCTGTTCCTGCGCGCCCGCAACTACGGTTTGCGCG
Organism: Verrucomicrobiota bacterium; assembly: GCA_046346765.1. Classification (GTDB taxonomy): domain Bacteria; phylum Verrucomicrobiota; class Verrucomicrobiia; order Limisphaerales; family SIBE01; genus JAXMHN01. Next base: position 15,432 of record JAXMHN010000041.1, on the reverse strand, counting down.
GCCTGGAAATCAGCCATGCCCGCCTGGAAAAAGCGCTTCGGACGGAACCGGGGCAAGCGCTCAGCAGCGCGACTCGCAAGGACGTGGCGCTCCTTTACTGGTCGGCCGTTTCATGGGCAGGGGCGATTTCGCTCTCCAAGGACAATCCGGAGCTGATCGCCGAATTGCCGATTGTGGAGGCCTTGATCGATCGAGCTTTGGTGCTGGATGAGAGCTACGAGAATGGGGCGATTCACTCATTTCTGATCAGTTTCGAAATGAGCCGCCAGGGAACTCCTGGCAACCCCGAGGCTCGAGCACGGGAGCATTTTGAGCGCGCTATCGCATTGAGCGGCGGCGGGCAAGCTGGGCCTTATGTGGCGCTGGCCGAGGCAGTTGCAGTGCAGCGGCAAGATCTTAAAGAGTTTGAGGCCTTGCTCAATCAAGCGCTGGCCATCAATGTAGATGCGAAGCCGGAATGGCGAATGGCCAATCTGGTGATGCAACGCCGCGCCAAATGGCTGCTGGCGCGGACAGATCAACTCTTTTTACGGGCCGGCACTCCCGCGACCCCGACACGCGAATGAAGTTATGTTATTGAGGAAGAGATACGGTCGCTTTGGTTGGATCCTGGCGTTAGGGGCGTTGATTGCCTTGCCTGCGGGTGCGGCGGCCCCCGCCATCAAGTTAAAACTGGGGACGCTGGCTCCCGCTGGCACCTCCTACCACAAAAGCCTGCAGGCGATGGGAGAAAAGTGGCGCAAGCTATCGGATGGCGCCGTCCAATTAATGATCTTTCCGGGTGGGACCCAAGGCGGCGAAGCCGACATGGTCGGGCTCATGCAAACCGGCAATTTGGACGCCGGCCTGCACTGCAGGTGGCCTTCCTGCCGAGATCAGGTCCATCCGCGCTCGCCCTGCAGATCATGCCGCGTCGTTCGGCGGCCTGGCGAATCCGACCAGTGGGGAAAGTAGACGCGCTCGAGAGCAGGTTGCGCTGGCGAAGGCTTCGTTGGTTTGTTCGACGACTCGAGTTCCAGGTCGATTCTTCTCCAAAGTGCCCGTTTGGCCCGGACGACCTGCGCAAACTCGAAGTATTTCTCGGGTCGGAAGTTCGGGTGCGGTATCGCGGAAGCTGGCCGGCTTCCAGCCAGTCGCACTGGGCGTTGCCGTTCGCGGGGCGCATGGAACGATCGGCGCTGACCACCCACAGTTCCGCGATCTGGCGCTGGCCACCCAATTGGATCATCAAGCCAAACACATGCTGGAACTCAATTGAAGCAGGTCGGCGCCGCCGTCGTGCGCAAGAGGCCTGCGTGGAGTCCACCCAATATTCGCGAATCGATTTTGGCCGCAGCCGCCGGAAACCAGGCGCCAGGTGAAAGCCGCCGGGCGGGCGGAGGCGATGCCGCCGTCGCCGCAATGGTGAAGAAGCGCCTCTCAAGGTCAACCGGTCAGCGGCCCCGAGGTGAATAGGATCAGTTGAGGTCTTGGACGGTCAGGAGGTAGATCGTGGTAGGCCAATGCCGCCGACATGTTGACGAGCGACGCGAAGGAGTTTCGCGCCGGCGGGGCGGCAAGGCGAAATGAGCCACGAGTTTCTGCCCGGGACCGATAGTCGCACTCGGGTCTTCTCGCCGCGAAACCGGTCACCCCGTCTCCGGACGCGGTTGGAGGGGATTGGCTGCTGGTGATTCCCCTGGAGCGCAATGTTGCTACTCCCGGTCCTGGAACTTTTCCTTCGAGGTCTTCAAAACGGGGATCTCAGGTTCAGGCGCAATCGTCGGCATTTAACCTTATCGTCCAGGATGATCGGAGGCGCAGCAGCACCGGGATGGGCGGCTGTGCGCGGCTTCTGTCCCCGGTGCAGACGCTGTTGAAAGAACGGCGCGGGCAGCTGCCCAGATCTTCAGTGGCGTGGTACGGCCACGATCGGTACGATCCTCTGCGTGGCCGGTGCCCAGTATGTGCTGGCGGTGAAGCCAGCGGCGAAAGTCTGGTGTGCGGCATCGTCTGGGTGGTCAACTGGTTCTGCCGTTGGGCTTCGGCAATGATCGCGGCCCGGCTAGTCTGGCGGACCTCGCCGGGCTGGCGCCGAAACCATCGCATCGACTCTGGTGCGCGCTGGCGGTCGCGGTATGGAGACCAGTTGCTCAGGTGGAATGGGTCTGCTGGCGGCTGTTTCTTGGGCTCGCCACGTTGCTGGGAGCGCCTGTTGCGGCCCTGGGCGGGGCATGGCGCTGATTCTCTTCTGGGGCCATGATTCCCCACTGTCGGCCGTGCCACTGAAACACTACTCGCTGACGACAAACGACCTGTTGCCCAGTATCCCGATCTTCACTCTGGCAGGCTATTTTTTGGCCGAGAGCGGCGCATCGAAGCGTCTCGTCCGCCTGTTTCAGGCATTGGTGGGGTATCAGGACGTTGCGTCGTCTGCGACGCTGCGTCTGTGCTTTCTTCACTTCATTTACGGGCGCTTCCGGCGTGACGATTCTGGCTCTGGGCGGAGTGCTAATGCCCGTGCTGAAGCGCGCGCTATTCGGAACGAAACGCGCTTGGGTTGCTCACGGGGGCAGGGTCGCTGGGGATGCTCTTTCCGCCATGTCTGCCGCTGATCTTGTATGCGTTGGTGGCGAATCAAAGCGCCCATGCGGATTTGAGTATCAGCAGATGTTCCTGGGGGGCATCGGCCGGGAACGCTTTCTACTGGTGCTGACGGTCGCCTGGGGCGTGCGGCAACAGCCGCCGAAACCATCAGGGCTGGCGCCCTTTTCGCCGGCGTCGACCCGGGGCCCGGCGCGCTTTGGGATGCCAAATGGGAGCTGTTGATCCCGGTGGTGGCGATTGTTTCTTTGTTTTTGGTGCCGACGACGGTGAAGCAGCCGCGCTGACGGCGACTTACGCCCCTGCTGGTCGTCGCGGTAGTTGCCGGGTTCCTTGTGGTCACCGCGACCTGCGCGCGTCGTCGAAGTTGCCGGGTTGTTGGTCGGGGGTGTTTTGCTCATCCTGGGGTGGCGCTGGGATTCACACTATCTGGTGGATGAACAGATTCCGGATCGGGTGGTGGCGTGGTCAACGGAGGCGATTGGATCGAAATGGCTGTTTCTGCTCGGGCTGAACTTTGTGTTGATTGCGGTGGGCGGGTTGATTGAGGTGTATGCGGCGATCTCGGTGGTGGTGCCGTTGCTGGTCCCGGTGGGGGTGGCGTTTGGGATAGATCCCATTCACCTCGGCATCCTCTTCCTCGCCAATAGACTAGGCTTTCTCGCTCCACCCTCGGCGCTCTCAATCTCCTTTTGGCCTCTTACCGCTTCAGCAAGACTATTCCCGAAGTCACCCGAGCGTCGCTGCCGATGCCTCCAGGGTCTGTCGTTGGCGTGCTTCCCAGTCGCCTGTATTAACTCTTGACGACGTTCTCCGCGGCTGCTGGAGTAATCGAGTCACGGCGCTTTCACGACAAACCGGCTCACGCCTCGGCGCGGGCACCCCTTCACCAGGAGGAGATGCGATACTCGCGGTCCAGGAACAGTCGTGAAGGCTGCCTCGCCCTCCTGGACGCGGGCTTGGTCCGTCAGCCCGGCATAATAGAGGCAAGCGCAAGGTTCGTTCGACGTCCAGGTTGAGCGGATTGGGCGACGGCTGGTGACCTTGGCTGGATTGACGTGGAGAAAGCAGTCAGGTCCTTGCCGTCGGGACGCCGGACATGGATGAGGTCCGATTCGAGGATGTCGCGGTGGGCTTTGAACCAGCTAACCCAGCGGTGGACGAGGGCTTGGTAGCGTCGGTCGAAAAGCCGGGGCCCGCGATAGCAAGCTTGGACCCCGGCGCCGAAGTTATTGGCCAGGTGCGCCTCGTAAGCGTCGAGATGTTCATGGAGCGGCTCGAGAGTGGCGGCAGTTCCGCCGCCGTGGTATTCGACCAAGGGGACGAACATCCAGCCCATGCTGGGCGCCTTGGTCCAAGTGCCGTCGTAGATATTCTGGCGGCCAAGAATGACCTGGCGGTCGCGCGGGAGCGACCAATTGGACTCGCGGTATCCCATGCCTGTTTTGCTGGAGCCGGCCAGGAAGTAATAGTCGGGGACGTTGAGGTAAGTGCCGCGTTCGCGGCACCACTGGTAGAAGCGGCTGATTTTGCGCCATTGATTCCATTGCGAATCCTCGAGGCCACGATGGCCAGGGTGCTGGCTCGAAGCGCACGGATCGCCCGGATACGAACCGTCGTGCTCCAGCAGATCGAGCCCGGTCTCTTCCATGAACCGCTTGACCTTGGCGAAATACTCCTGGCCCCAACGGCTCTCCAGGCAGGGCGAATTTCCAAAAATGGCGCCGCCGGTTTTTCCCGTCGCCGGGTTGATCACATCATCCGCCTCACTCACCCGCCGGCTCGCCAGCAGGGAATAGGCTCCCACTTCGATATGCCGCTCATGGGCGTAGTCAACGTCCGCTTTGATCTTCGCCAGGTAATCCGGGGCGACGTTCTCCATATTCAGACCGCTGCCGAAGGTATAGATGATCATTTCAAACCCAACCGCCGCGCATTGATCGACCGCGGCGCGAAAGGCCTTCGATTCCGCGCTACGCACGTGCATCATAATCGGGTTTTCCGTCGTCCAGGGCGCGAGGGCCCGTTGCACCCGCCGCAAAGCCAGGCCTTGCCGCTCCCGATTGTCCTGGTCATGCAGGACGACGAAGGTCCGGAAGGAATGAAACGACTCATTGGGCGCGAGGCGCGCGGCGGGACCGAGCGGGGCCCGGCTGACGACCATCGCCGGCATTTTGAGCTCGTAGTTGACTTGACTCTGGTAGGTCGGATCGGGCCGCCACTCGATGGTTTGGCTGGCGGTGGTGGCGTCCATGCCGTGAAAGCTGTAATCGCTCAACAAATCCAACAAAGGGAGTTTCCAATTGCGAGATGCCCGTTCGTCTACGGCCGACTCCACCTCCGCCGTGGCAAGAATCTCGGCGACAAACGAATCGAGGGTCACTGTCTTGTCGGAGTGGTTCTCCAGGGTGAGCCATTTTCCTATGACCGGCAGTCCATCGTAGAGTTCGTAATGCACGGTCAGCTGCAAGCCGTTCGGCAGACTGGGAGGCGCCTGGTAAAGAAAGTCGAGGCTCACTCCTGGAGGGGGCCAAGGCAAATCGGCCGAATGCCGCTTGCGTTTCCACGCGAAGGGCGCCTGGATTTGCCCTATTTGAACCCCGACGCAACGAAACGAGTTCGAAGCCGTCGTCATCGTGTCGAGCCACTCCGGCAGCAAATAGGCCGGTTCCGGTTGGCCAACCAAGCCCCCAACGTCATAGCCGGCGCCGTCGATCGTGATCGTAGCCTCGGGCTTGACCGCGCGAAGGAGGGTTGTGCCGGTGGCCAATTGGTCCAAGGTAACGGTTGCGGCATTCGGTTGGACTCGAAAAGTCCGACGAATCAGCCCGTTGTCGAGGATCACCTCCGCGTCCTTGCCGCCGCGATAAACGCCGGCGCGACGGCCGGGAGAGCGGACCAGCCAATCTTCGGTCGACGGCATCAGCTCGGCGGCGCGAGGCAGGTTTCGGATCTGGGTAAGCCAATCGTCTGCCTCGGCCGCAGCCGCGGTCCGGAAGAAGGTTTCCAAGGGACCGCCGCCAAGGCAAGCGGCAGCCAGAACGACAGCACGGCCCAACCCAATGAGTGACCTTCGGAAAAGACGACAGCGGCAGTGAGTAAGGCGATGTTCGATCACAACCGCAGCCTAGGTCGGTCGGGCGCAAATAGCCACACAATCGCAAGTGCGCCCACCTACCGGGCCAAAAAAACTCGCCCGCGTATAGCCCGCTGCCAGAACGCTCCCTCACTCGCGCCTCGCCATCGAGCCCTTGCTCGAGGCGACGCCCATCCCCGTTCTTCAACAGAGTCCTGAACTAAGAGCGTTGCTCGTTATTCCTGGCGGTGGCCTGATCAGACAGGCTGGTCAACCAGGATGGGGCGAAGACCGATTGGCTGTCCCAGCCGGAATGAAGCTCCTTGGAGCCACCTGGGTCGGGGCTGGGGAGAAGCTGATTGACCAATCCGGTCAATCGGGCGGATGTGCCCGGAAAGATTTCGTTCAAGAGGATGGCCGCGCGGGTGTGGAACCCGATGGTCAGGCGCGGAGCGCCCCGGCGACAGGCCTGGATGATTTTGTGGGCGGCGCGCTCGGCGCTGATGGAAAGGCCGGGCATGGCATCGCTGAGCGCGAACCAGGCATATTCCAGCTTATGCTGTCCTTTGAAATGGGCATTGGGAGGCGAACCGGTGCGCATCAAGCCGGGGACCACGGTTGTGACCAGGATATCATGGCGTCGGAGCTCAGCGCCTAAGGCTTCGGAGAAGCCAGCCAGAGCGAATTTGCTGGCCGAGTAAGGGACGAGGTGAGGGACGCCGATTTTGCCGCCGATGGACGAGATGTTGACGATTCGTCCGGAGCCCGCTTGACGCATTCTCGGTAGCACCGCGAGCGTCGTGAAGAGGGGGCCGAAAAAGTGAACGGCCATGGCATCTTCGAAATCTTCGCAGGTCATATGCTCGAGCGGGCCGACCTGGATGACGCCGGCGTTGTTGATCAGAACATCGATGCCGCCGAACTGATCGCACGCGCGCTGGACAGCATGATTCACATGGTCCCGCTTGCGAATGTCACACCGCAAGGCCAGCACCGTCGCGCCGGCCGAAGTCAATTCGATCTCGGCATTACGCAACTCCTCCGGATTGCGCGCCAGCAAGACCAGACGCGCGCCCTCGCGAGCCAATTGCCGGGCGAGCAACAGCCCCAAACCTCGCGACCCGCCGGTGATGAGCACCGTCCGGCCGGTGAAACGGTATGGCTTTGGCGGGCGATGGAGCATCGCCATGGCCAGTCCGGCCCCAAAGCCCAGCGCCACTCGGCCCAAAGTCCGCATCGCCTTCCGATTCATACGCCAGTTTGGCCAATGGTTGGTGGGTTCGAATTCCGCAGCCTCATTTCTCCTGAAGCCTACACCCGATCAGCCAGAACGCGAGTGACATTGCCTTCTCGAGACAACCGGGGCGGGCAGGTAAGCGGCAAAAACCCTCAGCGATCCACCAGGGACCGCTGAGGGTTGGAACTAAGGCCGGCGCTGAGCAGGCCAAATGCCGGCCTTTACAGTTCGTTCGCCGTGTAACTGGAATCAAGGGTCTTGCCGATGCGCTGCTTGCATTCGATCAAGTGCGCGCGAGTGGAGTCGTCGAGCATTCCGCTCTTGGTTTCGAGGATCCTGGACATGCGACTGTTCAGATCGACCAGGTGCATACGAGCCAGACTGCGGGCGTCAGCTGGCACGGTTCCGGATCCGCCCAGGATGATAATGTAACCGTAGAGTTCATCCAACGAGCTCCGGCGGTTGCCGACGACCATGGTCATCAAGCGGCGCAAATGCTCCCGCTGCAAATTCCGGCGGATGGTCGAGTAACAGGTGGTATTGTCGTTCAATTCCGACCAGATGCTTTCGGTGAGGGTCGTGAAGATCTCTTCCAGCTTGACCGGCTTCGTCTTGACTTCGGCCTGGAGTTCCTGGTTTTGGAGTCGTGATAGAATCGTCGGGGAGAAGCACTGGTTCAGCACGATGCGCTGGAGGGCGAGCACTCGGCTGTAGATCGGATAATCGACCCCGCCGCTGTAGTAAGAGAACGCATCGCTCCCCCAATGGTACCAATGCTCAGTGGCCAAGCGACGGAGCAGAGCGGGAGAGAACTTAAAGGCTTTATCGCTCAGAATGTTTTCGCTCAGGAACTGGAGAGCCTCCCGCTGCTTGTCGCCGGGCACGGGCACAACCGGATCGCGGCTTCCCGCGCCGCCTTTAAAATCGCGCGAGACGTATTGGCCTCCGATATAGCCGGCTGCCAGGTAGGTCGCATCACCGAATTGGCCCAGCAGCACGGAGAAGGCGGACCGCAAACGAGCCCACGATTCGCCATCCTTGACGACGCGTTGATCCAAGTCTTTGAGCAAGTCGAGGGCGAGGCCCATGCGGTCTTTGCCAAACTGCATCGGGTCCGAACCGAGATCATAGACATTGATGCGCGGATCGTCGCTTAAGTACATGTCCTCGTCGGTGCCGAAGGTCAGATCCGGCTCCGGAGAGCGGGCCGCGATCTTGGTGAGTTCGCCCTTTTCATCGCCATCGACGGGTTTGTAGGCGTACTCGATCGCCCAATAGTCGTAGGGTCCGATGGTGGTGCTGGCGAAGTCGCCCTGTTTCTGGCCTTTGGGGGCGATATTGATCGGGTTGTAATCCATCACGCTTCCGCTCAAGCCTTTCACGTGCGTAATGCTGGTGTCGTTAATCTGTTCGTAGGGCAGCATCGTGCTGGCTTTGAAATTGTGGCGCAGCCCGAGGGAATGTCCGACTTCATGCATGACCACTTCCTTGATCGCCTGCCCGAGGAATTCCTCCGGCAGCTTCGGACCGCTGTCATTGGTGCTGCCCGGTTGGGCCAGGGCCATGGCGGCGAGGCTATACTGGCTCAGCCGCATCGAGCTGAACTGGCAGGTGCCGAATTTCGAAGGAGCCAGGCGCCGGCGCAAGGTCATTTGCAGGGGCGTTGAATCCGACGGAACCAACTCGACGGTCAAACCTTCTTCTGTCCGTGAACCGTTGGCCATCCGGCTCGCACTGCCGGGTAAGGGAAACGGCAGGCCATACCCGTTCTTGGCCGCCATGATCGGGCTGATAATCTCGCCGACGCCAAGGATGGAAGCCGAACCACCATTCGCTCCAGCCACCGCTGGGCTTCCCACCAGGTAAGCGTATTCGTTCTTCCAATAGCGAATCCAGCTCGCGTCGAAAATCACATCGCCGTCGATCATTTCGCCGGTGAGGGGATTCGACCGCAAAGCTGACATGGCGAAGGTGGAACTGGTCGTGATCCAGCGGAAAGTGCAATAGTTGATGTCCTCCGGATCGAATTCGTCACGCTCATTCTGCCACCGGACGGCAATGGCATTGCGAAAGCCGATTTTTTCGAAGGCCTTGTTCCACTCGAGAATGCCGTCCTCCACGTATGGCCTGAACTCCTGTGGCACATTGTCCTCCACCCACCAGATAATCTGCTTCTTCGGCGGGGACAACTTGGCCTTCGGGTCTGATTTTTCCAGGCGCCACCGGTTGACGTAGCGGACAAAAGTGGTATCAGGATCGCTTGAACCAAAGTCCTTGGTCGCATTCAGGAAGTAACCGACCCGATTGTCGGCGACGCGCGGTTTGTAGCCCGAGTCCGGTAGCTTGGCCAAGCTGTAATGAATGACCAGCGTAATGCCGCGGGCGTCGGCCACCCCATCGTCTGAGTAGCCCAATGAACTGAAGTAGGAACGACCGGAGAAGGTCGCCTCAACCTGCAGCTCGATGTTGTTCGGAAACGTCTTGATCTTCGCCCAGGTGCTTCGACTCCGATCCAATGAGCCGATTCCGAGTTGCGCGAAATCGGTCAAGAAGATCTGGCCGAAGTCAACCAGCAGCCCTTGGCCGGCCGGGTTGATGGTTACGATCGGCAAACTGAGCAGCACCGAGTCGGTATAATTCTGCTTCACCGCCTTCTGCAGCGGCGTGTTGTCCGGAGCTTTGTAGTGAATGTTGCGGCGGAGGAGCTGAACTCGATCGCCAACTCGTCGGAAAACGAGAATCCACTCGTCGCCAAAGTTCAAGGGTTGGCCGGCGGAGGCCAATCCTCGGGCGATGGCGATTGGGGCGATGACAGGTTGTTCGAGCTGCTGCGCTTTGATCTCGCCGTAGAGCGTGTCGTTGGTGCGATACAGCGTGAAGAAGCCGTCAAAGCGCTCCAAACCGCGAGTCACTTCATTGAAGTCACGAAACTTCGGGGGTGGAGCTGGACTGGGCGCCGGGGCATTGGTGGACTGGGCCGAGGCGCGGCCGGGCAGCAGGCCGATAAGAGCGAGGAGCAGGATGGTGCCGAGGCACCCGACAATCCGCGGCGAGATTCGCGGCAGGACTCGAAAACCGATGGAGGAACCTTCAGGCAGGGCCCTAGAGGAGGAAGGGGAACAGGCCTTGCCAACAAGTAAGGGAATTACCATGCAACCATTAGGAGGATGTCCCATGGATTTTCAAGAGAATAGTCGTGACAACTTCGAAACATCCGCCAGTCCGCCCAGGCTCCCTATCCCCCGCCGCCGTGACGGCCGGCCACGCCGGGCATAGGAAGTGCTATTTTTCCCCTTGCTCATGCAACCTCCTCCTCTGCTCCACCGCCGCTCCCTCCCGGCATTCTCCTGGCAAGCTCCCTTCGCCAGTCACTGGAGAGCGGATCAAACCAGTTCAATCACCGCCGGTTCGCTTCGACCAAATGCCGGAGCCTGGCGCCGCGCGGCCGCCGCGCTTCTCGGGATTGCTTTCGGCTTGGCGACCGTGGTGCGACTACAGGCCGCGGACGTCGTGATCTCGGAATTGATGACCAGCAGTTTCGCCGGCGAAGTGGACGAGGATGGGGACCTGAGCGATTGGATCGAGCTCTACAATGCTGGCACCAACCGCGTGCCGCTCCAAGGTTGGTTCCTTTCCGACGACCCCCGTCAGTTGACCAAATGGCGCTTCCCCGAAGTCGGGCTTGGCCCGGGGTCATATCTGGTTATTTATGCGTCCGGCAAGGACCGGACCAATACCACCGGGCGCTTGCACACCAACTTTAAGCTCGCGCCGGAAGGCGAGTTTCTGGCTTTAACCAGGCCCGATGGTCGAAGCGTTGCGAGCGAATTCGCCCCCAAGTTTCCGCCCCAGCTATCCAACGTGTCCTACGGTTCGACCATGACCACCTCAACCGAATGGTTGCTGGCGCCCGCTAGCCCCGCTCGCATGCTGGTGCCGCCGGATGCGACCTCGGACGCAGCCTGGACTGTGCCGGCGTTTGACGATTCCACCTGGACAGCTGTTTCCTTGTCGATCGGTTACGACCAGGTGCCAGGGACCTTGGATCCAGTCGATCCGACCGCAGGCCTGGCCGACATCACGCGCCCCGGTGACTTATGCACGGGATTGCCGACCAATTCTCCGATTGATCAAGGCGCGGCCAAAGCGATCGACGACAACCCGGCCACGAAATACGTCAATTTCAGCAAGCTCAACGCTGGCCTGGTCGTGGCACCGGCGGCGCAGCCCAGCGTGGTCAAAGCTCTGCGCTTCACGTCTGCGGCCGATTCGCCGGAAAGCGACCCGACGTCGTTTGCGCTTTGGGGTTCCACGCCTACCCGTCCCGAAGTCAAGATCGCGCAAGGACCACTGCCCGCATTCCCAGACCGGCTTGCTCCAGTCACGGTGATACTCTCCAATGCAATTCCCTATCGGACTTACCGGCTCCTCTTCCCGACGATCAAAGACCCCAATGCGGCCGTGGCGGTGCAGATTGGCCAGATCGAGTTCCTCGGGCAGGCAGGGACCCAGTTTCTGAGCTTCCCGCCATTCACAACGTCGGTCGCATCCAATTTATTCAACCAGGGCTCTTCGGTCTACGTGCGGGTGCCATTCACTCTCACAGCGCTGCCGAGCTCCGGCTACGTGCGGCTCCGGGTCAGGTATGATGACGGCTTTGTCGCCTGGCTCAATGGGACGCAGGTCGCCCGGGCCAATGCGCCGGAGATGGTGTCTTTTGACTCGCAGTCGATTTCGAATCGCTTTCGCGGTCAGACCATTCACGAAGAAGTCTTTGATCTCACTCCCTTCGCGGATCATCTCCACGTGGGCCAGAACTGCCTGGCTCTCCAAGGCCTCAAGGACGGCGCCAGCAGCCCGGACTTTTTCCTCGACGCCAGCATCGAACACGAAACCGTCGCGCTGGGGGAACTGGGCTACCTGGAAGCTGCCACGCCCGGACAAGCGAATGGCCGGACGTTTGCCGGCCTGGTGGCGGACCCCGTTCCCAGCCCGGCCCGCGGCTTTTTCGACTCGGCCATCGACGTGTCGATCGAGACGCCAACGCCGGGAACGATCATCAAATACACGACCGATGGGACCTTGCCCTCGGCCACCAACGGCCTTGTATATTCCAGCCCAATCCACCTCACCCAAACCACCGCGTTGCGTCTGGCCGCCTTTCGAGAAGGCTGGCACTCTTCGCGGGTCATCACTCACAGCTACTTCTTTCTCGACGATATCGTTGCCCAAACCCAAACGAGCGCAGTCGCCGCCGGTTTTCCAGGAAGCTGGGGACTGCAAAAGGCCTACTACGGATTCGATGCGCGCGTGGTCGGCAGCGGTGGGCAGGACCGTTATGGCGGCAAATATACCCGGGCTTTGAAGGACGCCCTGCGCGCTCTGCCCACCCTGTCGATTGTCATGAAGACGAGCGATATGTTCGGCGGCGCCGGTCTCTACGCCAATCCCGAGAACCGTTCTGGACTGGAAGCGCCGACGTCGTTGGAGTTCATCTATCCCGATGGGCGGCCTGGCTTTCAGCAGGACGCCGGCATTCGGATCCAAGGCGGCGCTTTTCGCATGTTCTTCCTCTCGTTGAAGAAGTCGTTCCGGGTCATTTTTCGCCAAGCGTATGGGGCCGGCAAACTCCGGTTCCCTCTCTTCGGACCGGATGCCGCCGCTGAGTTTGACAACATCGTCTTACGCGCGGGTGCCAACGATGCCTGGAACTTCCTGGCGCGGGGCGCGGAACTTTACGTGCGAGACGCCTTCGCCATGGAGACAGCGCGAGCGATGGGGATGGTCGCGTCGCACTCCACCTTTGTGCACCTCTACATCAACGGGCAGTATTGGGGTCTCTACAATCCGGTGGAGCGTCCCGACGCGGCCTTTTCTGCGACCTACGTGGGGGGCGACCAAGCCGACTGGGATGCCCTCAACCAGGACTCGGTTCCAGACGGAGATGATCAAGCATGGAAGCGGCTGTCCAAGGTTCTCGCGGGCGATACCACCGCGCCGGATATGTATCAACGCCTGCAAGGTAACAATCCAGATGGAACGCCCAACCCCGCCTACGAGAACCTGATCGACATGCAAAGCATGATCGACTACCTCATCCTCAATTTCTATGCCGGTAACATCGATTGGCCGGAGCGGAATTGGTGGATTGGCCGAAATCGGCGGGAGCCGGGCGGGTTCAAGTTCTATCCGTGGGACACGGAATCGATTGCCGAGTCGGCGTTGAGCTTTGACAACACCAGCGCCAGCACAGCGGTGGCGGGGCCGTATGGTCGCCTCCGCACCAACCCCGAGTTCCGCATCCAATTCGCCGACCGCGTCTACCACCACTTCTTCAACGGCGGCGCCCTTTACGTCAACACCAACCAACCCGCGTGGAATCCGGCCCGGCCCGAGAACAACCGGCCAGCAGCACGGCTGGTCGCCTTGGCCGATCAAGTCCGCGAGGCGGTCATTGCGGAATCGGCCCGATGGGGCGCGCAGCTGCGCACGGCACCGTTTACTCGCGATGAGCACTGGCAACCAGCTCTGAGCAACGTCTTAACGAGCTACCTGCCCCGCCGTGGCAGCGCGGTTCTCAACCAGTTCCGAACCAAGGGACTTTATCCGCGCACCCAACCGCCAACGCTCAGCCAGCATGGCGGACAGGTCACAGCCGGTTTCGCGCTGACGCTTGCTTCGCCGCAAGGCTCCATTTTCTACACTCTGGACGGCACGGACCCCCGATCGCCAAGCGCCTTGCGGTATGTTCAACCGATCGTCCTCAACCATACCACCACTCTCAAAACCCGAGTGCTCAACGGCACAGAATGGAGCGCTCTGGACGTGGCAACCTTCGAGACTGGAACGCCGCGTCTCGTTATCTCAGAAGTCCACTATCACCCGACCGACCCGACGCCGACTGAATCGGCCGGGGGCTTCACCAACGACAACCAATTTGAATTCATCGAGCTGTGGAATGCCGGCAGCGCTTCGTATGACTTGACCGGCCTCGCCTTCACGATCGGGATCCAGTTTCAATTCGATCAAGGATCGATTCATCGGCTTGATCCCGGCCAATATCTCCTGGTCGTGCGCCAACGCGCTGCTTTCGAGCGTCGCTATGGTCCCGGTCTGCCGGTGGCCGGGGAGTATACAGGCCAGCTGGACAATTCCGGCGAGCGCGTCCGGCTGGTGAATAGCCGAGGCGAGACGGTCATCGATTTGACCTATGAAACCCAGCCACCGTGGCCAGAGACGCCGGACGGCCGAGGCCCCTCGCTGGAGCTTGTCGATGACAACGCCCCACTCGGCGACCCTGGAAACTGGCGCGCAAGTGCCATTCCCGGAGGTTCGCCCGGTTATTCACGTTCACTCACCCTGACTGTGGCAGCGGCGAGTTCCACCGAACTGCGGTTCCGCTTTGTTGCCGTCGCCGGCCTGACCTACTCGGTTTATGCCACGGACGCGGTGGGAACCGAGTCTTGGGCGGTCATAGAGAAAGGAGAGGCAGGCAGCCGAAACGGCCCGATCGAGATCGTCGTGCCCTTGCCGGCCAATGCGCCTGCGCGCTTCTTTCGTGTTTCGGTTCCGTAACGCCCGGCCGGGCGCATTCCAAAGTGGAAGCGGCCTGTCCGAGGGTGTATTCTGGGCGCAGGCAATGAACACCCGCAACACCGGTCTCGTGCTCATCGGACTCCTTGGATGGCTCTGGCTTCCGCTTTTCTCATCCGGACAGCCGGTTGTGGCCGGCGTTGGGGCCGACCTGGTCGTAACCGGGACGAATTACTGGTCCGCCACGGGCGTTCGTCCTGGCGGCCAAATCTCAATGGCGGTGGTCGCCAACGTCGCGAAGCCATTTCATATCAATGCCAATCGAACCAAAGAGAATTTTATCCCAACGACATTGGAATTGGCGACAGCCCCTGCCGAAGTGATCAGCAGCACGGCCGTCTTTCCCGAAGCGGAGACGCTCGAGTTCGGCGCCGGGGCGGTCAAGGAGCGGATCCCAGTGTTCTCGGGAAGAGTGACTATGTACATCCCCCTCTCGGTCATGGCGACCGCCAAGCCGGGGGATTACCCGATCGTGCTGCGCCTTGGCTATCAGGCGTGCAACGATAGGATCTGCCAACCGCCAGCCAATTTCGAGATGACCAACACGCTGCACGTCGCCGCTCCCGGCGAGGAGATTCGCGAACTCAACGCCGAGCTGTTTAAGCCCATGAAGGCGCTGCAGGACCGCCTGAGCATCGCGTTTTTCGGGTGGGACTTCAAAATCAACGCGTCCAACTTCCTCTTACTGCTGGTAATCGCCGCCATTGGCGGGATGCTTTTGAACTTCACGCCGTGCGTTCTGCCGCTGATCCCAATCAAGATCATCGGTCTATCTAAAGCGGCGGGCAACCGGCAAAGATGTTTTTTACTCGGGGCGACCCTGTCGTTGGGAGTGGTGGTGTTCTGGCTGGGACTGGCGCTGGCCATTTCGAGCATCAGTGGCTTCGACGCCACCAACAAACTGTTTCAGTACCCAGCCTTCACCATCCTGGTTGGGCTCATC
>JAXMHN010000040.1:0-64584 GCA_046346765.1 Verrucomicrobiota bacterium | reverse complement strand
AGGGATTGGCCGGACCGAACCGTCATAAACCGATCCGTCTGCGTCCACGATCCGGACATTATCTCCCGCCCGCTGCATCTGGAAGGTGGTCAAGAGTTTCGGCGCGGGCGGCGAATTGAGGTTGCGCCGGTAGCGCTGTTGGGGATCGGCTTGCTCGAAGTAACGGACCAGTCCCTCCGCTTCGTCCCGGCTTGGCTCGGCCGCAGTGGCACCGAATCCGGAGCGCTTGGCCGGGGTGGCGCGGACAAGCTGTTGGGAACTCTGTGGTGCGGGAGCGGCCTGGTCGCCGCGGACAACCTCTCGACCTAGCCGTTCTGCCGATCGCTCCTCTCCCTCCTGGATGGGAGGCGGCGCGCTGGCTGCCAGTGCGGGGACGGCGGACCCTTCCGGTTTAGCCGAGGCGGCCAGCGCTGGATTCTGTCCAGGCAGGCTCAGTTGAAAATGGGCGGCGTTACTGAAGAGATCCTGATCGGCCAACTCCCGGGTCGTCGGCATGGTTAAGGCCAAGTCCACGCGGCTGGCATCGCGCGCCGGGGGGACTTGGCCCTTTTTGAGATCGTGGGCGGCGGAAGCGAGGGAGGTGGACGCGCCGATTTCGAACCCGCGGACCCTGTCGGCCATAGTGGTAGCCTCGCTGGAGCCGGTGGGCGCCGCGGGGCCCGGCTGCTCGGTCGCGCTTTGGGCGAAGAAGAACAAGTTGCTATCCGTGACCAGGCCGCTTTGCACCTCGCGATTGTGCTCCACCCTCAACCAGACGCCGGCGCCGATGAGCAGCAAAGCGACGCACGAGCCGCCCCATAACAGACGCGGCCAAAGATCTTGTCCGGAGAAGAAGGCCGACGGCTTTGCCGAGCGGGTCTCGCTCAAACCGCGAGCGACTTCCTGATGCAGGAGCCGCCGCGCGGCCGGATCGAGTTCAAAAGCGGGTCCGGCCTGTTCGCGCCGCTTCTGGGCGAAGGCTTTGAGGGCTTGATCGGTTTTGTGATTCGGCTCGGGCGGCATAGGGCTCAAGGGACGCGGCCGTTCCCGGCGGAGGCGCTTGGCGGAGTTCTCCAGGCACGATGCTGAGGCATAACGATCATGTTAGACGGAGAACGTGGCCGGCTTCTCCCATTTGGCGGTGCCGGCGGTGAACATGGGGCGCATGATCATCTCCAGCCGATCCAGACATTTGCTCAACCGCGAACTGACCGTCTTTTCGTTCAGCTTCAACGCCCGGCCAATCTCTTCGTAGCTCAAATCACCAAAATAGCGCAGCTCAATGATTTCACGACACGGATCGCTCAACCGGTCCAGCGCCGCCCGCACCAGGTCGACCTGCTCCAGCTGCAGCAACTGCAGATCGGGCCCCGCTGCCGGACTGGGCGGGTCGATCGCCAAACCTTCCTCCGCCCCGGGGCTGTGCAGGGAAAGCGGAACCCGTCCGCCGCCGCGCTTGGCCGCTCGCTGCCGCTCGCGCGTGTCCCGCGCTTTGTTGAGGGCGATGCGAAAAATCCAGGTCTGAACCCGCGCGCCTCCCTGGAATGAATCCAGGTTGCGAATGACAGCCAGGAAGACTTCCTGGCAGATTTCTTCGACATCTTCGCGAGAAAAATCAGCGCTGAGCTGGAAAAGGAACCGGCACGTCGAGGCATAGTGCAGGTCGAACAATTCATCCCAGGCCTGAGTGTCTCTTTGGCGGCACCGGGCGATCAATTCAGCTTCGGCACTCGGGTTCATGCATTCTATAACGCCACGCGAGCGTAGCGGTTGCGTACGATCAAAACAAGGACTTCCCGGCCTTCCCCCGCGGCACGCTTCCTCCCCCTCCGCGGCCCAAGGTCGCCGTTTCCTCGAGCGTCCCGATGTAAATACCGGCGACAGGCACATCCAGACTCACATCTCGCCGGAACGCAAACAGGTCTTTCACCAAAATGAGCTTTTGACCAGGCGCCAGCACCGCATCGGCGGTTTCGGCAAAGGTGAAGTGAATGCCCCCCGTCAAGCGGGCCCCGGCGAGGTTCGCTGCCCGTCCGCTCGTGTTTTGGATTTCGATATACTCTTTCGGCACGCCTGGCGGGGTCTGAAAGAGGCGCTGTTGAATCAGGATCTGTTCCGGAGCAAAAGCCGTCGCCTCCGCTTGGAAGAAAGCTTCATTCAGCGCGGACCACTCCTGGCCCGCGCGCACGCGTGATTTGACGACCGTGTTTTGTCGGATCGGCGGGAGTGAAGCGGCCGTATCTCGGCCGGCCGAATGAATGGGCGCGGCCTGCGCGCTCGGCGCGATCGCTCCGCCCGGCAATCGCGGGTCGGTGCCGTCCAGCGTATAATAGATCGTTCCCTGGCTGGCGGAGAATGCCACCTGGAACCCGGGTTCAACCCGCCCGCCCTGCTGATTCAGGGTAGGCGCATCCAAGGCCGGGTAGAAGCCGGCGTCACGCAGCTCTTTCACGAGCTGAGCTGTCCGCGCTGGGAGCCAATGCCCGAGGATGGAATTCCGGACGGCCAGCCAACCATTGGGGGGCCGGTACATCCACCGGGCTGCTTCCGCGGCAAACGCCAGCTCCAGTTCGTCGCAGCGCGTCTTCAACCGGTCCGTGGTCCGTTCTGGAGTTAATGCCCCTTGGTTGAAGCACCGCCGGTAAATGCGATCTGCCAGGAGCGTGCGATACTCCGGATCACCCTGCACGAACAAAGCCGAGAACAGTCCAGCGGGTCCGTCTCCGGGCAACCGTCCGCCCCGCCGGCTGAATTCGGTTCGGCGGCTTGGTTCGCCGTACCACGGGCCGGCGAAGAAGCCATCCGCATCGTTCAGATAGAATTTGAACCCACTGCCCGGAACCGTCGGACCAACGCAGCGATATTCGTCTTCGCAGCGGCCAAACATCCAAAGAAGCATGAAGTCGACATATTCGCCGACATCGACCCAGTGGCGGACGCGTCCGTAGTTGGCGCGATCGGCCAGGACCTTCCGCCAGGTGCGTCCATCGCCGTCATACGCCTTGCCTGGCGCCCAGCCGCCGACGTTCCAGTTGCCGTTGATCGACTCGTAATTGGTGGCCGCGCCTCCCAAGTAGCGCCGGTGCATCCCGGCGTTCCATCGCTCGCGTAGGTGGTAAACGCCCCAGTAGCTGCCGTTGAGGTAAACGTGAACGAACCGGCCATGGGGATTCAAGTGTCCCATCTCCAGCAGCGAATCGTCCGCGAACAGGTTCGACATGTAAAACCCACGCTCAACCATGTCGTGCGACCCGCCCCGCAACTCCAGTTGATCGAACTCTTCCACCGCCGCCAGCCCATGCTCGTGACCCGCAAAGATCGGCACTTTCCATTTCACCCCCCCATATTCGCGTCCGAAGTGCAGCCGAAAGTTTTTCTTCGCGAACTGCGTAAATTCGCCGCCGTAGTAGTGCACTCCGCAACTTTCCTGGCCGGTAAGGCCGTTCGGGTCAACCCATTCTACGGACGCTGCCGCCGGCCGCGCTTTAGTCAGTGGCGCATCGCTCACCAGCGAAACACTCGGCAGGCTGAGCAGGGCGCTCTTCATTGCCTCCTCGGAAATGCCGAGGCGCTTCCCATTGGGAGCCAATCGCCGCGATCTTATGATGTCGCCCACGAACAAATACGTGTGCGTCCCCACCTTCCCCGCCTTTGGCCCCGGCCCTTCCGCCACCGCTCGCACTACGGTCGTTTGCGAAATTGTGATCGGATGCTGGTAAACCGAACCGTTATCCGCTGAAGGCACGGAACCGTCGGTGGTATATCGGATCACAGCTTTGGGCTCGGCGGCCGTGATCTCCAACTCGAAACCGGTCTCGTGAAACCCACGTTCCGGTTTGAAACGGGGCCCCCGTGACGAGGTGACGAGAGATGCTCCCGACGCCGGCGTGGCTCCGGACGGTGCCGGAACGGTCGGGGCCTGTTGTCCCAGGCTGGTGCCGAGGGCGAGCCACGTCACGAGCCACGCGCAAAGCCGGGCCTGGTGCATGGCAGCAATATTGCGACGCTCGCCCCCTCACGCAACTGAATTGGACACTCCTACGGCGGAACAATCCGCACTCGAAAAAAGCGCGGCGCTCCCACTACCGCCGGCAAACCGTCTCGGACCGTCACCACTTCCCACTCCTCGTCCAATGGGGCCGTGCTGATAATCCGGACGTGGGCACTGTCGGAGGTCCAGGCAGCCATGTCGCCCGAAACCTCCGGGATGTACTGCAGCCAGGGGGCATTTCGACGGCGCCGGAATTGGATCGACAAGTAATCCCGGCTGGATTCGGCTACAATCGTTGCCTGGACTGGGCTGGTATCCGCCACCGCAGTCGTTGCGCTGTTGCCCAATGCGTACCTAAGCAGGTTAGGGCAGCCGTCACCATGATGGTCGCAAAGGGCGTCCTGCGGATCGTTCGGGTTTAGGCCCTGCGCTATTTCCCATGAATCCGGCAGGCCATCCTCATCGCTGTCCGCTACGGACGATGGTGCTACCGTGACGTGCACGCACGGCGAGAAGGCCCCGTCGCCCGAAGACAACACCGCGCGCGCGGTGAGGTCGTATCCTCGGCCGGGTTTCGGCCGCCAGTGGAAGGTATAGGGCGCGGCTGCGACGCTTCCAATCAGGCGGCCGCCTTCAAAGTAGTTCACCGCCGTCACGAGGTGATTCGCGGCGACGATGCGGGCGTTCAACGCGATGTCGGCATAAGCTTCAAACGACTCGTGGTTGGCTGGCGACAACAAGATCGCCCGCGGCTGGGGAGGCACCAGCGGCGTCATCAGGAATGCCTGCGTTTTTCCTTCGAAAGTGCCCCCACCGACGATCTGCCCCCAGTCACTGATGGCCATCGGCAGCCACGGCTCCCCGTTCACGTTTGGCGGGAGCAGTTCTTTCAGTGGGATGCGCTCGTGGTCAGACCACAGCAGCCCGGTGGTGCCTCGATCCCAGCCGACCGCCTGGCTTAGATTGTTGATGCTGGTTAAATCACCCAGACCCAAGTCGGTCAGGACGCCGTCTTCCCAGAGGAATCCATGCATGTATGGCGCCCAGCCGTCGAAATACTTGCCGACGACCTGGCCGAGCGCGTTCACGGAAGCAGCGCCGGCATCATAGGAGCCGAAGGGTGTTGCGATCGTCTCGATCCGTCCGTCGCGCCAGATCAGCGGAGGTCCCAGGTTCGACGCGGAGGCATCTTGGGCATAGCCGACAATGAAATTGGGTCCGTTCAAATCGTATGCGAGACTTCGGCCGGCGCCGAACGCCCCCAGGTCCGTCATCATTCCGTTGTGCCAGAGGAAAGCGTGGAACTGGCCTGCTCGCGTAAAAAGCCACCCCACCACGTGTCCGTCATCGTCAATCGCGTTGGCGACGCTCCAGAGCGAACCGAACTGGTCGGCCAGTTCCGTTGTCACCCCGTCCTGCCATAGAAAAGCCACTTGCGAGTGGCCCGGCCGGGTAAGATAGCCGACCACTTGTCCCTGGTTGTTAATGTCCCAGGCCAGGCTCTCCGTCGCATCGGTGCAAATGAGCTGCGGGGCATCAGCTCCATTCTTCCAGATGCACGCCTGGTACGGATAGGACGGCGGCGGTCCAAGACAGTAACCCGCCACGTGGCCAGCCGCGTTGATTCCAGTGGCGGCGCTGCCCCAGTAACCGCCCCCCGGTGGCAGCTCCGTTATGGTATACGCAGTGTTGCCGATCGTCAGGCGCACGGTCCCGGATCCCGCCCCAACGCCATCCACCAGGATCGCGTAGATCTCCCCAGCCTCCGCCTCGAAACTCACCAAACTAGTGCCGCTGCCGTACGGATCATTGTCGTTGACGGCCACTTGCGAGAGATTGCTCGCATCCGTCCCTGTGAACACCCCCAGCACCGTGTCGAAACTGCTTCCGACGGTGCTCAGGTTGAAGCGGCCCGAAATCGGCGCAGTCCAAGTCCACCAGATTGTTTTGCCGGCCGCGTTCAAGCTAAGCGCTCGCTCGGAAGGCTCCCGGGTCGCCATCAAGTTAAATCCGATGGCAACGCAGTTGATTCCGCTCAAGGTCACCCGGTGAGCGAAGTCATCATTCAGCGGCGGCGTATTCAATGTAATCCGGCCCGCGGCTGCCGCGACCCCGTCGACCGCGATCGCGTAGCGAGTCCCGGCCGTCGCGAAAAAGTCGACGCGGCTGGTCGTGTCGCCGGCGGCAGGGTCATCGTCGTTGGCCGCCACTAAAGTCAGCTGAGCCACGTCGTTGCCGGTGTAGACGGCGAGAAGCGTGTCGAACTCGCTGCCCGCCGTCGTGATGGAAGCTTCTCCCGATCGGACCGGAGTCCACGACCACCACACCGATCGGCCGCCAGGTTGACCCGCGTGCAGCGGCTCACCCTCTTCCACCGTCGCATCCACATTCGTTCCCGTGACGGTCGCAAACGCACTCCCGATCTCCAGACGGCGCGCAAACGTGTCGTTGACCGGCCGAGGCGAAAAAGTGGATTTCAGCAACGCCGTCCCGGTCGCGCCGTCTCGTCCGTCGACCGCGATGAAGTAATCCACCCCAGCCTCGGTCGGCAACATCAGTTGATCACGGCCGGCATCGGGATCATTCCAGGCGACGCGCTCCAAGCTCGCCAGCGCTGAGCCCCGATAGACCGCCAAGAGAGGTTCGAAACTCGATCCAGCCGGATCCAGCGTGAGAACGCCGGCTTCGGGGCCCCGCCACCCCCACCAGATTGACCGCCCGCCGGCGTGCGTGGGGTGTCCGGGTTCGCCAGGCTCCAGCGTCGCATCCACATTGATCCCTCGCGTCCGAAAGCTCGGCAGCGTCAGCTGCGTCCGGTGGGCGAAGTCGTCGTTGGCCGGACGGCTCGAAGTGCTCGCCAAAGCTCCGCGCAAGTTGACGCGGCCTCCCGTCGAACACTTCCCTTGCAGGGCGGGGATCGGATCAACCGCTCCCAGCAGCCGGTTGAAGAGCTGCAACGGCGTTTCCCGCTGAATTCGGCCCGCATCAAGGCCAGAATCCCGCTGACGACCGGCGCGGCCATCGAGGTCCCGCTGAGGGGCATGTAACTCGAGTCTCCATAATAGCTGGTCGAGAAGATCTCAACCCCCGGAGCGCCCACCGCCACTGATCCTTGCCCGAAATTGGAAAACGAGGCCAAATCATCCCAACGCGTCGTTGCGGCTACCGCCAGCACATTTCCCGACCCATAGGAGGCCGGGTAAAACGGTGCCACGTCGTTGTCGGAACTGCCGTTGCCAGCGGCGGCGACGATGACGATCCCGGCCGCTGCCGCCGACTGGACCGCGTCCGCCAGCGCTTGCGAAAAGCCGCCTCCGCCCCAGCTGCAGTTGATCACTTTGGCCCCGTGCGCGCGCGCGTAATCGATACAAGTGATCGCGTCCGATTCGTATCCGTTGCCGGCGGCATCAAGGAACTTGAGTGCCATCAATTTCACCCGCCAAGCCACCCCGACCACTCCCCGTCCATTGTCGCCGACCGCGCCGATGATCCCGGCGACGTGCGTGCCGTGGCCATGATCGTCACTCGGA
Source organism: Verrucomicrobiota bacterium (assembly GCA_046346765.1). GTDB lineage: Bacteria > Verrucomicrobiota > Verrucomicrobiia > Limisphaerales > SIBE01 > JAXMHN01. The sequence goes on along the minus strand of JAXMHN010000040.1, from coordinate 57,084 downwards.
TTCCCCGACCGCGTGATGGCATTGATCCCATACAGATCGTCGATAAAGCCGTCCAGGTCGTCGTCCCGCCCGTTGCCGGGGATCTCTCCCGGATTGGTCCACAGATTGCCTTTCAGATCCTCATGCGTCGTGCGGATCCCGGTGTCGATAACGGCGACGATGATGCTCGAGGCGTCCGTGCGTCGATCCCACCCTTCCGGGGCGTCGATGTCCGCGTCGTCCACCCCTAACGACTGCCCCGTATTGTGCCAGGCCCACAGACTCCCGAACTGATAGGCAGGATCGTTCGGCGACTTCGCAATCCGCACCTGATAGTCGGGCTCCGCGTATTCCACCAGCCCGCTGGCCCGGTAGCTCTCCACCGTTGCGGCCATGTCCCCCGCCGCGGGCAGCTCCAACAGTTCGAGCCCGCCCAGCGCCGCAAACTTCCGCCGCACTTGGATCCCCTGCGCCTGGTGCACAACCGCCAGTTGAGACGCAACGGTCGCCCCGGCCGGAGCTTGCCGCGGCTTGATCAACAGCCGCTTCGGATGAAACGCCGCCTCCGGACGCAACGTGAAACGGGCAGGCGGAGCGGCTGTGGAATTGCCGAGCAGGGCACAGACGACCAACGTGCAAACCCACCGCGCGTTGCCAGGCAGCAGGACAAAGGGCGCGCTCATACGATCAGCGCTGCCGGCAAACCCAACCTCGCAGCTCCAGGTTCCCGTGGAACGCGGGACCTCCAGTGCCGCTCGCCGGCAGCAAGACTTCATTGTGATTCCAGGCGACACCTTACTCACCTTCCCTGCCAAAGACGAGCACGTTCATCGCGCGCCACATTGACCCGCGTCAATGCGTTCGAAAGCGGCTTGTGCAACCTGAACTCCTTCCTCCCTCGTTCGACGTTTGTTCGTCCTTTGTTCGACCTTCCTTCGTCGCCGGGCGAAGGTGACGCGAACCAGGGACGAATCAGGCCTGGAGCTGGCTCCTGGGATCGGATTGCCAGCGAGGGCTCGACTCGCTGCGCGTCGGCTGGGGCGAGTGGGAAACGGGCGTCTGGAATCACAACTGGCTTGCGATGGGGTAGTTGAGGGTTAGGTAAAGCCTGCGGAGCGAACGATTGGGGATGAGGTGGGCCCACGGAGGGGCCGGGGAATGGCCACCGCTGCTTTGTGTCATTCACCTGAGACAACTTGACACAGTCTACCCGCTTCCCCCAGATTCACCGCGATGCTTCGGTCGTTCGCATTCACTACGCAAGGACGTCTCCACAGCAAGAACATCGAATTGTTCCTGATGCCCACGCTGCTTGCGGATACGAACTTGTTCCTTTGGGTAGACCTGGAAAAGCCGACGCGGGAGGAGACAAAGTTCGTCCTCGAGGACGTGTTTCATTTTCATCCCTTGTCGATTGAAGACTGCGTGATGGAGAGTGCCTCGCCCAAGGTGGAAGAATACGTGCCGAAAGAAGGCGACCTGTTCGCGCCCTACCTGTTCATGGTGATTCACGCCGTGGATTACAGCCGGAAGGACGGCGTCTTTGCCACCAGCGAATTGAACTTCTTTCTGGGCAAAAACTTCCTGGTTACCTACCACGAGACCCCGCTGCGCAGCGTGCATGTCACCGAAGAGCAATGCCTCAAGAGCACCGTCCACATTGCCCGCGCGCCGGATCGGGTGGCGCATACCCTGCTGGATTCGATCGTGGAGAATTACAAGCCCGCCCTGGACGAGCTTTCCCTGGAGATTGGCGAATTGGAAACGCAGGCGCTGGAGCAGCCCGACCGGAGCACCCTGAACCGGATTCTGCAAACGAAGAAGGAGGTGTTGCACTTGCGTCAGATTATGGGGCCGCAACGGGAGGTGCTGGCGCGGTTTGGCCGGGGCGAATTCAAATTGATCCGGGCGCATCTGGTTCCTTACTACCGAAACGTTTATGACCGGTTGTTCCAGATTTCCGAAATGTCGCAAGGGTATATGGACGCGCTGACGGCGTTGCTCCAGGTGTATTTGAACATGTCATCCAACCGCACCGGTGAGGTGGTCAAGCTCCTCACCATGATCACGGTCATCACGACCCCCTTGATGATGGTCGGGACCTGGTACGGGATGAACTTCAAAAACATGCCCGAACTGGAATGGCGCCATGGATATTGGCTCGCCGGCGCGATCACCGTCTTCTGGACGGCCGCCGTCTATTTCTACTTCAAGAAACGCGGCTGGTTTTGATCCCTCTTCGGATGCCTCCGCAAAAGTCCAGCTTCCTTGACCGGATTCTCGGCCGGATCGAACGGCTCGATGCTCACGGCCTCCAAACGGTCGTCCAACGCCTCGCCCGGGAAAGAAATTTTCTCGAGACCCTTTTCAATACGATCGAAGACGGCGTGCTGGTGGTGGATGAGACCGGCCGAATCGTTTACTTGAATCAGGCCGTCAGCCTTCTGTTTGGCTTGCCCGACGATCAGATCGAGAATCAACCCTTGGCCCGCTTTCTGCCCGAACTGGATTGGGCCAAGTTTTTCACCGCTGACCAGCCGAGCGGGGCGCGCGTCATCCGGCACGAATTCGAAATCTCCTTCCCGCGAGAGCGGTTCATCCGGCTCTATGCGGCGCCGTTGGAAGCAGAAACGCCGAGTGGGGCCGGGGTCGCGCTCATCCTCCACGACGCCACCGAGGCGCGGGAAAAGACGTTCGAAGCCATCGAAAGCGAGCGGATCCAAGCGTTGACTCTGCTGGCGGCGAGCGTGGCGCACGAGATTGGCAATCCGCTCAACGCCTTGCATATCCATCTCCAATTAATGGAACGGGAGATCAAGAAGCTGACCCAACTGGGCGGCGAGTGGGAAGGGCGCAAGCCGCGCGGGGTGCGGCGCGCACCGCCCCCAGGACTGACCAGCGCGGAAGTGTTGGAAGGGGCCGGTAAAATGGCCAATTATCTCCACGTGGCCAAAGGAGAGATCGGGCGGCTCGATTACATCGTGACTCAGTTTCTGCAGGCCATTCGTCCCAGTCAGGCGAAGCTCCGGCATGCATCGCTCAACGAGGTGGTGGTCGAGACAGCGGAACTGCTCCGGCCTGAGATCGAAAGTCGAGGGCAAACGGTGGAGGAAAGGCTGGCTCCGGAGTTGCCCCAGGCCCCCTTGGACCCGGCGCAGATGAAACAGGTCCTGGTGAACCTGATTCGGAATGCGATGCAAGCGATGCAGCGCGGGGGGGTGCTGACGATTGAAACGGGCGCCGCCGGCGAACAGGTCTGGGTCAGCGTGGCCGACACAGGCGGAGGCATTCCGCATGAATTGCTCAGCCGCATCTTTGAGCCGTTTTACACGACGAAGAAGAAAGGGTCCGGGCTGGGTTTGATGATCGTGCAGCGCATCGTCCGGGCTCACGGTGGCCACATTGAGTTGGAGAGCCGGGTTGGCCAGGGGACCACCTTCAAAATCTGGCTGCCGACGCGCGAACGACAAACGCGGCTGCTGGAGGCACGTTCAGGACCATGAAACCGACCTTGCTGATTGTGGACGACGAGAAAGCCACCCGCGACGGGCTGCGCGCCGCGCTCGAAGATCGCTACGACGTTTACGTGGCCGATGCGGCCGCGCCCGCGATGGAACTGCTCGAAAAGGAACACTTCGCCGTCCTCCTGACCGATCTGCGGCTGCCGCAAGAAGACGGGCTCAAGCTCATTGCCCGCGCCAAGTCGCTTCCCAAACCGCCGGTCTGCATTCTCATGACCGCTTACGGTTCGGAAGATGTGGCCGTCGACGCGATGAAACGGGGGGCGGATGATTACATTTCCAAAGGCCGGCTCCAGATTGACGAGTTGGAAATGCGCATCGCGCGGGCCTTGCGGCAGCAATCTCTCGAATCGGAAAACGAATCGTTGAAGCAGCAGCTCGATCGCAAGTTCGGGATGGAGAATGTGATTGGCGAGTCTGCTGGCATGCAGCGGGTTTTCGATGTGGTCCGGCAGGTGGCTCCGACCCGCGTGACCGTCCTGATCACCGGCGAAAGCGGCACAGGCAAGGAATTGGTGGCTCGCTCCATTCATCAATTGAGCCCGCGCGCGCGCCATCCGTTAGTGGCGGTGCACCTGGCAGGCTTGCCAGCGGCTCTGGTGGAAAGCGAGCTGTTCGGCCATGAAAAGGGCGCTTTCACCGGCGCGCACGAGCGGCGGATCGGGCGGATCGAGCAAGCCCAGGGGGCACCCTCTTCCTGGATGAAATCGGAGAGATCGATGCCAGCATCCAGGTGAAGCTGCTGCGTTTTCTGGGCGAACGCACTTTCGAGCGCGTCGGCTCAAGCAAAACCCTGACGTCGGACGTGCGCCTGATCGCCGCCACCAATAAGAACCTGGCCGAACTGGTCAAAGCCGGCACGTTCCGGGAGGACCTCTATTTCCGACTGCGGGTGGTGGAGCTTTGGCTGCCGCCGCTGCGCGAGCGGGCGGCGGACATCGCCTTGCTGGCGCATGCCTTCCTGAAAGAGTTCGCGCAAGAACATGCGAAACCGGTGAACGATTTCCAGGCAGAAGCGCTCCAAGCTCTGATGAATTACCGCTGGCCGGGCAATGTCCGCGAACTGCGCAGTGAAGTCGAACGCGCGGTGGTGCTCTGCCAGAAAGATAGGATTGAATTCAACGATTTATCCCCCACACTCCGCAGCGGCGGCAGCCTCTCGGTCGAAAACGAGTTCCGTCCGGTCCTGGCTCAGGATGGGTTGACCATGCAAGAGGCGGAAAAGCAGATCATCCTTCGCGCTTTGAAGGAGTCGAACGGCAACCGAACTCTGGCCGCGAAGAAGATTGGCATGAGCCGGCGCACATTACACCGCAAATTACACGCGTATCATTTGGAAGAATTCTGACGTATGCCAATGCCCGCCCTCCAGGACATTATTCATCGAATCGAAGTCGGCGAGTGGACCCGCTACGTCAAAACGGGCGTCGCCCTCCTCGGCTTCCTCGCCTTCGTCGCGATTTACGACATCCGCGAGTTCAAGAATTTCTCCAACCAGGAAGCGATGGACAATGCCCAGGTGGCCCGCAACGTCGCGCGCGGCAAAGGTTTCACGACCGAGTTTATCCGGCCGTTGAGCTTTTACCTCCTGCAGAAGCAACAGCTCGAAGCCAAACGCGAAGGCGGCGCCGCCTATTTGAAGGGCAGCCATCCGGACTTGGCCAATGCCCCGTTCTATCCCCTCCTTCTGGCCGGATGGATGAAGCTGCTTCCTTTTCACTATGAAATTCCCAAAGGCTCCCAGTTCTGGCGATATCAGCCCGAAACGCTGGTTGCCATTCTCAACCAGGTGCTCTTCTTCGCGGCCATTCTGCTTCTCTTTCGCCTGGCGCTGAAACTGTTTGATGCCCCGGTCGCCTGGGTTTCGGCGATCATCTTCGCTGGGACCGATCTGTTCTGGCGCTTCACCATCTCCGGCCTGCCCATGCTTCTCCTGACCCTGCTATTCCTGCTCTTGGTCTCATGCTTGGTCGAATTAGAAAGCTCCACCCGGACAGGCGAACGGAGCCAGGCCTGGTTCATGGCCGCGGCTGCCTTTTGCGGACTGCTGCTGGGGGTGGGCATGTTGACCCGATACGCCTTTGGCTGGCTGGTCGTGCCTGTGGTCGCCTTTTTCATCATCTTCCTCGACCAGCGGCGGACGGTGCTCTCTTTGACGACGGTCGCGGTTTGCGCGCTGGTAGTCGCGCCCTGGCTGGTCCGCAATTACAACTTGTGTGGGATGCCTTTTGGCACCGCGACCTACGCGGTGCTCGATGACACGATTCCGCAGTTTCGGGGCAACAAGCTGGAGCGCTACATGAGCAGCGACTTTGACCAGGCGGCGACCAAGGTCGAATTAAACCATTTCCTAAAGAAGCTGGTCGGGAACAGCGCGGAGGCCATTCGGCGCGATTTGTTGAACCTGGGCAGCAACTGGGCTTCGGCCTTTTTCCTGGTGGGGCTGATGGTGCCGTTCCTCAATCCTGGACTGAATCGGTTGCGCGTCTTTGTTCTTTTGGCTTTGGCCATGCTGCTGGCGGCCCAGGGCTTGGGCCAGACTCATTTGTCCGCGGATTCCCCCGAGATCAATTCGGAGAACCTGATTGTGCTGGTGGCGCCGCTGACCCTGATGTTCGGCGTGGCCATGTTCTTTCTCCTCCTGGACCAGATTGCGCTGCCGTTTCCGCAGACGCGGACCCTGGTGACGGGGGCATTTGCGCTGGTTGTTTGCGCGCCGCTGGTATTCACGATGCTGCCGCCTCGGTCGTTTCCGGTCGCTTATCCCCCTTATTGGCCACCGATGCTTCAGGACGTATCTCGTTGGATGGGGCCGAACGAATTGCTGATGAGCGACATGCCGTGGGCGGTGGCATGGTACGGGGAGCGGAAGTGCCTTTGGGCGACCTTGGACGCTCCCAGCGACTTGAAAGCGGTGAAGCGGAGCGACTTCTTCGATATCCACGACTACCAGAAGCCGATTCAAGGTATTCTGCTGACCCGATTGACCACGGACGCCAAGTGGTATTCGCAAATGATTCAGAGCCAGGACTACGCCTGGGGCAAGTTCATGCTGGAATGCCTCCTTCGCACCAATGTGCCGACCGGCTTCCCTCTCAAATACTCTCCGCGCGGGTTTCTCCAGGAAGGATTACTCTTCCTGTCTGACCGAAATCGGTGGGACGCGCCGGGGTCGCAGCGGCAGCATTAACCAGAACGGGAAGATTGATTTAACCAAGATTTTCAATTGACAACCCCAGATCTCATCCGTAAAAAGGTAACACTTTTCGACAGAATGGTTCTTGGGCGAAACGTTTTATACAGGAACAACAACACGATATGAAAAAACTGATCACGTCTGCCGGTTTCGCTGTCTTGGGTGCTGCCAGCTTGAATGCCCAGCAGATTTATGCCCCGGCTCCGGGACTGACGACCACGCAGCTATCGAAGCCATGGAGTGTTTCCGCGGCCATTCGCGGGTTCTACGACGATAATTATGCCCTGACTCCCAGCAAGGGAATCGTTCTGCCCAACGGCACCAAAGTTAAACCTCAGGACAGTTACGGCTACGAAGTGACGCCCTCCGTTGGCCTCAACTGGACGATGGAGCAGACTTACCTCGGCTTGGGTTACGTCTACAGTTTGAAGTATTTCGAAAATCGCGTTTCGGACAAGTACGACCAGAGCCACCAAGCCAACCTCAAGCTGAGCCATGCGTTTACGGATCGCTACAAGCTGGATTTGACCGATTCATTCGTGTTGACTCGCGAACCAGACCTGATCGCCCCTTCGAACGCGGCCAATGCAACCATTCGTTCACGTCAGGACGTCCTCCGCAATTACGGCGCGGCCAGCTTCACGGCGGGGTTGTCGGATCGGTTTAGCGCGGTGCTTGGTTATTCGAACACCCTTTACGATTTCCGCGATGACGGCGCCGGCAGCCTCTCGGCTCTGTTGGACCGCATGGAACACCTGATCTCCGCCAACCTCCGCTATCAGGTCCAGCCCAGCACAGTCGCGTTGATCGGCTATCAATACGGCATCATGGATTTCACCGGTGACGAGAACACCCTGATCTTCATCGATCCAAACAATCCGGGCCGCGGGACTCTGCAGAGCGACGATCGCAGCAACCACTCCCACTATGTCTACGTCGGGGTTGATCACAACTTCAATCCTCAGTTGGACGGGTCGGTTCGGATTGGCGCGCAGTTCACGACCTACGACAACCTGCCGACTGGCGACGACAACAATGTCAGTCCGTATGCGGATGCCAACTTGACCTATCGCATGACACCCGACAGTGCCGTGCAAGTCGGAATTCGCCATTCCCGAATCGCGACGGACGCTGCCGCTCTCGACCAGGAGAACACGACGATTTACGGATCGGTCAGCTACCGAGTGTTGCCTCCGTTGACCGCCAGCCTCCTCAGCCAATTCCAATTCAATGACTTCGGCGAAGGCCGAACCGCCGCGGGCGTCTCGCCGGTCAGCTTCAAGGATAAAGGCGAGAATTTCTGGCTGGTTGGACTGAACCTGACCTACGAAATCAACCGGTTCCTCGCGGCCGAAGCTGGCTACAACTATGATCGGCTCGATTCCGACATCGGTTTCCGCAGCTTCACGCGCAACCGCGTGTATGTTGGTCTCCGTGCTTCTTACTAAACCACCAATTTAATACTTAGAAGGGAGGCTGGAACACAAACTCTAGCCTCCTTTTATTTTCCCATGGAAACCCCGAAACCTTCCGCTGCTCCCGATACCAAGCTGCATTTCCTGGACTATTGGCGGATCATCCGCATCCGCAAAACGGTCATTCTGGCCGTCTTCCTGTTGGTCGTCCTGACGACCACTGCTGTGACCTTCATCCTGCCAGAATCGTATTCCAGCATGGTTCGGATCGAGGTCGGCAAGGACAACCCGGACATCGCTCCGCTGCTCTACGGCGCCCAGACCCAGAACCAGTTTGACCCTTACTTCATCCAGACGGAATTCGAAAAGATCAAGTCCAAGAGCGTTTTGGACAAAGTCATCAACGAACTCAACCTCCAGGAAGAATGGTCCAAGCGCTATGGCGCCGACGGCAAGCTTAAGACCAGCGAAATTTACCAGATGCTGGTCAAGCAAGTCGATGTCCGCCAATCGCGGAATACCAGCTTGATCGAAATCCGCGTGTTCGATGAAAACCGGCAGAAGGCTGCTGATATCGCGAACAAGATTGCCGAAGTCTACAAGCGCGTCCGCTTGGATGCACGCATGAGCGCGTCGTCCAACTCGATCGTGGTCCTCAAGCGCAACCAGGAGCAGCAAGAGGAAGAGGTCAAAGTCGCCCAGGCACGTGTTGACAAGTTGCGGAGTGAATTTGGCGGCATCGCTGATATTGGCGACACCGGCGGGCCTTCATCCACACTCGAGCCTGAAACGGTCCGCGCGCTCTTGCGCGAGCGGATCACTTCCGAATCAGCTGCGGCGCGCTATGACACTCTTTACCAGGAACTCAAGTCGAAGAAGGTTGAGCAGCTTGCGCAGGCCATTCCGACTGCTCTTCCTGATACTGAGCTGACGCAGTTGCTCCGGGACCAGAACAGTTTCGAGGCCAACTACGCCAAGATGGTCCAGGAATACGGCCCTGAAAATTCTTCGGTTCGCCAGGTTTCGGCGATGATTTCAACCGTCCGCACCCAGATACAGGCGCGGGTCGAGGGTGTTTTGAGCGGTTTGGCCGCCCAGGTGGCGGCGCAGATTGCGAGCGTTAACACCCTGTCCAACCGGGTGGAAGAGGCGAAGCAGAAGGACGCCGAAATGACCGAGAAGTATCGGCCCTACTTTTTGGCAAAGAAGGATCTGGAAACCAAGCAGCGCATTCGCGAGACGATTATGTTGCGCATCTTGCAGGAGAGCGTCGACGCCGCGCTGCCGAAGACCACCGTCGTGACGGTGGTTGACCCTGCCGAGCCGAGCACGCGGCCAGTCCGGCCCAATATCCCACTCAACATCGCGCTCGGGGTTGTGGTCGGGCTGCTGATGGGTTTTGGTCTGGCATTCTTTATCGAATATCTGGATACGAGCGTGAAGACGATCGACGACGTCGAGAAGGCGCTGCAAGCGCCGGTGCTGGGTGTCATTCCGCAGAACGTCGGTGCGTTGATCGAAGAGGGGCCCGAGAGTCCTCATGCAGAGGCCTACCGCGTCTTGCGCACCAACGTGCTATTCTCGCGGAAGGATCCGATGCTGAACACGCTGACGGTGGTGAGCGGTGGCGCCGGCGAAGGCAAGTCGACCACCATCTTCAACCTGGCGACGGTATTTGCGCAGAATGGCCAGCGGGTGTTGATCGTCGATTCAGACCTTCGTCGTCCGAGCTTGCACAAACTCCTGAACGTGTCGAATTCGATTGGGTTGACGAACTACCTTCTGCGCCAGAACACGCTGGAAGAGGTGATTCAGACGACCAAACTGCCCACGATGCATTTCCTGCCGAGCGGTAAGCTGCCGAGCAGCTCGCTCGGGATTCTGAATTCGCCGCAGATGAAGGAATTCATCAAGTCGGTCAAGGAACGCTACGACTTCGTCTTTTTCGATTCGCCGCCGATCATGGGTGTGAGTGACGCTTCCATCCTGGCAAGCGAAGTCGATATGTCGATCCTGGTTATTCAATACCGCAAATACCCACAAGCGATGACCATCCGGGCGAAACAGATGGTTGAGAAGGTTGGCGGGCGGATGTTGGGAGTGGTTCTGAACAACATCAACATTTCCCAGGATTCCTACTACTATTACTACAGCGGCTACTACTACGACTACTACTCCAAGTACGAGAGCAGCGACGACTCGAAGAACAACGGCCGCTCGACCAAGCCATCTGGGGAACGGGCGGGGTTGGATCTGAAGCAAAAATATTGATTGTTCTCCGGGGCTTCAGCCGCTAACTATTCGCAAGCCATGATGCAGTACGTCCATCGCATTTCTATGCCCAGCCTTGTTCGGCACCTCCTCGGAATTGCCTGCCTGCTCTTTCTCGCGGGTTGCGCGACTGGCGGGTCGGCGGGGTCGTCCACGCACCCGGGGGCCGCTCAGACCGCGCCAGGCGACCGGCCGCTTGAGAGCGTCGATGCCTTGCGCGTCGGGGAGATGCTCGTCATTGAGTTCTCCGGCGTGGGAGAGCCTCCGGCTCGCCACGAAGAGAGAATCAAGATCGACGGCAAGATCACCTTGCCAAGCATCGGCACGATCCAGGCCGCCGGGCGCACCCGCGGCGAGCTGGAAGACGCGATCCACAAAGCCTACGTGCCGGCTTACTATCGCCAGCTGACCGTGATTGTTCGCAATGAAGGTCGTTTCTTCTATGTCAACGGCCAGGTGAAAAGTCCGGGGCAATTTCCTTACATCAAGGAGATGACCGTCTTGAAAGCGATCGCCGTCGCCGGAGATTTCACCGACTTCGCCAATAAGAAGCAGGTTCTCGTCACCCGGGGAGCGGATGGCCGCAAGATCACAGTCAATTGCATCAAGGCGCAGCGGGATCATACCCAGGACCTCTACGTCTATCCCGACGACACGATTGAGGTGAAGCGCCGGTATTTTTAATGGTGCAACTGAATATCTCCTCGGGGGGAAGTGCCCCCGAGGTTCGGGTCATCAAGCGATTCCCCTGTGGGATCGGGCGCGCTCCTTCGGCTGATATCCGACTCGAACAGGCCGGTTGCTGGGACCGTCATTTGGAGTTGGATGTTCTCCCGTCCGAAGGCTGTTCGGTTACTCTCCTGCCGGGCGCTCTTGCGACGGTCAATGGCTTCTCGATTGAACGGGTGCTGCTCCGCAACGGCGACGTGATCGAGTTCGGAACCACCCGGATTGAGTTCTCTCTGTCTCCGACGCGGCAGCGCGGTTTCCGGCTGCGCGAAACGGTCACGTGGCTCGCTTTGGTAGCGGTCGTGGCGCTTCAAGTCGCTCTGATCTGGCGGATCCTCCCTTGAACGGCACGACGGCCTGCTATGGGTCGGGCCGCTTGGCGGCTGGCTCATCGGCCGGCCCAGTCAACCGACCCAATGCTGCCTCCGCTTGCTTGCGGACCCATTCATTGGCGTCTTGGCGCAACTCTTCCAGCTGTGCTTGTTCGTTTGGCTCAACTCGACCGATTTGTCCAAGCAGTCCAGCGGCTGAGCCGCGGACTTCCGGCGCCTGGTCACGCAAGAGCCAAAGAAGTTGGGTTCTCAACCTGCTCGGAAGTTGGGGGAGATGGCCCACGGTGCCCAAGGCTCGGAGGCGCAATTCGCGCGAAGGAGCCATGAGAGCTTGGCCGAGAACGGGCACGAGCACGTCGTTGTTGGGATCGACTTCGGCGGCAGCCTGGAGTGCTGCTGCCCTCACGTTCGCGTCGACGTCGACTTGAGTGACGGCCAGCAGCCGAGGCAAGGAACCGCGTCCGAGCGGTCCCATCGATCCGAGCGCGCGGCTCGCGCACGCCCGAATACCAGCGTTGGGATGCGAGAGAGCCTCGATCAACGCCGGTTCCGCGGCCGGCCCGATTGCGGTCAGGGCCCGGGCGGCCGGCTCGGCAGAGGCGACCTCTCGTGTTTGCAGCACCTGGCCGAGAGCTGGCACAGCGTTGGAGGCTGACTGGCCGAGCGTCCTCAAGGCGTAGCAGGCAAAACCACAGTTGGCCGGACTGATTTGGAGGAGTGCGCCACTCAGGGCAGTGATTCCAGGTTGCCCGAGTTGGGCCAACGCCAAGGCAGCATGCCAAGCGGTAGTCCCGTCGGCGCGCAATGCCCGGGCCAACGCCGGCAGGGCGGGTTCGGCCCGCGGCCCCATAATCCGGAGAGCGTGCGCGCCGGCGATTCGCCGGGCGGCTGAGGCAGAGGGGTCCGCGACTCGGAAGAGCCGGTCACGGAGTCTGGCCGGCAGCCGCCAGCCGATCCAACGAACCGGGCGAGCGAGAAGCGGCTCCGGGGTGCGCAAGAGGGCGACGAAGGTAGGAACAGCGTCGGCCTCCAGTTGGCCAATCAGGTGCGCTGCGTTCTCGCGAGCGGACGCGGAGGGACTGTTAAGATCCAACGCCCATGCGGATAGCGGCCGCCCCTGCACGAGAGGAGCTGGCCGGGGCGGGGAACGGAGTGCCGAGTAAGTTAACGACCAGAAGAGGACCGCCGCCAGCGCGATGACGACGAGCTTCTTCCGTGCGACCCATCTTCGGCTTGGCCGATCCATGGCGAGCTTGCAGCCAGGACTTCATTTTACCCCAGCCAGCCGATCACGCCAGATTTGAAACAACCGCACGGTTGCCTGCACATCACGCAGGCAATATTCCGCAATTTCGCGGTAACGCCCGGCGGCGAGAAGGTGGCTCACGTCGAGGCCGGTTACGCCCTGGGCCTTGGGCGATTCGATGCCAAACGCTTTGCAGTAAAAGTCGAGGTTGAACCGGCGGGCGGCGCCTTCGCGCCCGCTGACGCCGTAAAAGGTGAGCTGCTCCGCCAGATCGCAATGCGGTTCGGTCTGATACCGGTATCCAAGCCAGTCTTTGCGCGTGATGGACACATTCAGAAGAGCGGAGCGGAGGTAGATGAAAGGAACGTCAAAACCTCGTCCGTTGAAAGTGATCACCGACTCGTAATGCCGGGCGACGTCCCAGAAAGCCGTCAAGAGCTCGGTCTCGTCCACACAAGGAACGAATTCGACCGCGCCCGCTTCGTCGCCCCCCGACTCGAAATCGTCGGCGAGAAAGAGGACCTGGCCGCGACTGCTTTCGACGTTGAGCATGGCGATGCAGACAACGCGAGAGGTCAGCGGCCAAAGGTTCATTTGCTGCTGGATTTCCGCCTGGCGTGTTTTGCGCGCGAGTTCGTCGGCGATTTTACCGGCGTCGCGAAAGAGGTATTCCTGTTGGGCGTCGTCGAAACCCTCTAGTGGGAGGGCGGAAGTTTCGATATCGAAGACGAGTTTAGCCATGAGCGAAGAAGCCGGAAGGAATGGTCGGGATGGCACCCCTCGCCCGCGGGAGAGGATGTGCCATCCTCGAGTCTAAACGGAGCGAACTACTTCTTTTTAGCAGCCGATTTTTTGGCAGGTTTCTTCGCCGCCGATTTGCTCGCTGGTTTCTTTTTTTCTGGCACGGATTTTCACCTCCGTTCCATTTGGGGTTTGTTGTTCGCACGGGATTCTAATTCCCAGCTGGGCCGCTGACCAGATTTAATTTTGTTTTCGACCCGAACCGGCGGCGTCGCTACGCTCTCGCCGATGGCTGGCGACGCAGAACTGACGCCGATGATGGCCCAATACCGGCGGATCAAGGGGGAGTTACCGAAAGACGCGCTCCTCCTCTTTCGCTTGGGCGATTTCTACGAAATGTTTTTCGAAGACGCGCAGCTCGGCGCGCAGCTGCTGAACGTGGCTCTGACCAAACGCGGCATGGTGCCGATGTGCGGCATTCCATACCACGCGGCGGCCGGCTACATTACCCGCATTCTCAAATCCGGCCGCAAAGTCGCCGTTTGCGACCAGATCGAAGAAGCCCGCCCAGGCCAGCTTGTCAAACGCGGTGTCACCCAAATTCTCTCGCCCGGCACTCATTTCGATGAGCGCATGCTCGCTGCCGAACGAAATAATTACCTCGCTTCGGTCTACGCGCGCGAGCGGATCTTCGGGCTCGCCTTCGTCGATCTCACGACCGGCGAATTCAGGGCGACGGAGCTGCTAAGCGAAGCGGCGTTGTGCTCGGAGTTGCAGCGCCTGCGGCCGGCTGAGATCGTGCTTCCGAGCGAGGCCGGCGCTCTGCGCGCTTTGCTGCAGGGCCCTTTTCCGGTCTTGAGCGGATATGACGACTGGGTCTTTGCCCCGGAGACGTCCCAGTTCACCCTGCGCGAACATTTCAAAGTGGCATCGCTGGACGGCTTCGGGTTGCGCAATCGGCTCGCCGCCGTGGGCGCCGCCGGGGCGGTGTTGCATTATCTTTCTCAGCATTTGCGCCGTGAGGTGACGCACCTCAACCGCCTTTCTTGCTATGAATCGCGCGATTACCTCGTCCTCGATTCGATTACGCTGCGCAACCTGGAAGTCCTGGAGCCGTTGCATCCGGAAGCGCCGCGGGCCGCTTCCCTGTTCGGGGCATTGAACTGCGCAATCACCCCGATGGGGGCGCGGCGTCTTCGGGAGTGGCTAAGCCAGCCGCTGGCCGCCGTTGAACCGATTCGACGACGCCAGGATGCCATTGCCCAATGGCTCTCACAAGCGGAGCGACTCGAAACATTCCGTCGCGCCCTGGCTGATGTCCGTGACCTGGAGCGCACCATCACTCGCTTGAGTGTGGGCACCGGCAATGCCCGCGACCTCCAGGCCGTCCGGCTCGCTCTGCAGCAAGTGCCGGAGCTCAAGCGATTGGTGCGGGAGGCCAGTTGCTTTGGGCCCGCCGAAGCTGCCTCGACTTTGAGTGAAGAGATGTTCGGTGGTGGTTGTCCAGAGACGGGCTGCTCCACGACAGTGCCATCTCTCCTGGTCGAATTGGAGCATGCGATGGCCGAGTTACCTGACCTGGTCGACTTGCTCGGTCGCGCCATCGTCGACTCGCCTCCGTTGGGCATCAAAGAAGGTGCCATGATTCGGGACGGTTATGACCCGGCGCTCGACGAACTGCGGGGGGCCAGCCGAGACGGCAAGGAATGGATCGCGAAGTTGCAGCAGCAGGAGATCGAACGGACTGGCATTGGGTCACTCAAGCTGCGGTTCAACTCCGTCTTTGGCTACTACATTGAAGTGACCAAAGCCAATCTGGACAAGGTGCCATCCGACTACATTCGCAAGCAGACCATTGCGAATGGGGAACGCTTTATCACACCGGGCTTGAAAGAGATGGAGGGCAAGATTCTCGGGGCGGAGGAGCGCAGCTTGAAGCTCGAGCATGACATCTTTTTACGCCTGCGCGAAGCGGCCATGCTTCACCTTCCGCAGATCCAACAGACCGCCCAAGCCCTCGCCCAACTCGATGTCCTGGCGGCGTTCGCAGCCGTCGCTCGGTTGCACAGCTATTGCCGACCGGTCGTGGCAGCAGAAGGCCTGCTTGAAATAAAAGACGGCCGCCATCCCGTCCTCGACCACGCCCTGGCCGAAGAACGCTTCGTCCCGAATGATGTGCACCTCGATTTGGGAACCCAGCAGATCGCCCTCATCACCGGGCCAAACATGGCCGGAAAGAGCACGTTCATTCGCCAGGTTGCGTTGCTGGCGCTCCTTGCGCACACCGGCTCCTTTCTGCCCGCGACGGCCGCGCGAGTTGATTTGGTGGACCGGATCTTCACCCGAGTGGGAGCGAGCGACGATCTGGCGCGCGGGCAGTCGACCTTCATGGTCGAGATGAGCGAAACGGCCAACATTTTGAACAATGCCAGTCGCAACAGCTTGATCATCCTGGACGAGATAGGGCGTGGCACGAGTACCTTCGACGGCTTGAGCCTTGCCTGGTCCATCGTGGAGTTCCTCCATAACCAGGTCGGAGCCAAAGCGCTCTTTGCCACCCATTACCACGAACTCACCGAGCTGGCCGGTCGGCTCTCCCGCATTCGTAACTTCAATGTCGCCGTGCGCGAATGGAATGATCAGATCATCTTTCTCCGCAAGATTCTCCCGGGAGCGACGGATAAAAGCTACGGGCTGCAAGTGGCTCGTCTCGCCGGCGTTCCAGGCGAGGTGCTCAGTCGGGCCAAGGAGATTCTCAATAACCTGGAGGAGTCGGAACTGACACCGGAGGGTAAGGTCCGCCATGCGGGCCGGCACCGTGCCGAACGAGAAAAACTGCAAAAGCTCGCGCCGCCGCCTCAATTGGACCTGTTCGCCGCCCTTTGACTCCGCCGGCGCTCAGAGCCGATCGAATTGCTCCGCGGCGGCGAAGTCCTTCTCCGTTAAGCCGCTTTCGTCGTGAGTGGTAAGCGTCAAGGCCACTTTGTTCCAGCGAA
This sequence comes from Verrucomicrobiota bacterium, assembly GCA_046346765.1. Taxonomy (GTDB): domain Bacteria; phylum Verrucomicrobiota; class Verrucomicrobiia; order Limisphaerales; family SIBE01; genus JAXMHN01. Next base: position 40,658 of record JAXMHN010000040.1, on the reverse strand, counting down.
CGTCGATGTCGGGATGGTGTTGTCGCTTCTCAGCGATCCGAGCGACGGCATTGACGAACTTGATCGCCGGGACAAAGTCCTCGAATTCGTAAGTGCGGGTGATGGCCGCGCCCTTCTTCTTCCACTCGGGTATTTTGGCCAATGCCTCCTTGATCTGACCAGGACTTAGTTTTGCCATGGCGCCAACTTAGCTCACGCCGCCCTCTTTTGACAGCGGCGCTGATCGCAGGACGATCTCTCCGCAGGATTGGCTGGTCGGGCAAGCGTTCGGGCCCTCACCGGGGCAACGAGCAAAACAGATAAATCCAGTTCGCCACCGCCGCCGCGAGGAGGAGCCAGGGCCATCGCCTTCTCTGAATCCAGGCGACCAATTGTTTGTCCCACGGTCGCCCCCAGCCGCGGCTTAACAGACTCACCCACAGGTAAGCGCCGGCTAGAACGAAGCCGGTCGCGGTCAGCGGATTGAAACGGAACGCTTCTGATACATTCAGATGGGACCAGCTGATCAGGCACCTCGTGCTCCCGCAGAGCGGACAGGGGATGCCTGTGAGCGTCTTCAATCCGCACGGCGGGATGAGCGAGGGAAGCCACTGAGTGACGCGGGCAAGGCCGACCGCCGCGAGCAAGCCAAACAGAATTAGTCCGGGTTTCCACTGTCCGGATTTGTTCGGCGCAGGCTGGGACGACCTCGGCGCTTGAGCGGAATGCGGCGGCGGCATTGGTTTCACCGACGGGCTACTCATGGCTTGCGGAAGATCGCCAGGCTGGTGAATAGCGACCAGACCCATCCCGCCAGGAAAACGACGATGCCAAGGATGGCGTTGCGGTAGAGGCTGGGATCATCCGGCAACTGGAACTCCCGCGCCCAAATCAGTACGATCCGAACGAGATACCAGAGGGTCACGCCAAAACCGGCCAAAGAGAGAAGCATCTGGGCATACCCGACGCGACGTTTCACCATCAGGGACCCCAACCCAGGCAGGACCAGGAGGTTCGTGATCAGGCAGGGCCAGGCTTTGGCCCGCTCAGACGAGGCGGTCGGCTCTCCCGAGGAGATCTTCATAGGCAAAGATCACCGCTCCGAGCCCAACCGGCAAGGCAACTAAAATGCCAACGCAACACGCAATCACCCCGGCGACGCCGATCAGGGCCACCACTAACACGAGGCAAAAGGTCAAGACCCAGTAGCCTGTGACAGCCTTGCGGCTTGTTTCCATGGCGGTCCAGAAATCCAAACCGCGGTCGACGATGAGCGGTATGGTAAAGATCCAGGCGACGGACAGGTATATTCCCGGCGCGATGCAAGCGAGCAAGCCGATGAAAGTAAGGAGCTGGACCACGATTCCGCCGAGGGCCAGCTGCAAAGGAACCGTTCGAAACCCGGCAAAAATATCGCCGACGCCAGCAGGCTGTCCGCGCGCCAGCTTGAGCAGCAAACCGTACATTCCCCCCATGAGGATGCCGGAAAGGGCCATCTCAGGGATGTTGAATAGAACGAGTCCGATGACCGCACCTGGCTGAATGTGTCCGACCATCAGCGAACGAAACATCTCACGAGTCAGCAGCCCGATGATCTGATTGACGATCGCCACCACCACCATGAAGACGGCCGTCGCGCCGATCAACACGCCGGCGTTGTCGGTAAACAGTTGCCAGCTTCGGCTCAAGCAACGGCCGATATCCACCGTGCCTGTCCCAGGGACCGGCGCTTGGGGCAACGGCATCGATTCTGCCATCCCTGGGGGAGGGGGCGTGGTCGGAGGAACTGGCGCTGCTGGCCCCGGGAGCAATGCGCTCAGTTCTGGGAAGGTCGAGAGTGGTCGCCAATCGGTCGAACCCTCAGCTCGGACTAGAGTTGCGCCGTTGGCCCGCCCTTCGACAATCCAGGCTCGGATTTGCTCCACATCCACCGGCCCGTATTCCCGCTGGTCCGCTCCGATGATCTTATACATAGTTGGCGTGTTTGATTGTCGCGGCCCGGACTTCGCTCAAGGTCGCTTTCCCGATTGAAAAGCAGCAACCGTTTATCGGCCTAGATCCGCCGTGGAAATCCTCGCACGGCTCGCTTCAATAGACCGGTGAAGAGCAAGACTGCAAAGAGCGCATACCCAAGAATGGCCAGGACAACTCCTGCCAAGGCGAGCCCTTTACCGGTATATTGAGTCGGATGCTGGTTGATCTGCGATATGGCCCAAAGCGACAAAACCAAGCCAATGGTTGAGAAGAGGGGTCCGCAGCAGAGCAGTCCCAGAAGACTGCAGACCAGGCCGGCAATGGCCGCTCCCGGCGTGGACGGCGGGCTAGCGCTGCTTGCACCGCCGAGGGTCAGTGGCGGAGTCGAAGCCGACGGGGGAAGGCCAGTTGGCGGAAAGAGAGAGGCGAATTCCGCAAACGTCGAGAGTGGCTTCCAAGGACCGTCTTCAAATTTCGTGATCGTCTGCGCATTGGCTCGGCCTTCTCCAATCCATTGCCGCATCTGCTCCTCCGTCACCGGACCGTACTCCTTTTGGTCAGCCCCGACGATCTTGTACATGTCCGGAGTCTCCGGGAAAGAGCTAACCGCGTCAAGTTGGCTCCGCTGCGATCCAAAGACCGTCGGATCTTACCACGTCGCTCCAATTAACGGCGCCGGGCGAGCTCTTGCAGCTTGGCGTCCGCCCGGCCGCTGTCGAGGAGGTCGGCCGCAAAATCCCAGCCATCCAGCAACGTCTTGACCACGCCCGCCACGAATAGCGCCGCGGCTGCGTTCAGGAGGACAACGTCCCGTTTCGGCCCGCGTTCCGTGCCGTTAAGGATGCTTTGAAGAATCAGGGCATTGCGGTGCCGGTCGCCGCCCGCGAAGTCGTCCATAGCCGCCGACTGAAACCTCATGCCCGTAAAGGAGACGGGACCGACCATGAAAGCGCGGTCCTGGTAAAACTCTGCCACCGTATTGGGTCCGAGGACCGAGAGTTCGTCCAGCCAGCTTTCGCCGACGCGGCCGGAAACCACCATCCCGCGACGCACGCCGAGCGACTGAAGGACGCGGCCGATGGGCTCACAGAGCTGGCCGGAGGAGACGCCAATCAGCTGGGCACTTGGTCGAGCCGGATTCAGCAATGGGCCGAGCACATTGAAGATCGTTCGCTGTCCCTGGGCTGCGCACAACTTACGCGCCGGTGCGATGTGTTTGAAGCAGGGATGAAAGCTAGGCGCGAAGAAAAAGGCAAAGTGGTGGTCGCGGAGTGATTCGGCAGCTTCCTGTGGGGAGAGGTCAATGGGGACACCCAGTGTCTCCAGCACATCCGCACTGCCCGACTGCGACGTAATGGCCCGATTCCCATGCTTGGCCACAGGTATGCCAGCGGACGCGAGGATCAGCGCCACCGCCGTCGAAATGTTGAACGTCCCTTGGCGATCCCCTCCCGTCCCGCAGACGTCCATGATCTCGCGTTGGCGCACCGCCGGGTCGATTGCCGGCTGCACTGCGTGTTGAAGCAGGGCTCGAGCGAACGCGCCGATTTCCTCCACGGTCTCACCCTTTTGGGCCAGCGCGGTCAGGAAGGCTGCCTTTTCCTGAACATCCACCCTTTCATCGACCAGCGACGCGACCGCCGCGGTGACGGCCTGCTCAGAAAGAGAGAACGTTTGGCGGAGTTGAAGCGTTAAACTGTTCAGCACGGCTTGGCAATTTACGGGGTGGCCCAGGCACCGTCTAGGAGCGAGTGAAGGAGCCGTGTGAAGAATTTGGGGGCCGCCGTGAGGAAGTGCACACCAGGCGTTCCAAGTAAAAGCGCCGGGACGGTTCAAAAATGAATTGCTTGGACGTCAATAACTTGCTAACGAACAGAGTTGGTTTCCGTGCCTCCGGCAGTATTGGTTAATGGGTGAAGGGCGCCATTGTTTCCTCGGGCCGAGCAGAAAGTGGTTGGTGAATTTGAAACAAAGGACCCAGTGCCGGTGTCTATCTAGCACTCGCCGCTGAGATGGTTGACGGATAACCCTTGGTTCACGTGAGGGAGCGGCCTTTGACGAGGCTGAATTCGCTGAATGAAAATACCGGATTTGGTGACTGCCACTGAGAAACGAGACGCTGCGTATGAAATCAAGTTTGTCGTTCCCACGTCCGTAGCAGAGGCGGCACTGGTCTGGGCGCGATCGCACATGGCCCCAGACCCTCACGCAAGTAACACTGACGGTGATGGTTACCGGGTCAACAGCTTGTACTTCGACACCCCACGGCTCGACGTCTATCAGCGCAACGGTTCCTACGGCAAGTCCAAGTATCGCGTCCGGCGTTACGGCACGGAATCAACCATCTTCCTCGAACGCAAGCTGAAGTCTCGCGGGTTGGTCAGCAAACGGCGCACCCGGATTGCGGAGGACGAACTGTCGCGGCTGGCTCGTGTTGAGCTGGAGCCGGGCTGGATTGGCTATTGGTTTCGCCGCCGGTTGGTGGCGCGCCAACTTGAGCCGCGTTGCCAGATTTGCTACGACCGCGTCGCGCGGGTTGGCATGATGCCGGAAGGCCCCATTCGGCTGACGGTGGATCGCAATGTTCGGGCCTTTGTGACGGGTGAGTACCAGGTGGCGGAGATGGCTTCGTGGATGCCGCTGTTGCCAGATCGATGTATTCTCGAGTTGAAGTTTCGGCAGGAAATGCCGCCTCTCTTTAAATCTCTGTTGCAGGCCCTTTCCCTCGCGCCTCAGCCGGTTTCCAAGTATCGCCTGAGCGTGCAGGCTTTTGGGCTCGCTCCCGAAGCCAATGCGGCCCAACCTGCTGCCCACAACGGCCATGTGACAGCCGACGAATTGCTGACGAATCACCAGCCTGTTACCCTGCAACCAGCGGCCCCGGCCCGCGAGGCCTGATGCCCCCCTGGCTTCATCAGAGTTTTAGCAGCGAGGGCCACGCCACCCCGGTCGAGTTGCTTTGGCGCATCGGTGTGGCGTTCATCCTGGGTGGCGTCGTGGCCTTGATCTATCGTGGCACTCATCGCAGCGAGCCGATTACCCCTACTTTTCCACGCACGCTCGTTCTACTTGCCATCCTGATCGCGATGGTCACTTCGGTTATTGGCGACAACGTCGCCCGCGCGTTCAGCCTGGTCGGAGCCCTTTCGATCGTGCGTTTCCGCACCGTCGTGCGCGACACTCAGGACACGGCCTTCGTTATCTTCTCCGTGGTCGTTGGAATGGCCGCCGGCGCCAATCATCTCTGGGTGGCGGTCATTGGCGTTGCCGTCATCTCGACCGCTATTTTCATTATGCGCCCGCGCGGCCAGACCACCCTCTGGACGGAGGACGAATGTGACCTCTCCATTCGAGTGAGTGCCGGCAACAATCCGGAACAATTGGTCGAACCCAGCTTCAAAAAGCACCTCCTGCAGTCGCAGTTGCTTGGCGTCGCCACGGCGAAGCAAGGCACTGCGTTGGAAGTCACTTATCGCGTGCGTTTCCGCAAAAGCTCGACACCCCTGACCCTGATCGGAGAACTCAGCCTCGTAAACGGTGTGCAGAACGTGGAAGTCCACCGCGAGGAATAGCGGAGATCGTCCCACTCTCGCAATTGGAGCCTGCGTCGAGCACTGGATCGCGAACTCAGTCGATTGCGTCCAGCTTTTACGAAGAAGGGCAACGTCCCTGGAAACCGGCTGGTGGGACGGGCATCCGGTTTCAGATAACGCTCAAGGCTTTCAACCAGCTCACGTTTCCAGCAATCGCTTCGCGTGTTCGTAATCCTCCGGGGTGTTCAGATTGCAGCCCGCCTGCTCTCGCGGAGCCGTCACATAGCGTGCCTTGAGTTGTCGCGCCAGCGTTTTCAGCGCAAACTCCTTCGCCTCAAGCAGACCCTTGACCTCCGGAATTGCGCTGGCCCTAAGGGCGAACGGGAAGCCCGGTTCCTTTTGACGGGTAAAGACCGCTTTCGTTGTCGAGGTCAGACGCGAGAGGACTCCGCGTATCAGGGCCGCGGTCACGAATGGCATGTCGCAGGCCAGGAACAAGACGGCATGGGCTTCGGTCGTGCGCAAGGCCGTGTAGACACCGCCGATGGGCCCGCATCGCGGCACCAGATCGCGCCGGATGATCCGCACTGGAAGACCGGCCCGTTCTGCCGCCTGCCGGGCGTGCTCGAGAAGGGGCCGCCCGGCCAGAGGCAGCTCCGCCTTGTTTCGTCCCATCCTTGAGCTGAGGCCTCCCGCCAGAATGCACGCTTCGACCAAAGGCGGAACGGGGCGCTTCACTGCTTCAGTTTGCGTTCGAGCATTTCACCAACCAAGGCTGGGTTAGCCTTTCCCTTGCTCGCTTTCATGACTTGCCCTTTGAGGAAGTTCAACGCGGCCAGTTTGCCGGCGCGGTAATCTTCCACGCTTCTCGGGTTGGCCGCGATGGCTTGGTCACAGAAGCCTTCCAACGCCGACGCATCACTGACCTGGGCCAGGCCCTTCAGATCAACGATAGCCGCGGGCGATTGCCCGGTGGCGAACATCTCGGCGAAGACCTCCTGCGCGATGCGACTGCTGATCTTGCCACTCTCCACCAGGCTCAACAGGTCCAAAAGATGTTCCGGGGAGAAGCGAAGCTCTGCAAGCGTCGTTTTGGTTTCGCCCAATTGTGCGCGGAGGTTGTTGATAACCCAATTGGCGAGCACTTTTGGGTTTCGGGCGCGGGGGGCCAGCGCTTCGAAGTAGGCGCCGAGAGGCTTGTCCCAAACGAAAGTCTGCGCGTCAGCCGCGGGCAGCTGGGTACTCGCATCAACCGTTGTTTCCGCGCCAATGGCAGTTCGACGACTCGCTTCCGCACTTCTTCCAGCCACTGATCGGTTGGCTGGAATGGCATCAGGTCGGGATCGGGAAAGAAGGCGGTAGTCGCGCAAATTCTTTCGTGCGCATTTCTCCGTAATCTCGGCCACGTCATCCCAGCGGCGCGTTGACTGGATGAGCTTTCCGCCGCTTTCTACGACCTGAATCTGTCTGGGGATCTTCACTCCAGCGCTTTGCGGACTCCGCTGAAGCTGTTCATGTTCTTGATCTCGATTTTCGCGCCCAGTTCGCTGCTTCCTGGGGCGAACACTGACGTTGACGTCGCAGCGGACCATGCCTTTTCCATGTCGCAGTCGCTGATCTGTCCGTAGATGAGGATCTCTTTCAACGCATTCAGGTATTCGTAAGCCATTTCCGCCCCGGTAATATCGGGCTCAGACACGATTTCCAAAAGCGGCACGCCTGCGCGATTGAAATCAATGCCGCTTTGCCGCTCGAAATGAAAATTCTTGGCCACGTCTTCTTCCAAGTGGGCGCGGGTAATGCGGACCTGGTTGATTTGCCCGTTCCATTCGAACGCCACCCAGCCGTTTGCCGTTGAGGGGCGGTCATACTGGGTGATTTGGTAATTCTTCGCCATGTCCGGGTAGAAGTAATTCTTGCGGTCGAACTTGGCGTAGCGGCATATCTCGCCGTTGAGGAGCAGTCCGGTCAAGGCGGTCAGGCGCAGGGCTTCGTCATTTGCCACCGGCAGGACCCCTGGCATGCCCAGGCAGACGGGACAAACGTTGGTATTCGGAGGCGCGCCGAACTCATTCGCGCAGCCGCACCACATTTTTGACTTGGTCTTGAGCTGGACGTGCGTTTCCAGGCCGATCACCGCTTCGTACTCCATGCCTTCAGGATATCTCCCGCCGGATCGAATTGCACGGAGATACATGATGCGGGCCCCGGTGCCGCGGCTTGCGGGTCATTCCCTCGGAACAGATTGCCGGGGATGCTTGTCTAATGCTGCACCAGCCTTGAAAAGTGACCAGAACATGGCGCCCGCAATGAAACCCCGGCACGTGACACTCCTCCTCTTGACCGCGATGGGCCTGCTAGGAGCGACTACCGTCTGGCTCAAGATGATCCATAATCCACCGCCAGCTCGACCGGCGATCGTCCGGCGGGCGGCAGTGCCGCCGCCGTTGCAGCCGACGCGAGCCGCTCCAGAAAAGAGCCGCAACTTGGCTGACACGGACGCGAAGCCGGGTGCCAAACGCGAGCGTGGCGCTCCGGTCGTCCATGAGCCGGCCCAACCCAAGACCGGCCAATCTGTTCTTGTTTCGGTTGACTTTACCGGGCGGCCGGCGCCTGTGGAACCGCTTGTGCTCGAGTATCAGGTGGTGGAACCAGGCCGTTACATCGCCCTCAAAGACGCTGCCTTTCAAACGGGGTGGGTTGCCTTGGCGATGAACGACCAGGGGGAGAAGGGCGACAAAGCAGCGGGTGATCAGGTCTTTTCAGTCCAGCTGCCCCCAGAGGTCCAAAAGCACCGGCGCCTCGTCCGGTATCGCATTCGCGCGACTGGGCAAGGCAAGGTGGTTGCGCCCGACCCGACCGATCCGCAACCGAACTTGGCCTACTTCGTCTACGACGGGGTGCCGCCGTGGAAGGGGGCCGTCAATCCGAAGAGTGGCGATCCCAAGGTGCGCGAGCTGGTCACCTATCCGAGCGAGGCTCTGCAGCGAGTGCCGGTCTATCACTTCATCAGCAGCCAACAGGCTGTCGAGAGGGCGATGTGGTCTGATCCTGAGGATTTCGGCACTTCCAGTCGCAATGAGTACCGATACACCGGCACGATGGTCTACGATGGGGTCGTCTACGATCATATTGGCTTCCGCGCCCGCGGCGGTTCCTGGCGCCACGCGATGGGCAAGAACATGTGGAAGTTCAATTTCCTGCCGGGCCACCGTTTTGAGGCCCGGGACGACTACGGCCGGAAGTACCACACGAAGTGGGACAAACTGAACCTTGGCGCTTGTATTCAGCAGGCCGATTACGGCATGCGCGGCGAACAGGGCATGTTCGAGGCGGTCGGCTTTCGCCTCTTTAACCTGGCGGGCATCGAAGCCTCGCTCACGCACTGGATTCATTTGCGGGTCATTGACCAACCCGAAGAGAGCCCGTCCAATCAATATGCCGGCGATTTCTGGGGATTGTACCTGGCCGTTGAAAACCTCGACGAGCACTTCCTCAAGGAACACCAGTTGCCCGCCGGCAACCTCTACAAAATGGAGTTTGGCAGCGCCAAGACAGCCTTCAATGGAGAGCCCAAGGTCAACAACCAGGCTGACGTCCGCGAGTTCCAAAGTCGGACCATGCGCCGTCAGCAGCCCGATTCGTGGTGGAGGGAGAACCTCGATCTGGCCCGCTACTACAACTATCGCGCCATCCTCGAGTGCATCCATCACTACGACGTTGACGCCGGCAAGAACTACTTTTACTACCGCAATCCAACTTCGAGTAAGTGGATTGTGCTGCCCTGGGATATCGATCTCAGCTGGGGCGACAACATGTATGGCGGGGGTTACGAACCCTTCTTTCGTGCCGGGCTCTTGTCCCGTTCTCCTTTCAGGCAGGATTATCAGGCAAGGCTCGCGGAGGTTCGTGACCTGCTCTTCAACCCCGAGCAGATCGGCCTGCTGATCGACGAGCACGCGGCCATGATCAGTGGCCCGGACGGCAAACCTTCGCTCGTCGACGCCGATCGCGCCAAGTGGGATTACCATCCCATTCTCGCCTCTCAATATGTCCTCTCGATGAAAGCGGGCCAGGGCCGGTTCTACTTCGGCAACCCGCGCAATACCTTCGCCACGATGGTCACCTATATGAAGAAGTTCGCCGCCAGACGGGCCGTCTGGGTTGATCGGCACTTGCTCGCCGGCTATAACCCGCCCGAGGCCCCGCAAGTCGCCCCGAGGGCGATCAACGATCTTTCTGCGTCAACTCTGCCCATGGGCCTGGCAAGCTCGACCGATGCCCTCAAATCCTGTCGGTGGCGACTGGCCGAAGTGACGCGCCCAAACGACCCTGCCTTCGATCCTAACGAACCCTGGAAATACGAGATTCAGGCTTTGTGGGAAAAAGAAGCGGCGCCCAATGAGAAGGTCGAGATGCCAACCAGCCTCCTGAAACCGGGCCACACCTACCGAATCCGCGCGCGGGGCGAGCACGCTTCGGAAGGATGGAGCCGTTGGTCAGCCCCGGTTGAATTCACGGTGAAGCGGTGAGGAAAAGCCGCCGGCAAGGTCCGCATCGGTCAGGAGCAACGCCTGGCTTGACGGTCCGGGTTGCCAAGGGCGCCAGGATCAGCTGATCGCGAGGAGGGAAACGCGTTCCCCCTCAGCTGTGCGCGCTACTCCCTGGGCGCGGGGATCCAATTGTGGCTGTCCATCCACGCAGAACAGGTATTGATGGTGGCCGTGGGTGAGTTGCACCTGCACCATCCACGCCCCGTCTGGTTGCCGCTTCATTGGATGCGTCGACGGTTCCCACCCGTTGAAATCGCCTATCACTGCAACCTGTTTCGCGCCCGGAGCGTAGCAAACGAAGTTGACGGGTTTGGAAACTCTCTTGGCAGAATACCGGTGCAGAGCACTGCCAGGGCTCTTCTGTTGTGAATTGATCGGAGACGACATTTCGCAAAACCTCTTTCTTCTACTTCGACGCTGTTGGCGCTTACCGTTTAGCCAGTAAAAGAAGCACAATCGGTGCCTGCCAGCAAGGTCCGGCCTGGAAAAACTTTTCCCTCTCCGCCCTTTCAACCTGTTGTCGTTGCCTGCGTTCGACGGCTCCACCTACTAGGGGTCCGTCGGTTTGGGAGGCATCGAGTCCGCTTTGCCAGCCCCAGCGGCAAGTTGTTGCTTTTTGATCAGATGCAGGTTCCTGAAATAGATAAAGCAATTCGGCAAATACGCCAAAATACCCACCGGCTCGCGCTTAAAAACGAAGTAAAGGCCCAAGATGACGCTTCCAGCGATGCTCCAATACCAGAACGCGATTGGGATGACGCTTTCCCCTTTGCGCTCCGAAGCGATCCATTGGATCAGAAACCGCGTCGAGAAGACCGCGTTCCCGAGCAGCCCCATCACGGTCAGATAGCTCCAGTCCAGCCCAAGGACCCGGTGTTCGCGGCCGATCCAGGTTGCTGCCAGCATGAGTTCAGAATCCGCAAACATAATGGTATAGGGGCGCCGCCAGCGCGCGCTTAGATCGGTGATTAAGACCTGCTAGTTGATACGTTCGATTACCCGGTAGCGAATCATCCGCTTCTTCATCCATCGAACCGCGAGCAGGTCCGCGAAGGACTTGAACAACCGGTTCCAGACGCCGTAGTGGCTCTTTCCTGCCACGCGTGGGTTATTTCCAACGGCGATTTCCGTCACGTTGAATCCTTCCATCTTGATCAAGGTCGGCAAGAAGCGGTGTGCCCCCTTGAAGAACTTGATGTTCGCGATACAGTCACGGCGAAAAGCCCGGTAGGTGCACCCAGCATCGCTGATATTCTCCCCTGAAAGCTTATTGCGCACCCAGTTGGCCAGCCGAGACGAGGCGATGCGCACGAAATTGTCCCCTTGCCCTCGCGTCTCGACCCGCGTTCCGCAGACGCAGTCAGCCTCCTTCAACGCCGCAATGAACTTTGGCAGGTCCTGCGGATCATTCTGGAGGTCTGCATCGAGCGTGACGATGAACCGGCCGCGCGCGGCTTGCATTCCCGCCCAGCTGGCAGCCGATTCGCCACAATTGAAGGCGAATCGCTGCACACGGAACCGCGGGTCTGCCGACGCGATTTGTTGCAGGAGGGGCCAGGATCGATCGGTGCTGCAGTCGTCCGTGACAATCACCTCGTAAGCGATGCCGATCGGCGCCAGTGCGGCGCGGATCGCCTCCGCGAGCGCGGGCACATTGCCCTCTTCGTTATGACAGGGAATAACAAGGCTGACCTCTGGCTGATCTGACATCACTTCTTTCCGTAAAACTCAGCAATGCAATCGCAGACGTAGTCGACGTCGCTCAGTTCCAGTTCCCCGTAGATCGGCAGCGACAGAATCTCTCCCACCGCCGACTCCGTCTTCGGCAATTTGGGCAGATCCCGGTAAAGATCGGTAATCGCGGGCTGTTGATGGTTGGCCACGGGATAATGAATGCCGGTGCCGATTCCACGCGACTGCAGGAAGCTAGCCAAAGCGTCTCGCCGTTCGGTGCGAATGACATACATATGATAGACCGCCGTCGCCCATGGCTTTTCGGGCGGCGTGGCAACGATCCCGGCCAGCCTTTCGGTATAACGCGCCGCGACGCTGCGCCGGTGGCCGTTCAATTCGTCCAGGTGCTTGAGCCCGACTCTCCCTGCTGCCGCCTGAATTTCGTTGAAGCGCAGGTTGTAACCGACCAGCTGGTGCGTGTATTTGTCTTTGCGGCCGTGATTCCTGAGTTGGCGGATCATCTCGGCAATCCGATCGTCATTGGTGCAGATGCAGCCGCCATCGCCGAGCACCGTCAGATTCTTCGATGGGAAGAATGAAAAAGCTCCCGCAACGCCCATCGATCCTACCGTCTTGCCTTGATATTTCGCGCCCTGAGCCTGCGCGCAATCTTCGACGACCCAGAGCCGATGTTTCCTGGCGATCTCGAATACCCGGTCCAGGTTGGCCGGATGCCCGTAAAGATGGACGGGGAGAATGCCTACCGTCCGCGGCGTGATGGCCGCTTCGATTTGCTCCACGTCCAGGCAGTAGGTCTCGTCGATATCGACAAAGACCGGCTTGGCCCCCCAATGAATCATCGGTTCTATGGACGGAAAGGCCGTATGCGAGGGCACTATCACTTCGTCCCCCGCCTTCAAGCCCATCGCCCGATGCAGAATGTAAACGCCCGCCGTCCAGGACGAAACGAGCACGGCGTGCTTGGTGCCGGTATGCGCCGCCAACTCCTGCTCGAATTGCTCGCATTCCCGCGCCAGGATGTACCAGCCGGACTCCAGCGCCCGCATGGTCGCGCTCTTCAATTCCTGATCGATAAAAACTTTGGATAAGGGGATTTTTCGCATACGTGAGTGGTTGGGACCAAAATCGCCGGACAGCTCAGCTGGCGAGTTCAACGGCTTGGCCGCACCGCGCCGCTTTCAGGGCACCTTCGATCACCCGCACGGCTTCGAACCCGGCCCAGCCATCCGCCAAGGGGGTCCGCCGCTGCTCGATGGATTGAATGAACGCGCGCAGTTCCGCCTGGAGCGGTTCTTCGGGGGGAAATTCCAGCTGCCGCACTTCGCCTTCCACCGCTTTGAAATCGCCGCCGGCGGGCACGTGGCGGTGCTGAAAAGTCTTGATCTTGTACTGGGCCACGTTGAAGTCGCATACCGCGCTCAGCTCTTCGCCGATGACGCTGACCTCGCGCACCTTTCCAGGAATGTGATAGCCGCTCTCGACCACGCCCAAGACTGGCCCACCCGCGCTGGGATACTCCAGCGTGATGAGCGACTCGTCATCCATGCCCCGACCCAGGAAATCCTGCAGGTGCCCCATCACCTTGGCTGGCGGACGGCCCATAAAGTAATTGAACAAATCGACAAAGTGGATCGCGTCCGCGAAGGTCACTCCCGAATCGTTGCGGGGACGCTTAAATCCGCTGAAATTGCCCCGCAAGATCTTGATCCGCCCAAACCGCCCTTCCTGCACCGCCTGGCGCAACCATTGCGACGCGGGGTCGAATCGAAAGATGTGCCCTACCTGCAAAATGCGCTTCTTCTCATCCGCGAGGCGAGCCAGGACGCTGGCGTGCTTCGATTCCAGCGTGATCGGCTTCTCCACAAACACGTCTTTGCCCGCCTCAAGCAGGGTCCGGCAAAGATCAAAATGCGATGGGGCTGGTGTCACCACCACTGCGCCGTCCACCCGCTCGATAAAGTCGCGGTAATCGACCGAAGTATGCTCCACCCCCAGTGCCCTGGCGCTCTCCAGTCGCTTGGCGTCGACTTCGGCCACATACAACTCCACCGGTAGCGATTTCAGCACCCGAAGGTGATTGGATCCCCACCGGCCGATGCCCAAAAGCAAGATCTTCATCAAAACGCTTTGCAGCCGCCATCATCTATGGCCGGTCTACATTTTTGGCCGTCTACTCTGCCGTGAGAGCAAGCCTCTCGACAAGCTCTTTATGGCTGTCCGGACGGGGAACTTAAGGGGAAACTAATGGGGAGCACCGCTCGATGCTCATCAGGCTGCTTGTTTCTGGCTTCTTCCTGGCTGGCGGCTGGCTGGCGGCTGGCTGCGGCCAGGGAGGACTGCGCCAGGCAGTGGGCAGGCAAAAGGGAAGAGACGCGAGACGGTTACAATCGCTGGGCGAGTTGCTTCAGCCGGATTCCCCAATTGTGCTCATCGAGGACGCGGCGACGCCCGGCCGCGCCGATGTGACGGGCCAGCTCCGGTTGACGGCGGACCCGCTTGATATGGTCGGCCGCTTCCGCCAGGCTCTTGAAGGTGAGGACCTCTTTCCCGTTTTCGAACACCTTGTCGATGTCTTCGTTCGCTTCGGTGAGGTAACAGCAGCCGTGTCCGGGAAATTCCATGTCCCGGAATTTCATGTAACTGATCAGGCGGCCTTGAGCATCAAGGGCTTGGTTCAACCCAAGCACGACGAGGGAGTCTTTGAGGTAGTCGAAGAATTCCTGGTCGCCGAGCGGCCCGCCTGCGCGCGGTTTGACCAGCGGCCATAACAAGCGGCGCAGGATTTTCTCGCCCAGGTTGGCATTGAAGACCTTCAGCAGCCGTTTGCGTGCGGGGATCGGGCTGTAAAAGGGCGTTTTGTCCCCGGTCCAGCCTTTGCCACGGATGTCCACGGGGCAGCCGAAGACGCGCAACCAACCAAGCTGGGTGATGCGATTGGTGGTGGGTTGCCCGACAAACACTGCTTCGCGAATGGCCTGACGATTGGTGAGATCCGGCAGCCAACCGGGATGAAAAGCATAAGGGGCGCAGAGATAAGGGACCCCAAGTGCTTGATAGCTGGCCGTGGCGGGCGATTCCGGAAACCAATTGAGCGAGACCACGCGCGCGAGCGGCTCGAGCCGATCGAACATATGGAGGCTGTCGCAGAAGAAGTTAATCCAGGGAATGCCTATCTTGATTGCGTCGCGCACGACGTCCAGTTTCAGGTCGGCTGCAAAGCAATAGGAGATGATGGCGTCGAGGCCGTGTTTGGCTTGGGCGGCTTGAATGCTTCTCCAGAGCTGCTCGCTTGTCCGCACCCGTTCCTTCTCCATGGCAGCTGGATCGAGATTGCCTTGGCGCGCCCAGCTGAAATCGAGCTCGTGCGGGATCACCAAGGTTTCGACGTGGGGGGGCAGGGCATCGTAGATATGACGCTGCCAATTCAGATACGAGAAATTGAACGGAGTGCGCCAGTGACAGTCGGGCACGAGCGCGAAAACACGTCGCAGCGCTTTCACAGCCTTAAGGAAGAACTCTCAATCAGCCGGCCCATAAGTTCACACCGTAAAGAGCGGCCCCGGACGAACACAAGTGTTTTTGTTTCGCGCGACTCGGGCTCACCCGGGGTTGATTTCACCTCAACGCGTTTGCGCTTTGCGCCTGGCCAAACCTTTGAGGCCGCGGATAAACTGGGATCTGAACGGAGGATGGGAAGGTATCAACAGCTGCCGGAGAACGGGGGTCAGAGGAGCTCAATCCGTGTGCACGAATTGGAGATCGTAGAGTTTGCGATAAACGCCATCCCGCTGGAGCAGCTCGGCATGATTACCTGACTCCACGATCCGTCCGTCCTGGAGAACCACGATCAAGTCCGCCTTTTGAATTGTCGATAGTCGATGGGCGATGCAGAGGGTCGTGCGATGTTGCATCAGATCGTCCAAGGCCGCTTGGATGGCGCGTTCGGATTCGGTGTCGAGGGAGCTGGTGGCTTCGTCCAGGATAAGAATTGGCGCATTTTTCAGGATCGCGCGGGCGATAGCCAGGCGTTGCCGTTGGCCGCCGGACAAGGTTACGCCCTTCTCCCCGACGACGGTGTCGTAGCCCTGGGGCTTTTGCAGGATGAAGTCGTGGGCATGGGCATGTTTGGCCGCCGCGACGATTTCCTTGTGCGACGCGCCTGGCGAACCGAGTCCGATGTTGTTCGCAATCGTATCGTTGAACAGAATCGTCTCCTGCGTCACGATGGCAATTTGGCGGCGGAGATTGGCCAGGGAGACATCGCGGATATTGACGCCGCCGATCGAGATGGCGCCCTTCTGCGGATCGTAAAAGCGGAGCAACAGATTGGTCAGGGTGGTTTTGCCTGATCCGCTGCTGCCGACAAGGGCGAGCATTTGGCCTGCTTTGACGGTGAGGTGGATATCGGAGAGGGCGGCTTTTTCACCGTAGGAGAAGCTGACGTGGCTGAACTCGATGTCGGCATGCTCGGCCTTGAGGGGCAAGGGCACGGGCGGATCAGCGATCGTGCTTTGGGTGGTGAGCACGTTGAAGGCGTACTGGGTGGCGGCTTCGGCTTGCTGCAACTGATTGTGGAGGCGGATGAGCGACTTGATCGGCTGATACATCAGGAAAATGCTGCCGATGAAAGCGATCAATCCTCCGGGAGTCGTGCGGGCGAACAGCGCAATGTAGGTGAAAAAGCAAGCGACGGCGACGGCGCCGAAGAATTCCATGAGTGGGCCGGGGATTTCCATGGAGCGCAGGACACGCATGTAATGGCTGACGGCGGCGCGGGAGGTTTTGGCGAATTCATCGACCACCTTGGCTTCAAGATTGTAGGCCTTGACGATGCGGAAACCGGTGAAGTTTTCGTGCATCATCCGGCCCATGTCGGCGTAGGTTTGGAAGATGGCGACCGAGGATTTCCGCACTTTCCGGGCGTAGACAACAAAGGGAATCAAGGTCACGGGAAAGATGATCAAAGCAACCGCCGTCAGCTTGGGCTGCTGCCAGAGAAGAAATACGGTCAAACCAGCCAAGGTGACCGGTTCCTTGATGATGACCACCATCGCCTGGCTGATCGATTGGTGCAGCCCGTTCACTTCTGTCAGCCGGCTGATCAGCTCACCCGTGCTCACACGATTGAAGAAGCTGGCCGAAAGCGTCATAAGATGGGTGAAGAGCCGGGATCGCAGATCGGCCACGGCGCGGACCGACACCCAGTTCATCAGGTAGACGTTGAGATAAGTGAACAGGCCGCGGAGGAGCATCGCCACTGGAATGGTTGCGATCAGCAAGACCATCAGCCACGGCGACCGGCTGGCGCTCATGCGTTCCAAGTGCGGCTTGGCCCAATCGATCACGGGCGCAAAAAGGCGGGGAAGGAGGCGATCCGGCTGCGTTTTGATCAACTCGGGGTAAGTGGCTTCGAGCAGCATCACGTTCAGCCGCGTGCCGTCTGTTCCAGTCGGGTTGCGCGCCAGGAGCGCATGCGCTTCGTCCGGCAGGTGGACCTTGACGAACCAGCCCGGTCGGGCCAGGGATTGAGTGCGGAGGAGTCGATTGAGTTCCTCGACGGCGACGGTTTGTTGTTCCTGGGCAGTAGCGTTGGTCGCCGTGAGGAGTTGGGCGGCGCCCGGAGAGAATTGGCTCCAAACAAACCGGCCGAGAGGTTCCTTGCCTTGCTGAAGGGTCTCGATCAGGCGCGGCAAATCCCGAATATCGCTGATCGAGAGGAGGGACAGCCCCTGCAAACGCTCGGTCAATGCCGGAGCCCCTGGCTGAGGAAAGACCACCTCAAAGACCAGCTTGATGCTTCCCATCAGGAGCGGGTTGGTTAATCCCGCAATACAACCACAGACAATGCCGAGCACCAGTCGGGTCCGATACGGCTCCGCCAGCTTCAACACCGTCCGCATGAACGCCACTAATCGCACTGCGGCCAGTTTGCGAAGAAGGCAGCAGCCGCGCGAGGTTTTTTATGGTGACCGGACTGGGCGTCGGCTGGCTGGCCGTTGGGCTAGAAAACGGGTGAAAAACAACTTACCAAGGCTGTCTGGTGCACATAAGTCGTGAATCCCCAGGCTGTTATAGAAACATTGACACGTGGCGAGATTTTTAGGAGCGAGCCCAACCATACGGAAGCGAAAGCCAGGCTGCGGGCGTCAAACGCGGCCGGAAAAGAGAGGTAGTCAACGAGGCGCCGGCGTTCGGCCAGTGTCGGTGGATGGACCGGTCTTGGATGGCGACACACCAATAATGGTGGCGGGAGAAGTCCGCCGTTCCATTCGCGAGCGGGTTACCACTGGTTGACGGCGATCAGTTGGAGAACCCTTTCGACGCTGATGGCCGCGAGGCAATCCGGCCGCGCGTTGGCGGCGCAGGGCTGGATCTTTTGATTGACGCAGCGGCACGGCATCACGATGGAGCGATGCGGTTCACCTCGCGGGAGCCATTCGCCCAACCCTTCGTAGTCCCGGAAAAGAGATACCGTCGGGACGCCCAGCACAGTCGCCAGGTGGAGAGCGCCGGAATCGGCGCCCACGTGGAGGCGGCAGCGCGCCAGTAACGCGGCCAGTTGTGCGACTGTCAGCGTGCCGGAGTAAAGGTGAAGGCGTGGATGGTGGACCGCTGCTGCGAGCTGCTGGAGTCGCGCTTGCTCGCGCGGATGGCGAGTGCCGGTTGCGACCAGATGGACCTCCGGGCCTCGCTCCAGGAGCCCGTGCGCCAGACCGGTCCAACGCTCGAGCGGCCATTCTTTCAAGGGGTGTCCGGCGTTAATCGATAAGTGAACCGCCCTGGCGGGGACGTGCTGCTCGGCCCAACGGGTGGCGGGCTCAGGCAAGGCCAGATCGTAGCGCATCGGACCGAGCTTCAGCCCGCACGTGGCGAGCACCTGTCGGCGCTGCTCGGCCACGTGGACGTTGCGGTCGACGCGCGGAACCCAGTGAGGAATCAACCACGGATTCCAGAAGTGCCGTCGGCCGCCGGCAAAAGCCACTCGCCAGCGGGCACGACTGAGGTAGGTAAGGAAGACAGTGCGATCCGTCCCGCTGAAGTTGAAAGCGACGTCGAAGTGTTGTCGGCGGACGTCGCGGATCCAGCGCCATTGTTCAGCCCAGGGGGTGCCACGCGAGGACCGGGCCAGCGGCCAGGTCCGATCGACGCTGGAGCACAGCGCGAGGAGTTCGCTCCCGACGGGAGTGGCCGCGACGTGCAACTCGGCCTGGGGATAGTTGTCTCTGATTTCGCGCAGAGCCGGCAGGAGATGAATGGAATCGCCAAGATAGCCGAGATCAACGACAATTATTTTGCGCGCGTGACGCGTCTCGTTGTAAATGTCTGCCATCTTGAACGGCATGAACGCCTGTTAGCACGAAGCCAGGCTAGCTCACCATGAAAAAGTGGCCCATCTCCGTCTGCATGATCGCCGGCGCGGAAGCGCATCGGATTGGGAGAGCCCTCCAGAGCGTTGCCGGTTGGACCAGTGAAATCGTGGTGGTGATGAATCCCGAGGTTAACGATGGTTCCGATCGCATTGCCGCTGACCACGGGGCGGTGGTTTACCGCGAGCCTTGGAAAGGCTTCGTTGGCCAGAAAAACTCGGTGGCAGAAAAGGCCGGCCAACCGTGGATCCTCGGGCTCGACGCCGACGAGGTCGTGCCGGAGGCGCTTCGCGCCGAAATCGGCCAGGCAATCGATCGCCCTGCAGCTGCCACGGATTTCGGCGCGTTCGAATTTCCGCGCTGCACTTACTATTGCGGACGGTGGATCCGTCACGGCGATTGGTACCCGGACCGGGTCACTCGTCTTTGGCAGAAAGCGGCCGCCCGTTGGGAAGGGATCGAGCCCCATGCTTACCTGCGGGTCCAAGGCAAGGTCGGCCGGCTGCATGGGGACCTGCATCATTTCAGCAATGAAAGCATCGACCGGCAGATCGCCAAGATTGGACCTTACAGCGACTCATTCGTGCAGCATTGTCTGCAGAAGGGACGGTCCGTGGGCCTCTGGGACTTGGGCGTCCGGCCATGGTGGCGTTTCCTCCGCGCTTATGTTTTCAAGCTTGGCTTTTTAGACGGCTGGCCAGGGTATTACATCGCCTGGCTGAGCGCCTTCTCGACCCTGACTCGCTACTCGAAGGTGCGTGAAGCCCGGCTTTCGCCGGGCGGGCCGCCATGAACAACGCGCTCTCGCTGGGGGTTGTCGTCAATACTTACAACCAGCCGGATTATCTGCTGCGGGTGCTGCAAGGGTTGGGTCGCCAAAGCTCGCGGCCGAGCGAAATCCTGGTGGCCGATGATGGTTCGAGCGCAGAGACGCGCCGCGCCCTTGAAGGCTGGTCGAAAGGACAGCCGACCCCTTGCCGCCATGTCTGGCAGGAAAAACAGGGCTTTCGGCGTTCCCGCATCTTGAACCAGGCCATCGCCCAGGCAACCGCCGACTATCTTGTCTTTCTCGATGGCGACTCCATTCCCCACCCCAAATTTGTCGCGGACCATCAGGCGCTGGCCGAACGCGGCTGCTTCATTCAAGGCCATCGCGCCTTGATCGAACGGCGCGCGGCCGCTTTCTTCGGTTTGAGCGTGTTCGCGTCCGACCGGCGGCGCGCCTTATGGACCGGCCAGGTCCGCGGCCTGAAGCACGCTTTCCGCTGGCCGCGCCCGCTCCGTCGTTTCCGCTGCGACCTCCGCGGGGTGCGCGGATGTAATCTGGCCATTTGGCGGTCGGACCTCGTGAGAGTGAACGGCTATAACGAGGAGTTTGTCGGGTGGGGACGTGAAGATTCCGAGTTGAGCCTCCGCTTGATCAATAGCGGTGTGCGGCGCGTGGACGTCCGGGGTTGGGCGATTTGTTATCACCTTTGGCACCCGCCTGTCAGCCGGGAGGGTTTGACTGCGAACGATCAATTGTTAGCCAAAGCAACCAACTCCCAGGCAATCACCTGCTCTTTGGGGCTGGCGCAGCATCTGCCTTCGACGGGGGCAGAGGCCAGGCCGGCGAGGGCGGAGGGCTTGTAGGGGATTGTTTCCACCCGCGCGCCGTCGACAGGCGGGAGGGCCTCCTGGTCCCGGGCAGCGTCAGGAAAGCGAAAAACTCGTCTGCCGAGACGGGCACATCCCGGACATCGAATGACCGTTGCGCTGAGCTTGCCGCCGGTGCCTGCACCGGCCAGTGTCGCCGGAAAGGTTCGTGGGAAACAGTCGAAGGCGTCCTCCGCCCCTTTAGTTAGTCTTTGGCAGCGGGAATCACCGGCTGCGTCCAGGCGCATTCCTTCTCGTCCTCATGAACCGCGTTCGCTTTCGCTTTGGAGGATACGACTCGCGCGCGGACGTAAAGCTCATTACCGCGAAAGTGGTAAGTCGGGTCCAGGCCCTCCACCTCCGCCAGGATCTCGCCCACCTGGTTGCTGTAGCGATGCGTCACCGGCAGTATGACGCCTTCTTTGTTTCTGACCGGTTCGCTCTGCTGATCAAAGCCGCGACGCGTCCCGATGAATTGCGTGCGAAAACGGATCCCGACCTGCGGCGCGATGTGCAGCGCCAATTGTTCGGATGTGGCTGTCACGTCGAGCAGGCTCACTCCGGAAGAAGCGTAGAAGTCCCCGCGCTCGAGCGCCCGGATAAGCGATTCCGGGGTCAAATGGCGCGCGCGCACCATGATCCAGCCACGGCCGGCATTGCTGAACTTGCCGCCAGTCTCATGGTAGTTGTGGGCGTCGTCGACCGCGACCGCATAGAGCGGTTCCGGTTCCCCGCTGCTCAGGCGCAAAGCGAGAGCGATATCCCAGAGGCGATCCGTGCTCGGGTGCGTGGCATCGCCCGGGTCGTTGACGGCTGGATGACCGTTGTAGACCTCAAAGAAACGCTCCCCACGGACGCGCGCCAGATCCTCTGCCGTGACGCCCCAGTGAAAGTTGGGGTGGTTCAAGTGCGGGATCATGCTCTGACCGGTGTTGCGGCGCTGGTAAAGGACGGCATCGACGTTGTTCTGCATCACTTCACGGACGCTGTCGCCGCCTTGGGCCGGGATGTGATCGCGCAGATTCGTAGCGTTCAGATGGATCGGAATGTTCTTGTATTGGTCGCTGATTTCCTCGCTCGCGATCAAAAGAAAGCGGCCGGCCTGGTCAAAGAGCGATCGATACTCTGACAGCGGTTTCAGGCGCACCTCCTGGTTGGTGTTCTTCGAGCGCGTTTCCACCCAGCCTGGCCCAAACCGCGTCAGATATTTCTGCAAAGCGGCGGCGCGGGTCTGATTGGTCCCGATGCTCAGCCAACGCTCCGCCTGCTGCAGCACGTTGTGATCGGAGATGGCCAGGAAGCTGTAGCCATTCCCGTTGTACCAATCCACGATCATCTCGGGAAAATCATCGCCATCGCTCCAGAACGAATGCGTGTGCAGATTGCCCTTCCACCACTGGAGCGGAGCGTCCTCGGCTTGAACCGAGGATGATGCCAAGGCCACGCTCAGGGCCGCTGCCAGCCAGTCAACCAACGCCCGCGCGCGGGGCGGTCGCAGCCGGGTGCCAGTCCCGGGGCGCGGACACGCGGCGGCGCGCGCGGGCAGACGAGCATGTTCGCGGGAATCAATCGGGGAGGAGAAAGCAAAGGCCATAAGGATGCCAGTGATGTCACCCGAGTCGCCGGTTGAAGGCGAGAACGGATTTTTGGCGTGAAATGAACAGGTGGTCAAAATCCATGCATCGCCCCAGGACGTGTTTTGCTCAAGGACCGGCGCCTTGACGCGGCGGGGCTTTGGCGAAGGGCGTCTTTCTCTCCGGGAACCGGTGGCGGCAGGGCCGCGCCATCAGCGTGGCCGTGCGCGGATGGGCCCAACTTGAATGTGGTTGAGTGCGACGTTGAATTCTTCGCAACAGGGGCGCGCGGGTTTTGAGGAAGGATGGCACATGCGCTGCCCTGGAAGCGCGCGTGAGTGGTCAAGCCAGCGGACAGCAGTGAAGCCGGCTCTTGACTCGAGGTCGCGCCGAGGCCGATCCGCGCCTGGTTGCGTCCCGCTCACACTCGAAGATCCGGCGCTGCGCAGGCGCCTCCAAACCAGAACCTGAACGGCTGCGACCGCACCCGGTCGTCCCTGAGCTGATCCGACTTTTGCCTTGGCTCGGCGAGGCATCGCTGGGGTGGCGCGGCCAATTGAAATCGAACATGAAACCGAAATGGATGAAATGGATATGGGGCCTGGCCGTCCTCGGCCTGGGGCATGGCGGCCTCTATGGCAGCGATTACGCCACGGCCAAGGTCAATACCACCGGCCTGGCCGTGACCGATGACACCGTCACGGTTGGCCAGTTGCATTCCGCGACCGGCACGATGGCGATCAGCGAGACTGGTTCCATCCAAGCCGAACAGCTGGCCATCGAACAAATCAATGCCGCCGGCGGCGTGCTCGGACGCAAGATCAAGGTGATTGTCGAAGACGGCGCGAGCGATTGGCCGACCTTCGCCGAAAAAGCGAAGAAACTCCTGGTGAATGACAAGGTGGCAGCGGTCATGGGCTGTTGGACGTCTGCCTCGCGCAAAGCCGTCCTGCCGGTGTTCGAAAAGGAAAATGGGATGCTTTACTACCCGACGTTCTACGAGGGCCTGGAGCAATCCAAGAATGTCATCTACACCGGACAGGAAGCGACCCAACAAATCCTGGCCGGCTTGGATTGGATCGCCAAGGAGAAGAAGGCGAAAACGTTTTACTTGATCGGTTCCGATTACATCTGGCCGCGGACGTCGAATAAGATTGCCCGCAAGCATATTGAGAATGTGCTGAAAGGAACGGTGGTGGGGGAGGAGTACTATGCGCTCGGCCACACCCAATTCGGATCCCTGATCAACAAGATCAAGCTGAAGAAGCCGGACGTGATCTATGCGATCGTGGTGGGCGGCTCGAACGTTTCCTTCTACAAGCAACTCAAAGCCGCCGGCATCACTGGCGCCAAATGGACCCTTCTGACCATATCGGTGACCGAGGACGAGGCCCTGGGCATCGGGGGTGAGAACCTGGTCGGTTTCTATTCGGCGATGAAGTACTTCCAAAGCCTGGAAAACGACAACAACAAAAAGTTTGTCGCCGCTTTCAAGGCCAAATATGGGCCGAAGAGCGTGATTGGCGACGTCACCCAGGCGGCGTATCTCGGCCCGTGGCTATGGAAGCTCGCGGTGGAGAAGGCGGGCAGTTTCGATATCGATAAGGTGGCGGCGGCTTCGCCCGGGATCGAGTTCAGCGAGGCTCCCGAAGGCTATGTCAAAGTCCACGAAAACCATCATCTCTGGAGCAAACTCCGCATTGGCCAGTGGCAGCCGGATGGGCAAGCCAAGGTTCTTTACGAGTCCGGTTTGATCGAGCCGAATCCTTTTCCCAAGGGGTATCAATGAAGAGTGGGGACCGGGCCATGCCGGCTTAGCGCCGGCAGGCCCCCTGCGCACGCAACCGACACGCGACGTATGTCTGAATATTCCGCATCCGAACTCTGGTCGATCTTCATCATGCAGGGCTTTGCTGGCCTGAGTTTGTTCAGCGTGCTGCTGCTGATGGCGCTGGGCCTGGCCATCATTTTCGGCCAGATGGGAGTCGTCAACCTGGCCCACGGCGAATTCATGGCCCTGGGCGCTTACACGGTCTATCTGTGCTCGAACGTCGTCCAAAGCCACCTGCCGGCGTTGGCGCCCTATTACTTCATTATCGCCATTGGGATCGCTTTCGTCGTGGCCGGGTTGGCTGGGCTCTTCGTGGAATGGTCTTTGATCCGGTTTCTCTACAAGCGGCCTTTGGACACGCTGCTGGCCACTTGGGGATTGAGCCTGATCATGCAACAAGCCTTCCGCTCGATCTTCGGCGCGCGCGAAGTCACGCCGACGCTGCCGGAGTGGCTGATGGGTTCTTTCAAACCGACCGCCAATATCGATATCCCGATCAACGGCGTCTTCGTGATGGGTTTGACCCTCGCGCTCACCTTCGGGGTCTGGCTGTTCATGTTTCGTTCCCGGACCGGGCTGCAGATGCGCGCGACGGTGCAGAACCGGCTCATGAGCGGGGCGGCCGGTATCAACACCGGGCTGATCGATCGTGTCACCTTCGCCCTCGGCTGCGGCATTGCCGGCGTGGCCGGCGCCGCTTTCACCACCATCGGCTCGACCGGGCCGGACAGTGGCTCGCGTTATATCGTCGACACCTTCCTGGTGGTGGTCTTTGGAGGGACGGCCAGCTTGCTCGGCACGATTGCTTCCGCCTTCGGGATCGCGCAAGGCCAGTCGATCTCGGAATTCTTTCTGAAAGGAACGATGGGGAAAGTGGCGGTCCTATTGGGGATTGTGGTTGTTTTAATGATCCGGCCCCAGGGCCTCTTCGCCAGCAAAGTGCGTTCGTAATTCATCTCATCAACGTGAAAACGATCTATACACGGTTTATCGGCGGGACCGCCAACCTGGGCAACCTGGCGGTCCTGGCCGCGATTCTCTTCGTTGTCCTGCCGCTGGGACTCGACATCTTCCGCCTGAACCTGGTTGGCAAATACCTGACCTACGGTTTTGTCGCGCTTGGACTGGTCTTGCTCTGGGGCAAAGCGGGCGTGCTCAGCCTGGGGCAGGGCGTCTTCTTCGGCCTGGGCGGTTATTGCATGGCCATGTTTCTTAAGCTGGAGGCGTCGGATCCGATCAGCACCAAGATCCAATCGACGCCGGGCATCCCTGATTTCATGGACTGGAATCAGCTCAAGGCCTTGCCCGCCTTCTGGGTTCCCTTTCAGCATTTGCCCTTCAGCCTGCTGGCGGTGGTGCTGGTGCCGGCGCTGGTCGCCCTGGTCGTGGGCGGCGCCATGTTCAAACGGCGCGTGGGTGGCGTCTACTTTGCCATCATCACCCAGGCGCTGGCCTTGATCTTGTCGTTGGCGATCGACGGAAACCAAGGGTACACCGGCGGCCGCAACGGCATCACCGACTTGCGGACGCTCTTGGGCTGGGACATCCGCACCAGGCAGGCGCAGTACGTTCTCTATTTCGCGACCTGCGCGCTGCTGCTGCTGGCGATTCTGGCATCCCAATGGTTGCTCTCCGGCAAGATGGGCAAAATGCTGCTGGCGATGCGCGATCGCGAAGACCGGGTCCGGTTCTCCGGTTACGACGTCGCGGTCTTCAAGGTCTTCATCTTTTGCGTGGCGGCGGCGCTCAGCGGCATTGGCGGCGCCCTCTTCGTCCTCCAGGTCGGGTTCATATCGCCGTCGCTCGTCGGGATTGTCCCTTCGATCGAGATGGTGATCTTCGCGGCCGTCGGGGGACGATCGTCCCTCCTGGGGGCGGTCTACGGGACCTTGCTGGTCAATACCGGCAAGAGTCTGTTCTCGGAAACCTTCCCGCAGTTGTGGCTGTTCGCCATGGGCGGCTTGTTTATCGCTGTGGTCGTCTTCTTCCCGGACGGACTGGCCGGCGAAGTCGATCGCGTCCGCAAGAAGATCGGCCCGCTCTTCGCCCGGTTTCGGCCGGGGGAACCGCTCGCTGCGCAAGTCGCGGCCGGCATCAGTAAAGGAGAGAAGCCGTGAGCAGCAACACCGACTTCCTGCTCTCGATCGAAGACCTGACCGTCTCCTTTGACGGCTTCAAGGCCGTCGATGCGCTGAACCTCTACATGGAGGCGGATGAGCTCCGCGTTATCATCGGCCCGAACGGCGCCGGCAAGACGACCGTCCTCGATATGATCTGCGGCAAAACGCGGCCGACCGCCGGCAGCATCAAATTCCGCAATCGCGAATTGGTTGGCCTGCCGGAACACCAGATCGTCCGCGCCGGCGTCGGTCGGAAGTTTCAAACGCCTTCGATTTACGAGAACCTGACCGTGTTGGAGAACCTGGAGGTGTCGTTTCCAAAAGGGCGGAGCGTGTTTGGGTGTCTGGCATTTCAACGCACCGCGGACGTGACCGAGCGGATTCACCGGGTGGCCGAGCAAATCTTCTTGCAGGACTATCTGGAAGTGGAGGGGGCCTTCCTCAGCCACGGCCAGAAGCAATGGCTGGAGATTGGGATGCTGCTGATGCAGGAGCCCGAGTTGCTCATGTTGGACGAACCGGTGGCGGGGATGAGTCCCGGAGAAAGGGAGCAGACGGCCGACCTGCTGCAACGAATCTGCAAGGGTCGCTCCATTATTATCATTGAACATGACATGGAATTCGTCTCCCGCATCGCCCACAAAGTGACGGTGCTGCATCTCGGCAGGATCCTGGCGGAAGGGACCATGGACGAGATCCATCACGACCCGAAAGTGGTCGAAGTTTATCTAGGCCACTGATTGACGATCGAAACAAAACTATGCTTGAAGTTGATCAACTCACCGTCGGTTACGGCCAGAGCCAGGTGATTCATGAGGTCAGTTTCTCGGTGGCCAATGAAGAGATCCTCACCATCATGGGACGCAATGGCATGGGCAAAACCACCTTGCTCAAATCACTCATCGGCATCCTTCCCGCCAAGGGCGGCGCGATCAAATTGGGCGGACGCGAAATCACCCGGCTTTCGTCTTACGAGCGCGTCCGCAGCGGCGTTGGCTTTGTGCCGCAAGGCCGCATGATCTTCCCGACACTCTCCGTGGCCGAAAACATTCTGACGGGCGCGCGCGGCGCGGTGGAGAAGAGTTTATGGGACGAGATTTACGCGCTCTTCCCGGTCCTCTACGACATGAGAAAGCGCAAGGGGGGCAACCTCTCGGGCGGACAGCAGCAACAGCTCGCCATCGCCCGGGCGTTGATTTCGAATCCGAAGGTCCTGGTTTTGGATGAGCCCACCGAAGGCATCCAACCGTCCATCATCAAGGACATTGCCCGGGCGCTCAAACAAATCCGGCAGCTGCGGAAGATCGCGATTGTGATCAGCGAGCAGGTCGTCAGCTTCATGATGGAGGTGTGCGACCGCGCCCTGGTTATCGAGCGTGGGCGTTTTGTCCACGAAGCCCTCCGCCGTTCGCTCGATGCCGAGAAGATCAAGGGTTTGCTGGCCGTGTAGATGCCGAGACGGCTGGCTGGCCGAGACGCGGCCGCTGGCGCGGCGGCGTCGGTTTCAAAACTCAACCTGCAACGGAGCAATCAGAAAGGGATACCATGCCGAAAACACTCATCCACGTTGACTTCAAAACACCCGCCGACAAGCAAAAGTGCCTGCACAACCGTTGGCACCCGGACATTCCCATGTACGCCTACGTCAAACCGGGCGCGGAATTCCGCATCGAGTGCGTCGATTGGACCGGCGGGCAAATTCAGGATGACGACTCGGCCGATGACGTGCGCGACGTCGACCTGACCAAAGTCCATTACTTGAGCGGTCCGATCGGCGTGGATGGCGCCGAGCCCGGTGACCTGCTGGTGGTCGATATCCTCGATGTCGGTGTCCTTCCTGAGTTCGAGTGGGGCTTCACTGGCATCTTTGCCAAAACGAACGGCGGCGGCTTTCTGACCGAGCATTTTCCCGAGGCGCGCAAAGCGTGCTGGCATTTCAGCGGGGTCTACGCCAACTCCCGCCATATTCCCGGGGTGGAATTTGCCGGGATTATGCATCCCGGGTTGATCGGCTGCTTGCCTTCCCAGGCCTTACTCGACAAGTGGAATGAGCGCGAGGCGGCCCTGTTCGCGACCGATCCGGAACGTGTTCCGCCGCTCTGTGCGTTGCCATATGCTCCGACGGCGCATTTGGGCGGACTGAAGGGCAGCGCGGCCAAGCAAGCGGCCCAGGAAGGTGCCCGCACCGTGCCGCCCAGGGAGCATGGCGGCAATTGCGACATCAAGAATCTGAGCAAAGGATCGAAAGTCTACTTTCCGGTCTATGTGAAAGGCGGTGGATTGTCGATGGGCGATATCCACTTCTCGCAAGGCGACGGCGAGATCACCTTCTGCGGGGCGATCGAAATGGGAGGCTATCTTGATCTGCGCGTCAACCTCTTGAAAGGGGGCATGAAAAAGTATGGGATTACCAATCCCATCTTCCAGCCCAGCCCAGTCGAGCCGAAGTATACCCGGTTCCTCATCTTCGAAGGCATTTCGGTCGATGAACAAGGCAAGCAGCACTATCTGGACGTGCAGGTGGCCTATCGCCGCGCCTGTCTCAATGCCATCGAGTATCTCAAGAAATTCGGCTACACCGGCGAGCAGGCCTACGCCATTCTCGGCACCGCCCCGGTCGAAGGGCGGATCAGCGGGATTGTGGATATCCCCAACGCCTGTGCCACGCTCTACGTGCCAACCGAAATCTTCGCCTTCGATATTCTGCCCAACGCGAGCGGTCCCAAGAAACAGCTCGACGGCAAGATCGACCTGGCTGCCACCCAATAGTTCGCCCGACCGCCGAACGAGCCGGACCCGGCTGATATCCGGCGGCCGGCGCCCGGCGCTCGCGTGAACCTTGCTCGCGGCAAATCGGCCGCCCTCCATTTATGCCCCTTTACGAGTATCTCTGCCCATCTTGCGGACTCTTTAGCGATCACCGTCTGGTGGCGGAGCGCGACAAGGCCATGGTCTGTCCGGATTGCCGTTGCGTCGCCGTCCGGGTGATCAGCGCCCCCAACCTGGCTCTGATGCCGCCAGGGCAGCGCCGCGCCCATGCCCGCAACGAACAAAGCCAGCACGCTCCCGCGGTCCAGCAGCGGCACCGCTGCTCCTCCGGGTGCGGGTGCGGCGCCCGGCAAAAACCTCGCTCCGCGCGCTCCTCTGAGAACAAGCCTAAGTACGAGCGGGCCCGCGCGGGGCAAAGACCCTGGATGCTGGGCCACTGACGGTCTTGCGTTGCTGCGGGCAGGGTGACAGAGGGGAAGCGGAAGCGATGATGCCCTCAGAGGCAGCGGCGGCGGAGGAAATCCAGGATCTGGGTGGTCAGCGTCGTCCGCGACACCTCGCCCAGATTGCGCAGGACGATGCGTTCGTGTTGCCATGCTCCCGCCGGGTTTTGACACGCGACCCAGACGACGGGGGCTGCGGCGTCGTCGCCTTCGAGATGGCTCACGCCGACCGCCCAATTGCTGCCAGTGCGGCGGGCGGCTGCGGCGGCCAAGAATTGAACCTGCTCGACGGGCGAGCCGTGGAGCTGATCCGGGCTGAGGCCAAGCATGGTCGCTACTGCCGCCTCGGTCGGGCCGGCGTACGTGCCGCGGAGGACAGCGGCGCTTTCTTGTCCGGTGCTGAGGACGGCCGCCAACGCGCCGTGGCTCCCTACTTCGACCAGAGTCAAGGTGCCCGCCTGCGCTTTGAGCTTTCGCACGATCACGTCTTCCAGGGTCGACAGGTCAGCCGCATAGATGTACTCGGCAAGGTGCTCTCGAATCTGGCTTTCCAAAGTCCGCAGCCGCGCCTGGTCGGCGTCGGATTTGCCGGGAAGTGAGAAGGTGAAGTCGACCCGGCTTCCATCGAAGAGGGAAGTGATGACAACGTCAGGGGCGACGGGGATGTGATCCTTGATGGTTTGGTCGATGAGGGATTGGCCTGCCCCAACAAAGCGGAGGGTGACGGAGGTGCCGAAGTGACGGACGCCGAACCGGTCGCGCAGGAACGGGATGAGTTCGCCTTTGGCCATGGGCTGGAGTTCCCGGGGCGGGCCGGGCAAGGCGACGATAACCGCTGGCCTGGAGTCAAACACCAGGCCGACGGCGGTGCCAGTCGCATTCGTCAGATAGCGGCCGCGGCCAGGCACGAGCGCTTGCCGGCGCACATTGGGGCGAAGCCGGTCGCGCGGCTCTTTAAACCGCCGCTCCAGTTCAGCGATGACGTCCGGATGTTCTCGCAAAGCAATCCCAGTGAAGTCGGCCAGCGTCTCACGGGTGATGTCGTTCGGGGTCGGACCAAGCCCGCCGGTGACAATCACGAGGGGCGCGCGGTTGGTGGCAAAGCGGAGAGCGCGGTGAATATCTTCGCGGTTGTCGTCCACCGTTAGCGAGGCCACGCATTGGCCGCCCAAAGGGCGGAGCAAGCGAGTCAGGTAAGGGGTATACGCGTCCGCATAGACGCCTTCGAGCAGTTCCCCTCCGGTGACGACAATACAGTAGGGCAACGGCTGGCCATCCAGCGCGGTCGACGGAGCCTCCGCACTTTGGAGGCTTTGCAGACATGCCGCCAAAAGCAGCCCGACTACTGTCCTGATTGGATTCATCATAGGCAGTCCGGAGATACTTCAGTCGTCCGCCGCTGTCAGCAATAACTTGTCACGCCCGCCTTCCTCACTTTCGCCAGACTCGACAGGGTGCGGCGCGGGATTGCGCCCGAGCGCGAAACGTCCGACAATGGCGCCATGTCACCAGTCCGATTAGGCCTGCTCGCGACCCGATGTCTTGTCCTTTTGCTCGGCGCCGGTTCCGCCTTCGCAGGGGAAACGGTTGATACGACCCCCTTGCCGCCGACCGAAGCAGCCCGGCGGATGAATGTGCCCCCGGGGTTTCGGGTCACGCTCTTCGCGGGGGAACCTGACTTGGTTCAACCCATCGCGATGGCCACGGATGACCGTGGACGGCTTTGGGTGGTGGAATGCCTGTCGTATCCGAACTGGCAACCGGGCGGCCAGGGCCGCGATCGAGTCATCATCCTGGACGACACCGATGGGGACGGCCGGTTCGACCGAAAATCGGTCTTCTGGGACAAAGGCCGGAACTTGACCGGCATCGCTCTCGGCTTTGGCGGCGTCTGGCTTTGTTCGGCGCCGGAATTGATCTTCCTGCCAGACCGGAACCGGGACGACGTTCCGGATGGGCCTCCCCAAGTCATGCTGGATGGTTGGACGGTGGAAGCGAAACACAACATCGTCAACGGGCTGAACTGGGGGCCGGATGGCTGGCTTTACGGCTGCCATGGCATTCTCGCGGACTCGAAGATCGGGACGCCTGGGACGCCGGAGACGGCGCGGACTGTGCTCAACTGCAGCGTCTGGCGATTTCATCCCACGCGACGCCAATTCGAAGTGGTGGCCCGCGGCATGACCAATCCATGGGGTGTGACTTGGGATGATTTCGGGCAGACGTTCGTGGCCAACTGCGTCATCAAGCACCTGTTCCACATCATCCCGGGCGGCCGCTACGAGCGCATGTACGGCCAGGATGACAATCCCTACGCGTTTCATTTGATGGAGAGCTGCGCCGACCACCTTCACTGGGCCGGCGGTTTCTGGAAAACGGAAGGAGCTGGAGGCGCGCAGAATGACGCTGCCGGCGGCGGGCACGCGCACAGCGGTGCGATGGTTTACCTGGGCAACAACTGGCCCGAGGAGTATCGCAACCATTTTTTCACGCTCAATGTCCATGGCCGCCGCATCAACCAGGACATCCTGGAACAGCGCGGATCCGGCTACGTGGCGCATCATGGGCGAGATCTGTTGCTGGCGGAGGATCCTTGGTTCAGGGGGGTGGCACTCACCCCGGCGGCGGATGGCGGCGTCTATATATCCGATTGGTCCGACGCGGGCGAATGTCACGATTACGAGGATATCCACCGGGAGAATGGACGCGTTTATAAGATGACCCATGGGACGCCCAACCCGTTCCACGGTGACCTGTCCAAACTTCCCGATGCCGAACTGGTCCGTCTCCAGGAATCCAGAAACGATTGGATCGTCGGCCAGGCGCGGCGTCTGCTGCAGGAGCGCGCCGCCACCGGCAAGCTGGAATCCGCCACGGCTGGAAGCCTGGTTGACCTGCTCCGAGCCGAGTCCGAAGTAACGCGGCAGCTTCGGGTTCTTTGGTGCCTCCATGCGATTGGTGGTTTAAACCCAGATCTCTGCCTGAAGCTGCTCCAAAGCAAGGAAGACTGGCTTCGGGCGTGGGCGATTCAACTGTCGCTTGAATCGACTCCCAGGCCGGCGGCGCTTCTGCCCCGCCTGGTTGCGCTCGCGAACACGGAATCGTCGCCCGTCGTGCGGCGTTATCTGGCCTCCGCTCTGCAGCATCTCAGTTTGGTCGACCGGCCGCCTCTCGCCCGCGCCTTGTCGACCCACGCGGAAGATGCGACCGATCCCAACTTGCCCTGGCTGGTCTGGTACGGAAGCGAACCTTTTGTGGCTGCCAATCCAAACGAAGCGGCCGCGCTTTTGCGGGCGGCGCGCATTCCGGTGCTGCGTGAGTTCATCGCGCAACGGGTGGCCCTGCGAGAATCGCTCAACGAGCTGGCCGTGGCCTTGAGCGAGTCGACGGATGCCGCCTTCCAAAGAGATGTTGCCCGAGGTGTGTTCCAGGCCCTGAATGGGCGGCGGGGGCTCGCGACGCCCCAGGCCTGGCCACAAGCCGCCGAGCGGCTCCGCCAGCATCCGGACGCGGAGGTGCGCGAACAAGGCGTGCTCCTGTCGCTCATCTTCGGCGAATCGGGCAGTGTTGGACGGGTCCGCGAGATTGTTGGCAACCCGGCGCTTTCGGCGTCCGTTCGGCAACGGGCCTTGCAGGGTCTGGTCCAGGCGCGGGTAGACGGCCTGGTCAAGGTCTTGCAGGGGCTGTTGCAGGACCGGCCCTTGCGCGGGGCAGCTATCCGCGGCCTGGCCGCATTCGACGACCCAACCACACCGAAGCCGATTCTCGACCTCTATGCCGGACTGAGCCCGGAGGAGAGAGCGGACGCGATCACCACCCTGGCATCGCGCCCGGCTTTCGCCATCGCGCTCTTGCACGGAGTGAAGCAGGGCGCGGTTCCGGCCAAGGACATTTCGCCTTTCATGGCGCGACAGATCAAATCGATGGAGGACCCGCGTATCGGGCCGTTGGTGGCGGAAGTCCTTGGCGAAGTGCGCGGAGTCGATCACGACAAGGCCGGGGAGATCGTTCGCTTCAAACAGCTGCTCGGGCCGGAAAAGCTGCGGCGCGCGGACCGATCTCATGGCCGGGCGCTCTTTCAGCGAACCTGCGCCGCGTGTCATACCCTTTTTGGGGAAGGTGGCCGCATCGCCCCGGAGCTGACCGGATCGCAACGATCGAACCTGGACTATCTGCTGGAGAACGTAGTCGATCCGAACGCGGTCGTCTGGAAACAGTATCGCGCGACTTATTTCGAGACGCGCGACGACCGACTCATCAGCGGCATTGTGCTGCGGGAGAATGAGAGCACCATCACCATTCAAACTCAGACGGGCACAGAAACGCTCGCGCGCGGCGATATTACCGGGCGCAACGAGTCCACCCTCTCGATGATGCCGGAAGGGTTACTTCAATCGTTGGGCGAGCGGGAGGTGATCGACCTGATTGCGTATCTACAGAGCCCGGCGCAGGTGCCGCTGGAATAGGCAGGCCGGCCGGCTTGGGGTGATTGGATGCCGCTGGCTGGATTTCAGCCAGATTGCTTTCTCAGGGCCGGCCCCCTAGCCTGGAAGACATGGCTTCGAATTCACACGACGCGAACGCGAACAAAGGCACTCACCACAATCCCGAGTCCCGGATCACCGAATTAAAGCTGGAACTGCCACCCGCGCCGAAAGCAATGGGCGTCTACAAACCGGTGGTCGTCACTGGGAACATGGCTTATGTCTCGGGGCATGGACCGCTCAAGTCAGATGGCAGCCTGATCACCGGGCGGGTCGGCGCGGACTTGGGGCTCGAGGCCGGAAAAGCGGCTGCGCGACAGACCGGGCTGGCCATTCTAGCGACTTTGCGCGCCGGGTTGGGCACCCTCGATCGGGTGCAGCGGTTGATCAAAGTATTGGGCATGGTCAATGCCACGCCTGAGTTTGCCGACCATCCCAAAGTGATCAACGGCTGCAGCGAGTTGTTTGCGGATGTCTTCGGACCAGACTTGGGCGTGGGCGCGCGCAGCGCCGTCGGCATGGCCTCCCTGCCCGGCAACATCGCGGTCGAGATCGAGGCCATCTTCGAACTGAAATGAGCGCCGCGTCCCAGACCTGGCATACCATCGCCAACGTCGAGGAAGTCCCCTCGCCGGCCTTGCTCCTGTACCCGGATCGGATCGAGGAGAATATCCGGCGAATGATTGCGCTCGCGGACGGTGTCTCCTCCCTCCGGCCGCATGTGAAAACCCACAAGCTTCCCGAGTTGGTTCGGATGCAGATGGCCCAAGGCATCTCGCGATTCAAGACCGCGACCATCGCGGAAACGGAGATGGTCGCGAGTTGCGGCGCAGCTGAGGTCCTGCTGGCCTATCAGCCGGTCGGGCCGAATGTGCGGCGCCTGCTCGAATTGAAACGGCGCTTTCCCGCCACGCGCCTCGGCGCCTTGGTGGACGATCCCGCCGCGCTGCGCCACCTCGCGGACGCGTTCGGCCCGGCCAATCTGATCCTGGACGTGTGGCTGGATGTCGATTGCGGGATGCACCGCACCGGGATCGCTCCCGGCCCCGCCGCCGTCGAACTCTACCAGGAGATGGGCCGATTGCCCGGGATCAACCCAACCGGACTGCACGCTTACGACGGGCACCTGCACGACTCCGATCCCACCCTCAGGCAGCGGCGGTGCGAGGAGGCATTCGCGCCGGTGCTGCAGTTGCAGCGGGCGTTGACTTCGCCTGGAGGCCCAGGGCCGCGCCTGATTGCGGCCGGCACGCCTACCTTCCCGTGCCATGCCCGCCGTTCCGGCGTCGAATGCAGCCCGGGGACCTGTGTGTTGTGGGATGCAGGTTACAGCACGAAGTTGCCCGACCTGGACTTCCTCCACGCGGCCCTGGTTCTGACCCGCGTCGTCAGCAGGCCGGGCCCGGATCGTCTTTGTCTGGACTTGGGGCACAAGGCGATCGCTTCCGAGAATCCTCATCCACGGGTTCACTTTCTGGGCCATCCGGAAGCGAAGGCGGTGATGCACAGTGAAGAGCATCTGGTGATCGAGATGCCGGGCGCGGCTCGCTATGCGGTCGGTGACTGCCTCTACGGAGTGCCATGGCACATTTGCCCAACCGTCGCGCTCCATGCGGAGGCGGTCACGGTCAAACACGGCCGGGCCGAGGCCCGGTGGCAAATACGGGCGCGCCAGCGCAGCTTGACGGTGTGACCGGCGTCCCCAACTCATTCAGCCGGATCTCCGCAAGGACAGAGGTGGTGCCGAAGCGGTAAGGCACTTATCGGCGCTGGTGCCAGCAGCTTCCTCGGAAGGAAGGCGGACGATCAGCCGTCACTCCATCGCTCGGCCCAGCGGTCGCCTTGGGCCGGTCGCGCTGTCGGGTGAATGTCGACTAGGAGCAGGGCTTCGGCGTCGACACCGTAAGGGCCTTGCCGGACGGCTTGGCCGGATGGGCCGACCACCAGGGAGCAACCGATGCACTTGCGGCCGTTCCAAGGGCCTCCTGTGATCCAACCAACGTTGCTGACCCCCGCGATCCAGAGGGAAAAGTCGCGTGCAACCGGCCCGTAGTTGTCGAGCCAGAGCCTGCCGTATGGATCAGCTTGGTTGTCGTGATCGGCCGGGACGGCCCAGGCCGCGGGTGAGAGGATGACATCGGCGCCCATGTAGCCGAGCGTGCGGGTGATGACCTGGCCGGCGGCAAAGGCGTCCGCGCAGATCATCAAGCCGAAGGTCGCCAGGGGCGTGCGGACGACCTGGAGCCGGTCTCCGAGCGCGTAGAGATCATGGGCCAAAGCGAGTTCGTTCAGTTTGCGATGATGCAGCAACAAATCGCCCTGGGGTCCGATGAGCAGGGCGGAATTGAAGATCGCGTCGCCGGCGCGTTCCACCAAACCGGCACAAACATAAACGCGGGATCGACGGGCCGGCTCCGCGGAGCTGCTGGCAGGAGAGGCCATGCGGCACTTCATCGGCTTCGCTTCGACCGCTCGGGTGGGTCCACCCGCAGGTCAACGCTTCCGGAAGCAAGACCACCGATGCCCCAGATTGGGCGGCGCGCCCGATATACTGCGCCGCGTGTTGGAGATTCTCGCTTTTACGCCCGCCGATGACCCGCATTTGAGCAAGGGCCAGTTTGAAACTCGGGGCGAAGGCAGGCTTCATCGTTGCGGGTTGCGGGTCAGGGATGCGGCCGGGCTGAGGGAAAGGCGGACCACCCAGGACACCGCCACCGTGACCACCGTGCCGATGAGAGTAAACCAGGGCCAGTCAATCTTGATCGGACCGAACCATTGCAGGGATACACCCACCATGCAGAGCACCGAGGCGGCCATGCCAAGCACAACGGGCGGCGCACTGCTTCGGCGCCAGCCTAGCGCCAGCAAAATCCCTCCCAACAGCGCCCCGCTCGTCAGGCCGCGCAAGGAGAAAGCGGCGTTCAGCACGAAGAGAACTTCGCGGCTCAAGTAAGCGACCACGATCAGAGCCAGCGCCCAGAACACCGTCGACCTCTTGCTGAATGCCAGGTAGAAGCTCTCGCTCCGGCTCTGTCCGAACCACGGTTGCACGAAATCCATGGTCGAGACCGAGGCGAGGGAGGTTAACGCCGAACTGACCGATGACATGGCCGCCGACAAAATAGCGACGATCAGGAACCCTTTCAGCCCGTGCGGGACGCCCGTTAACATGAAGATCGGGTAGACGAAATCGTTCGCCTTGATCCCGGGCCGGGGTTCCGGCAGTGGGATCGGCCAGGGCGAATGCTGGTAATAAACCCAGAGCATCGCCCCGGCGAGCAGGAAGATCAGAAAAAGCGGCAGAATCACAATCGCGCTCAAGATCAGCGCTTTGCGGCCTTCGGCCACGCTGCCGCAGGCCAGGACGCGTTGCACA
Source organism: Verrucomicrobiota bacterium (assembly GCA_046346765.1). Lineage (GTDB taxonomy): Bacteria > Verrucomicrobiota > Verrucomicrobiia > Limisphaerales > SIBE01 > JAXMHN01. Next base: position 3,325 of record JAXMHN010000040.1, on the reverse strand, counting down.
ATCAGTTGCTCGGCGCCATGAGAGGACATCGTGACGAAGGTTCCCCCGATCAGCCCCATCCAGATGTTGAAGGGCAGCGAGAGCGAGAAGCTCCCATTGAACCAATGCAATTTGCCTGCGATCGACGCTTCGCGGATAACCTGGGAAAATCCGCCGGCCAGCAAGTTGGGCACATAGGCCAGCGTAAACACGCCGCCGGCCAGAAACAGGCCGAATTGGACCGCGTCCGTCCAGATCACTGCCTTGACGCCGCCGACATAGGTGTAAAGCAGAGAGAGGGCGATAAAGAGAATGATCGCGGGCAGGACTTCGATCCCGAGCATCAGTTGAATCGGGATGCATGCGACGTAGACCCGCACGCCGGCTGCGAGGGTTTCGCTGAGGAGGAAAACGCCGCCGGCCATTTGGCGCGCCCCCAGGCCAAAGGTGTGCGCGAGCAGTTGGTAGGGAGAGTAGATCTCCCCTTTGAAGTAGTGGGGCACCATGACCACAGCGAGGAGCAAGCGCGCCAGGACGTAGCCGATCACCATCTGGATGAAGCTCAGGTCCGTCCCGTAAGCCATGCCGGGCACGCCAATAATGGTCAGGGCACTGGTTTCGGCCGCGACAATGGAGAAGCCGATCGCCCACCACGGTGTGTTCTTGCTCCCAAGAAAGTAGTCCCGCGTGTTTCGCTGGTCTTTGCCAAACCACAACCCCAGGCCAATAATGCCCGCGAGGTAAAGTAGAATGATCAGCCAATCGCCGGCGGCGAAATAGGACATACCCGAATGGTCTACCGGGCGGAGCGCTCTCAGGGAAGCGTTTGCTCACGCTGCCTAAGGGAATCAACACGAAGAGCCGCCTCGTTCGCGATCATCCGTCTCCACTGCCATGGCCAACGTCGCGACCTGATCCGAGACGAGCTACCGGCTTTGCGCCTCATCATGGTGAGGAATTGCCGGCGGGCCGCGTCCTGAGAATCCGGCAATGGTTTGGTGCCCGAAAGTAACAGTCCGCCGCGCAGCAGCAGCAGGTAACCCGACAAGACCAGTCCGAAAACGAGCGTGTGCCACGCTTTGGCATCACCGGCGATACTGCTGCCGGGTATCGTTGAATGACCCGCTCGGTCCGAAGCGGGCGCAGCCGGCGCGGAGCTGCGTCCGGCCGACCAGCGAACTGGCGTCGGCGAATCCGTGCCGCGCCATGACCGGGCGGAGCTGCTGGTCCAGGGCGATGAGTTCCCGCATTTCGCCACGGGCTGCATATCCGGCCGCCTGGAAGACGGCCGGCAGCTCGCACGGGAACAAAATGGTTGAGGTGTACTCTGCCAGAAAGCGTTCCAAAGCCGGCAGCGAATCGACGCGAGCCCGGCCGGCGACCGAGGCAATCGAGAGAGACCCGAGGCCATCCGTGCCGCCGAGCTGGCCCGCCAGGGAGGTCAGATCTCCCAGGATCTCCGTGGCGCTGCGCGGCACGTTCTGTATCTGGTCCAACATAGTTTGTCTGGGCCTGGTCAGCTCGGTTGACGAGCCGGATGCACCTTACCCTCACTCATTTTTGAGCGCCAGAACGAAGAAGAAAAGATTTGGCGACAATTGACTCGGCATCACAATGACCGCATTGTCCGTAGGCGTGAGTCGTCCCCATCAGCGTTGTGACTGCCTGGTACGGTTGGTGTTCGGCCTCTGTCTTTTCCTCTGCGCCAGTGGGCTGCCCGGGCGCGCGGGCGACTTCGCGCCAGGCGTGCCGTTGGGAACGGTTCAGAAAACGGATTTGGCGGAGCTCTCGGGCCTGACGATCAGCCGCAATAATCCTGGCGTGGTCTGGGTGCATAATGATCGGGCGCGCGGGCAGATTCACGCGGTGAGCGTGTATGGGAATCTGCTGGCGACCTGGGATTTGAGCAAGACGGTGGACGATATGGAGGACATTGCGCTTGGACCCGGCCCCTTGCCTCAGCTCCACTACCTCTATGCCGGCGATATCGGCGACAATGCCTCCGCCCGTGCCAATATCCGCATCTTCCGCGCGGCGGAGCCGAGCGTTTACCCTTACCAGGCCACTCATCCGCCGACGCCGAATTTCCCCCGCGTGGAGCGGGTGACGGTCAATTATCCGGACGGAGCCCACAATGCGGAAGCGTTAATGGTCGACTCCCAAACGGGGGATGTCTATATCGCCACCAAAGAGCCTGGCCAGTCGCGCATTTATCGGCTGCCAAGTTCCCAATTCGTCGACGGCGCCACCGTGGTGGTGTCTCTCGTGCAGCAGATCGATTTTGACATCGTTTCCGCGGGTGACATTTCAAGCGATGGGTCGGAGATCCTCCTTCGCCAGGAAGAGTACGCCGAGTGGTGGCGTCGTTCCCCTGGGCAAACGGTGGCCCAAGCGCTCAGCCAGGTGCCAGTGTTCGTTCCCGTGATCGGAACGCCGCTCGAGCCGAACGGCGAAGGTATCGCCTTCGACCCGGACGGCCTCGGTTATTATACCGTCAGCGAAGGAGTGAACCCGGTCATCTACTTTTTTGCCCGCACCAACGGACTGCCCAAGATCTCAAGTCGCACCCTGGTGGAACCCGGCTCTGCCTGGCGATACAAAGATGACGGCCTGGATCAGGGCACGGCCTGGCGAACCCCGGCATTCAGCGATGCGACCTGGGCGAGCGGGCTTGGCCAGTTTGGCTATGGCGAAGATGATGAGCGAACCGTCGTTCGCTACGGCAGCAATAAAGATCGCAAGTTCACGACGACTTACTTCCGGAAGCAGTTTTCCGTGACAGATCCCGCCTCGCTCAGCGGATTGACGGTGCGGATCGTGTACGACGACGGCGTGGCCGTTTATCTCAACGGGACGGAGCTCCTCCGGAAGAACTTGCCGGCCGATGCCGGCTATGCCGACCCGGCCCTTGCTTCGGGGAGCGACGACGAAAACCTGTGGCAAACCTTCCAGGTCAGCCAACCGTTGCTCGCCGGAACGAATACGCTCGCGGTCGAGGTGCATCGCTACTCGCCAAGCGAAGGCGACCTAAGCTTCGATCTGCAGTTGTTCGCCGACCTGGCTTCCCAACCGCTTCGCTTTCTCACCCCTCCCCGGCGAATCGCGGCCGACCGCCTTGCCTTGGATTTCGCCGCTCCGGATGCAAACGAGGTCTTGGTCGATCGATCGACCAATCTGGTCGACTGGGTGACGCTGGGCCCGGCGCCGGTCACCAGCGGCACCGGGACGTTGACTGTGACGATCGTTTCGGCCGCCTCCGAATTCTATCGGTTGCGGCAGTAGCAGCTTCTCATTTGAGCTTGGCCAGTTCGGCTTCGAAGAGCTGGCGGGTATTGGCCTGCAGGTC
>JAXMHN010000004.1:0-188325 GCA_046346765.1 Verrucomicrobiota bacterium | reverse complement strand
CGCGCCGTGCCATCCAACCTTTTACTCGAAAACAGCGCTCATGTTCGCTTTTTCAACAGGCTCCTAGCCTGCCCGGACTTGCCGCCGCCGTTTCGGACAGACCCAGTCTCAGGCATGAGGGAAAACGGACTCGGCGGCGTAATACATCCGGACGATGGAAACGATGCGCACAGGTTTTATGGCCGGAACATCCGCTGGGATTCAGGAGCCTGACTCCCGGACGCAGCAACCCGGCGAAGGCGCCTCGAGGTGCTCCGGCCTACCAGTATGGCTGGCTGTCGCGGCAATGATCCTGGCGGGCGCGGGCTGCAAAGGCGTCCCGCTCCGCGGCGAAAACGAAGCCCGCCAGCAAGTCCAATCGGTCAGCGAAGGGTATCGTCCATCAGGTCAAAAACCTACCCTGCCGGTCCTAACAACCAACTCGAGCCTGGCGGAGTTCTTGCGATACGGGCTCCTCAACCAGCCGAAGGTGGAAGCGACTTACTTCGACTGGGTCGCTTCGGTTGAACGGATCACCGTGCAGCGTTCTCTGCCGGATCCCCAGTTGACCTTTCAATTGGACATTCAGGATGTCGTCACGTCGCTCATGCCTGGACTGATGATGAACTTTCCAGGAATGGGCAAATTGCGGGCGGCCGGCGAACTGGCTGTGGCCGCCAGTCAGAGCGGCTACTTCGCCTTCCGGACGGCCGCCCTCGAAAGCGCTTACGCGATCAAGAAAGCCTACTACCGTTTGTACTTCCTGGATGAGAAAATCCGGGTCAACCGGGAAAACCTCAATCTGCTCAAAGACCTCGAAGAATTGGCCCGAACGCAAAACGAGAGTGGACGAGCCACCCTGCAGGACGTCCTGCGGGCGCAAATCGAACAAAGCCGCTTGCAGAATGACATCGTCAACCTGGAGGATTCGAGGGAACTGCTTGTCGCCCAGTTCAAGGCGGCCTTGGGCCTCGGAGGGAACGATCCGACCCCGCCGGTCCCGGCCCGTTTCGAGTCGACCCCGCTCGACATTCCCGCGGACCAGATCCTGGCAAAAGCGCTCGGCGAGAATGTGCGACTCAAAGCCATGAGCGCCGACGTGCAAGCGGCCGAAGCCGCCATTCGGCTCGCCTACAAAGCACGCCTGCCCGATACGAGCATTGGTTTGATGGCGGATGCCAAAATGAATCCGGTGCTCTACCGGCCGTGGGGCACAGTCAGCCTGCCGCTTTGGCGCGACAAGCTCGCCGCCCAGGTCGCCGAGGCCCAAGCGAACAAGCGCGCGGGGGAAGCCAGGCTCTCAGCCGAGCAGATTGCGCTGGCCGTGGGTGTGGCCGAGCGCGCATTTGTTTACCGCGAGGCGACGCGCAACTTGGAGCTGCTCCAGAATCAACTGCTCCCGAAGCAGCGGCAATCGCTCGAGGTGGCGCGGTCCGCTTACCTGGCGGGACGCCTCGATTTCCTCACTCTGACCGATGCAGAGCAGACCCTGCTGCGATTCGATCTCGACCAGGTTGAAGCTCGGACCCAACGAGAGCTTTCGCTGGCCGAGCTTTCCCTCATCATCGAAGGGATGCCTCCCTCAGACGGTGGTTCGGCCAACCAAGGGATGGCAACGCCGGCCGCGGGCGGCAGCCGTCAGATGGGTGGAACGGCCGCGATGAACCCGAGCCCGGCCTCCTCCGGCGGGATGGGCTCTGCCAGCGCCACGATGCTTCCCGGCAATTCGGCCCCTCCCCAGCCAATGAACAATTCCGGCAATAACGGCAACACCGGAATGAGTCAGCCCGGGATGAACAAGTAAAAGGGAAGAACGTGATGAAGACGCGCCCAAACCAGCCGAGGATGATTGGTTTCCTCCTCATGATCATTCTTGCCGGCGTGCCTGGCGCCCTGCTGACCGGGTGCGGACGTGACCACGCCCCTGCCAGCCAGGGCAGCTTGGCCGCGCTCTACACCTGCGGCATGCACCCCCAGGTGGTCCAGGACAGACCGGGGAACTGTCCTATCTGCGGCATGAAGCTGACGCCGGTGCACAAGCACGCCTCTGGCACGGCCAGCACCGCCCCGCGCACGGTCAAATACTACCAATCCCCCACCAGCCCAGTCGAGACGAGCCCTGTCCCCCGTAAGGACAGCATGGGCCTGGACATGGTGCCGGTCTATGCGGACGAACCGGCCCGCGACGGACCTCAGGTCATTGCGGTCGATCCAGTCACGACCCAAACCATGGGAATCCGGACCGCGCAAGTGAAGCGCGGCCCTTTGCGCCGATTGATCCGGACCGTCGGCACGATTGATTACAACGAGACAGCCCTGACCGATGTCACCACCAAGTACCGCGGCTGGGTCGAGAAGCTCCACGCCGATGCCACCGGCCAGCAAGTGCATCGGGGCGAGCCGCTCTTCGAGATTTATTCGCCCGAACTTTACAGCGCTCAACGGGAGTACCTATTGGCGCTGGACAGCAGCGCCAACACACCGGGAGCAACCCCCTTGCGTGAAAGCGCCCTGACCAAACTCAAGTTCTTCGACATTTCAGAAGAGCAGATTGCCGAACTGGTCCGCACCCACGAACCCCGCAAGTCCCTCCGCGTCTCGGCCCCGCAGGACGGGTTCGTCGTAGAGAAGGCCATTGTGCAAGGCCAGTTGGTCGAGGCCGGCATGAAGCTTTACCGGCTGGCTGATCTCAGCCTGGTTTGGGTCCAGGCCCAGATCTACGAACAGGATCTCGCTTACGTCCGCCTCGGCCAGGAGGTCACCGTCGGTTTGGCCTACCTGCCCGACCGCGAATTCCGGGGCCGCGTCACCTACATTTATCCCAATGTCGATGAAAAAACCCGGACGGCGCGGGTCCGCATGGAGTTCCACAATCCGGGCTACTTCCTTAAGCCGGGGATGTTCGCGACCGTCGAAGTTGCGGCTGAATTGGAACCGTCAGTGGTGCTGGTGCCCGATATGGCCGTCCTGCGCAGCGGCCAGAAGAATACGGTTTTTGTCGCTCGGGACGGAGGCAAGTTCGAGCCGCGGACGGTCGTCCTCGGGCTGCAGGGAGAGCGGGACCACTACCAGGTGATCAGCGGACTCAGTGAAGGCGAACGCATCGTCACCTCTGGCCAGTTCATGCTCGATTCCGAGAGTCAGCTGCGCGAAGCGATCGAGAAGATGAAGGAGCCGGGCCGGGCCCCGGGAAGCGGAGTCGAACCGACGGCCGCCGCTCAAAGCCAGACCGTCGCCGGCGCTGAACATCGCCTCCCTCCAGCCGTGAAATACATCTGTCCAATGCCGGAGCACGTTTCGATTCAGTATGATCACCCCGGAAAGTGTTCCATCTGCGGCATGACCCTCGTCCCGGTGAGCGACGCCGCCCTGGCCAAGCTCCATCCCGGCGGCAATCTTCTCTATTTCACTTGTCCCATGCCCGAACACAGCGACGTGCGCTCGGACAAAACCGGCAAATGCCCGAAGTGCGGCATGACCCTCATCCCGGTCATGGACGAACCGCCCGTCGCCCCCAGCGCCGCAGCCGCTTCCGATCGGCCCAGCCCCGGAGAGCGCACCGTTCCCGGGAAGCTCTTCACTTGCCCGATGGCCTCGCACGCCGATGTCGTGGCAGACCAGCCCGGCAAATGTCCGAAATGCGAAATGGAGCTGGTGCCGACAAGCAGCGTCGCTCACGGAAAAAAGGCGGAAGCAATGTGGGCGAAGCAGCATGCTGGAGTGGAGGCGACGCTCACCCCTGCTACCAAGAATTAGAGCGGCCCCCATGCTGACCGGCATCATCTCCTTCTCGCTGCGAAACAAGTTCGTGGTGCTCCTGGGTGCATTTGCCTTGCTCCTCGGCGGCCTTTTTGCGCTGAGGAATATTCCTCTCGACGCCATTCCGGACCTTTCCGACGTCCAGGTCATCGTCTACACCGAATGGCCCGGGCAAGCGCCCCAGATCGTCCAGGACCAGGTCACTTACCCGATCACGACCAAGATGCTGTCGGTGCCGAAATCAAAAGTGGTCCGGGGTTATTCCTTTTTCGGCTTTTCCTTCGTTTACGTGATCTTCGCGGATGGGACCGACCCTTACTGGGCGCGAAGCCGGGTGCTGGAATACTTGAGCGGCCTCGGGTCGCAGCTGCCGAAGAATGTGACGCCGACGCTTGGGCCGGACGCGACCGGCGTCGGCTGGGCATTCATGTATTCGATCACCTCGACCAACCGCGATCTGGCCGAACTGCGGTCGATCCAGGACTGGTATTTGCGCTATCAATTGGCCTCGGTCGAAGGGGTGTCCGAAGTCGCTTCGCTCGGCGGGTTCGTCAAACAGTATCAGGTCACGGTCGATCCGACCAAACTCCGCGCCTACAACCTTTCGATTTCAGACGTGGCCATGGCCGTGCAGCGGAGCAACGGCGAAGTCGGCGGCCGCTCGATCGAGCTTTCCGAAAAGGAATTTATGCTCCGGGTGCAGGGTTACGTCGAGAAACTGGAGGATTTGCGCGATGTCGCCGTCGGCGTCGGCGATCGCGGCGTGCCCATCCTTTTGCGCCAGGTCGCCAATGTGGAGTTCGGCCCGGACATGCGGCGGGGCATCGCGGAGCTGAATGGAGAAGGCGAGACGGTTGGCGGGATTGTGGTGGTCCGCTATGGAGCGAACGCCCGACAAGTGATCATGGATGTCAAGAAGCGCTTGGACCAGGCCATGAAAGGCCTCCCGCCGGACGTGACCTGCCAGGTCGTCTATGATCGGAGCGCCCTCATTCAGCGAGCCGTCAAGACTCTCGAGGAAAAACTGATTGAGGAAAGCGTCGTCGTCGCCCTGGTTTGCCTCGCTTTCCTTATGCACCTGCGCAGCGCGTTGGTTGCCATCATTGATCCTGCCCATTGCCGTCTTGTTGTCCTTCCTGGTCATGTCCGGCCAAGGCATCAGCTCCAACATCATGTCGCTGGGCGGCATTGCCATCGCCATCGGCGCGATGGTCGACGCCGTCATCATCATGATTGAAAACGCCCATAAACATTTGGAGCGCGATCAAGGCCAGAAGGCCCACTGGGACATCATCCGGGACGCCTCGATCGAAGTCGGGCCGACTTTGTTCTACTCCCTCCTGGTCATCACTGTCTCCTTCCTGCCCGTCTTCACCCTCCAAGCGCAGGAAGGACGTTTGTTTAAGCCGCTGGCTTTCACCAAGACCTACTCGATGGCCGCAGCCGCTCTCCTCTCTATCACGCTGGCTCCGGTGCTGATGGGCTTCTTCATCCGCGGCCGCATTCCCAAAGAGGAGACGAATCCGCTCAACCGTCTTTTGATTTGGCTTTACCATCCCGTCATCGACTTTGTCATCAAGTGGCGCTGGCCGGTCGTGGTGGGCGCTGCCGGACTGATCGCTTGGGTATTCTTTCCCTGGAACGCTCTCGTCGCCCGGACCTTGCCCGACGGCCCGGTCAAGGAGTGGGCGTTCCGCCTCGGCAAGTGCTTCCCCTACCAAACGGTCGGCTCGGAATTCATGCCGCCCCTCTACGAAGGCGACTTGCTTTACATGCCGACAACCTTCCCGGGCATCTCCCCGACCAAAGCGCGCGAACTCCTCCAAACAACCGACAAAATCATCCGTCGGTTCCCGGAAGTGGAGCACGTCTTCGGCAAAGTCGGCCGGGCCGAAACCGCCACCGACCCCGCCCCCTTCGACATGATCGAGACCACTGTCATGCTGAGGCCCGCGGACGCCTGGCCGAAAGTGGATATCAAGGACGAAAGCGGACGGATCGTCGCCCATCGCCGGCGCACCCCCGATGAATTGGCCGAGGCGATGAATGCGGCTATCCAAATCCCCGGCTTGAACAACGCCTGGACGATGCCCATCAAGACGAGGATCGACATGCTCGCCACTGGGATCAAAACGCCCGTGGGCATCAAAGTGGCCGGCCCTGACCTGGCCCAACTGGAGACGATCGCCGCGGATATTGAAGCAGTCATCAAGCAGGTCCCGGGAACCCTCAGCGCCTTCGCGGAAAGAACCATGGGCGGCAATTACGTCCAGTTCAAAATCGACCGCAAAGCCATCGCCCGCTTCGGCCTCCGCATTGCGGATGTCCAGGATGTTCTCGAAGTGGCCCTCGGAGGCATGCCCCTCACAACGACCGTCGAGGGCTTGGAGCGTTACGGCGTGAATCTGCGTTATAGCCGCGACTTCCGCGAAAACCTCGGCGCCTTGCGGGAAATCGTCGTCCCGACGCCGACCGGGGCTCAGATCCCACTCGGCCAGCTGGCTCAGATCGAAACGGTCCAAGCCCCCATGGGTGTCAAGAGCGAAGCAGCTGTGCCCAATGCCTGGATTTATGTCGACGTCAAAGGAGTGGACGTGGGCACGTACGTGCAGATGGCCATGCGCGCCGTCAATCAAGCCATCGCCAACGGCGCGATTCAATTGCCGACGGGCTACAACCTCTTCTGGAGCGGACAGTACGAATACATGATCCGCGCCAAACAGCGTCTCATGATTGTGGTTCCCTTGACCCTGCTGATCATCGTCCTGATTATTTACCTGAACACCCGCTCCGCCATTAAAACCGCCATCGTCATGCTGGCCGTGCCATTCTCTCTCGTCGGGGCCATCGGAGTTCTGGCGCTCTTCCAATACAACCTCAGCGTGGCCGTCTGGGTGGGAATCATCGCGCTGGCCGGTTTGGACGCAGAAACCGGGGTGGTCATGCTCCTCTACCTGGATTTGGCCTACGAAGACTGGAAGAAACAGGGCTTGATGCAAAATGCCGCGCACCTGCGCGACGCGATCTACCACGGGGCCGTGAAACGCCTCCGGCCCAAAGCGATGACAGCCTGTGTGATCATCGCGGGCCTGGCGCCCATCCTGTGGAGCCACGGCACCGGAGCGGATGTGATGAAGCGCATTGCGACACCGATGGTGGGCGGGGTCGTCACATCCACAATCATGGAACTGTTGGTTTACCCGGCGATCTATTTCCTCTGGCGTTCGCGGCAGCTAAAACGACGGACGCCGCCAGCTTCGATCGCCGCCGGCATGCGCGCCGCCCCGGCGAGTTGACGGTTCCGGACTAACGAGCGCTTAAACGCGCCCGCGCATCCCAGTCGTATGGATAGCGGCCCAGGCAAAGGACCGCAGGGTTTCAAGACTTGCATGGCCCTGACGGGCTGTGGCACTGTCAGCCCGTGTGGGAGCAGGCCGCGGGAATCCGTTGCGGTTTATCCAGACCTCAGCCAAGCCCCCAGGCGTGAACCATTCATGACCTGCTCCGGTTTCGAGAGGCAGCTTTGGATTGACGCGGTGGCAATCCTGCTCAATATTGACGGCCCTTTCGGGATAGCTATTGGGTTGGTAGCTCAGTCGGTAGAGCAGCGGCCTTTTAAGCCGTTGGTCCCGGGTTCGAGTCCCGGCCAACCCACCATTCTCGACGCTTCGTTTGATCGTCACTTCGCCGGGCAGAACCCCGCGGTCGACCGGAGGAAGCACGGCGAACGCCTTTTCAACGCCAATGAGTCCAGCTTTGAACCTGGCGGGACCGGCCAAAGGTGCCCTACGGGCGAGGGGGCGTGGTTTTGGGATGGACCTGGCCGGCAGCGGTCGCGACCGATGGCTCCTTCGGCTGGGCTGGCCGGCGGAGAGATTTCAGCAGGATGGGTAGCGCCCGTCGGTAGAATGCCGGAATCAAGGGCAAGGCAAAGGCCGCCATGACCCATTTGGGATAGGAAAGACGCTGCCGGTAAATATCACGCCAACGCCAGAGGTAGGCGCCCCACGACATCTCTACCAGGCAGTTCCTCAAATCGGACCAATCAGACGGATGGGCCCTCGCATAGTTCTGGGTCACCGGATCGCGCTCCAGAAAATAATGGAACTCCCGGACAGCCGCTGCCAACTCCCGGGCCGAGACCGACCATCCGGAACTGGCCCCATCTACCAGGTTTCGATAGACGCAATCGGAACTAAAGACCACGCCGCCGCGCAGGCACATTTTGACCACGAGCGCGTCATCCATATGCGTGCCGCGTGTGAATTCAACCCAACCGCCACATCCACGCAGCTCGCTGGTCTTCCCCAAAAAGGGCGTGACAGACTGAAAACGAAAGGCGTATTGGCGCCAGGTCGCCCGGATAAAGTCGGGACCCGAAAGGTAATCCGGCAGAGCGTCGACGGACTTGCCGAGAACATGCCCTGCTTCGTCAACGAACTCCTGGCGTCCAAAACCAAGCACCGCGCTCGGATGCTTCTCCAATTGTGCCGCCAACGCCGCCACGTAATTCGGAGAAATGCCGTCATCATCCGGCAAGAAGAGCAAGTATTCGCCAGCAGCCGCAGCTTCAACATTTGATTGAAGTGGGGCACGATTCCGACCGAGGTTGGGTTTTGTCGGAACGTGCAGCGGCGGGGATAGAGAGACTGGACTTGGCTTCGCACGACGTCCCCGTTCATTCCATTATCGGAGATGAGCAACTCAATGTCGGGATACGTTTGCTGTTCGACGGTTGTGAGAACCTTGGGAATAAACTCGAGCCGCTTGTAGATCGGAACCGCAATTGTGACTAATTTGGCCATACCGCGGGAGGGTCTCATCTGCGGTCAGGATCGGGAAAGCTCCAGGCGCAGCCAACCAACTCCCTCGTACGTTATCAGGGAGATCTCCCTCCATCAAGGTCGAGGTGGCGGGGAAGGCCACTTCTCGAGGCGAGCCTCTTCTGACCGCGAAGCTGAATTATACGAACTGGACGCGACTGTGCTTTGGAGTCGCGGCAAATCAGACTCGGGGGGCGCCAATCAACACAACACGGCCGTCGTGGGTTGCGAGGCAGGCTGACTGTCAACCGGGCGAGTGCGGGTGAACATGATCGTGCCGCTGATATTTTGGATTGCATCGAAATCCGCTTGAGGAATGCTCATCCCAGCGCCTGCCCGGTTCGGGTGAGCGTGTGAGGTGACAGACTATGAGGACTCTACGCCACCTGTTCCAAAGTAATCAGCGATGGGCTGACGGGATACAACAGCAGGATCCGGATTTTTCATGCGGCTTTCGGAGCAACAGTCGCCTGAGCATCTCTGGATTGGATGCTCGGACAGCCGCGTGCCAGCCAACCAGATCGTCGGCCTCATGCCGGGCGAGCTGTTCGTGCACCGGAACATTGCCAATCTGGTCGTCCACACGGATCTGAATTGTCTGTCGGTCATGCAGTTTGCCGTCGACCTGCTGAAGGTGCGCCACATCATCGTCTGCGGACATTACGGGTGCAGTGGCGTGCGGGCGATTCTCCGCGGAGAGCGTCTTGGTTTGAGTGACAATTGGCTGCGCCATGTCCAGGATGTTCGAGAGAAACACTCCGAGCTCATTTCGAGAATTAAGGACGATCCAGCCGCGCTGAACCGCCTCTGTGAATTGAACGTCATCGAGCAAGCGCTCAACGTCTGCCACACCACGATCGCGCGCGACGCCTGGGATCGTGGCCAGTCGCTCACGGTCCACGGCTGGATATACGGTTTAGACAACGGGCTGCTCCGAGACTTGAACATTACCGTGACCGCGTTTGAGGAGACTCTCCCGCTTTACCAGAACGCGTTGGCCGCCCTCGGTTGATGCAAAATCGAACCTGGCTTAGCCTGCCTCCCCGGGCGCTCGGCGCTCGGCATCGACCGCGCAGGCTTCAGTATTTCACTGATTTGGCCGATGTATCCGTTATGACGGTTAATGGCCATCCAGACGCAGGGCTACCAAACAGGCTGATTTCTGATCAGAGTGGCAGCGGAGATATCAGCGTCGAAGTGCTGAAGACGGCGCGGGAAGCGGCCCATCAACAAAGCAATGCCATTAGTGATCTACTTCCCCACGACGCCCAGATGGCTGACGGCCACAAGTTGGACGTTTACGCCTGAGGGTCCGCGCGGGAGGCGCTGTTTCATTCAAGCCGCCGCCGGCCTCATGCCTTTCCAGGAAACCCGGCCGTAGCGATGATCTGGCCGTTCGTCCGCACCACGAGACAATCCACGCCCCGGCGGGATGCCGCCAAGTCGAGGCCACGGCTCGGGCCAAGGACGAAGATTGCCGTCGAGAGCGCATCGGCCTCCAACCCGGAAGGCGCCAGCACGGTGACGCTCGAGAGCAAGCCAGGCGAGCGCCCCGTAGCGGGATCAAAGATGTGGTGGCTTGAAAAGTCGTCGTTAAAGGCGGTTTCGTAGTCACCTGACGTGGCAAGGAACCGACCGTCCAGAGCTGCCCAGGCAATGCACGCCTCGCGCTTTCGCGGGTGCTGAATCCCCACTTTCCAATGCTCTCCCCCAGGTTTATCGCCGAGGGAACCGAATTCGCCTGTGTCGATCAATGCGTGCTCGACCCCACGGGCGCGAAGGACATCACAGACCCGGTCGGCGGCGAAGCCCTGGGCGATCCCGTTGAGAGTGATGCTCTGACCTGGATTCAACTGAATCCGATGGTCATCGAGCCGAATGGATCGCCAGTCGATCAGCCGGCAGGCTGACTCCAACTCCGCTGCCTCAGGCTGGCGGCGGCACGCGTAAAGAGGCCAGAGCGGCTGCACGGTAGGATCGAAAGCCCCTCCCGTCAGGCGGGACCAATCCAGAGCACTTCCAAGCACCTTGACCAAGTCCGGATGAGGCTGATCCAGAAACCCGTCGCGGTTTAGCTGGCAGATTTCGCTTCCTGGTCGGTACAAGCTCAGAACCTCTTCGATTGCTTCGAGCGCTTCGAAGGCAGCCGACAAGGCTGCTTCACCCGCCGCCGGATCCAGGTGGTAAGCCGTCAGCGTCACCGGCGCGCCCAAGGCCAGGGATTTGCGTTCGAGGCGGTGCAATCCCTTTCGAAGAGTTCGTTGGCCGACGGCTGCCAGGCCCGCGGCTCCCAGGGCCAGAAGGAAAAAGCGGCGGCGCCTCATGCAGATGGCACGAAGCTGCCTGCGTCGGCGTGTCTGGTCAAGCGGGCAATTGGCTTCAGCAGCGCCGCCGTCAACCGCGCCAGGTGCCGCGAAGCTGGCGGTGGGAGCGGTTTGGTGATATAGAAGCGCCCAACCATGTCCCCCACCTATTTCCTGGTCATTCGCCGGGCTGCCTTGCTCGCAATCAACTTTCTCTTTCTGATGGTCTGGGGCTTTACCGGCATTGGGAAACTCATCGACGGCGTGCCCCCGTGGTTTGGGGATAAGTTCGGCAAGACAATCCTGGCGACAATTCCCGGCTTGACGCTCTCCTTTTGGATGCTGGCCGGCGCCGAGGTCCTGGCCTTTGCGTTGGCGGCGGCGTCCTTGCTCGGCGGCGAATTTCTGGAGCGGCGTCCGCTCCGGTGGCTGCCGTTGATGCTGGTCTGGAGCCTGTTCGTTTTCGTGCAACTCGGACTCGGCCAATGGCTAACAGCCGAATACAATGGCACGTCGCAGCTGTTCATGTATTTCTGCGGGACGCTCATTTCCCTGCACTTTGTTCTGGCGGATGCCCCCGAGAAGCGATCGAAAAGCGCTCGCGCGGGAAGTGGCCCCGGTTAGAGCTGGCACAGAATTGTGGTTGGTGTAGATTTCCGCCAGCAACCAGTTCCTGGAGCCGAGCGCAATGCTTGGCCGAACGTCATTGGATGTCTTATGGCTAAACCAATCGTCGAGATGGAGATTGAGGAGGCAACCCTGGAGTTGCCGGATACCAAAACGATCAAGCTCAAATGGCCCCAAGGGTACGAAGTCGACTTCCGCACCGGCCAGTTCGTCACCCTCTGCTGGCCGGACGAACCTCAGTACAAAAGAGCTTACTCGCTTTCTTCCTGCGCTCTCGATCGCGGCTTCTTTGATGTCACAGTCAAACGGGACGGCAAAATGGGGACGCGGATTGTCGATTGGGCGCGCGCTGGGCACCGAGTGGGGGTGATCGCCCCGACCGGCCGGTTCCTGCCTGTCTTTGATCCAAACCGGCATTTGATCTGCATAGCGGGCGGCTCAGGGGTGACGCCGTTTCGCGGTTTTGTGCGCGAGGCGACCCGCCGCCGGTTGGATACGAAGATCACGATTCTCTACAGCGTGCGCACGACTCGCGACATCATTTTCAAGGACGAGTTTCATCAATTGGAGCTGGACAATCCTCGGTTCAACTTTTATGTGACATGCACGCGGCTTTCACCGGACGATCCTTGGACAGGGCGCCGGGGCCGGATCGACGCCGACTGGGTCAGGGAACACGTCCACGATCTGCCCAACACCGTCTTTTACGCGTGCGGGCCCAATGAACTCGTGGAGTGGACCGAAGCTTTGCTCATGGAGCAGCTGCACGTGCCCAAGGAACAGATCCGGACCGAGAAATGGGGATGAGGGCCGTGTATGCGCGATGTTAAGACAAACTCCACTGCGAGCGGCTCACGAGCGGCTGGGTGCCAGGCTGGTTGAATTTGGCGGCTGGGAAATGCCGGTACAGTACACCGGTATTGTCGATGAGCACCTCGCTGTCCGTAACGCAGCCGGGATCTTCGATATCTCCCATATGGGTGAGGTGTTCGTGCGCGGGCACCTCGGTCTGCAATTCCTCAATGCCACCCTTACCAACGACGCGCGCAAATGCCCGGTTGGACGCGGCCAATACACTCTCATGTGTCAACCGGCCGGCGGAGTGGTCGACGACCTCTACGCGTATCACGTCGAACCGGACGTCTGGCTCCTGATCGTCAACGCTTCCCGGATCGACGCGGATGTCGCCTGGCTGCGACAGCAACTGGCCGCTTTTCCAGGCAACAAGGACGTTGCCCTGATCGACGCCTCCGAACAGCACGGCGCCGTCGCGATTCAAGGCCCCAAAGTGGCGCAGTTTATTGACCGCGCCTTCACCGGACCGTCCGTCGGCGGAACGGCCGCCGCGCGTCCCACTGAGCTCCAAAAAAACGAGCTGGCCGCTTTCTCATTCCGGGGCACGACGGTCTGGGTGGCGCGGACCGGATACACCGGTGAAGATGGGTTCGAAGTGATCACGCCCGCCGCTTTGATCGAAACGGTGTGGAACGCCGCTCTTGAACTCGGCGCCCCACATGGTCTCAAGCCCTGCGGCCTCGGCGCCCGAGATACCCTTCGCACCGAAATGTGTTACCCGCTTTACGGACACGAACTGGACGAGCAGACCACTCCACTCGAAGCGGGTCTCGGTTCTTTTGTCGCTTTGGACAAAGGCGAATTCTGCGGTCGCAGCGTCCTAGCGGCCCAAAAGGCTGCTGGAGTCAAAAAACGCTGCGTCGCCTTCCGCATGACTTCGAAGTCCGCCCCGCCTCGGCCGCAGTATCCGATCTGGACCGAGACTGGCGACAAGCAGTTGGGGCAAGTCGTCAGCGGGACGCAAAGTCCATCACTGGGAGTGGGGATTGGGCTGGGCTATGTTGCGCCGGAATTTGCCAAAGCCGGCACGGCCTTGCAGATCGAGATCCGGGGGAAGAAGGCTCCGGCTGAGATCGTGTCCAAACCCATTTACCGGAAACCTGTTTGACCGTTACTCCATATCGTCTATGAGCAAGATTCCCGCGGAGCTAAAATATGCCAAGAGCCACGAATGGGTGCGTCCAGCTGGTGAGTTGGCGACCGTCGGCATCACCGACCATGCCCAGCATGAACTGACCGACGTGGTCTTCGTGGAACTTCCCGAGAAAGGCCGCCACATCAAAGCTGGAGAAGCCTGCGCGGTTGTCGAGTCGGTCAAAACCGCCAGCGATGTCTATTCACCGGTCACGGGCGAAGTCGTCGAGATCAATCCTGCCGTCACCAAAGACCCAGCCCTGGTCAACAACGAGCCGTACGAGTCCGGTTGGTTCTTTAAAGTGCGCTTGTCTCAGCCGAGCGAACTGACCGATTTGCTTACGGCCGATCAGTATAAAGCGCATATTGGGGCTTAAAGAAAAAGACTGGCAGGAATTGTCTGCCAGCCTCTTTCCCCCTTATGACCAGCATTGTGTGGTCATCCTGTCGCAGCCCTTGGCGTCAAAATCCTCTTAGCGAGCAAAGCCAGGTTGGTGACGAACGACGCGATACGATTGGCTTTCCGATTGATAGCCGGATTGATATCGGCCTGGTCCGCCGACGCCGCTGCCGTCAGCCGAATTTAAATGGCTGGAGCTGAGGTTTGAATTTATGGAGGGTCGCTCGCGATCCATGGATCGATCCATCGACGTTTGATCCGAGCGGAACGAGTGGTCCGGCCGATCGTGAGTATCGGGCACTTGAAAGTAGTAGAGGTCCGTGCTCCGCACGCCGCGGTTCAGGAAAGGGTCGCCTGTCCATTTGCCCAATTCCTTCGCATCGGTCACGACGGTATAAGCCAGCGAATTCACAGGCTCCGAGGAGGACTTTACAGGCTCCGTCGAGGAACTGTAGCCACCGCCGCTGTTCATGGAGGCACAGCCGGTGAAAAGTGTCGCCGCAGCCGCCAAAGCCAAACCGGGTTTCAATAGTTCCCTTTTCATACTCAAAACCATAGAAGCATTCCGCGGCACGACAATCGGGCCGCCTCCATGTTTTTGGCATGCGCTAACACCTGTCCGATTGTCGGGAAAAGCTGGAGGGGCAGCCAAACCGCGGAGGACTGCCATTCGGGGCGAATTTCAGCCGATTACGGCGCGCGGCTATCCAGGTAGCTTTGCAGCAGGATGGCAGCGGCGGTCTTATCGACTTTCGACCGGCGTTCCGTGCGACTGAGATCTGCTTGAAGGAGGTAACGGTTGGCCTGGGTGGAAGTGAGCCGCTCGTCCCAAGTCTGGATGGCGACTGGGAGAGCGTCTTTTAGCACGGCCACGAATTCCTGGACCTTTAAGGCGGCGGGGCCGTAACTGCCGTCCATGTTCCGCGGCATTCCGACCAGGACCAACTCCACTTGCTTCTCTTTTAGAATCGCTTTCAACCGGGTCAAGAATCGGTCGAAAGGCGCGGCCGCCAAGGTGTCAAACGGTTGCGCCACAATTCCGAGCTCATCGCTCAGAGCGAGTCCGATTCGCTTGGTGCCATGATCGATTGCCAAAACACGCATCGACAGTGAATCCTCGTGCTTGCGAATCACCGGCCTGAACCGTTGCGGGCTGCCGGCAACCGCGGCCACGACTCTGGAGTCATCACAACTGCTTCAAGGCGGCGTCGAGCGCATCAAAGAGTTGCTTCATGCTCGCCTCGCTCTCATCGCCCATATTGGAAAGGCGGAAGGTGGTCCCTTTGATTTTCCCATAGCCGCCATCGATCAAGAAGCCCTGGTCCTTGACCAGCTTTTGCAACTTGGCCGCGTCCACCACCCGCCCCCAGGCTTCGCTCCATTGTTCACACAGGTCAGCGTCACCGACTCGAAGCCCGGCTCGGGAAACAGCGTGAACCCGTGATCCTGCGCCCATTTGCGGGTCAAACCGGCCAAAGTAGCGTGACGGAGGTAGCGGGCGGAAAGTCCTTCGGCAAAGATGTCTTCGAGCTTGGACGCCAGCGCGTAGACATGGCCGATGCTCGGAGTGCTCGGCGTCATATTTTGCTCCGCGTTCTTATGGAACTCGATCAGGTCAAAATAATAGCCGCGGTCCTTCGCGGTCGCCGCCTTGGCGCGGGCGGCGGCGGAGCAGGTAAACACCGCCAGTCCGGGCGGCATCGCCAAGGCCTTCTGCGTGCCGGCCAGGAGCAAATCGATTCCGAGGCTATCAAAGGGAATCTGAATGGCACTGAGCGAGCTGACCGCGTCGATAATAAAGGTTACGTCCGGGTATTTTTTCTTCAAATCGGCGATTTCCGCCAAAGGACTCATCACCCCGGTGGAGGTTTCGTTGTGGATCAGGGTGAGGGCATCGAACTGGCCCGTCGCCAGTTTGGCGTCGATCAACGCGGCGCGAATAGGCGAGCCCCATTCGACCTGCAATCCCTCCGCGTCCTTGCCGCATCGCCTGGCGACATCGAGCCACTTGTCTGAAAAGGCGCCGCACATGCAGCACAAAACCTTCCGGCCAACCAGATTTCGCAGCGCGCCTTCCATGATACCCCAAGCGGACGAGGTGCTCAGGTAAACCAATTCGTTTGTCTCGAACAAGGCTTGCAATTGCGGCTGGATGCGGGCGTAAAGATCCTTAAAGCCTTGCCCCCGATGCCCAATCATAGGTGAACGAAACGCCCGCAGCGTTTTCTCACTCACCTCGACCGGCCCCGGAATATGCAATTTCACGTGTCCCATAACAGGTGCGTGAAAGTTTCACAAGCCTCACCAGAACGCAAGCGTGCAATTGCGAGCGGGCGAGGGCCCTCGGCAGCGAGCGCTGCGGATCAGCGGCCCGGTTTGATCCGCATCACCGTGAGCGAATTGCCAGGAAAAAAGTGCCGGAAACGCGGGCCGGCCACCTCGAGAGTTCGGGAGACGGGCGCGACACGAGTAGGCTCTTCCAGGGAGTTTTCGTCTGTGGCGCTTGCCGAAGTGAGGATCTGCATTTGGATCGGGCCGGCCAGGGAAGCGACGCCTTTGAGATCGACGTCCGTGCTGAGCCAGTCCGCCTTCGAATTGACCACCTTCAGAATGACATCACCGCTGCTTTCCACCTTGGTGGCGGAAGCGTGCAGCGACCTAACCGCCGGGTAATGGATGTCGTGGATCAGCTCGTCATCGAGGTAGCACCGGATGTTGTCGCCTTTCAATTCGATGCGAATATCGTACCACCGCCCCGTTTCAATCTCGCCGGGAACCTCGTTCCCGACAACGCCGCCCAATTCGACCGCATGCCTCTGGTTGCCCCAGCCACCCAGGTTCCACCAGGACTTGGCGCTTTCGTCCTGGACGCGAAAGAGAATGAGAAAGCCTTCCGCCCCACTCAGCTTGCGCGCCTTGAGCGAGTAGGCGTAATCGGTCCAGCTCTTGTCGCCGACGACGGCGCGGATGTTGTCAGCGGTGCTTGTCTGGCGGAGCACGCCATTCTCCGCTTTCCAATCGCCGCCGTGCAAACGCCACCCCTGGGTGCCGTTGGAGAAATCACCCGCATAGAGTGTCTGGCCGTTCTTGGTGACGCGAAGATCCTTGAACTCGGCCTGGGTCAGCCACGTGCCGACACCGACGGCGCCGTTCTTGGGGCGTTCCTCCGCGAAGGGCGATTGCACTTGAATCGGCAGCACGACATCGCCGCGGTTTTGACCAAACAACTGCTGCACGTAATAGCTGGGCAAACCATAGACCCGAGAACTGTCGAAGTTGATCAGGTCCGGGTTCCAACGGCGGTGATGCACATTGACAAAGAGTGGTGCGTAACTGGCCATCAACACCACGTCCGAGTTGCGCTCCAGCCCGGTCATGAAGGCAGCTTCACCGATCGCCCCGCGCAGATTCCCCTGCCCTGCGCCCATGGTCACGGCGTACTCGCCGACGAATATTTTGGCGCCGTTGCGCGGGTAGGAGTCGTAGCGGTCGGCCTGTGCGATGAAGAACTCTGGATTGTTATAGTAATGCTCGTCGACGATGTCTGCGGGGCGGGAATGAGTCGGAACGTTTGCGATCAACTGCATTTCAGGATAACGGGCCTTGATGGCGTCATGGAAGAGAGCGTAGCGCTCCTGGTAAGCGGGCCCGCCATTTTCGTTGCCGATTTCAAGATAGCGGAGCCGGAACGGCGCTGGGTGGCCATTTTTCGCGCGGGCGGCGCCCCAGATGGAATGGGTGGGGCCGTTGGCGTATTCGATGGCATCGAGGGCGTCCTGGACCCATTGGCCCATTTGATCCATCGGGATGTTTTCGCGATGCGACATGCCGACGTTAAGGCAGAAGAGCGGCTCGGCCCCGAGATCCTCCGCCAACTGGAGATACTCATGATAGCCCACGCCATGAGTGGCCTGGTAACCCCAAATATTTTGAAGCGGCTTGCGCTGCGCCACGTCCCCAATCGTTTCCTTCCAGTGATACATGTGCGCCACATCCTCCCCTTCCACCCAGCAGCCGCCAGGAAACCGCAGAAAGCCAGGCTTCAATCCGGACATCATTTCACACAGGTCCGATCGCAAACCGTGCCCCTTCCAGGTCTTCTCCGGCAACAGCGATACCATATCGAGCCACAAAATGCCGCGGCCCGACGCCACCAGCTGAAAGCACGCTTCCGGATCGCTCTCGGACGCCTCCAGCTCAACCGCAAAGGATTGCCACCGCTCCGTCACCCCCGAAATCTCGCCCGCGGCCAGACTCGCGCCCGCCCTGCTCTGGAGCGCCACGGTGATCGGACCTTGAAAACCCTCGCCGCCGCGGGCCGCCAAACGTAGCTGATATCGCGCGCCTTTGACCACATTCATGCCCCAGTAACCGTCGTTCCGGAGAGAGGCGGAGCCATTCAAACGCACCCGCAGGCTGCGGCGATTGAGCGGATTGAGGGGATGGCTGGTATCGACCGCAATCTCGCTCTGGGCACTTCCGGTGTTAAGCAAAACCCAATGCTCCGGGCCGGTGCCTTCTTCAAATGACCGGTTGCGCACCAGTTCGGGGTAGATGCCTCCGTCCGCCGAGAGGTTGATGTCCTCGAAAAAGAGGCCCCACAGCTTCGGGCTTACTCTGTGCGCCGGCTGGTCCGCCTGGACCGTCACGGTGGCCTGGGTGGCGGCGTCCCGCGTTTGCCATTCCGCGTCCGTCAACGAGTCCCAGTAGACCACATAGTGCCGGTCGCCTTGCATTTGGTAAAATGGCTCCAAAGTAACTTTGGCCGGGGCTGGATCAGCAGCAATCCGCACGGCCGGGTCGGCGCCGACAAACGTGTTGGATTTGTCCGCCAACGGTTTCAAACTGGCCACAAACTGTGCCGGAGAGCCAACCACCGCCGGAACCGGCTTGGTCGAATCGATCTCCGCGGATAAAACCAGCGGTCCATTCAGGACGGCAAACCGTCGGGGATTGTCCCGGAAAGACTCCGTTCTGAGGCTGAACGGCATCGACAACTCGACCACGTCGCCCGTCTGCCAGGTTCGAGTCAGAATAGCGTATTCACCCGGCTGGCTGACGAGCCACTGTTTGCGGCCATTGACCCGCACCTCGAAGCCGGCCACCGCCCAGTGCGGATGGCGAAGGTGCAACGTCAGTTCCACCGGCGCCCCGCAGCTGAACAGCAGCTTGGACGCCCCTTCCTCCGGGAAGCGAGTTTCCTGGCGGAGCTTCAGTCCTTTCTCCTTCCAGTGCAGCTCCGAAGCAATAAACAGGTTTAGGTAAAGATCCTTGCCGGCGTTATGAAAATAAATGTCTTCGCCATACTTGGCGTGGTTCTCGATGCCGGTGCCGGTGCAACACCAAAATGCCCCGGTCGGCGTGCTGTACTGCTTGCGCGAACCGGACCGGAGCGGGACATAATAACAGGTCATGCCGTCCGCGGGATTTTGCGAAGCGAGGATGTGATTGTATAAAGCCCGCTCGTAGTAATCGGCATAGCGCGCATTCGGCTCCCACTCAAAGAGGTGCTGAGTGAGCTTGAGCATATTGTAGGTGTTGCATGTCTCGGTCGTGTTTGGCCCGAGCGCTTGCGAAAGGGTTTCCTTCGGAGTGAAGGCTTCTCCGTCGCTGTGGCCGCCGATGACGTAGGAACGTTCGTTCACGACCGTCTCCCAGAAGAATTGTGAAGCGGTTTTCAGCCAGTCCTGCCCGGTCAATTCATACTGCCGAGCCGTGCCAATAAACTTGGGGATTTGAGTGTTTGCGTGAAGGCCGGTCAACTTGTCTTCGCGCCGGGAAGCTGGTCCCAGCACAGCCATGTGATTGAAGCGTTGGGCGATTTTGAGATACTTCTCCTGCCCTGTCAGAGCATAAAGATTGGCCAAAGCCTCGTTCATCCCGCCGTGTTCGTTGCCGAGCATCATTTGCATCTGTTCGTCCGACAGCTTCGCATTACGCGCGATAACCCAGTCGGCAAATCTCTTGCATACCTCCAAAGTCTGCCGATTCTGAACGTAAACCGCCATATCCAGCAGCCCGGCGTAGAGCTTATGGAGGGTGTAATAAGGCGCCCAAACCTGCTTCTGGGCCTCCACCCGGTCGAAATAGGTCTCGGGAAATGCGCTCAAATAGCCAGTGCCCAGTTTTTGTTGACACTCCGCCAATCCAGCGACAACGGCGTCGCCTTTCTTCTTCAACAATTCGTCCCCCGTGCTGGCATACATCAGCGCGCAGGCCGACAGATAATGCCCGACAAAATGCCCGCGCAATTCGCAGTCCGGCTTTTCCCATCCGCCGAGGGGTTCAGCCGAGGACGGCAACCCGGCGTTGATCCGAAAGTTGTGGAGCAATCGGTCCGTGTCGAGCGACAGCAGGTAACGCTGGTCCATCTCCATGGCATGCTGAAAAGGACCTTCCAGCAGCCGCACCTCGGTCAGGTCGAAGGGCACAACTTTCGGCGGCACGACCGGCGGAACCCCGGCCGCGGCAGCGCGGGGTGCTAGCCCGTGCAGCATTCCCAGCAGGGGGACCCACACCGCTCCGAATCGGCATAGTGGTGGAACCGAAGATGCAAACACCGATAAGAAGTGGTCTTTCATGGTTATGAAATCGAAAGTAGCTCGGCAAAAAAGCCGGAATCAACACCAGTTTGCGGCGATGATCCGCCCGTTTGCGAATGATGGTCCTCAGCCACTTCACCAGACCAGGCCCACGAACCGCGCCGGAAAGATCGGATACGAAGTATCCCTCCCGGTGTGCTTCCACGGGCACCAACTCCAACCGCCGCAGACGCCAGGGAGCCGTGTTCACGATTGTGAGCACGGATGCATCATATTCACAGACAATAATTTACACTCCATTCTGCAGAAATGCGTCTGACGCCCCCCTCACCTCGGGCATGGCCACCAGTCTCTTCTTGCCTGCTGCTGGGGATACCAATA
The DNA here is from genome assembly GCA_046346765.1 of Verrucomicrobiota bacterium. Classification (GTDB taxonomy): domain Bacteria; phylum Verrucomicrobiota; class Verrucomicrobiia; order Limisphaerales; family SIBE01; genus JAXMHN01. The sequence goes on along the minus strand of JAXMHN010000004.1, from coordinate 167,522 downwards.
ACTCGGATTTCACTCGCCCTTCACTCGGGTTTAACTCGGATACGACACCTGTTATCTCCGCTCCGAGTCATCTCCGTGTTTAGACTGAGTGAAGTGTATCTCGACGAACAATGGGGCCTCTCCGCTTTGATCCGCTCGGCGGGCGCCCGTTCGACCCGGAGGCGAAGAAAGATGGAGCAGGCCTTGAGTTCAGCGGGGCGTTTCAGCTATAGAGTGGTAGCCCGTTTGCTTGGAGCTCCACGTCCGAACTGACAAAGCTCGGTGAATGCCAAGCCGTATGTGTTCGCAGGAGCGCCGGAAGGCCTGCGGGTGGCGGGGCGTTTTGCGTTGAACGCGGCGGAGGAAGGTTTTCTCTCGAGCGAAAGGCTGGTCATGAACGCAGCCGGGGACGTTGCCTTTATCGGCCAGCACAGTTCGCTGCGGACCATTCCAGGCATTGGAGGCATTCCGGGCGCAGGCATCGGCGGGTTGGGTGTGAGCGCTGGGCATCGACCGCCTACCTTGGCTCTGGCCGAAGGGACCACCGCCCCCGGATTGAAAGCGGGTGAAGTCATCAGTTTCTTTGGATACGAAGGAGGCCCTTTCATGAATCAGTCCGGCGAGATTGTGATGCACGCCGAAATTGGGACAGCCGTCGGCTTTGAGCATCGAACCGATCAAGCTATCTGGCTCACGGATCCGGTTCTCGGTCCGCAACTGTTGGTTCGCCATGGCGCCGAAGTCGATCTGGGAAACGGACGCCGGGTGACGCTCGAACGAGTCCGCTTTGCCAGCACGCACAACAGTCTCTACAGCGGGGGCGAGGACGGTCGCCCGAGAGTGTTGAACGACCTGAGCCAGGTGGCCTTTATCGCTAATTGGAAAGCGGCCGACGGAACCGCTGGGTCAGGCGTGTTCATTGCGAGCCTGGTGCGCATCTTGAATGGAAGCCGCCGCGGTGACGACATCCAAGTCTCATTTGCGACCGTGGCAGGTCGTCCTTACCAGCTGGAGTTTCGCGAGGCAGCGGAGAGCGGCGTCTGGAGTTTGTTAAAGAACAACCTCCTCGGAACCGGGGGCGTGTTGAGCGTGACCGACGTTGGGGCGGCGAAGTTGCCGAAACGGTTCTATCGCTTGGCAGCGGCGCCCTGATCGGCGCAATAGCGCCGCGCGGTTCCAGCGGCGGCAGGCGACGGGACAGGCTTGATAAAGCCAAAGCTTCCGGGCAACAATGCGGCTGTGACCCGTTCTCGCGACATCATTTTTGCGCTCGTCGCCATTTTGGCGGGGGTTTGTCTGTCCAATCGACCGGTGTTCGGGCAAGTGATGCTCAGCCCCGTCGCCGTGCTCCAGACCGACCTGGGCGCTTTCGGAGCCTCGACTGCGCTGGAGAACATGATCAACCAATCGGGGTTGGATACGCCATTCGTGAGTGATGTGACCAGCTTTGACGAATACTTTGCCAACTCGCTGAAGGTATTCGCCGACAACGGCGGCACCAATAACTGGCAGAGCAACGTGTCGTTTGACCTTCCCGTGAAAGGCGACGTCGATTTTGACCTCGGCACTTCGCGGCAGCTCGCTGCCTTGGCCATCTGGAACGTCTCGATCAAAGAAGTGACCATCAAAGTGCGGGATACCCTGACGGGTCCAGAACGTCTCGTCGGCGATTACACACTCACCAATCACATCAATTTTCCGTTCAGCTACACCGCGGATATTCTCAACTTCCTGCCGGGGGTGGAGGGCCGGTTTCTCCGGCTGAGCATTCGTTCCACGTATACTTTTTCCCCGACGGATACCTTTGGCTACGCGATCATCGGCGAGGTCATCCTCTCGGTCGCTCCGGTTAGCGGCCCGGAATTGACCATCAGCCGCAACGACGCCGGCGACGTGATGGTCGAATTTACCGGGACCCTCCAAGCAGCGCCTTCCCCCAATGCGGCTTTCCAGGATGTGCCGGGCGCAGCCTCTCCCTACACCGTGCCTAAAGCCAGTTTGGGTTCGCAGGAGTTTTATCGAACTCGGAGCAATTGACGAACAGCCGGTCACGGATGGTGTGGCGGGGGTTAAGTGCCCGCCGGGCAGGTCCGGGCCATCTGAACTGACCCTCGTTGGGCTGGTCCGCAGTCTTGACATTGGTTGCATTCAAGAGGAATAATGAGGGCCGTCACCACCCGGCTGGGCCGCCATGCTCCCGGCTAACAGGAAACGCTATGCTGACTCTTTTCGGGAAGCAGTCGCCTCTTTGTGACGGCATATCGCGACGCAATTTTCTCAAGATCGGCGCGCTCGGTCTGGGCGGTCTAACGCTCCCGCAACTGCTTGAAGCGGAAGCCAGCTCTGGGGTTGGCCGCTCCCATAAGGCAGTGATCATGGTCTTCCTGCCCGGTGGCCCTTCGCATCAGGACATCTTCGACTTGAAATCGGAAGCGCCCGCCGAAATTCGTGGCGAATTCAAGCCCATCGCCACGAGCGTTCCGGGGATGCGCATCTGCGAACACCTGCCGCAACTGGCCAGGTTAGCGGATAAGTACACTCTTATCCGCTCGATGGTGGGTGCCGAGGACAACCACTACGCTTTCCAGTGTCTGACCGGCCGGAACATGCGCGGCCAACCGCCGGGCGGATGGCCTTGTCTAGGGTCGGTACTCGGGAAATTGTATGGTCCGGTGGACCCGTCGGTGCCGCCGTTTGTGGGATTGGCGCCCAAGATGGGGCATGTACCGTGGTCGGATAATGGGACTCCTGGCTTTCTCGGGATTGGGTCGGCGCCGTTCCAACCGAACAAAGGGGCTGGGAAAGACGACATGGTGCTGGAAGGCATGACGTTGGAGCGGCTGGCGGACCGGAAGAAGCTGCTGGCGAGCTTCGAGCAATTGTGTCGGAAGGTGGACGGCCAGGGGATGATGGAGGGCATGGATGCCTTCAACGAACAAGCCTTCGGCATCCTCACGTCCAGCAAACTCCGCGACGCCCTCGATATCACCCGCGAAAATCAACACGTCCGCGACCGCTACGGAAAAGGCGACCCCAAAAATCGCGACGACGGCGGTCCCAAGTTGATGGAGCATTTCCTCGTCGCCCGACGCCTGGTCGAAGCCGGCGCTCGCTGCGTCACGCTCGCGTTCAGCCGTTGGGACCATCATGGCGACAACTTCGGCGCCCTGCGCCGGACCTGCCGCTGCTCGACCAGGGACTGAGCGCTTTGATCGAGGACCTTCATCAGCGCGGCCTCGACCAGGATGTCTCAGTGGTGGGTTGGGGCGAGTTCGGGCGCACCCCAACGATTAACAAGGACGGCGGGCGCGACCATTGGCCCCGGGTATCCTGTGCGCTGCTGGCCGGCGGCGGCATGAAGCACGGACAGGTCATGGAGCGACCGACCGGCTTGGCGGCGAGGCGGTGGAGCGACCGGTCCAATTCGGCGAGGTCTTTGCCACTTTGTATCAGCGGCTCGGGATTGATGTGACGCGCACGACCATTCGAGATCTGAGTGGGCGCCCGCAATATCTGGTCGACAATGGGTATCAACCCCTGCGGGAATTGGTTTAAGCAGCTATGCTCTCCATTTACGGCGGCCCCTCTCGATTCTGCGATGGCCTCTCCCGCCGTAACTTTCTGAAGATCGGAGCGTTGGGCCTCGGGGGCCTGGCCCTGCCCCGTTTACTCCAGGCCGAAGCAGCCCTCGGCGTCAAATCGCACAAAGCGATCATCATGATCTATCTGCCGGGAGGGCCCCCGCACCAGGACATGTTCGATTTGAAACTCGACGCGCCACTCGAAATTCGCGGCGAATTCAAGCCCATCCAGACCAGCATCCCCGGCATCCATATTTGTGAGCATCTCCCGCGCATGGCCCGGATGATGGATAAGCTCATCCCCATCCGGTCCGTGGTCGGCGCGATCGACGAGCACACGGATTTCCAATGCTTGACTGGCCACACCTCGCGCAATCAGCCGCCCGGTGGCTGGCCGACATTCGGGTCGATCGTTTCGAAGCTGCAAGGCCCCGCGCATCCAGCCGTGCCGCCGTTTGTCGGACTGGAACCGCGCATGCAACATCGCCCTTACAACGCCGCCACCCCTGGCTTTCTTGGTGTTGGCCACCGCTCCTTCCATCCGGAAGGGGAGAGCAAGACTGACATGGCCCTCCAAGGCATCACGCTCGAGCGACTCGCCGATCGGAAGGCACTGCTGCAAAGCTTCGACCGCTTTCGCCGCGACGTCGATGCCAGCGGGCTCATGAGCGGCTTGGACGCGTTCAGCGAACAGGCCTTCGCCATCTTGACCTCGATCCGACTGGCGGAAGCGCTCGACTTGAGCCGGGAGGATCCCAAAGTCGTGGCCAGCTATGGCAAAGGAGATCCCAAGCCTCACGGCGATGCCGCCCCAATGCTGATGGAACAATTCCTGATGGCGCGGCGGTTGGTCGAAGCGGGCGTTCGTTGCGTCACGGTTGCTTTCGGCTTTTGGGATTACCACGGGAACAATCACCGCAACGCCAGAGCCGATTTGCCACTGCTCGATCAAGGCGTGACCGCCCTGGTCGAAGACTTGCATGCCCGCGGTTTGGACAAGGATGTATCCGTGGTGGTGTGGGGGGAGTTTGGCCGGACGCCGACGATCAACAAGGACGCCGGACGCGACCACTGGCCGCGGGTGTCCTGCGCTTTGCTGGCGTGCGGTGGGTTGAAGACAGGCCAGGTGTTGGGTTCCACCGACCGGCTGGGCGGCGAGGCGGTTGACCGCCCGGTGCACTTCCAGGAGGTGTTTGCCACTCTGTATCACAACCTGGGCATCGATGTGAACAAGGCTACCGTGGCGGATCTGGCCGGACGCCCACATTACATCACGGACGGTTACCAGCCCATTCGTGAATTGATTTAGCATGTGGCGCCACGCAAGCAGCAAAAGGAATCCGTGACCCAATGGGACTTTCCGAGGCTAAATGCTTGAACCTCTCTTGCCGCATCTGGCTGCTGGTCGCGGTGCTCACATGCCTGCTCGATCTCTCGTCCGCGGCGGCCCCGACCGGGCTGGGCGAATCAGCGTTGTTCATTGAACTGCCGGATGGCAGCGCCCAGCTCCAGTTGCGAGGCAGCGATGATCGCCGCCAGTTGCTGGTCACGCGCCGATCAGCCGACACCACGCTGAGCGATTGCACCCGCGACGTCGGTTACTCGGTCACGCCCGCCGGCATTGTGGCGGTTGACGGGGAAGGCCAGGTCAAGCCACTCGGCAACGGCAGCGCCGTCATCGAGGCAAGGTCAGCCGATGGCCTGACCGCGACCCAAGCGGTCCGCGTCGAGGATTACGGCAAGGTGCTGCCGGTCAACTTCCCCAACCAGATCGTCCCCATCTTTACTAAAGCCGGCTGCAATGCCGGCGGCTGTCACGGCAAAGCGAGCGGACAAAATGGATTCCGCCTCTCCTTGCTCGGCTTCGAACCGGAAGAAGACTATGAGCATTTGGTCAAGGAAGCTCGAGGCCGGCGGCTCTTCCCGGCCGCCCCGCCGCGCAGTCTGCTGCTGCAGAAGGCCACCGCCGCCGTCCCGCATGGGGGAGGCAAACGTCTCGAGCCTGGCTCCCAGGATTATGAAATGCTCCTTCGCTGGATCTCGCAAGGAATGCCTTACGGCAAGAAGACAGATCCAGTCATTGCACGCATCGAAGTATTTCCCAAGGCGCGAACATTAGCTCTCGGGGCCCAGCAACAGCTCGTTGTCACCGCACATTACACCGACGGTTCGTGTGAAGACGTCACCCGTAGCGCCCTCTACGAACCCAACGACAAAGACCTGGCCGAAATGGTCGGAAATGGCCGGCTTAAAGTCTACCAACAGCCCGGTGACGTGGCTGTGATGGTGCGTTACCAGGCCAAAGTAGCCGTCTTCCGCGCCACCTTGCCGCTCCCACACCGCTTGAGCGAGTTGCCGGCGCCCAACAACTTCATCGATCAGCTCGTCTTCAAAAAGCTGGAGGCGCTCGGTTTGCCCCCTTCCGACCTGGCGGACGATCAGACTTTTCTGCGCCGGGTCACGATCGATATTGCCGGTCGATTGCCGACCGCCGCGGAAGCCGACCGATTCATGGCCGATAGCAACCCGGCCAAACGCCAGGCGTGGATCGATCGTCTGCTCGACTCGGCCGAATACGCGGATTACTTCGCGAACAAGTGGAGCGCTTTGCTCCGGAACAAACGCAATGCGCCAACGCAGGCGCGCAGCACGTTTATCTTCCATGGCTGGATTCGCGATAGCCTCGCCCAGAACAAGGCCTACGATCAGTTCGCGCGTGACATCTTGACCGCCGCCGGCGATTTGACCGAAGACCCGCCCGTGGCCTGGTACCGCCAGGTCCGGGATCCGCAAGCCGCTTTGGAAGACACCGCCCAACTCTTCATGGGAATGCGCCTGCAGTGCGCCCAGTGCCATCATCATCCTTTCGAAAAGTGGAGCCAACAGGACTATTACGGTCTGGCCGCATTCTTCACCAAAGTCACGCGCGCTCCCGGCTCTCAGCCCGGCGAAGAAACTGTCTACGTCAAACGCGGGGCGCCCACCGCCACCAACAAGAAGACCAAGCAACCGGTCCAACCCGCCGGTCTCGGGGCCAGCCCGGTCAAGCTGAGCCCGGATGACGATCCCCGTCGCGCCCTGACCGAATGGCTCACCGCCCCGTCCAATCCCTACTTCGCCCGGTCGCTCGTCAACCGTTATTGGAAGCACTTCTTCGGACGCGGCCTGGTCGAACCCGAAGACGATATGCGTGAGACGAATCCTCCGGCAAATCCAGAGCTTCTCGAGGGTTTGGCGGCGCACTTTGTCAAAACTGGCTATAACCTTAAAGAGTTGGTCCGCGTCATCTGCCAATCCCGCACCTACCAGCTCAGCGCCGTTCCCAATGCCTTTAACCAGGCTGATCGCCAGAACTTCTCGCGCTTTTACCCCAAACGTCTCACCGCGGAGGTGCTGCTGGATGCGATCGATCAGGTGACCGGAGAGGACGGCAAATTTGAAGGACTCCCCCCCGGCACCACCGCCGTGCGCCTCCCAGACAACAGCTTTAACGCTTCCTCGTATTTCCTGACGGTGTTCGGCCGACCGGAAGCTTCCAGCGCGTGCGAATGCGAACGCTCCCAGGATGCCAGCCTCGCTCAAAGCCTTCATTTGCTGAACTCGAAGGAGATCCAGGAGAAAGTCTCCGCCAAAACAGGCCGCGCTGCCGCTTGGGCGAGCGACACCTCCCAAAATGATCAGGCGAGGATTCGAGAGTTGTACCTGTGGGCTTATGGGCGCCGGCCCGACGACACCGAGCTCAACTTGGCCGGCAACCATCTTTACAAGAAAACCAGCGGCGCCAAAGATATGACCCTCGCGCGGCGCGAAGCTTTCGAAGACCTCCTCTGGGCTCTGATCAACACGAAAGAGTTTCTGTTCAACCATTGAGTCGGCAGATCGAATCGTTCAAACCAACTGCTCCCAAAGCCAAACATTCAGCATCTTCGCCATCTCACCGTGTTGTTCAAAGGCTCGAACCCAGTCCTTTCCCAGGCGCGGACAATCTGCCTTTTGCTGCTAGCGACGGTTGGCCCCACAGCGCTGGGCGACCTGCCTCTCGCGCGCCTCACCAGCATCTTTCCCCCAGGCGGACAGGCCGGCCAGACCGTTGAGGTGACTGTCGCTGGAATCGATTTGGACGGAGCGCGCGAATTAATCTTCTCTCATCCCAAGATCGCGGGCAAACCTCTCGCCGGTCCGAAACCGGGGGAATTCAGCACGAACCGATTCGCCGTGACGATTGACGGCTCGGTCACTCCTGGAACCTACGAAGCTCGCGTTGCCGGGCGGTTTGGCGTGAGCAACCCCCGCCTTTTTACGGTCACGGATCTGCCCGAGATGGTCGTGTCCTCCAATCGTCCTCCCAGTGCGGCACTGGTTATTCCCGTGCCCGTGGTCGTCAATGCCCGCGCGGACGCCGCCCGGATCGCTGCCTTCAAAGTGCGCGCCGAGCGAGGCGAACGGCTCCTGATCGAGTGCGCCGCCCAAGAGATTGATTCCAAGATGGAGCCGAGCCTGATCTTGGAATCGGCCGAGGGCACGGAAGTGGCGCGCGCGCGCAGCAAAGGGTTGTTGGACTTCACCTCGCCGGCCGACGCCGACTTCATCCTGACCGTCCATGACCTGCTCTTTCGAGGCGGGGATGATTTCTGGTATCGGCTGACGGTCAGCGCACGCCCACACCTCGATTATATCTTTCCCCTCGCGGGCCAGCCTGGAACCAAAGCGCCTTTCGCGCTTTATGGCCGCAATCTGCCCGGTGGAGTTGTCGTGCCCGGCTTGATGGTTCAGGGGAGCCAACTGACGCGGCTGGACGTGGAGATTGACTTGCCCCACGCGGCTGTCTCGGGCTTGACCCCCGGCGCAATCGCCCGCGCCTCCGGAAGTTTGCTCGAAAGCTTCCCGTATCGCTTCCAAGGTAGCAATGGCGTGTCCAATCCCGTGCTGATCGGATTGGCATCGAACCCAGTCCTCCGCGAAATTGAACCGAATGACTCCCCGGACGAATCCCAGAAGCTCGATCCGCCCTGCGAAGTGGACGGCAGCTTTCATCCAAGCGGCGACCGAGATTGGTTCGCGATCGAAGCTCGCAAGGGCGACACTTATTGGATCGAGCTTTTCTCGCAACGCCTCGGTTTTCCTGTCTCGCCGTTCCTTCTCGTGCAACGGGTCAATCAAAAGGACGGCAGCCTGGCCGATGTCCAAGAGGTCTATGCTGCAAATACGAATGTCGGCGGCCCCGAGTATAACACAGCCAGCCGCGACCCGGCATGGAGATTCGAGCCAAAGGAATCGGGCTTGTACAAAATACAAATCCGCGATCTCTTCGACTCGTCCACCGCTGATCCCCGCCGGCTCTATCGCCTCATGGTCCGAAGCGAAACGCCCGACTTCACGCTTATTGCCACGCCACAGCCACCCCCGCCGCCCGACAAGGAAAAACGCGAGGGCCGGGTTTGGACGACCTTGCTCCGCGCTGGCGAGACTCTGCCCATCCGGGTGATGGCTTTGCGTCGGGACAACTTCGACGGTGAAATCCGGCTGAGCGCGGAAGAGCTCCCGCCCGGTGTAACGGGCCAGACAAATGTGATCGAGGCCGGCCAGTCTTCGGCTTCGCTCCTGCTCACAGCCAGCGACAAAGCCGGCGACTGGACAGGGCCGATCCGCATTGTCGGCACGGCCCGATTGGGAGATATCGAAGCGGTCCGGGTCGCGCGAAGCGCCTCAGTCCTCTGGGAAGTCAACGACTACAATACCGAAGTAGTGCCAAGCCGCCTGACTGCTGATCTTTGGCTGGCGGTCGCTTCCCAGGAGCCCGCCCCGGCGGCGTTGCTGGTGGAGGTTGAAAAAGGGTTCGAAGCCCATCCCGGCGAGAAGCTGCAAATCCCGGTGAAGCTGGCGCCCCGCGCCGAATTGACCGGCACCGTCAAGGTCAAGGCGGCCGGCCTTCCCGCCCTCGACAGCATGAAAGAGCTTGAAGTCAGCGCCAAGACGAACCAAGCCACTCTCGAGATCGACCTCGCTCAACAGAAGCTGCCGCTCGGCACCCATCAGCTCTATTTGATCGCCCAGGCGCAAACAAAGTATCGTCGGTCGCCCTCCCAGAACAAGGCCGACGCGGAAAAGCAGCCGGCCGAGGAGAGGCAATTCAAGCTCTACTCGGGCCTCTTTTCAGTGCGCATCACCCCTGCTCCCGCCGCGACCGCCGCCACCAAATGAGTTCCGCCTTCCATCTTTGGGCGTTCGTCCTGGGCCTGAGCGTCGCTGGGTTGTCCGCCCAAGCGGGAGAGCCGGAGCCGATCCGTGCCAGCCGCCCGGATCGACCGACTCCGGTCGACTTCGAAAAAGAACTGCTCCCTCTTTTTAAAGCCAACTGTCTGGCTTGCCACCATCACACCCGCGCGAAAGCCGATCGGGTTCTGGAGACTCCCAGACTATCCTGAAAGGAAGCGAGAATGGGCCGGTGATCATTCCCGGTCGCGGCGAAGAAAGCCTTCCTTTCGAGTCGCCGCTCACGTCGCCAAGCCGACCATGCCGCCCCGCGACAACAAGGTGGCCGCGGCCGACCTGACCTCGGACGGAGCTTGCCCTGCTCAAGCTCTGATTGACCAGGGCGCCAAGGGCGAAGTGCGAAGCGAAGGGCCGATCGTCTGGCAGCCGCTGCCGGAAAGCTACAATCCTATCTACACCGTCGCGCTCACCCAGGATGGGCAATTCGCCGCGTGCAATCGGGCGAATCGAATTTGTGTTTATCATCTGTCCGTCGGAGACGAGCCCAGCTGGTTGTCCGACCCACTCCAGCCAGCCGGGCTCCAAGCCGGCACCGCGCCAGTGGCCCACCGCGACGCCGTCCACAGCCTCGCTTTCGACCCGGACGGCACTCTGCTGGCCTCGGGCGGCTATCGTGAAATCAAACTGTGGCGGCGGGAGAAGGCCGTCCCCGTCTCGAGGAGCCTGGCCCCGTCAACACCCCTGACCGCGGCGGCGCTGCATCCGCGCGGCGACTGGGTGGCGACCGCAGACGAACGCGGGCGGCTGCAGATGGCGCGGCTGGCCGACGGCACCGTCATGGCACAGGCCAACGAACATGGGGGCGCCATCCGATTCCTCCAATTCTCTCCCGAAGGCACCCGTCTCTTAACCTATGGCCAGGACGCCCACGCCGTGCAGATTTGGGAAGTGCCCGCCTTGCGCCTGGTGACGGCGACGAATCTCCATGTCGATGTCAACGCGATCACCTGGCTGAACCCAACCAATCATCTCGCCGTGGCGACCGACAAAGGCCGCGTTGTGATCTGGTCCGTGCCCGAACACAACGATCAGGCCTGGAGCGAATGCCAGCAGCTCACCATCGGCCAAGCTGAATTGAGCGCCCTGGCGGCCGTTCCGGGAGACCCTGACCAACTCATCACCGGCGGGGTGGACGGCATGGTCCGGCTCTGGCAACTCCACCGCAACGTCCAGGTTCGCGCAATGAAGCAGGCCGCGCCAATCGTCTCAATCGCTGTCAGTCTGGACGGGAAACGGGTTGCGGCTGCCGGGACCGACAACCAGGTGCAGCTCTGGGCCGTTGATACCGGGCAATCTCTCGCCCGATTGCGCGGCGACCGTTATGCGCTGGAGCGACTCTCCCAAGCCGAAAGGCTCATGCGACGAGCGACCAACGATTTGCGCTTCAGCAAAGCTGCGTTCGAGAGCGCCGAAAAGGAGCGAAAGTCTCAACTGGAACGCGTCCGCAAGGCGGAGAACGCCCTGACCAGCAGCGAGGCGAGTGCCGTCGAAAAGCAAAAGAAGCTCGATGAAGCCGTCAAACTGAAGGCGAACGCCGAAGCTAGATTCGAAAAGATGAAGTCTGACCTGGACCACGCCAAGAGCGCCTGGAACACCCAGCAGCAAGCGGCTCAGGAAACCATGCTCCAGCTGAAGTCCTGCCTGGGAATGGCGCCAACCAATGGAGCGGCCACCCAGCCGGCCGCCCTGGCCGTTGCCCAAGTGGCGGCAGGCGTCCTGGAGGAGCTGATGCAAGCCGCGGCCACTCTGGCGCAAGCCGCCGGCGAAGCCAAAGTTCGCTTGGAGCAAGCCGAGAGTGAATTCAATGCGCACCAAAAGCAGGCACAGGAAGATGTCACGGCCGCCAAAAAGCGGGTGCAAGATGCGGAAACCGAGGTGAAAAAGGCCTCGCTCGACCAATCGAACGGCGAGAATGAACTGGTCCTGGCGATCGCTTCGGCGCAAAAGGGCGCCGACGCAGCCAGCGAAGCTCAGAACTCAATCACTCTAGCCGAGGCGGAGCGCAAGAAGGCAGACTGGCAACTGGAGGCGGCACGGCGAGCGTCCCACGAGAGCGAAGTTCCGATACGGAGTGTGGCCTTCGCGGACGGTCTCCTATTGACAGCCGGGGCGGGCGGCGCGCTGCACACCTGGAACGCGCGCACTGGCCAAGCCGTCGACGTTTACCGCGGGCCATCGGCTCCGGTGCTCGCTTTAGGTTCGCAACCCTCTGGTCGGGTTGTTTCCGTGGCCGCGGATGGTCACATGAGCACGTGGGACGTGCGCCCCAATTGGGCACTCCAAGCCCGAATTGGATCGGGCGAAGCCGACTCTCCCATCAGTGACCGCGTCAACGCGCTCGCCTTTAGCCCCGATGGTAAAACACTGCCGCCGGGAGCGGTGAGCCGAGCCGTAGCGGGCAAATTCAGCTCTGGGACATCGCCACTGGAAAGCTCCTGCACGAAACTCCCTCACCACCCACAGCGACGCCGTCCTGGCTCGCTTTTCCCCTTCGGGCAAATACCTGGCCTCGGGGGCGGTGGACCGCTTTATGCGCGTCACGGACCCTCGAAGCGGAACAAGTGTCGCGCGCTCTTTGAGGGACACACCCATCATGTGCTCGGAGTGGCTTGGAACGACGACGGGCGAACGCTGGCCACGGCTTGCGCGGATAATGTGGCCGTTGTGGAACGGCCAAACTGGCGAACGGAAGGAACGTTGAAGGATTCGGCAAGGAGGTCACGTCGATCACCGCCTTCGGCCCCGGACGGTTTTCTGGCCACATCCGGCGAACACCAGCCTGGGCCCTGAACGAAAAAGGCGAGGAAACCCGCAGTTATGGGGGCGGCACCGCTCGTTTACGCCGCGGCCGTTACCTGGACGCGACGCTGGTAATTGCCGGTGGGGAAGCAGCGCATCCTTTGGTTTGAAACGGCGCCAACGGCGAGCGGCTTTATGACTTTGGGACCGCCGACCTCTCCGCCAATCCAGCACGCTCGCAACTAGCTGAACGGACCGCCTGCCTGGCCTTCCTTCGAAGGGCCAACCGGCGACGTCCTCGCGCCCGCGGCGCGCGGTCGCCACAGCCCCAGCGCGCCGAAGCCCATAACCAAAGCGGACCCAACTCCCCGGCTCGGGCACGGCCGTGACAATCAAAGTCGGTTGCCCAGGCGGGGTTGCCGCGCGCGAACTGAAGAGGTAACCGACGTTATTGTCCGCGGCGAACAAGCGCAAACTGACATCGCCGCCGGCGACAATGTCGCTCTGCAACCGTGCCAGAGGCCAGGTCATGGGCGAGAAGGCCACTGGTGCCCCCGGGGAATTTAAGGTGCTGGAGGGCCTGGTCGCTGGCCGGATTGACGTAGGTATTCGCAGCGAATTGAAGGTGACGCCATTGTTGGCTGGATTGCTGGCATTGCCGGTTCCCTTCGCTCCAGCTGTCGTTCTGCAAAAGTAACCTCGGAAAGCTCCGCAACCGTCTCGCGTTATAGATGGCGCGCCGTTGTGCGGCGAAGACGATAGCTGAGCGTAATTGATTGAATGGTCCACTGCCCGGGAGAATACTGGGCATTCAAGGCGGAGGCGACGGTGCCCAAGCTGGAAACTTCATCATTGGCGAACTCGCCGTTTCGTAGCCCGGCTGCGGCAATCGCGAGTGCCTCCATCCGCCACCGTAATTGTTGCCAAGCTGATCGCCTGAAGGTCCGCTGGCAACGAAAGCGTCTGCCGCCGACGTCGCGGTGAAGGCGGCAGCTCGGACGAGTGCGGGCGGAGGGCCAACGCCAAGCCGAACGCGCTAATCAGAAAATGTTCTTCATACGGATAGTTTAGATGGGCCGGAAGCGCCAATAGGTTCCCGGTTCCCTGCAACCTACTGGACAGAGAAGGCGGAACAAGTCAAGCTCAGGGAACAAAGCCCTGTCGGGGCCTCAGCGCGGAAGGCAACATGCGATTCCTCGCCAGCTCGGCCACGTGCTCGCGCACGACGGTCTTCGGACTAACCCTCCTGTGCGCCTCGCTCGCCCACGCCGCGACCGTCTGGACCGGTCCCACGATCAACTTTAAACAAGCTTCCACTTCGCGCTCCGACGTCATCGTCGCCGATAAAGTCGTCCTGACCCGCGGGAACCGAGACGTCCTTTACAACACGGCCGCTGGCGAAAAGGCCGCGGGCAACAACAGCCCCGAGGATACCGAATGGGCCTTTGGCGAACTGAGCGACTTCTGCACAATCTAAGCTACAGCTCGCCTGAATCGATGCGGAATGGCAATTTGCGCGCGCTCATCCTCAATCAACCAATGGTGATGCACATCCTCAGTGAGGACATCTACCTCGGTCGTCTTCACTTCCTGGGGCAATGCACCAAGCTGGAGGATTTGCCTATACCCGCTCCCTTCCCGGCCGCCGCCGTCCCGCCGACCGTCCAATTGACCGTGCCCAGGCTGCCGGTGCCAGCTTTACCGCCCTGGCCATATTCGACCTGATCGCCGACGCTGCCGTGGCAGGCGGTTCCGTCACCAATGTCGACTTCTTTGTCGGCACGAATTTCCTCGGGGCGGCCACGGCCTCGCCTTTCAAAGTTACCGGCACGCTCGCCACGGCCGGCAGCTATGCCCTTACCGCCGTCGCGACCGCCGGCGGGCTCTCCGCCACCTCCAGCGTGGTCAACGTCACGGTGGTGGCTCCCCTGCCCATTTCGATTACCGGCGCCGCCTATAATCAGGGTGCGTTTTCCTTCAGCTACAACGCCGATCCGGGGACCGCTTATTTGATCGATATTTCGTCGAATTTAGTCAGTTGGCTGCCTCTATCCACGAACCTCGCTGCGAGCAATCCCGCGACCTTCCAGGACACGACTGCAGCCGCGCCTTTCCGCTTTTATCGGGTCAGCCGTCTGGCGAATCCATAAGGGGTCCACAGCGTCGTTGGACCGCTTCTGAAACGCATCAATCATTCCGTATGTTGTTAGCGCCATCTTCGAGCGCGCGTGCAGGCTCCGCCCTCGCGGCAGCTGGCCGCGCGGACCAGCTCGCTTCCTGGGCCCGCTCCGTTCCCCAGTCGCAACCGGACAGGTCTTTCGAACCGTGAAAGCGCGCCGTTTAACCCTCGCCTTGGGATTAGCCTCGGTCCTGGCGGCGATGGTTTTGCTGCTGGACGCTTGTTCCACCGTCGACCGGACGGTAATGGTTCCCCCAGTCATCGAAGGGGCCACTTACGTGGGCGACAAAGCCTGCGCCGATTGTCATGGCAAAATTGCCCAAGGCTTTCCCGCGAGCCCCCATGCCCGCCTTCGGCTGGCCGATGGCAAGATGTCCGGACAACAGGGCTGCGAATCCTGCCATGGGCCCGGGAGCAAGCATGTCGCGATCGGCGGAGCCGGCCGCGAGAAGATGATCGTTAACCCGGGCAAGGACCCCCAGGCGTGCTTTCAATGCCATCTGGACGTGAACGCCTCGTTTCACTTGCCGCAGCACCATCCGGTGTTGGAAGGGAAAATGAACTGCGTTCAATGCCACGACCCCCACGGCCAGGACATTATGAAGCCGGCCGGCGGCCTCGCCATGGCGCGCCTGAACCAGACCTGCGCCCAATGCCACCGGGAGCAAACCCGCCCTTTTGTCTTTGAGCACGGGGCCTTGCGCGAAGGGTGCACCAGCTGCCATAGCCCGCACGGGTCAATCAACCCGAAACTGCTGATCATGCGGGACGCCAATCTTTGCTTGCGCTGCCACGCGCAGCGGCAAGGTCCAGGAGCCGGCGGCCTGTTTTACATCGGCAACGTGGATCATACCGGGTATGTGCGTTACGGGGCTTGCTGGACCTCCGGGTGCCACGCTTCCATTCACGGGTCAAACACCCAGCCTTACTACTTCTATTGAAGAAGGGGCATCCCAACTGCTGGTTTCGTCTCGCGCGCGTCCTGGTCCCTGACCAGCGCCTCGATCATTCCCGGTTGGTGCGGAGGTTGACGTCGCCAAACTCCTCCCGTGCCGCCCAGCTCGATTGACTTTGTTCGCGACGTCCAACCCATCCTCGATAACGCCTGCGTTCGCTGTCACGGCCGGAAAGGCCGCGCAGCGGCTTTCGCTTGGATAGTCGAGAAGCCGCCCTCAAAGGCGGCGAGAATGGCGTCGCCATCGTCCCGGGCAAAAGCGCCGAAAGTCGGCTGATCCATTTCGTCGCCCGCTTGGTTCCGGACTTGGAGATGCCGCCGGAAGGCAAAGGCATGCTCACCGCGGAGGAAGTCGGCGTGCTGCGCGCCTGGATCGATCAAGCGGCGCGCCCCGGTTAAAACGGCCACCGACCAACCTTTTGACGTGACCATCTCGTCCACGGTCGGCGGCATTTTCGTGGATGGCAACCAGAGCAAGTTCCGCGAACATTACTGGCGCACGGATGGGGTGGACGGTGGCCTCGACCGCTTCGAGCTCTTCCAACAGATTGATCCCGACACGCCTGACCGTGACCGGCTCGGCGCGGTCGAATACTTCGGCAGAGCGGCGGGTCAATCTCGATCGACGGGACCGGTTTCATTCACACTGGTTGGAGCCAATACCGCCAATACTACGATACAGGGCGACCTTTTCATTTCGGCCAGCCGGAACCTCTCAGCCTGGACAAGGATTTGCACCTCGATATCGGGCGAGCCCGGATTGATTTCGGTCTGACACTGCCCTACTGGCCCCGCATGGTCCTGGGCTATGAATTCGACTATAAACGCGGCGACGAAGCCATCACCAGCTGTTAACGGCGTGTCCGCTGATGCGCGCAACACCGCCTCAACCGCAAGCACCTGGATGAAAGCGTCCACATCATCCGGTTTGATTTGGACACCGAAGTCGCGGGTGTGGCGGTGGAGGACCGATTCCGCGGCGAGTTCTACAGCCCGACACGCATTACACCAACATTGCCGCCCGCGCCGAGATGACGCAGAACGCCAGGTCGGAGAACACCTATTTTCAGGGGGCCAACAGCCTCCGCGCGGCTGGAGAAGCGGTTCAAGGACTGGCTGCTGGGCTCAGGCGGCTACTTTTACAGCAGCTGGATGCGGGAGAGTTCGTTCACGAACAGTTTGGTGGCGAATGGTAACGTCTGCCTGGCTTTATGTGCGAAAATCATCCTGGGAACGCGAGTCGCACGTGTTCAACCTGAACGGCTCGGTCTGTTTGATGGCTCACCCATTTCGGCCGGCCTTCCAAAACGAATGGACCAGTCAGAAATGGGATTGGCAGTGGCAACCCAAATGGCATCGCCTTCACCTTGCCTCCCGGCAGCAACCTGGCCATTCGACCTGCCGAGCTGCGTTCGGATTATGACCGTAAAGCAGCATTTCCGAAACAATCGGTGCGCGCTACCACAAGATTCCATTCACGGCGCTGTTCGCTGATGCCTGCCGCAAAGCAGGAGAGCATCGTGGCCAATCCGGGCGGGATATCCAGACTGGCACCAGCTTCGTCGAAAATCCGTCCATCGCCAGCGAACTGACCGACTTCGCCTCGGCTTTTAATACCTCCCTGGCAGCGGATCTCCCTGCTGGCCACTATCGGCGTTTACGAGGATGATACCCATTACCGGATTAAATCAACTTCTCAGCCGCTGGCGGCCATCCTGGCTTCCTCCGGTGGCGCGCGAGTCAGATCACTGACGAGGTCGAAACTCCAGTTAGTCGTTCAGTCCCAATAACTGGCTTAAACTGAACCTATCCTACCAGTTCCTGACGACGGACTACCGGCAGGACACGCGCCCGGCCTTCACCCTCAGGCGCTGCCTGCACCATTCGCCGCTATGGGGAGATCCTCGCCGGAGAATATGATGCGCACATTTACAGTCTGGTTTCTCGGCCACGCCCCATCCAGGCGCGTCTTTCCGGTCGGGTACATTGCCATATCAGGACAGCACCACCA
The DNA here is from genome assembly GCA_046346765.1 of Verrucomicrobiota bacterium. Classification (GTDB taxonomy): domain Bacteria; phylum Verrucomicrobiota; class Verrucomicrobiia; order Limisphaerales; family SIBE01; genus JAXMHN01. Next base: position 149,805 of record JAXMHN010000004.1, on the reverse strand, counting down.
CTACCGAGAGCACCGGCTTGATTTCGCCTTGCCAAAGGGAACATTTGCGCCATCGCCAACAGCACCTACGCGGTCAATCAGCGCGCGGATATGTCCCCGAGCTATTCCTTCGCTGGCCGATTTCGCGCAGCCTCATTCCGACCGACTCGGTGAGCCCGCCCTCCATTGGGGATGCTGCTGATACCACAACACGCCCTTCTCGCCGTCCTCACCTACCGGGTCAACCAGCAGCTGACGACGCGCCTGGCGATGGCTTCTTCTCGCCGACGAGCCAACTGCCGGCACGGCCAACGACTACCGGGCCCAGATGGCTTTCGCCAGTTTGATCTACCACTTCCGCTAACCGGGCGGGAGAGTAGTCCCTTCTGTGGCCGGGCGCTTCAACGCCTGGTTGCCGAAAGCTCGCTGGCGACCGTTTCCACTCGGCCCATGACTCGGAGGAGATTTTCGCCGAGAATCTTTTTGACGTCGGCGTCGGCATAGCCGCGTTTCAGGAGTTCATAGGTGATGTTGGGCAGCTTGCCGACGTGCTCCATCCCCTTGGGCAGCGACGGCACCCCATCAAAGTCGGAACCCAACCCGACATGGTCAATCCCTGCCGTCTTGACGATGTGATCGATGTGATCGATCAGCACCGACAATGGCGTCGGTCCCGGACTATTCGCTGCCAGCCACTTGTCCGCCTCGGCGTCAGCCCTCTTCGGATCATCTGGGTAACGCCGGTTCACTTCCTTGCGCATCCGCCGCGCCTTCAAAGCCAGCTCCGCTTTGCGAGGATCGAGAAAACCATCGAAGAAATTCACCATCACCACTCCGTCGTTTCGCGCCAGCGCCCGCAGCATATCATCAGAAAGATTGCGTGGATGATTGGCCACCGCCCGGGCGGACGAATGCGACGCGATCACCGGCGCCCGGCTGGTATCAATCACATTGTAGAACGTCTGATCGGCCACATGCGAAATATCGACCATCATCCCGAGACGATTCATCTCCCGCACCACTTCCCGCCCGAAATCACTCAGCCCATCATGATGCGGGACAGCGGGGTCGTCGGAATCCGCTTCGGAGTCGGCCCAATCATTCGAGTTCACATGGGTGAGCGTCATGTAGCGGACACCCAGTCGATAAAACAGGCGGAGGGCGTGCAGGCTGTTCTCGATGGCGTGCCCACCTTCGATGCCCATCAAGGCAGCGATCTTGCCCGAGGCCGCGATGCGCTGGATGTCCCCGGCGGTGTAAGCCATCTCCAATACGTCCGCATGCCGCTGCGCCTGATCCAGCACCAGATCGATCATGTCCATCGCCCGCCGCGCCGCCCCACCCCCCTGTGCCGGCGGCGCCGTGACGAAGCGCGCGTCCACGAAAATTGCAAAAAACTCGGCGTCCAGCCCGCCCGCTTGCATCCGGCGCAGGTCAGTATGTGTGGCTTCGGCACGACCTGGGTCATCGCCGCGTTCCGCCAGGTCGAAGCCAGTATCAACCATCGCTGACGTGACGTCGTTATGTGTATCGATGACGATGGCTTCGCGGTGCAGCTTGTCCGCGCGCGCGCGCAACGCCGCTTCAACCCCGTCGTCGCCGGCGGGAGCACCGGCAGGCTGGCCGAAACCATTCACGGCGGCGGCAGCAGCGGCTGCCGCGACGATCGCCGCCCGCAGCCAAGTCCTATGTCTCCGCCCTAGCCGAGCGGCCGTAGCCAAAGAAGAAGCGTCTGGTGCATTCATGTCTTTCCGGGTGATTGCAGCCGGCACTGGTTGGAGAGGCACCGTAGCAGCGCGCCCCGCCCCTGACAAGATTAGCTCCATCGGCGGGGTTCGATTGAGAGCGTGCGTCAAGAAGGACGAAAGGAAGCCCCTGCCCCGGCCGTGGCCGGCACCTTCTCCCGTCCGGCGGGAGAAACACGGGCGAAGGGATTTACTCCGGCCCAGGTGCCTGCTGAACCGCACTTGGCATCAACTTGTCATCGCAGCTTCCGGCTGTCCGCCTTGCTTCCCTTTTTCAACCCTGATTTACTGCCTTTTTATGAAAGCCGCGCGTTGGCTGCTCTGCGTTGCATTTGCGCTGTCCTTCACCAAGGTCCCTTTCGCCGCCGAAGGTGATGCCCAACTTCGCTCCCTGCTCCCACCGAGCCCGCGCATCGATCAGTGGCTGGAAGCATTTGGCTATGCCGCGCCCAACTTCGAATCGCTCCCGTCCTTGCCTTACCCTCCCGCCCTCTGGACGACCGGCGAGGGGCCTCAGGCCCACTCGCTCGCAGCCGCCGATTGGCCTGCGCGCCGGACCGAACTTGCAGGACTGGTGGAGGAATACCTCCTCGGCCATGCGCCGCCGCCGCCCTCAGACCTGCGGGCAGTCATTGAGGAAAAGAAGCAGGAAGAGGGGCGGGAAACCTGGACCGTCCGGCTGGAATTCGGGCCAGATCATGCCGCCAAACTGCACTGCTGGTTGTGGGTCCCGTCCCATCTGGCGAGCAAGCCGGCCCCTGTCTTTCTGGTCGATAATACTAATTATACGCAGTTTGCGCGCGCGGCCTTTGAGCGCGGCGAGTTCCTCATCTGCGTTTACAACGCAACCGATCCGGCCTATCGCGCCGATCGCAAGGACGAATCCGAATCGTATCAAGACCTCTTCGGGAAGGTGGATTGGTCTGAGTTCCGCCGGCGGGGGTGGAGTGCTTCGCGGGCGGTGGACTGGCTTTGCACCCTGGAGATGGTCGCGCGAAACCACATCTACATCGGCGGCCATTCGCGCTCGGCCAAACAAGCCCTGGCGGCCGCGGCCTTCGATGAACGCATTGCTGGAGTCATCGCCTCTTCCCCGGGCGCCGGCGGGTCTCTGCACTTCCGGTTCTGTGATCAATACTACTACGGCGAGTCGGTCGAACGCCTCACCACCGCTTTCCCCCTTTGGGTCTCGCCCAAAGTTCGGTCCTTTGCCGGGCGCGAAAACAAGCTGCCCGCGGACATGCACTTCGTCTATGCGCTGATTGCGCCGCGTCCTGTGCTCATGAGCACCGCCATCAACGATACGGTGGAGAACACGTGGGCCGTCGAGCAGATGTTCCAATCGATCGCGCCCGTCTGGCAACTCCTCGGCCATCCCGAGAACCTGGCCCTGCGGTATCGGCCCGGACCGCACCGGCCCGATGCGGCCACCTATCTGGCCCACAGCCAATTCCCTGGTCCTTTGCGCCGAAGGCAAGTCTCCTGCCGACGCGTTTCCCTATCGCCCTTATCATCCGTGGAATTACGAAACGTGGGCCAGGCAGCATCCAACTCCTCCCCCGCCTCCCCCCGGCGGGGCCAAGCCCGCGGCCATCAAAAGGAGGGTAGAGTGGCTCCTCGGCGAGGGCCCGGATTATGCCCCGGTGAAGACGAAATGGGGAGAGGGCGAATCGGACGAAATGGCCAAGCTTCTCAACCGTGGCGAACCCGCCCACCTCAAGTGCCGCTTCGGCGACCTCAACGGCAACTTCTACTACCCGCCCGGAACGAGTTGGACGGGCGACCGACCCAGCGGGGCACTGGCCAAGCAGAGGCCCGCGATCATCTGGCTGAGCCCGCTGCACTGCCCGACGGGTTACACTCCAGGATACAGGACCGGCGATATCCCCTACATCCGCCTGGCCAAGGCAGGTTATATCGTTTTTGCCTTCGATCCGGTCGGGACTGGCTCGCGCCAGGAAGAGCGGCGCAATTTCTACGAGCGGCATCCGGCTTGGAGCTTGATGGGACAGATGGTCCTGGATGCGCGCCACGCCATTGACGCCGTCCTGGCCAATCCTGATGTGGATCGTTCACGCATCAGTCTGGTTGGCTTTGGCATGGGAGGGATGGTCGCCGTTCTTGGAGCCGCCCTCGACGAGCGGGTCCATGCCGTTGTCAGCGCCGCTGGCTTCACTGCCTTCCGCCGGGACACCGACGCCGCCGGCACCGGCGGGATTCGACGCTGGTCGCACTTGACCGGTTGGCTGCCTCGCCTCGGCACTTACGTCGGTCAGGAAGCGAATGTGCCGGTCGATTTCCCTGAGATCCTGTCGACGATTGCGCCCCGGCCTGTCCTCGTCGTGGCACCAACCCTGGACTGGCATTTTCCGCAACCTAGCGTGGCCTGGACGGTCGAAGCAGCCAGAGAAAGCGCTCCATCCGGTCGGGATACACTCACCCTTTACAGCCCCCCAGCCCTGGCCGAGTTCAACAACCCCATCCAAGATCAGGTGGCACAGTTCCTCGCCAGCCATTAGATACTGACCCGGAAATCGATCTGCTTTCGCGTGGGCCCCCGTCGCGCCTCCGGGAGCAGCGCCGCGCGGCGCCGCCTCCGATTCTCGGAAGGGCCGGCACGATTCACCACCAGCTCAGGTTGTCACCTTGTTTCCGGCGTGATTCATTCTCGTCTGGCAGCTGCCGCTTCCGATGCTTCTCCAGAGTGCCTCGCTGCGCCGGGCTGAAAGTCGCCGGGAACCAGCCAGGCGCGAGCCAGGCATCAGCCAACGACCGGCGCAAGTGCCGCTGCCCCGGCCGATCGAAAATGGTGCGAATGTCGAATCGACCCCGTGCCGCGGACATTCTCACCTTGATGGTCAGCCGGACACTTTTCGAACCAACCTGCGGACGGGTGCTTTGACACTCCGACGGCCGGAGATTACGCTCGCGGCTGTGTCGTTCCTTCAGCTGCAGGACATTACAAAGCGGTTTCCCGGGGTCCTTGCCCTGGACAACGTCAGCATTGAAGTCCGCCAGGGCCATTGCCACGCGTTGATCGGCGAGAACGGCGCGGGCAAGAGCACCTTGGGCAAGATCCTCGCGGGAGTTTACACGCCCGACGCCGGGGAGATCCGGCTCGATGGCAAACTGATTCAGCCGACAAATCCGATCACAGCCCGGGGTTTGGGTATTGCGATGGTACACCAGGAGTTGGCGTTCTGTCCCAACTTGACGGTTGCGGAGAACCTATGCCTCGGGCAGCTACCGAGTCGCGCAGGTTGGGTAAACAAGCCGCAAATGCGGGAGCAAGCCCGCCGGATGTTGCGCGAGATCGGGGCGGAGATTCAGGTGGATACACCGATGGACCAGCTGTCGACCGGCCAGGAACAGATGGTGCAAATCGCGGCCGCGCTTGGGATTCGGGCGCGGGTCATCATCATGGATGAGCCGACCAGTTCCCTCTCCGCCCATGAAAGTGAACAGTTCTTTCAGCTCATGGGACAACTGAAAGCGCGCGGGATCACCCTGTTATACGTCTCGCATCGCATGGAGGAAATCTTCCGGCTATGCGACAGTCTGAGCGTGCTCCGGGACGGCCGGCATGTCGCCACCGAATCCATTGGACAAACCAGTCCGGATCGGGTCATCCAGCAAATGGTCGGGCGCGACGTCACTTCCTTCGAACCGCGCCACCTCAGCCAAGCGCCCGGCGACGAAGTCTTGCGGGTGGAAGGCTTGAGTTCCCCGGGCAAATTTTCCGATATCAGCTTCACCTTGCGGCGCGGTGAAATTCTTGGCTTCGCCGGTTTGGTTGGCGCCGGGCGAAGTGAGACCGCCTTGGGGGTATTCGGAGCAGACAAGAAGGCAACCGGCCGGGTTTTTGTGCACGGACGCGAATTGCCGTCAGGGTCCGTGGCAGCGGCTTTAGGGGCCGGGGTGGGACTGTTGCCGGAGGACCGGAAGCGGCAGGGCCTGGTTTTGACGATGAATTGTCGCGAGAACGCGTCGTTGGCCGCGCTGCACCGGGTCACGCGCCGCGGCTTTGTCCAGCGGTCGAAAGAGAACGGGCTGGTTCGAAGGTACGTGGAGCATCTGCGGGTCAAAACGCCGTCGATGGAAGCGCCCATTGCGGGCCTGAGCGGCGGGAATCAACAGAAGATCGCTTTAACCAAATGGCTGGCCCGCGAGTGCGATTTGCTTATTATCGACGAGCCGACCCGAGGGATCGATGTCGGAGCCAAAACCGAGATTCATCACCTGCTGGACGATCTCGCCTGCCAAGGCTTGGCCATCTGGATGATTTCGTCCGAATTGCCAGAGCTGATGAATTTGAGTCGGCGCATCATCGTCCTGCGCGACGGCAAAATGATGGGAGAATTACCGCGCAGCGAATTCTCCCAAGCACGATTGATGCGGCTGATGGCGGGAGTAGAACTGGAGGATGGGGCGGCAAGTTGCGAGTGAAGGAAAACGGCCGCTGGATTAAATCGGAAGGACAAGCTGAAAAAAGGGAAGTCCTCTAGAGGACGATGTAGAGACTGTATAGAAAGCCCGGTTGAAGGGGGTTTGCGATTACGGTTGATTCTCGACGGATTTTAGGTACATTAAGCATCGTGTCGGCGGTAGGTTTAGCTAGCACGCGCGAATGCTTTTACAGATGGATCGTCCAGCGGGAGGTATAACCTCCTCCAATCGGGCAGCAGGCAGACACCTCGATTTTCTGGATCAGATCCGGGGCGTCGCGATCCTGTGGGTATTCATCTTCCACGCTTACATCGTTTCGTTTGGAGAGTTTCCCCACTTGAACCGATGGGAACGCGCAGTCACTTTGCCAGCGGCGCTGGGCTGGCTGGGCGTGTCGGTCTTCTTCGTGGTGAGCGGCTTCTGCATTCATACAAGCTACGCGCGCCAGCCGGATTGGGCCGCTTTCTTCAAACGCCGCTTCTTCCGCATTTACCCGCCCTACTTGGTCGCTCTGCTCTTGTTTGCGCTGATCTTTCCGACGACTCGGTTGAAGGGTCTCACCGTGTTTAACGCCGCTCAGATCGGCAGTCACAGTTTCTTCGTCCACAACCTCTCGGAGCGCTCGCTCTTCGGCATCAACCCGTCGTTTTGGAGCATGGCTGTTGAGGTCCAACTCTATGCGGTGTATCCCCTGCTCCTGATGCTGGTGGCCCGGTGGGGATGGAAGATTTCGTTGCTGATTGCGCTGGTTGTTGAGGTCACGCTTGTTCAGGCGAAAGGCCATTGGGGTCTGCCGGCGTGGCTAGCTTACTCTCCCTTTGCTTATTGGTGCAGTTGGTCCGTCGGCGCGGCCATCGGCGACGCTTATCTGCGCAAGAAAACGATTTGGCTGCCCCGGGGCTCGTTGAGCATACTGGCGGCCCTGTTGGCTCTCGGCTTCTTCGTTCAGCCCGTCGGAGCGCTCGGCTTCCTGTGTGTCGCGTTAGCCACGGCGGTGGTAATCATTCGCAAGCTCCAGGCGCCTCCTGCCACGACGGCAAATCGCAATCACTTCTCGACCGAGCTGAGTCGTGCCGGGTTGTGGAGCTATAGCTTGTATTTGCTCCACCAGCCGTTGGTTTTTTGTATCCCGCTCCTGATCGGCATGATCTATCCGCACGACGCGCCGCACCGCTGGTTGCTCTTCCTGATCTCGTTGGCATCGTGGTTCGTTATTGTCCCGCTGGCCGGAGTCTTCTACCGGCATTGCGAAATGCCGAGCAATGCATTAGGCAAGTCTCTCAGCCGCGTCGATCGATCACCAGCTCCTGCGACCGTTCTTTCCCGGCCGGTAGCCTAAGAGTCTGTTGAGGCCAATGGTTTAGCGGGTCATAGCCACCAGGCGGTGTCTGAGGCAACGACCTCGGAACCTCTGACAGCCCGGCGGGGCGCCTTCGTTCGGACGATTGGACTATTCGAATCCAGGAACCCAGTCAATCGTGGCAAAAAGAAAACCGCCCCGGAGCTGCGGGCGGTTCTTGGGAAACGAGTGAGGAATCTCTGGCCGACGAGGCTAAGTGAACGATGGGCGATCGAGAGCGAGCGGTTCGATGACTTACGGCGTGCTGGTCGGCAACGAGGCCGGCTCCACGGAGGTAGGCGTCGAGGGGCGGGCTCGGTAAAAGCGATGGGTATTGGTCGTTCCAAGGTCGATGAATTCGAGCAGGCCAGTGGCGCTGACCAGATTGGTCAATGGACTCCAGGTCGCCAGGTCCGTCGACACCTCCAATTGGAAAACCGCGCCGGGCGGAGAATTGATCGCCAACCGCACCGAACCGTCGCTCGACCGTAGAACGTCTCCCCGTCCAAACTGCGCCACTTCCCCGGCGGGTTCGATGCTAATCCGCGCCGACGGCGAGGCGCCCACTAAATAGTTCTCTGCCGCAAGCAAGTTAACATCGACCGTTATGGTTCCGGTGTTGAGCGGGTTTGGGATGAGCACCACCGGCACCGAGACGGAGCTCTGGCCGGCAGGGATTGTGACTGTCTCAGGAATCGCCACGTAATCATGCCCCGGCACGGCCGAACCAGTGACTTTGAACGTCACCTTCAACTCAATCGCGAGCGCGGCCGTGCCGACGCGGGTAAAGGTGAACTTGGCTGCGGGATCAGTGAGAATCGAGGTGGACGTAGGCTCAGCCACCACGCTGACCAGGTAAGCCGGTTGCACCGGTCGCGAAGCCTGGATCATGCCCCTTACAACGGTGACGAAGACGCCGTTGCCGAAGGCCAATCCCGGGTGGGCAGATTGCTCCGCCACTGGCAACGGCGCAACAATCGGTCGCTCGCTCCAAACACGCCCGTCAGGGGACGAAGTGACTTCGTAAGGGCTCAGGAGGACGAAGTGACCGGCGCCATAAGCGGCGTAGCCCGGCGAGACAAAGCCGAGATTAGAGCCGGTAAATCCCGTGGTCCAAATGATACCGTCGTTTGAGGCCAGGATGTAGCGATCGAAGGAGGCCAGAATCTCTTCAATGAACAGGCCATTGCCGAAAGTCATAAGCGGCCCAACGTAGACCGCCGGCAACTGCGCCCAGGTCGTCCCGTCCGTCGACCCATACACGTACGATTCCCAAGGAGGAACATTGCGGGAGTTGTAATTGAAGGTGGACGCCAGGAACATTCCGTTGCCAAACAACACCTTGGTCAGGAACTGGGTATCCGCTTGCTTCGTCCAGGTAATGCCGTCGGGGGAAGAGTAGAGCGACATTCCGTTGCCGATGGCGACATAGACCCCATTGCCGTAGACAATGCTGCGCAACGAAGACAGCACGGGCGGCCCCTCATACTCCGTCCAGGTCACCCCATCCGTCGACATCAGAATATGACCAAGCTCAGGATTTCCTCCGCTGTCGTACGATGGCCAGCTCGGCCCAATAAAACGGCCGTTGGCAAAGTAAACTCCCACTGGCAACCGGCCATTGATCGGATTGACATAACGGGTCCAATCCATCCCATTGAGAGAAATGAGTGTCATGGTGGCGCCGACCGCAACAAATCTGCCGTTGCCAAAGGCGACCGACGAAGGCAACGCCGCCGAATCCACAGGCCGATCTGTCCAGATCAATCCATCCGGAGAAGTGATGATATCCTCGCCGAAGGCGACAAAACGCCCGCCAGCATAAACGAATCCTTCCGGGGTCGGCAGGAGCAATTGTGAACTCCACTGAATGCCGTCACTCGAGGTAACGACGAGCGGCTCCTCCTCTGGCACTTCGATCACTCCAACAAAGCGCCCTCCCCCAAACGTGAATGCACGGCCGAAACCATCTCCGACCGGAATCCGGCCCCGCTCGATCCAATCGGAGGCATTGAGGGAGGCCAGAAGTTCGCCATGAGGCGTCACAGCGGTAAAGAGGCCGTCCGAGAAGGTCACGTCCCATACGGTGCCGCCCATCTCGTGACGCTGAGACCGCCAATCGACACCGTCAACCGAGGTATAAATAACGGACTGGCCGCTGTCGCCCAGAGAGGAAACAATGACGAAGACGCCGTTGCCAAACAGAAGCCGTTGCGGGGAACCGGGAATGGACTGCGGAAATGTCCAGGTGACGCCGTCCGACGAAGCGGCTACCTGGCCTTCATTGCTGGCTGTGACAATCAAACCGATGCCCGCAGCCACTTTCACATCGCGATACCGGATGGCATCTGAAACCGGACTGAAAGACAGCCCCGCCCAGTTGATCCCGTCTCGCGACCAGAAAACCTCCCCGGTCGCGGTGGCGCCAAAGAAGGCTCCATCGCCGTAGCCGATCCCAGTGAAGCCCGCGCCCCACAAGTCAAAGCGGACATCACCGCGCGTCCAGGTGATACCGTCGTATGAAACCCAAGGCGCGCCGGCGCCAGAGGCGGGTGCCCCCACGAACATATCCTTGCCCGCGACGATCTGGCCCAAGGCGGGACGGGCCGGGTAGACGAGGTCCCATTGTTGGAGAGGATCGTGAGGGGCCAACTGCGACCAAAGGGTTTGGTCGATGGATAGCCAGGCGGCCAGAAAGAGAGCCGGCCGCAGGCGTATCAACCAGTGTGATTTGTCCACCACTTCCACGCTGTCGCTTTGTGTCCGCCGAGTTTACGGGCCGAAGAAACGAGCCATTGCACACGCCAGCCTCGGTCCCCCACCTGCCTAAGATAGGTCAGAAAAGTTTCTCGGGAACATAGATAATGTCAAATGGCTCCAGCATGAAAGGGGTGACATTCTCGCCTCGGAGCACCGGCTTTAGGTTGATTTCTCTCTTTTCATAGCGCCTGCCCTTCTGCCGGATGATCCTAATCTTCTTCACGTTAGCACGTCGCGGATCAAAGCCGCCCGCTTCCATAATCGCATCCAGAACGGTCAAGGGCCGCTCCATGGAAATTCGACCTGGGCGGGCCACAGCCCCACTGACAAAGACGGAAGCGGCCGAAGAAGAGACCACCACGACCACCTCCTTGATGTCGAGCTGTTTGTCGTAAAGTTTGGCCAGCTCCGCTTGCAGTTCCACCGGCGTTTTGCCCGCCACTGCCACATCACCCACCAGCGGCAGCGCCACTTTCCCGTCCACCCGGACCCGCTGCGGCGGCGTGTTCATCGTCTGCGGGCCTCCCGGGAAGGTGATCTGGACCACATCGCCGGGGTTGATCCGAACCGGGGTGGATTGCATGGCCGCCACTTCCGCGGGCGGCAACTCAGGCGAGTTGGTTTTGCAGCCGCTGCCAACCAACCACAAAGCCAGGACCAACCAGAGGGATGAGTAGACGACGGTTCGCAGACGAACAGGGAAGATTAAGGGATTCATAGATACAGTCACTGACCGGCCACGCCGACAGGCGATAGCCAGCCACCCAACACGGAGCTGCCCAGACTAACGACTTAGGGTGGCTGACGACGGCTGTCGATGGCTCCTGACACTGGCGCCACTCTCGGAGCGGCGCAGCCAAACAAGTAACGCAAAGAAGGGCACCAGCGAAAGCACAAAAAACAGCGGCCCCCCCTGCCGATGGACCCACGAATGGATCAGATTCGGGTCTACCCGGACGCAGAGATACCCAATCACGAAGATGCGGAAGCCGTTTCGAGCGATGGCCAAGGGAATAACGAGCACGGTCAACACCGCCCGTTTCCACGGACTCTGCAGAAACAGATGGCCCGCCACCAGGCTGGTAATGAACAAGACCAAGCTGGACCGGATGCCGCTGCATTCAGGTGCTACCTCCAGTGTGATGGTCGGCAAATTGAAGATCAGTCGATCGAACACCACTGGAATACCCGCCACCCGAAACAGCCCCAACGCCGCATAAGCGGATGTGGTCTGAAAGAAGTGCTCGATGCGCCCTTGGACAGACTCCGGAAGTGGGGCAATAAAAAACAACATCAAGACCGGGAAGGCAACCGCTCCGACTATTTTCGAACCGAAGAACCAGAGTCCAACGCCGATCAGTAAGGTGACGAAGCCAATCGCGCCGAAGAAAAGGGCATCGGCCGAGGCCAGGTCCAACTGCCCAAGCCGAAATTGATTCCACAGGGCCGCCAAGGGCAGCAGCGCCAGAGCTGAGACCCCCGCCGCCCAGACGGGAGCACGTTGAATGGAGATATCAGCGATTGCCGGTTTCCTTATCCAAATCAAGTAGATGCTGAGAAACGGAATGAGGAGGGCGTGCGAATGCAAGTCACTGCTCCAAGCCAGCTTGAAGACACCAACAAGTGGTTTGGCGAAAAGGAGAACCAAGACGCCAGCACAGAGGAGGAAGCCCAAAGTGCCCCGGGAGGGCACGATAAGCCGACCGGGCTCGTCTGTTTCGACAGCCATACCAGTGAGCCTGCAGCTGAGATGCCGGGCCGAGGCCCGGATCAAGTGCGGAGACGTCGCGTTACTGTGCGGAGAACCTTGCCAGCCAACAGATCGAATCGTCCGCGGGCAGCCAGAGCCCGGGCCTTTTGCATCCGTTGTTCCTTCTCCATTCGCAGCTGAAGTTCGGTGGTCTTGCGCTCCACGTTCAGCTGGTGAATCCACTCGGCGCTTTCATCCCCAGCTCCGGTCCGAACGTAGGAAAGCGTGCGCTGAAAGGCACGTTCCAGCTTCCAATGGCTTGAACTGGAAAGATACTCGATCAGCACTTGAACCGGCCAGAGTTGGATGTCGTCCACGATCAGCTGGCCGCCGATCTTGAGGTGTTTACAGCTGTAATACCAATCAAGCATCGGGGCAGGGAATCCGTGGCGGCCATCGATCAAAACCAGATCGAGCGGCGGCAAAGCCAGCCGGGGCAAGGCCGCTTCCGAATAATCGCCGATGAAAGTGACGTGGTCAGTAGAGACTCCCTCCCGGCGACAAAATGCCTCCATCCGCTCGATTTCATCCCGGCCTGGCGTAATGCAGAAATGGTGACTCCGCTGGCAGGCAAACACAATCGTGCTCGCGCCCAAGCCCGTCTCGAGCGTATTGGTCTCTTCGTTGCTTAAAGCAGCCAGATGTTGCAGGACGTCGTCTGGCAATGAAAAGAAGGACAGCTGCCCCGGAGGCCAAGCGTGAATGCCCGGCTTCTTCGCGACCAGGGTCCGCCAGTCGGCAGACTCTACCTCGTTGATCATACGCGCTCTGTCTGATTCGGCTCGCCACGATCGGCCGGTGCACACCCCCGACCCCGTCACCCCTGGCGCATCCTGGAAGATCGAAAAAGGGGTTCTTCCTACGATAGCCTGACCAAACCGTGGTCCTGGTAGTGACGAGGACAGTTTCGCATCTTCGAGAAAAAGCGCAACTCAGCAATTCGATAAAGAAGCCACAGTTCTCTCTCGGCACAGCCTTCGTCCGGAAACGCAGGTCCATGCCTCAGCCGCCAGCTGGACAGCTGCGCGCGAAGCGCCATTTGCCGCGCCCACGCCAGTCGGTAACCCCGATGCTGCCAATGATATGTCAGATAGGCATTCACCTCCCCGCGCTTGGCCGCGCTGCTCAGCCAACTCGCTCGCTTCAAACGTGAAGCATCAAAATGATGTTCCACTTCCACGTGGAGGCAGCTAAAGATGCGATACCCCGCCCCGAGCAACTGCGACGCAAAAAGCTCCTCCTCCCCGAAACCGAGCGCTCCTGGGCCCAATTCCGGATCGAAACCAGGAACTCGGCGCAACACGTCGCGTGAGAAAGCCATGTTGGCGCCGACCAGACTATGCGGCGCCTCGGGACGCATCCACTCGGTCGAGGCCAGGTACGAGCGGTGCAAAGGCGTCATCCAGGGGCGGACCAATGCCGGCGCCAGCACCACCCCACCGGCAACGGCGGATGCCTTGCCCGCGACGATTGGCTCAACCATGGCCGAGAGCCACTGGCTGGGCACACGGACATCGTCGTCGACAAAAACGATCACGTCTCCCGAGCTTTCCGCCAGTGCCCGGTTGCAGCCGTTCGCTTTGCCCGGCTTCTCTTCTCGAACCGATCGGAATCTAAAGGTCTCAAACCGGGAGTTCTTGATAACCGCAGGCGTCTGATCCGTCGAAGCGTTGTCCACCACCAGCAATTCGGTTTCCAGTCCTGGAGGCACGACCACATCTGCCAGGGATCGAAACGTCTTCTGCAGATCGGCGGCGCGGTTCCGCGTCACCAGAATGACCGAAGCTTTCAAGGGACAGCGCGCGTTTTCGCAGTGCTCGAGGGCCGTCCGAGCGCAGGGCGGGAATAGCCGGAATCCACTATCCGCAGGAGCATGCCCGTAAAGTCTTCAATTGGGTTCTCCGGTGTGACCCGAAGCGCTTGCGCGCGCGCGCGGCGCCCCATCTCCTGCCATTGGTCACGGCGTGCCCAGGCTCTCTCCAATGCGTCATCAACCAGGCTCACGGTCGGTGCGGCGGCAAAGAACCCTTCCACCCCGTCACGGGCCAATTCCGCATTGCCGGCCACGTCAGTGGCGATGATCGGGCGTCCGCAGAGCATCGCTTCGACAATGACCAGCGGAAGCCCTTCGTAGCGCGATGGCAGGACCAAAGCGTGGTTGGCGGCCCAGATACGATCGACATCGCTAACCTGGCCATGAAAGCGGACATTAGACAGGTCGAGGAGGGAGGCCAGGGAGCGCAGCGATTGTTCACCTGAGCCGCTCCCATACAGGTTTACCTGCAAAGGGCGCTGTCGCCACTTAGGCTGGGACAACACCTGAAAGAGGACATCCTGGCCTTTCGCTCTGGGCTCCAAGCGCGCCACGCACGCCAGTTGGATGCCGTCGGTGTTCTGGGGCCAAGGAACCGCTTGTCGAGCATGCAGATTGACGGGATTAGCCACGACATCCGCAGCCTCTAACCTCAAACCAACCTGGCGTTCCATTAGCTCGCGGTTCGATTGAGAAACAAAAAAAAGGCGCTGAGCGCCTTGGACAGTCGCCCGGATGGTTGGCAAGTCCTCGTCGATCGGCCACCAGATTTCGCTGTTCGCCTGAACAACCCCGCAATAGCGAATCCCCAGCCGCCCGCAGGTCGACATCCAGGGAACACCATCCCACGGCCCGCCTTGGGAGACAATCACAAGGTCTGGAGCGGCCCGGCTCAGCCAACGGACCTCGCGGAAATCCAACGAACCTGGATACCAGCGACGAAACAGACGGGACAGCAAGCGGTCCAGCGCATTCCTGTTCAGCGGCCGGAAGCTCGTGCGAACACCCGCACGTTCGAGACGCAGCACAGGATCAGGGCGACTCGGCCACGCGAACAGCGACGCCTGCACATCGTGACCCAGCTCCCGAAGGTGCAACGCGGTCCGGCTCCACAGCTCTTCGCTGCCGCCCCAGGCCACGCCGTTCATCGTTGAGATGAAGGCAAATCTTCGAAGGTGCGGTGGAGGGGTCACGGTGCGGGAAGAGGATCTTATGGACGTGCGGAAGGGTCCAGGCCGCACATCCTGGCGTCATCACCACATTCCATACATGTAAAACTCGTCCTGGAGGACGCGGACCCGATCCTTGGAATAGGCCGCATGCAGCGACAACGAAAGCGTCCGAGAGATCAGTCGGCTTCCCATCCGAACGAGAGCAACGCGATGGTCGCGATGGGCCTGGACGAGCGGCAGCCAGACTCTTCGCAACCAGAAAGTTAGGGGAATCCGTTCGGGAATATACGCCCGGTAGATCAGATCCAGCTCCTTGAGGATGTCGCCCTTTCCCTTCACGCACTTGTTGTTGCCGGTAAATCGATTGACGCTGAGAACTTCACTCGTCCATTTCCACTTGGCTTGTCGCGACCACAGATAGCACCACAACTCCCGATCCATGCAGTAGTTCATCCGTTCGAGCACCAACTCGGGGCGTGTGATCAAGGAGCGACGGAAAAAACAGCTGGGCTGCCAGATCGCGAAGACATACGGGTGCCGGGCAAAGCGGTCGCCAAGGGAGGGACGGACTTCGTTCTTCTCGGGAGAACCTTCAAAATCGATGTAGCAAGAGCCGACGATGATATCGACCGGCGGCTTTTCGCAAAAGGCTTGGCCCACGGTGTGCAAGGCTCCGGGCCGCAGCAGGTCATCACTGCAAAGCCAGTTGAAGATCTCGCCGTTGCATCGCGCAAATCCCTTATTGATGGCTTCGCATTGTCCCCGGTCTTTCTCACTGACCCAACTGCTCAGCCACGGTTCGTACTTCTTCAGGATGGAGACCGTATCGTCTTTGCTGCCGCCATCGATGACAACCAAGTCCAGATTGGGGTAGCCTTGCAGCAGCACCGACCGCAGCGTCTCTTCAATGTAATGGCCTTGACGGAAGCTCGGGATGGCAATGCTGATCCGAGGCCAGGCTTGGCCGTTTGGACCCTTTTCCGGAATAGGTGGCGCCCCCTCCGTCCACGGCCATCCAGTCCGGCCAGGGGGTGGTGAAGGGAGGGAGTGTAAACTGAGTTGCATGAAAGAACTGATTATTTTTAGTGATTTTTAACGGATGCATGAAGCATCCGCGTCCCGGGACAAAGCTGGGAAGGCCTAAAGCGAGGAAGCGGAAAATCCAAGGCTCGCAACGAGCGAGCTAGTGTATCCTCGTAAGAATGTCCACGAGCAGCTTCCCCTAAGGCAACGTGCAGCACCGAAAAAGGGCCGCTGAGCTGAGGTCTTAGGAGCAGCTACTACTACCAGGCGAATGTGCCCGTCGCAATTTCCAGACAACGGAAAACAGAATCAACGCTCCGGCGACAAGGCCGGTGGCATTGACCTCCGGCACAATGGTGATCGAACCATCGATCAAAGTCGGAAAGACGTTTCCACCAGTCGAGGTGAAACGAGTTGGTCCATTCAATGTGTCCAACGTCATCGAAAACACACCCCCGAAAAAACCGGTGGTATCAATCTCAACCGTGGCAATCTTCTTAAAGGGC
This sequence comes from Verrucomicrobiota bacterium, assembly GCA_046346765.1. Lineage (GTDB taxonomy): Bacteria > Verrucomicrobiota > Verrucomicrobiia > Limisphaerales > SIBE01 > JAXMHN01. The sequence goes on along the minus strand of JAXMHN010000004.1, from coordinate 133,272 downwards.
GTGCCGTTCGGAATGGTAACTGTGCCTGAAGAAGTGAGAGTTCCCCGAACAAAAATCTGGCCTCCCGTCTGTTGCCCGGAGCCACTATACCCGTTGTTATTCTGGAAAAGACTTCCCGTCGTAAGATCCACATCGGTTATCTTCGGAGCCAAGGTGACACCCCCAACCTGAGGACCGCCGTCCGCAGTCTGAATATTAAACTGAATTCCATTGATGTCGCTGCGCGAGGCATCAGGATTCTGCACGTAAACCTCAAAAGTCTGGTGAGCTTGATCGGGCTGAAGGTTAATCTCCGGTAGATCGATGATCAGCTGAGCGGAAAGCGAAACCGCTGTGGCCAAAAGACTGGCTACCATGGCCCAAACCCGAGCATGGCATGAACGCCCGATGAAGTTTAGCACGCCTAGATTCTTCATGGTCGGAGGTTAGCGGTCAACACCAGAAATTACAAGCCTGAAAAATTGAGCGCCTTCCGACGCTGGCAATTGCCATTGGACGCTGCCATCCGCCGCATTCACCACCGCGTCAGACTGAACCTGGCGCCAAGTACCACCCACCAGCGCGTCAGCCCCGTCCAACTGGACCTCCCGCCCACCGATCCCCGTCGCGCGCACTTGGATTCCACCGTCGGAGAGTCGCACCGCTCTCAAAATTGGCTGATCGCTGCCCAGAGGGAGGTCAGTCGACATAATGGCCTGGGTGTTGGTCGCTTCTCCAACGCCAACTGAACTCAAAGCAATATTACGAGGATTAGTCCTGTTTGCGCTCAGTAAGCCGCTAGAAAGATCAATCAGCTTTAATGCGTCCAAAAAGGTCGTGCTATTTATCCGAGCTAGATTCTCGTCGGAGACATCGACGCGTTTGTCACGGTCATAATCATACGCATAATCAATCGGAGCCGGACTAAGGAATGTGCGTGGGTGAATGCGGGCTCCGTTTTCATCACTCACATCAACCTGCGCATTTGTCGTTAGATCGCCGGATTCTCCAATAGAGTTCCCGAAATAACATTTATATGGGACGCCGAGAGTCGTCCGGGCAGTGGCCAAGACTGTGACCTCGAGCCATTGCTTCTTGATCACTCCGTCCGCCCAAATCAGGGTAATCCGATCGCTTCCTCCTGTTCCCGCGCCGACTCGGCGGGCGATCGTCGTTGGGGGAGTCGCCGTTGTCCATCCGGCGGGGTTGTTGTCGTTGCCGACTTTGAAAGTGAAATCAGCTGCTGTTAAAGCCGCTGCTGTATCGGAAATGTCGATCATGATGCCGTTGATGCCACGAGAATAGCTGGTATAATTCGCGAAGGTAGCCTTGCCCCCCGGCAAAAGCGGCGTCTTGTCGGTGGCGATTGCGCCGTCATCGGACGCGTTCGCATTCGCGTTGTTGCCGTCCCACGCTGAACGGTTGTAGAAAATGTAGGCGCCCACCACTGTGCTGGCGTACACAGCTGTGGCGGTGTAGTTGGCGTTCATCGTCAGACTAGTGGCGGGGCTAGTGGTATAGTCCACCCCATTGGTCTGCCATTTCTGGAAGGTCTTCTGACCAACCGTTACGAGCGCTGTCAGACTGACGACCGTCCCATTCGAGTAGGTCCGGTTGAACGTCGTCGTGCCGTTTCCATTGCCGCCGGTATCATTGGGACTCACTGTGATACTGACGCCACTGTTGGGATCAATCGACTGGACTGACAAAGATCGGTTCGGCCCCACGTAAATCGCCGTCACCGCATAATCGGCGTTCAGCGTCAACGTCGTCGCCGCACTGGTGGTGTAATCCACGCCATTGGTTTGCCATTTCTGAAACACGTTCCCCCCGGCCGAGGCTGGCGCCGACAAGTTGACCACTATTCCGTCGTTGTAAGTGCGGTGGAAAGGAGTTGTCCCGCTGTTCTGTCCAGATGAATCATTTGGGCTGACGGTGATATCGACGCCATCGTTTGGATTGGAGGAACCGATGGCTAGACTGGTGCAGGATCTGACCGGTGACGCTGACGCTCACGTTGTCCAGGGCCAGGTCCACTCCAATGGTTGACGTGGCGATTATCAGTGTGCGGAAGGTGATGGTGGTGGTGTGGCTATCCGCCACAAAAGTGAAGCTGTGCGGCGTCCATTCGGTCATGCCGTAGTTGGTTGCGCTGTGGCTGATCGGAGGAATCGAATAGTCCAACAATGGCCGATCTCCCTCGATCAGAAGCCGCATTCGTTGCGGAAGGGTGTTAAAGGCATGCACGCCGAGATCAACGCTAACTGGTAGCTCTGGCCTCGGGATGGTAGCGAAGCTCTGGGCGAGAACTGCGTTTGGGGTCATTCCCGGTATTGAACGCAACCATTTTGGAAATCATCGCTTGGCTGATACGTCGGAGTTGTCGCGATCTGTTGTTCCTCCGACGAGCCAACCGCTATAATCAGACTCGAAACCGCCGTTGGCGAGCACTCCGACTTGCACCACGGTTAACACTGCCACCGCGCTTGCCGCCACCCGCGTTCGTCACCAACACATCGTAGCCCTCTTCCGTTCCCCGCCTGCACATCATTGATCGTGTAGCTCGTCCCAGTCGCCCCACTGATCGGTGAACCGTTATACCGCCATTGGTAGGTCAACGTCCCAGCCCCACTCGCCACCACCGTAAACGTCGCCGTCGAATGCAAACCCGGCCAATAAATTCGACGCTGCGTCGTGATCACAGGCGTGCTCGGACTCCCTGAACTGGGCAGCACATACACTTGCAGCAGCTTGTTCGTGAACCCTCCCGGCATTCTGCGCTCAGCGTCCAGTCCGGATGCTGCCCACTCGCATTGCCTATCCCTAAATCGTTAATCAACCCAGCACCTCCCCACCTGTTAAAACGCAAACACCGTCTGACTGCTGGCCGTCCGATGCACCTGCATCGACCCATACACCGCTTCCAGGCGCCGCCCTGTCTCCAAAGTCATACACGCTCCCACTGGCCCCAGCCACGTTCACGTTCGGTCCATAATCCCCAGGCCAAAATTCCACGTTCCCTCCCACTCCACTGAACTGACCTGGCACGCTCGACTCCACGTTCATGTTCGCCACCGCCCCCTGAAAAAACGCCCCACTCGTCGGCACTCCTATCTTGCTCGCATCACTCGTAAACCCGTCCATCGAGACCCACACATATTGCACCGCCCCTGCCAGCCCCTTGCATCTCCAGGTAATACGCCACCCGACTGAAATTCTCGCGCTCCCATGCTTGTCGATCTCATACGGTACCCCGGTCGAGTTGAAATCCGACTGGTTCGGCACCCTCAACGAATACACCAAATTGTAGTTCACCGCTTCGTCACTGCCTTCGACGTAAAACCCCCAGTCGAGTTGGCTGCAATCGTATGCGGCGGATTGATTCGGTCCCACCCATTCACCGTCACCGTATAACTAGTCCCTGGCGCTTGCTGGCTCGTCGTCAGCGTCACCATCCTCTTGCTCGGATCCAATTCCGCTCCCAGCACGTTCAATCCTCCGCTTAGCCCGTAATTGCCCACCGTCGCCGCATCTTCCACCGGCTTGCTAAACGTCACCACCACATGATTGCAGTGATCCACCTGCCCAGCCACCCGCGCTATCGCCGGCGCGTTCGTCGCCGTCCCATTCACCGTCATCACCGTTTGGATCGCCGAAAACCAGGTGTCAGCAATGGCGTTGTAACCAGTCAGACTTGGGTGAAGGCCGTCTGCCAAGTAGACGGAGGGGTCGTTGCCGCAGCACGGACCAAATGCATCGTGCAAGTCTACGAAAGAGACGAACTTGCCCAAACTCACCTGATGGTCAACGACTCCGGGAACATACGGGTTGAACAAGGTTTCGATATCATTGTTGGCGTCCGGGTTCGCCGGCGTCGAATCCGTCCGCTTCAGGAGATTGGAGACGAAAATGCGCGCATGCGGGCGAAGAGAAGCAATGTGCGCAATCAAGTTCTCATATCGGTCGATCGCTGTCTCGACGCTGTCGTTGCCGGCAAAGTCATTCGTGCCAATCAGCAGTAAGATCACGTCCGGGTCATCGACGGAACCAAAAGCGACATCAATGCGCGCGTCAAGGTAGGCGATGTTAAAACCGCCGTAGCCTTCGTGCTGGGGATCGGGAAGTGAAGAATTGTTCGAACCAATGACTTGAGTGCCGACGAAGTCCACGGTATAACCAGCGCCGGTGAGCAACTGGTACAAACGCGTTCGGTATCCCCCTTCTATCGGAATGCCATAGCCTTGCGTGATGGAATCCCCAAGTGCCATGATTCTCATCACCGGAGCTGCGGCGGTGCCGTCGATGGAAAAACCGGCCAACCACCCAAGCATTAAGAAAAACGGGGCTACCCTCTTCATGAACGATCAAGAGTCAACTGATTCTAGACTTGCTGCGGCGTTAAACTGAAAGCGTCTGTGAATCGGGTGCGGGCACAGGGGAACAACTCCTTCGCACCGTTTTTTCCAGCCGCCCAGACTAGCAGATTTGGCGACGATTGCAAGCCGATTTGCCTCATTGCCGCCCGGCCTCCTCAACCAGGATCACTCGATAGAACCTACTGATAGTTAGAGTATTATCGTCGTGAAAGGCGATTGGGTCCAGACCCGAAGCCCGACGCTCGGCGATCACTTCCCAGGACTCAAGGTCAGCGGATCGCTCCAAACGGAAGAGACCCGCGCTCGAAGTCATGAACTCGATCTGCCATCCGCCCAAGAGCCGTTCAATCGCCAGGACTTTGGTGGGAAGAACTCGCACGTTCTCTTCCGAGAACGTAAATGCGGCCAGCCCAGCGCCGCCAGGGACCACCCGCACGTTATCCAACAGCAAGTCGATGTTAAGGCCCGTTGTTGACAAATCCTCGAACGTTAACGTTGTTGCCCCGCTATTGGCCGTAAACGTGAAACTCTGCGGAACCCATTTAACCGTGCCATTGCCTACACCGAAAATCGACAATGTCTGCGACAGTAGCTGACTCGCCCCTTGCACCGTGACCCGCAACCGTTGCTCGCTAAAATTGTAAGCAGTTACCCCAAGATCAAAACTCAACGAATAGCTCTGTCCGGATGTCGTGGAAAAAGCCTGGGCCAAAACGCCATTCGGCGTTGCTTGGCCCCAATTGAAAGCCACCATCTTGGTCCCATCTGTGGCCGGAAATGAAGCCGTCGTCGCTACCCCTTGATTGCCAGTGGCGGTCCATCCCGTATACCCGGACTCGAAGCTTCCGTTGATAAACGACCCAGCCTGGACAACTGTCAGCGTGGCTGTGGCGCTGGTAATCGAGCCGGAGGAGTTTGTCACGACGACATCGTAACTGCCTTGGTTGGACAATTGCGCGTTGTTGATTGTCAAGCTAGGGCTGGTCGCTCCGGTGATCGGAGATGTATTGAACCTCCACTGATAACTCAGCGGCTGCTGGCCGTTCGCCACAACGCTGAACTGCGCCGAATCTCCAACGTTCACCGTGGCGCTTGCCGGTTGGGTCGTAATGTTTGGGCCGTTCTGCGCGACGACCCGCACGTTGTCCAGCAGTAGGTCGATATTGATTCCGCTCGCCGATATATCCTGGAAAGTGAGAGTGGTCGTTCCACTATTAGCCACAAACGTGAAGGTTTGAGCTACCCACTTGATCGTGCCATTCCCAATACCAAAGATCGACAGAGTCTGCGACAACAGTTGCCCCGCGCCTTGAACGCTGACCTGCAAACGCTGTTCATTCTGGTTGTAGGCGACCACACCCAGATCGAAACTCAATGAGTATGTCTGCCCGGAAGCAGTTGTGAACGTCTGGGAAAGGACAGCGTTCGGTGTTGCTTGTCCCCAATTAAAGGCGACTAGCTTCGAGCCGTCAGTCGGCGGAAACGAGCCCGTTCCCGCCACTCCTTGGTTCCCGGTAGCGGTCCACCCCGCGTAACCCGATTCAAAGCTTCCATTGCTGAACGAACCCGCTTGTACAACACTCAAAGTCGCCGTCGAACTGGTCGCGGTCCCGGCACTGTTCGACACCACAACATCGTAATTTCCCACATTGACCTGTTGGGCGTTCGGAATCGTATAGGCGCTGCTGTTGGCACCGGTGATTGGGGATGAATTGAAACGCCATTGGTAGTTGAGCGGCTGCTGACCGTTGGCGACCACGCTAAACGTGGCGCTGTCTCCAGCAGCAACTGTCACATTGGCAGGCTGCGTCGCTATGACAGGCTCATTCTGCGAAACCACTCGGACATTGTCCAAAAGAAGGTCAATGTTGAGGCCCGAAGCCGATACATCCTGAAAGGTCAATGTGGTGGCTCCGCTGTCGGCAACAAAAGTGAAGCTCTGCGGCACCCATTTCGTCGTGCCACTTCCGATGCCAAATATCGAAAGCGTCTGTGAAAGCAGGGCACCCGCGCCTTGCACACCTACCTGCAAGCGCTGCTCGCTTTGATTGTAGGCGACGACACCCATATCAAAATTCAGGGTGTAAGTGAGACCCACCGTGGTCGTAAATGTTTGTGACAGCACGCCGTTGGGCGTCGCTTGCCCCCAGTTGAATGCGACCATGCGCGTTCCGTCCGTCGGTGGAAATGACCCTGAGGTGGCCACACCTTGATTTCCGGTGGCAGTCCAGCCAGTATAGCCTGATTCAAAACTACCGTTGACCAAACCGCCGCCGCCGGTATAAACAGCCGTCACCGTATAATCAGCGTTCATCGTCAGGTTCGTCGCCGCACTCGTCGTGTAGTCCACCCCGTTGGTCTGCCACTTCTGAAAGGTGCTCGTCCCAACTGTCGTCGGCGCCGTCAGATTCACCACCGTTCCCTGCGCGTAAGTCCTCGGGAATGGCGTCGATCCATTCCCTTGTCCGCCCGTGTCGTTGGGACTGACAGTGATGTTGACCCCGCTGGCCGGATTAATCGATTGAACGGACAAAGACCGCGTCGGAGTGACATAAACAGCCGTCACCGTATAATTGGCGTTCATCGTCAGGTTCGTCGCCGCACTCGTCGTGTAGTCCACTCCGTTGGTCTGCCACTTCTGAAAGGTGCTCGTCCCAACTGTCGTCGGCGCCGTCAGATTCACCACCGTGCCTTGAGTATAATTTCGAGAAAACGAAGTAGTCCCATTTCCCTGGCTAGCCACATCTGCAGGACTCAATTGAACATTGACGCCGCTCGGAGGGTTCTCGGAGTTCACCGTCAGAGAGCGGGTCGGGCCACCTTGAGGATCTACGCGGACATTATCAAGGAGTAGGTCGATGTTAATGCCCGACGCGGACAGATCTCGGAACGTCAAGATGGTGCTGCCGCTATTTGCCACGAAGGCAAAACTCTGCGCCGTCCACTTTACCGTCCCGCTCCCGACGCCGAAGATCGAAAGGGTTTGGGACAGCACTTGACCGGTCCCGTCAACCGTGACTTGAAGGCGCTGTTCGTTTAGATTGTAGGCCGCAACACCCATGTCGAAGGCCAGAGTATAAGTCTGGCCCGGCGTGGTGGTGACTGATTGTGAAAGGACCCCATCCGGAACCGTCTGCCCCCAATTAAATGCCACTAATTTACTGCCATCTGTCGGGGGAAACGAACTCTGAGATGCGACGCCCTGATTTCCCGAAGCCGTCCATCCTACGTAGCCAGACTCGAAGCTACCATTGCTGAAAGGGCTGGGTTGAACCACCGTCAAGCTGGCGATTAAACTGGAAGTCACTCCCGAACCGTTTGAAACCACTACGTCATAACTACCGGACTGGGAGGTCTGAGCATTGCTGATTGAATAAGTGGTTGCGGTCGCGCCTGGAATCGGGACTGAGTTGTAGCGCCATTGATATGAGAGACCTGCCCCAGTCGCGTTTACAGTGAATGAAGCAAGGTCACCCACATTCACCGTAAGACTGGAGGGCTGAGAAACAATAACAGGCGCGTTTTGAGAAGTAACGCGGACGTTGTCTAGTGCCAGATCAAGACCAAGGGTCGCAGCAGAAACATCTTGAAAAGTCAGCGTGGTAGTCGAACTGTCTGCCTTGAATGTGAAAGTTTGCGGTGTCCATTGCAGCGTCCCACTGCTATTGCCGAACAAAGTGACGGTTTGAAGCAGCAGCGGTCGGCTACCTTCAACGGTAATCTGCAAACGCTGCTGGCTCGAGTTGAAAGCGATGATCCCAGCGTCGAAGTCGAGCGCGTAAGTCTCACCAGGAATCGAGGCAAAACTCTGAGAGAGGAATCCGTTCGGCGTCGTATTGCCCCAATTGAATGCTACTACTTTCGAGCCATCAGTCGCGGTCCAAGGGGAACCGGTGGCGATTCCTTGGTTACCGCTCGCGAGCCAACCGCTATAATCAGACTCGAAACTGCCGTTGGCGAGCACTCCGACTTGCACCACGGTTAACACTGCCACCGCGCTTGGCGTCGTGCCACCCGCGTTCGTCACCAACACATCGTAGCTCCCTCCGTTCCCCGCCTGCACATCATTGATCGTGTAGCTCGTCCCAGTCGCCCCACTGATCGGTGAACCGTTATACCGCCATTGGTAGGTCAACGTCCCAGCCCCACTCGCCACCACCGTAAACGTCGCCGTCGAATGCAACCCGGCCGACAAATTCGACGGCTGCGTCGTGATCACAGGCGTGCTCGGACTCCCTGAACTGGGCAGCACATACACTTGCAGCAGCTTGTTCGTGAACCCTCCCGCATTCTGCGCCAGCGTCCAGTCCGGATGCTGCCCACTCGCATTGCCTATCCCTAAATCGTTAATCAACCCAGCACCTCCCCACCCGTTAAACGCAAACACCGTCTGACTGCTGGCCGTCCGATGCACCTGCATCGACCCATACCCCGCTTCCCCAGGCGCCGCCCCGTCTCCAAAGTCATACACGCTCCCACTGGCCCCAGCCACGTTCCCATCATTGCCCGGTCCATAATCCCCAGGCCAAAATTCCACGTTCCCTCCCACTCCACTGAACGACCCAAGCACGCTCGACTCCACGTTCATGTTCGCCACCGCCCCCTGAAAAAACGCCCCACTCTGCACCGTCGGCACTCCTATCTTGCTCGCATCACTCGTAAACCCGTCCATCGAGACCCACACATATTGCACCGCCCCGCCAGCCCCTTGCATCTCCAGGTAATACGCCACCCGACTGAAATTCCCCGCGCTCCCATGCTTGTCGATCTCATACGGCACTCCCATCGAGTTGAAATCCGATTGGTTCGGCACCCTCAACGAATACACCAAATTGTAGTTCACCGCTTCGCTCACTGCCTTCGACGTAAAACCCCCAGTCGAGTTGGCTGCAATCGTATGCGGCGGATTGATCCGGTCCCGCACTCCATTCACCGTCACCGTATAACTAGTCCCCGGCGCTTGCTGGCTCGTCGTCAGCGTCACCATCCTCTTGCTCGGATCCAATTCCGCTCCCAGCACGTTCAATCCTCCGCTTAGCCCGTAATTGCCCACCGTCGCCGCCGCATCTTCCACCGGCTTGCTAAACGTCACCACCACATGATTGCGATCCACCTGCCCAGCCACCCGCGCTATCGCCGGCGCGTTCGTCGCCGTCCCATTCACCGTCATCACCGTTTGGATCGCCGAAAACCAAACGTCCGCCATCTTGTTATAGCCACCTACATTCGGATGTAATCCATCGGCCAAATCGGTCGGTCCGCAGCAACTCCTCATGTCAATGTAAGACACCAAGCGACCCAAAGAGACCTGGTGATCCACGATGCCGGCAACAAAGGGGTTGTAGAGACTTTGAATCTGCTGATCAGCCGACGGAAGATCCGTTCGCAGTAGCAAATTAGCCACCACGATCCGGGCAAACGGTCGCACGGACGCAATGTGCGCAATAAGATTCTCCAGTCGGTTTCTTGCATTGTTAACGTCATCACCGGAACCGAAATCGTTGGTCCCGATCAGGAGCAGAACCAAGTCCGGGTCATCGACGGTGCTCAGCCAACCGTCGATACCCGCATCGATGTCGCCGATGTGGTAACCGCCGTGGCCTTCATGATCAGGATCGGGCAGCGCCGAATTGTTGGAGTCAATTCTTTGGTTGCCGATGAAATCGGGCGTGTAGCCAGCGCCGAGAAGTAAATTATAAAGTCTTGTTCGGTACCCCCCCTCAATGGCAATACAGCATCCAGCTGTAATGGAGTCGCCAAGAGGCAATACCCTCAAAACGGGAGCAGCCGCGCGTATTCCAACTCCGCCAAGTGCCAAACACAACGAAACAAAGAAGCAACGAATCAACCACCGCTTGGCTCCAAATGGGCGCAAAGTCATTCGACAAGTCCCGGTTAAGTCAACCGTTTCGGGATTAACGTCGCTCGGCCAAAAATTTAGGAGGTTGGTCAAAGGAGTTTACTGGCAAGGTCGGTACAGAGCGCCTACGGGACCGACATTGAACCGGGGTGCGGCAGACAGTCCTTCTAATCCAAACGCGAAACGTCGACCTGCGGCAAATCCAGCACTCGACTCACCGGAACGAGAGGACCATCCTTCGAAAAGCGAAGCCAAAAAGTACGGCCTGTGCTGCTCGCGATGTCAAAATACACCAGTTGACGACTGGTCTGCCCAACCCGTTGCCCTAAAGGGCGACGGCGAGCTGAAGCGCCCATTCCCCGGGCGAGGTAGTCGCCACTCTGCCATCCGAGTGTATCTAGAGCCGGCCGCTCCGTTCCCTGGTCGTCAACCAACACCACATCCGGCTTGCCCGTCCAGAGAGCGTCATTTGGCGGCTGAGGCGTCGCCCATTTGCTCTGAACCAGCACAAGTAGAAATTCCCCGTTGGCTGGCAAAAGATCAGTCCTCGTGGTGCCGATCAACTTGCGTTGCCGATAATCGGGCAAAAGTCGAGTCAGCGAGGCACGCTTCATTCCCGTCGCTGCCTGGATCTCCCAACCACGGACCACAACCCGGACCTGCAGTGGTCGGGTGATACCCGTCGCGGTGGTGTCAACTTGAGTTTGGGCGGCACCGAGTTCCGCTGCGGCACTATCCCCGGCGATGATATCTCCTCCATGGCCCCGCACCACGACAAGAATGCCTGCAAGAATACTAGCACTGGCTTTCACAACGTTCCTTTGATTGAAGTCAGACAACCCTTTTGTCGTTAAACCTGCCGCCGGGACCAGATCGCGGACATTAATCGCACCTTTCAGACGGGCGCGCAAGCATGTCCTTCCGTTTATTAAAACAATTCTCTGCCCCCTTTCTGACCAATAACTTTTCATTTTGCACAGAAATTTGACGGGCGCGCGAGGCGTGAACGCCCTGATCTCGTCTCCGGGGACAACGAAAAAAGCCGGCAACTACCTGCAGCTGCGATGGATCGGCAGGCGTCCCGGCCAAAATCTGTCAGTCGTCAGAATGTCAACGAATAGGGCGGCTAATCACTTCGCTCCCTCTGATGCATTCGAAAGCCTACCCCGCTTTCCCAGGTGCTCGTCGATGTTCAACTGGATGTCCCAATTGGTCTCCTGGCGCGGGAGCCTCCATTGAGATGTATACTCCTGGTCCGCACGAGCGAAAGCCTGATGCTGCTGGACAGTCCTGAGAAATGCCGCAATCTTGACCCCGTCTTCGTGGACATTCGCATAAAGCCGATTATTGGAGCGATTCAGGCCTATTAGATAGATCGCACAGGCCCCCAGGAAAGGAATCTGAGCCTCAATGGATAACGAGGACAGAAACTTACGAAGCCGAGGAATCACTTGGGCTAAGAGGAAGATCGCAATCAATAGCTTGGGTACGTAAAAGTACCGCTGCAAATAAAACTTGAATACGTGGGGAAAATCCGGCCCCGTCGCCAGCCGTGCCAACGTGCTCGCCAGGACAATGCCAAACGCCAGTCCGAGCCCAATAACCACGCCGCACTTGGCGCGCCATGATATACGGCTGGACAAGGTCAGAGAGAGCACAATTCCCAAGATGGCCAGGGCTGAATAATGCACAAACTGAGCATTTTCCGGGATCAATGTGGTTCCTGCCATCGCCCCAGAGATTGTTTCGAAGACCACTCTGGAAAGAAAGAGCTTAATCGCCAAATGGACGCCGCTGCCAGTGGCATGGACGGATTGGCTGTGCTCCACCGCAAACAATTGATCAGCAATGATCGTAGCCATGAACACACCCACGCACACCCTCTGCGGCAGCCGCTTGTCTAAGATCAAATGAAGAAGCAGGATCGGGAAGACAACCAAGGACAGCGGATGCGAGAAAATCCCCAAAATGATCGCCACCGAGTAAACCGCCAGCGCCCGCTTTGATTGAGGCAACGGACCTCCCAAGAGCATGACGAGAAGGAACAGGCAACTCCAGAGCGAATAGGCCACATTATAAACGACGTAGGACTTGCCCAGAGGAAGTAAGACTAAGAGCAAGGCCGCGATCGCTCGATCTTTAGGACTTGGAATCAGCCAGGCAAGCTGGGGCCGCGAAACAAGGAACATCCCTGTCGCAGCAAGCGTCATCGATCCTAAGGTGAAGAGTTGAGGCGCAAGCGTGATTGGCCCTCGAGTTGCCAACCAAGCGATCATGTTCGGTAGGAGCTGAATGTAACCGTTATAAAACCTGAAGATGGAGCTTGGATGTGGCGAATTGAAGTAGAACGCCAGCATCTGGTTACCATCTTCAAACGCCAGCTCTGGGAACCGTAGGGCGTCCGGTGAGCGAAGAACCAGAACCGCAAAAATAGCCAAAAAAATGGCAAAAGGGTTCAGCAAAAGCCGCTCACCCCAAGAGGAAATTGGACAAGGCTGGGACGGTTCCTTGCTTGAAACGCTCACCTCCGTCGATTCTTCCACGGGACTGCTGCTCATGCCATCAGCTATTCTTTGCAGCTTCATGAGGTTCAGATAGAACAGCCGGCTCCAATCCCGGATCGGCCAGAGGCGCTAGGGCTTCCGACTGGTAAAAAATCGGCACACGAATGCGAATTGGTGGCCGCCGCCAATTGCGTGACACGAGAGTGCGTCGCAATCCCCAAAGGAACCATCTCATGTATTCAACCAGCCAGGGTCCCAGACGAAAACTGGATTGGCCCCCGAACAAGCGATCAATGCTGACCAAAGGCACCTCCCCTAGCTTTCCGCCGAGGTGCTGCGCCTTAATTGCCATCTCGAAAGCCACCGCCCAACCGATCGGTCGGCTCTCCAATTGCATACGGTCAAACATTTCACGGCGGAACATCTTTAAGCCTGTTGTCGCATCGGTAAATGGGGATCGGGCCAAATAATAAAAGAGCCAGTTGGCGGTCCTAGAAAACAGCCCGCCAATCCGCGATCCTCCCAAACGACGTCCGCCATAGGCGTAGCGTGTGCAGCTAACGAAATCACACCCTTCCCGAATCAGAGCAAACATGTCATCAACTACCAGGACCGGTCCCGTGTCATCGGCGCACAAAACCGTGATAATGTTCGTGCGAGCTTCGGCAACACCGGCTCGCACCGCATTAATCACACCCCGTCCCAGCCGATTATGAACCAGCCGCAATCCTGGATACTTGGGCTGCGCCTCCCGAACCACCGGAACGCTCCGATCATCGGCGGTATCGTGGATCACCAGGACCTCATGAGGCGATTCAAGCACCGTCTGAATGATGCGCAGCATCACGCGGAGATTCATCTCCTCGTTCCGGACCGGCAGCAAGATCGACAGAACCGGTTGTTGGGAATCGCTCATATGCCGGATCTACTTGTTCTGCCCCAACGCCGATTCCGCAGCCGGCGGCATGCCGAATCGAAAGCGAATGCATTGTTCGAGAGATTGATCGACTCGAGTCTTGGCTTCCCATCCGAACAACGTCTTTATCTTGGTGACATCGGGAATCCGCTTCTTCACGTCGTCAGCGTATACGGGTTGCGATTCGAACACGAGTTGATAATCTTGGGGGAGGAGTTTCAGTTTCTTTCCCAAGTCAACAATCTTGGCCGCTAGTTCCTTCACTGTCACAGGCTCCGGATTACCGACGTTTAGCGCCTGATTATCAGCTTCCGATCGAAGGCTAAAAAGGGCGATCACATCCGCCACATCCAGGATGTTCGTAAAGCAGCGAATTTGCTGTCCATCTCCAAGCACAGGGACGGGATTGAGTTTGCGGACCAGGATCTTTTCGATCATGTCGCTGAAGACATGACTAAAGCCCTCTTCTTCAGGCTTTTCAAACGGCGTAATGATATTGAATGGGCGCCAAATGACGTAGGAGATGCCAAATTGCTGCTGAAACGACTGGACGACTCGCTCACCTATGTACTTCGACAAACCATATGCGGTCCGCATCACCGGTAGAGTATCAGTTTCCTCCTCCTTGTGCGGATAGCTTCGCGATGTCTCATACACCATCGAAGAGGAAAGATAAACAAATCGGCGGACACGCTCGAAGCCATACTTCAGGAGGTTGATCGTTATGAGATTGTTGTCTGCAATAATATCAGCAGGCTTTTTGTGAAAGCCAACAACTCCGTAAACCAAGGCGGCAAAATGATAAATACAGTCGAACTTGTGTGTGGCATAAAGCTGTTTGACAGTTGCTGTATCGCAAAGGTCGCCTGTCACGAATTCATACTCTCGCCGTCGTTGGATCTGACCATGTCGCGCAAAGTTATCGATTCCGACAATAGTGTGTCCCTCCTTGAGGAGACGGGGAATCACCATCTGCGCCAATGATCCTTCGCTACCAGTAACCAGTATATGCATGTGTTATTTAGTTCAGCTACAATTACCTTTTTACCATCCGCGCTTGACACTCGAGATGACCAACTCCACATCGCCATCCGTCATTCCAGCGTGTAAAGGGATGGAAGCCTGCTCTCGGTCAAATCGTGCCATGTTTGGCAAGTCTCTTAGTCCACCGAATACGCTGTTGCGATCTATGCGCTGGTGGAATACAGAAGCGGGCACGCCCCGACTTTGAACGGCGCGCAAGAAGTCATCACGCCGCTCAATGAGCATCGTGAAGAGCCAACAGGCAGAAGAACGGTCATCCTTGCATTCCAAAAGCGTCACACCAGGGACGCTCTCCAATTCGGCGCGGTAACGAGCGGCAATGGCGCGCAAACGGCTCAACACCTTGGGAAAAGCGACCAGGTTGCCGCGGCCGAGCGCCGCCCCTAGATCGTTCAGATGGTATTTATAACCCACGGCGAAGGCATCGTAAACGCGCTCACCTAAAAACGAGGGCGGACTATTATCCCGGTCGATACAAAACCAGCGCCGGATTCTGGCCTGCTTTTCGTCTTCGGCTTCGCGGCAGCAAAGCGCTCCACCATCGCCGGTGGTCAAGTGTTTGATGGCCTGAAATGAGAGACACGTAAAACGAGAGACAGCCCCGATGGGAACTCCCTGGTAAACAGCTCCGAGGGCATGAGCAGCATCCTCAATGACTGCAATGTTGCTTGCGTCAGCAATCTGTTGGATCTCCCTCAGATCGCAAGGGTATCCCGCCCAGTGCACCGGGATCACGGCTCGGGTTCGAGATGTGATCTTGCCCCGAAAAGCGATTGGATCCAGATTGCCGGTCGAATACTGGACATCTGCAAATACCGGCTTCGCTCCCTGCATCAAAACCGCCATGCCGGTGGCAATGAAGGTCTGCGCAGGAATAACCACCTCGTCGCCCGGTTGAACACCAGCTAAGACTAGCGCTAAATGCAAAGCCGTCGTTCCGCTGTTTAACGTCACCGGCCGCGACAGACCCAATTGCTCAGCCAATTCCTGCTCAAATAGCTTAACCTGCTTCCCTTCGCTGATTAACCCAGACCGCAGGACGCCAACGACATTGGCGAGCGCTTCGTCTGAAATTGTTGTGTGATTGAATGTCATACTTTGCCGAAACAATCGGCGGCCCGCCGAGCGGTTAGTCCTGCTTGCGGTGCGATCGCACTAATCTTTGTGTGGAGGGAGTTCGAACCGAAAGCCGCCGATCTCGAGAAAGGGCCCGGGAAAGCGACTATGCCGTAACGCGCGAGCCTTTCGCTCGATCTCTTCGGTTGAATCTGCCGGCGTCAGGGTCATCCACTTCTCGAACTGACGACGAGTGATCGCCTTGCGCTTCCATTGTTCATCCGAAGCAGCCGCTTCGCCGTTCTGGGACACTTCGAGTAAGACTTCGTAGAACAGCAACAACATGTAATCGAGGGCTCGGTCGAATAGCCGCTCACAGGTGTCGTTCGGGAGAATCGGAAAGCGCTGGACTCGGATGATGCGTCCAGCGTCGACCCGCTCCGTCATAAAATGAGCGGTGACCCCGAACGTGGCCTGCTTCTCATATAAAGCGAAGCTGGCAGATCCAACCCCCGGCCATTCCGGAGGGGCTGGATGAAAGTTGATCGACGCGCGACCGATCGCTCCCAAGACCGTCCCGGGAAAGATGATCGGTGCCAGGAAATTAAAGAGAAAGTCCACCTTCTCCTGATTGAGGAGTTCCAGCAGTTCAGCCGGCAGCGTCTTGTGGTCTCGTCCATGCCTGCTGATGTGGCGGACGTCAAAAAGAGACCGCGCATACTGCTCGGTAGCTTTCGCCAGACGCTCGTCCCCACCTGTCAGCAAGACACAGCTGAACTGCTTATTCGCCATCTTTCCCACCAGGTTTAATGACTGTCCAGAGGTCGACCAAATGCGCTTGAGACGGAATTCGCAATCGCCGGTAGGCCGCATGTGGCACACCGATAATCACAACCTTGCATGACCCAATCACCTCCTCCTTGGTCTTAAAGCTCGGATCGTGAATGAACTCGTCCGAACAGACCACCTTCGCACCGCGAAACCGAAGGATTTTGGCGAGTTTGTAAGATAGGGAGTCTCGGTTATCGTCCACGTTTGCCTTGAACGCCATCCCAAGAATCCCGACCTTGAGTCCTCTCAGTTTGAACTGCTTCTGCAACTGGTCCACAATAAAGTTCGGCAAACCTTCGTTGATCGTCATGGCTACTTGGCCCAATGGAAATGTGTGGCGGCCAAACGCGAAAAGCTGCATTGTGTCCTTCATCAAACAAGGCCCAGCAGCGAAGCCTGGCCCTGGAATATCAGCCATTCGCGGGTATCCTCGCCGAATTTTTTCGAGCAGACGCAAAAAATCCACTCCGGCGTTGGCGCACATCATGTAGAGCTGGTTGGTGGCGGCAAACACGATATAGCGAAATGTATTGCAGATGAGTTTACCAAACTCAGCTTCGAGCGGCGTCATTTCGATCACCAAAGGAGAAATGCGGCTGAAGAGAGCCCTCGCCACCTCGAGCGCCTGAGGGGTAGTGGCACTGACAAATTGCGGGATGCTCTGAATTTCGGGGATACCTTTCCCCTGCACCACTCTTTCCGGGCAAAACGCCAAGCCAACCTCGCATCCTCGATCTCTCAAATATCGGTCCAAAAACTCGGTTACGCCAGGAGCCACGGTCGAGCGGAGGATCAATGTTTGACCCCGGGTCAGGTGAGGCAACAGCGTGTCGACGCAGCGGGTCAATAAGGTGACGTTGGGATTGTGAAATTCGTCAATGGGCGTCCCGATAGTGGCGACGATCACAGGGACGCCGGCCAAATCGGCGGGATCATCTGTAAAGCCCAGCATTTTTCGCTGAAGTGCCTTTTGAAGGAATTTCTCGCCATCTTCCTCAATAAAAGGAAGTTTGCCTGCTCGCAAGGTATCCAGGGCCGTCTTGTTGATGTCGTATATCAGCGTGCGCTGGCCGCAGTCGGCTAGCACTAGAGAAAGAGGAATGCCCACATGGCCTGCCCCTCCCACGACGGCAATGTCATAGCGTGGGTTTGAGTTTCTGAGGGGCTCTTTACCTTTCAGGGGTTTCTTGTTAGCGCGCATAGGTTATTGTTATTGAATTCCAGTGTCTTAAAAACAGGGACTGCAACTTCGATTGTCAAAAGCGGTCTGTTAGCCCGCCGGATGACTCATCTCGCGGAGATAAGGCCAACGTGGTTGGTGAACACGAGCATCAGCGCAGCCAAATCGAGCGCGTGCTCTAGACGCGACTCCCTGATGAGAGCTCCGATCTCATTTCGCGGGACAAATAGCCGCTGCACGCCGATCTCCGCGACATGCCGAGGGTTGGCGGGAAGCACCTCTTGAGCCAAGTAGCACCAGAGCCGGTTCTCATTCCGACCGGTGTCGCTAATCAATGTTCCCAGCAGCTTCATCGTTCCTACAAGGCCACACTCCTCTTCCAACTCACGTTCCGCTGCCTTTTGCGGAGTTTCATTTGCTTCGACATGGCCGCTAGGCAATTCGATCGTGTATCGTTCTACCACCGGCCGGTATTGTCTAACAAGGACCAACTCATCTGCTTTAGTGAACGCAACGACTGAAACATAGTCGGTCATCCGCAATGCATAGAAGGGCTGTGTGTCATTCGAGGTCTGTTTTGCCACGACATCAAACCACGGCGTCGTAAATGCAATCTTCCTCGAAAGAATCCGATTGTCTGCCATCGCCTCCCCCGCGCGCATCTCTTTTCTTCCCATTTAAGGACAAGTTTGACTGGAGGCGTTTGAGCTCAGAGCTCCGCCCGCCGCCGATACAGGTGGTCTTTCCGTGAAAGAGCTCATCCGGCGTTTGACGGAGCGTCGCAGAAGGACAACGACAAGTGCAAGCGCAACGATTGCACCGATGGCCAAGGCCGATTTCCAAATCGCATTTCCTGCCAGGGAGTTGCCGAACCAGACGAAAGCGATTACTTGAGGAGTTTGGATCAACGTCGAAATCATTAGGTATCTCCCGAAGCTTACCTCCGCCAAGCCGAGTGCATAATTCTGAACGAATAGTGGTATGCCTGGAGTTATTCTGAAGACCAGGATGATCAGACCTTCATCACTTGCGGACACTTTCGGCAATCGCCACTTTCGTTTCCCCAGCCAAATGGTCAACGGACGCCTCAGCCACCGTCTGGAAAGCCAATAGCCGATCGAATAATTGGCAACTAACGCGACAAGCGCCAAGCCAGAACCTCTCATCGTCCCGGCACCCACACCGATCGCGATCCAAAGGGGGCTGGTAGGCACGCCGAGAAGAGGCAAAACGGCAAGCGCGACAAACAAAACCAGTGGATGAGCGGCCCCAATGGCGGCCATCGCTAGATGCCAAAGATGCGTTATGGATTCCATGACCGAAAGAGTCACCGCTTTTGGACCAACCCGCTCCAGCCCTGTCCTTGGCCACTGTTTGAGGCACAGCCATCACTATCCGGTCCAGAAGACGCGACTCTCGAGGAAACTGTCGCCCCGACCTGTCGGCTTTCCAAGAGACGCTGGTACAGGGTCAGATATTGGGCCACTTGCCGATTCCGCGAGAACGACTGTTCCACTGTAAGCCGAGCCTCACTTCCCATTGCCAGGCGTTCCGCATCTCGGTCGAGCAACGCTTCGATTCCTTGTGCCAATTCTGAGACGCTCCCTGGCGTCGCCAACCAACCCGTCTTGCCGTGTTCAACCATCTCAGGAATCCCATCCACGTTAAATCCCACCACTGGCGTGCCACAAGCCATCGATTCGAGAACTGTGTTAGGTTGATTATCTTCCAAAGACGAGATCACGAAAACATGAGCAGCACTGTAAATCAGCCGGAGGAAGGCGACGGATTGAACGAGTCCGACCTGCAGGTTGGGCAAGCCAATGGGCGGTAGCTGCTGAGTATCACCGACGATTAAGAGAAACAAGTTCGCTCGGTCCCTTAACGCCCGAAGTGCCTCCAAAAGCAAAGCGAACCCCTTGCGTTCATTGCTCGCGCTCTCGGCCACGAACGCGACCACTTTGCTCTGGGGCGGAATCAATAGCGCCTCGCGCGCAGCAACAGGGTTGATCGGCTTGAACTCGTCCAAATCAACTCCATTGGGAATAACGCTGCAATCAAAGCGACCAAGCAAGCTACTCCGCCGAACCTGACCTCGCATCCACTGATTCAGAGCAACAATATGTAATCTCTCGTGCGTGATCCGTTCCAACGCACTCTTCTTTCGAGCCCAGATTTGGTGAGATAAGTCATCGCTATCACTGCTGTCGAGTTTAGGACATGATCCACAAGCTGATTCAAAGCGGCCACAGCCAGAATCGTAATGACACCCACCGGTCAGCGGATTCTTGTCTGCCAACCGCCAGACCAAAGGGATATGCATAGGCACATCTTGAAAAAAGCGGCTGTAATTCAGAAACTGACAGATCCAATGAAGCTGAACCACATCGGCGCCTTTTATGTTGGCCGCAATCGAATCAGTCCACCATCCACGATCATCTGAGAAGATCTCCTGTTTGGCGATCGCCCGAGCGTGGATTGCATGCTCTCTCAGGACCTCCCTGCGTTGCCAGACTCGGCGAATGCGGGGCCACGGCGACTCTGAAAGATACACAGGACTCACGCTCGGGTCACGCGACTCCTTCTTGCCGACCAACATCCGCGAATGACACTCGGATCGCTTCAGCATAGCGCGGTGTAGTCGGTAAGCAGCCAGGGCAGCGCCACCTCGGACGTCATACGTGCTCAGATGGACCACATTCATCGGCGTCAAATTAGGTCCCGCCAACCAAAGTTCGGCCGCTCCAAAGTCTTGTTTTCTAGAAAAACGACGTGCCACAATTGAAACATAAGCAGTGCCCAAACCTGCCACGTGTAGTTAGCTTGGCCATCTAAGTGCGGCCGAATGAACTTATGGTAAGCATCTGGACGAAAAATCTGTTGATCCTGCAGCCGCTTGGGTGACAGAAGTGACTCTACCAGCGGCCTTAGCTTCTCTCGGAGCCAATGTTCCACAGGAATAACAAAGCCTCGCTTAGGGGCGGTAAGCAGAGCCGCGGGCAACAAATCAGCAACGGCACGCTTGAGCAGCCGCTTCGGAGCCAACGGATCCGCCCGCATACTCGGGGGAATTTGAAAGACCGCCTGAACAAGTTGCTGGTCCAAGAATGGCACCCTTGCCTCCAAACTGTGCGCCATCGAAAACCGATCGGTCATGAAAAGAAATTCTTCGGCGAGTTGGGTTCGTAAATCGACTGCCGCAAGCCCATTTCGCAAATCCCCGATCCCGAGCCCATCGTACAATCCTTGAAGATACCCGCTGGTCTTTTCTAGACCCTGACCCGTATGTTCACGAAGTAGGTTGAGTTTGTCGTCGTCGGAAAAGTAGTCCCACAGCGCGTAGTAGTGCCGTCCGAACGGCTGCTGTAGTAGATCAGGCAACTGCGAAAAGGCCCGCCCCTTGCCGACACCTCGCCAGTTCGTCGGCAAAGACGCCGTCAGCCTGGACAAGGGTCGCAAGGCCCTTGCGACCTCGGACGCTAGGGCGGGCGAAGCAGACCGCAGGCGCAAACACGCGTGAACCAGCCGTCGTCGTTCGTAGCGGGACGCCTTGCCGTAATTCCCAAAAAGTTCGTCGCCTCCCGTCCCAGTAAGGCCAACTTTGACATCTCGAGCCATCTCACGGAAGACGTACCAAGAGGGCAAGCCGCCGGCGTAGGGTTCATCCAAGTGCCACACCATCGGCACTAAATCCTCTAAAAGGGCGTCGGGCTCGAGAAAAAACTCGTGATGTTCGGTTCCCCATTTCTCCGCTACCTGCCGCGCCAGGGCGGTCTCATTCCACTCCTTCCCCCTTTCGCCGGCAAATCCCAGCGAATACGTCTTGGTGCGTCCGTAACCCGCCTCTGCCAGCAGGCCGACTATCGCCGATGAGTCGATCCCGCCCGAGAGAGAGCACGCGATGGGAACATCACTCAGTGTCCACCGCTTGACTGCGCCTTTCAGCTGATCCCTTATCAGCGCAACCCAGTCGTTCTCCGTACGGCTATGGTTCTCTCCGAAGCTCGGTTTCCAGTAGCACCAGGATCTGAACTCTTGTGCCGCAATGTCCATTTCAAAGCAGCATCCCGGAGGCAATCGTCTTATGCCTTTGAAGATCGATGCTTCGTCTGGAACATAAAGAAGACTCAAGTAGTGGTATAAGCTCTGTAAATCGACTTCACGGTTGAGTTCGGGGATCGTCAACAAACACTTCAGTTCTGAAGCAAACGCAAAGCGCTGGCCTTGCCGAACGTAGTATAACGGCTTAATTCCTAATTGATCCCGCGCTCCAAATAAACGCCCCTTCTCTCGATCGTGTATGACGAATGCAAACATGCCATTTAATCGACTGAGCATTTCCGGACCGCATACTTGATATAGCTGCAGGAGCACTTCCGTATCAGAGTTCTTTGTCACAAACTTCTGCCCGCGCCCCTCTAGCTCCCGCCGTAGCTCCGGTGCATTGAAGATTTCTCCATTGAAAACGATCCACAATCGGCCATCGGCGTGGCTCATTGGTTGATGACCACCGGAAAGGTCGAGAATGCTCAACCGCTGCATGCTCAGCCCAACTCGGCTCTCGGGATGCACATAGACACCGTGGTCGTCGGGCCCTCGATGGACCATTAAACGGTTCATTCGTTCGAGAATACCGTTGTCTGACAGCCCACAGTAACCGGCTATTCCACACATGATGTTACGATGAGAATAAAGCAACTCTAGCGCCGATCATTGCCTAATTACAGCGCCTGTATCAGGAACTTGTGCGTCCAAGGCATGTCAACAGCCCGGCCGCTTCTAAACGATGGGCAGCTTCTCGTAAAACCGTGAACTTAAGCCCAGATCGCTCCGCGATGTCCAGCAAACTACAGTGACCGTCTGAGAAGTTGAGGACCCAGAGAAATGCCATCTCCAATGACTTGTCCCCGGTTTGACCACCGACAGTGCTATAAAGGCCGCGCCGGCCAAGTTGAGGCTCGCACTTTGGATTTGTATTTAAATAAGTCCGGTTCGTTTCAACTACCGACAGGACGTCTAGTATCGTTTTGAGGGAATCCTCCAACGCGTCTGCCGTCACAAACTGCAGATTGTCAGCCGAAGTGTGATACTCCGGATAGCACCCATTCGGCGTGCGCATGAAGCAACCCACCGGCAAATTGAAACCAGGCGAACAATACTGGCGTTCGTCGTATCCGTATGGGGTGAAATCCAGAATAGAATGGGCTTCATGTGAATGTCGCAGCACATGGGCGGCGACTCGATCGATCTGAGCATTCCCTCGCCGACTTCTCTTGTAAGTGCACGGCCCGGCGTCACCGACACAACTAAGGATCAAGCCATGTTTGATCAATGGAGTAATTTCCTCGTTTCGCGCAAGCCACGTAATGGACCCAATCGTCCCGGGGATGAAGAGAAACCTGTATGAATATTCGCGATTCGACCAGCGCTGGATCAGCCGGGCGACATGCGTGGCCACAGCAACCCCCGAGAGGTTATCGTTAGCAAGTGAGGGATGACAGACATGGCATGAAACGAGGACTTCTTCTGGCACTCGGCCAGGCAGATAGAATTCTCCGTAAGTCAAGCTCCCGTCGGTGTGGCTGGAGTCGATCAGGACTTCATACTCGTCTTCCGGCAACTCCAGCAGAGCACGATGGGATAGGCAGAAGCCCCAGCGTTCGACGTAATACGAGGTGCGATAAGGGACCCACTCGGGATGATCGGGCAATGTGAAGAGATGAGGGCGTAGCTCAGCCAATGACATACGCGCGCTCACGGGCGCGCTATAGTTCAGGACATGCAGGTTGCACTTTCTGAACTCAACGACGGGCATCCCGCGAGAATTTTTGATATAGGCGTCTCGAATGTTCCATTCTCGTGGAATGGTCCAGTCAAACACCTTCGTTCCTGTTGGAACCTCGTGCACCGTCAGCGGAATTAGATCGCGTATTCTCTGAAGGGTCTGTCTCACGCCATCTCCCGTGATGCTTCGACAAATTGGATACAAGTCCTCGATGAGTCGAAGCATTTCGTCCGCAAGCTTGGATTCTGCGTAAGTGGTTGCCATTCTCAGCGAAGCTCGTCTCTAACGACGACGTTCAGACGGAATGATTGTTTAGCTGACTGCGACTCTTGAGTGGTCTAGCTGGAATACCGGCTGCGATTGACTGTGAGGGGATATCTCGAGTAACTACCGATCCAGCACCGATCACCGCTCCGGATCCGATGGTGACGCCAGAAAGGACAGTGACACCGACTCCGAGCCAGACGTCATCTTCCAAGACAATTGGTCCTTTGGAGCAAAGCGGTTGCTCCGCAATACCTCGGCCGGAAGTGATGCCATGGTCGTAAGAGTAAAACGCGCAGTAGGCCGCGATCACATTATTCCTGCCAAACCGGATGGGGTGAACCGCCGAAACCAGAATGCACCCGCGTTCTAACGCTGTCTTTTCCCCAATGCTGATGGCGCCCCCCGGACAGAGTTCAAGGCTGCAGTCCCGGTGGATAGTTACTTTGTCGGCCAACGTGATACTGCCTTGGCCGCCCCAACGGGCCAGCACAGCCCTTTCTCCGACAAATACATTGGCACCGAGTACCGGCTGATTGTCAATAACCTCGGCGCTAGGTTCAATATAACCACATGGCGTCAGTTGAGCCAAAGCGTGCCGATGGCGGTAACGTTTGGCACCAAAACTGGCCAGCCTAGAGCCAATCCGCCCCCAAAAACCGTGGCCTGCATGCCACAACCAGAAAACTCGCCAGCGGCGAACAAGAGATTCAACCCTGGATTCCATGCGACTGCGGGTCCGACTCACTCAACTCGTTCTGCGCGTGGTCCATTCGAGCAACGGTCGCACAAATCCGCTCATGGGCTTATGATAATCGCCTCGGGCCGTATCCTTGGCCGGCAGGCAGTCGACGACTCTAAAGGCGACTGCATCCTCCACGACTGCATGTGAAACTTCGGGATTAAGGGTCATCACGACGGCCAAGACCGAGAGGAGCCCCTCGCTCAGGAAGTTCCCAGGAATCCAACCGGTGCTCGTATACCGTCCGGGCGGGCGTTCGCGTCCTCGCCATTCAGGATCCACGTCAACGGCGATGAAAACGGTGCTTCCGTCTTCATTGCGCAACGCGAAATGCGGAAAGAAGATCAATCCAGCACTCAGGACATCGTACTCAATCTCGATTCCGACCGGATGGCGGATGTCGATAGTATCGACGACTTCTCCGTTCTTCGACCGCACGCGCACCGCACGAAGGCGAGTCGCGGCATCACCGGGAGCTGAATTGGGGTCAGGCCACTCTCGAGCCGCCGTGGTTGTTACGCCTGATTTGAGGTACGCATTGGCCACCTGGTTGGAGGGACCGTCCATTTTCACTTCTCCCTTGTGCATCAAGACGCACCTGGAGCAAAGTCGTGTCACCGCTTGCATGTTGTGGGACACAAACAAAACAGTGCGACCCGCATGCGCTACATCCCCCATCTTCCGTAAGCACTTCTTCTGAAACTCAGAATCTCCCACGGCCAGAACCTCGTCTACGATGAGGATTTCAGGATCCAAATGGGCAGCCACAGCAAAAGCCAATCGCACAAACATTCCAGATGAATATCGCTTCACAGGCGTATCGAGGAACTTCTCGATCTCAGCGAAATCGACGATGCTGTCAAATTTGCTCCGAATTTCTACCTTACTCATCCCTAGTATCGCGCCATTCAGGTAGACATTCTCTCTTCCAGTCAATTCAGGGTGAAACCCGGTTCCTACTTCGAGCAAACTGGCTACTCGACCTCTCACACGAATCCTCCCAGTCGTAGGCTCGGTGATTCGGCTAAGAACTTTAAGCAGCGTTGATTTACCAGCACCATTCCGTCCAATGACACCAATAACCTCTCCTCGCTGAACATCAAATGAGACATTCCTGAGCGCCCAAAACTCCTCTAAAGTCACTTTCTCCTTAGCATTCCTCAACCATTTCCCAGGAGACCGTAACAGGCCTTCAATCTTGTGTCGTAAGCCGTCTCCGTTGGCCAATTGATGCCCAATAACGTATTTCTTGGACAAATCCTCGACTCGAATAACCGTCTCGTTCATGCAAGCCTAAATGACGTCTGCGAAGCTGCGTTCGGTGTTTCTAAAATAGGCAATCCCGGTCAGAAGAATTACTCCCACAACGGCGCAGGACAGCGCCAAACTCGTCCAACTCATTGATTGCCCAAGCAGAGACCACCGGAAGCCATCAATGACGCCCACCATAGGATTCAAGGAATACATGAACCGCCAGCGGTCCGGCACAATCTCGCTTGTGAATGCAACCGGTGAAAGGTAAAGGCCAAACTGAGTCACGAAGGGAAGGATGTGCTTGAAATCGCGATATTTGACCATGAGCGCTGAAACCCATAACCCGACGCCGAACGCCGCCGCGAATGCCAGACAAAGAAAGCAGGGAAAGAAAACAACCGCGCCCGAAGGCACGAAGCGATGCCAGATCATCATTATTGAAAGCACTACCGCAGAAATCAGAAAATCGACGAGGCTAGCGATTACACTGCTGGCTGGCACAACCAGGCGTGGAAAATACACCTTCGAGATTAGATTGGAGTTGTTGACAAGACTACTCCCGCTCTCGGTGAGTGCCGTAGCAAAGAACTGCCACGGCAGCATTCCGCAAAATACAAGCAGCGAATACGGTACACCGGGAGGCGAGGGCAACTTGGCCCAACGTCCAAAAACCACCGTCAAGACGGCCATGGTCAGAACTGGCCGCACAACGGCCCACGCAATTCCAACAACGGTCTGTTTGTAGCGAACCAACAGGTCTCGCCAAGCCAGGAAATAAAACAGCTCCCGGTATCTCCACAGGTCGCGCCAGTACTGCCGTTCGGTTCGACCGGCCTCGATTACCAACTCGTGCATAGCATAATTATCGAATCAATCAATACGTTTTAAAGCACGGCCTCTGTCATCGCCAATCCCGGATTAAGGTCACTTACGAGTCTCCCGTGAGTTCTTCGGCGGTGAGCACGCCCCTGCGGCTTCAGCCGATGTGTCTTCCACATGCGCCAAAATCGCCTTCCCGATCTCGAGAGAAGCCGTCGCCGCAGGAGACGGGGCATTGCAGACATGAATGGCTTTCGCGGTGCCTACGATGAGAAAGTCATCAACCAAGTCGCCATTTCGCAGCAAAGCTTGAGCTCTGACACCTGCCTCCGCGGGAACCAGGTCCTCCGCGCGAATCTCAGGGATCAACTCCTGAAGGCTTCGAACGAAGTGGGCTTTACTGAACGAACGGGCCATCTCTTTAAGGCCTTCTCGCGCGTGTCGCCGCGCCAGTTTCCAGAACCCAGGATATAACATCACTTCAGCAAAGTCGCGCAGGCTAAAATCCGTCTTATGATATCCCTCTCTTCGAAAACTCAGAACCGCGTTCGGGCCAGCATGAACACTGCCGTCAATCATCCGAGTAAAGTGGACACCCAAAAAGGGAAAGGCCGGGTTTGGCACAGGGTAGACAAGCGTTTTGACAAGAAAGCGTCTTTCCGGCCGCAGCTCAAAATACTCGCCCCGGAACGGCACGATCTTCGCCTGGGGTTCAACCCCGCCCATTCTGGCGACTCGATCGCTATGGAGGCCCGCACAATTAATCACGGTTCGAGCCTGTAGGGTGTCTTTCGTCGTCTGAATTACCTGACTGTCGCCCGCGCGGCGAATCGCCAACACCTTACTCCCAAGCCGCAAGACACCGCCTCGGAGCTGAATCAACTCAGCCAGCTTCCGGCAGACTGCCTTGTAATCGACGATACCCGTGCTTGGTACTTGCACCCCCGCGAGACACTGGACATGAGGCTCAATTTGTCGCACTCCGGCGGGGTTCAACCGAACCACGTCCAACCTGTTCTCGAGTCCACGCTGATACAGTTTCTCCAGCAGCGGAAGTTGCTCTGGTCGCGTGGCAACAATCACCTTTCCGCAAACCTGGTGCGGAATTCCATGAGTGCGGCAAAACTCGACCATGGATAGGTTTCCCTGGCGTGCCAAGGTCGCTTTGAGGCTCCCGGGCTTGTAGTAGATGCCCGAGTGAATTACCCCGCTGTTGTGGCCAGTTTGGTGCACACCCCAAGACTGTTCCTTCTCCAGAATCGCGATACGACTACCTGGATGACGATCGAGCAGTGCTGAGCCGGTTGCCAGCCCAACGATGCCGCCGCCGATGATTGCAAAATCAACTTGGATCACAATTTCACTTTCAGGGCTAAATTTGCAGATCGAGACAGCCTTTACTTAGGAATCGCAGCAGCAGGAGTCGCCGTTCTCATCGAAGTGGATCCAGCATTACGCAAACACTGCTCAACTGCCGCTGCGACCCGCGGCGCCATAGCATCCCATGTCCATTTGCAGCAAAACTTCTCCCATGCGTTAGCAGCCAACCGCTCACCCAACGATTGATCTCGAATCAATGCAACACATGCTTGAGCAAAAGCTTCAGGACTATCCGCCAACACGATATCCTCTCCGGATCTGACGTCTTCATATCCGAAAGCACCGAGGGACGTTGTCACCACTGGGCAGCCCCTGCCGAAGCCTTCGGCAATCTTAATCCGTGTACCCCCACCAACGCGAATCGGGACAATCATCGCCGACCAAGTGGCGATCTCAACTGATGGATCGCTTACCCAGCCCAAAACATCGACGTCCGCACTGGATCCGGCCAGCGTCGCATCAGCTCCAGCTCCGACCAATCGAAGCCGGACTGCTGGTTCGTGGCGCTTGATTATTGGCCAAACTTTTTGCAGAAACCAGTGGATTCCCTCCAAATTGGGCGGATAGCGCAACAAGCCGATAAAGCCGAGACGAGTAGGCTGGGCGAGTCTCCGCATTGGGCGCTCAACCGGCCTTTCAAAGCCGTTAGGGACCACATGAACCCGCTGCGAACTTCCAAGATGCCGGCGATCCGCCTCGCTGCAAACTACCAAGCCTCCAAACCGGTCGAGCAATCGAGACTCTCGTCGTCGCCACAGCCAGTTCTGGCGCAGCGATCTTGCCCAGTCTCGCCAGGATCGCGCGCACTTCATAGCCGACCGATGGTAATGTGCGCGGAGATCATCAACATCGAGGATCGTTCGGTCCCAACGATACCCCCCTGCTCCATTGGCCACTGCCAAATTATGTATCCAAACCAAGTCGTAGTCGCGTGTGATTGACCGCAATTCGGAAGCGTCCGGCGAGGAAAGGCACCATCCTTCGGTGTTGAGATATCGCGGGTCGAATTCGTGACGCAACCGATCTCGCCAGCCACGAATTGGCTGAGATTGTAGTTGCCGAACCCAACGAACTCTGAATTCCGCTTTCGTCCGTTCGAGGGCGACGCTGGATGGCTCCTCGAGTAGCAGTAGTCCCAAATCCAAGTTTCCGCAATTCTGCAGGAGTCGCGCAATATGCAGCGTTCGAAGCTGTCCACCGAATGATTCCCCAAACGGGCAATTCCGAGTTAAATACAGGATCCGAGGACGAGGATGACCCATGACATTAGGGCAGTTGCCAACGCTCAATGCCAGTGTCACCCTCTATCCGCCACCAAGTTGCTCACCCTTGAGGAGGAATTCATCGGTCGACACGACATCCATGCGCCTAAGGAGCGGCGTGCGCCTCTGGATCGAAGCAAAGAGCGATAGACAGCAATCGAGCGTCCTTCCCAGCACTCGTCCAGATTCGGATCGACCATTCACCCATTCCGCAGCGGTGAGACGAAGGCTGGAGTAAGTGATCTGACGGCGCAAAACGCCGCGGAGCCGACCTTCCGAGAGCTTTCCACTGGCCAGCAGCAGCTCTAGGATTCGCAAGGCGATCCGCGGCAACACAGTTTTGTCCGAGACGCAAGAACTAGTTAAGCTATTGCTTTCCCCCGTGCCATAACTCACCAAAGGAGTTTGGATAAATGCCCATGGGCCAAGCATCGACAGTCGAAGCGCAAGATCATAGTCCTCCAATAATCGCAGGTCCCGACGAAATAAACCAGCTTCGAGCAGCGCATCCTTTCGAGCTGCGAGCGCCTGATTGAAAAGTACGAAGCGAGTAATCAAGACCTCAGTTGGATTCCGCCAAACCCCTTCTTCGATTGGTGGATGAAGATCAGCCACCGCAAACGACGTGTTCCGAGCCGCCGGTCCTTGCGCGAACTGAATGTTGCAGAGGCAACACGACACTCTTGGTCCTAATCGTTCAAGCAACGCCACTTGCCTAGCCAACTTGTTCGGAAACCACGCATCATCCGAATCTAGGAAAGCGATGATCGACCCGAGGGCAGACTCCACGCCGCGGTTTCTTGCGGCTGACGGTCCCGCATTCGCCTGACCGATTACCCGAATCCGTTCTCCAAATCTCTTCAGCACTTCCGCCGTCCGATCAGTCGAGCCATCATCAACGACGATAACCTCCAGATTACGGTAGGACTGATCGAGGGCGCTCTGGATGGCATGAGCGATCGTTTTCTCCCGATTATATGTCGGGATGATCACACTGACCAAAGGATCGCTCACGCCGGTCGCAATGAAAACTGCTACGCTGACAACTCAGCCAGCGTCTCTAAGAGGTATCGGGGCGGTCCGCCGGCACGCTTGCCCGTGGTGCTGGCCTACTGAGTGACAGCAACTCGAAGATTACTCGGCGGTGAAGGAACCTTGGTGATCTTTAGCTTGTCAATTCGCACTCCAGGTTCCCGACCGACAACAATCAGAGTATGCGAGCCGGCGGAAAGGCTGAAATACTTCGGGGAAAAAGCTGGCCGGTCCCAGGTGCCATCGCCTTGCCAGGATACTGGCCGCCACTCCGGTCCGTTGGTGAGCGGAATGTGCCAGGAGGAAATCACTTCCTGCGGCTCCGCATCAATTCCGACGTAAAACGAGTTTGAAGCCTCGTTCGGGGCATCCACCAAGGCTTGCACAGTGTATTGGCCCGACACGGGAGCCGTGAACGAGTACGATGCCCTACCGCCGGTGACCACGGACGTTTGAATGGATTGGGAAATAGACCCGTTTGAGACAGAAAAAGGAGCAGCAATGCTACCGGACTCAGCTTCAAACGCCACGCCCGTCTGCACACCCGACGGGCGGCTTGGGGACAACACCTGCACTTGAAAGCTGACCTCCGTTGATTCGGCCCCGTCCGTGGCCTTCAAGGTCCAAGCGTAGGAGTTGCCGCCTGTTCCAGGGCCAAAGCTGAAGTTGGCAGAAGCTACAGGGCCGGAGCCCGACGCATAAGTGATTGCCGTCCCGCCGTTGATTGCATATCGCCAAGTCCAACTGAGAGCGTCCCCGTCGACATCGGTCAAACGGGCAGTCAAGGTCGCGCTCGTCCCCTCAATGATCTGCATGCCAGATTCGGACGCAGACACATCAGCGGCACTGAACCCGACTGGATCAATCGAAGGAGCCGCATTCACTCGAGGTCGCGAGCCCGTGAATTGATAGGCGCCAATGTCCCACGATCCTTGGCGCGAATTGCCTAAAATGTCTTTGGTGAAAACATCATTGAGAGCTACGCCTTTGCTGACCGTTGGGCTTGTTCCAGTAATAGGGGCAAATTTGGCGCTTGCAATGTATCCGCCCGCGGCCGCCGCTGAGGGCGTTTGGCTGAGATTGTTCACGACGGTCACACTCCGAACATTGCCGCAACCACCCGCCAGGTTACCATAGCAAACAGCCGTCGCGGTGCTAATCAAGTGATTGTTCCGGACGTCAATCAAGCCGAGCACCTGCTTAGGAGCAACACGAACGCACCAACCGGTCCCGGATGGCGCCACCAAAGTGTTGTTGTAGATGCGTGAACCACTATTACTAGAATCCGGTCCTTCCTCGTCGATTGTAATACAGGGCTGAGCCACATTGTAGACGACATTGTTGTAGATTAGATCATACCCGCTGACCCCGATGAAGTTGGGAGAGACGTAGATAACCTGCGCTCGCGCCGGAATATCGTGGAGCAGATTATTGCAGATCGTGCTAGGAACGTGGGTGTAAATAGCGTTCGAGTGAGCCGCCGGGTCGGTGGGTTCGCGCAGGTTATAAATTACGTTATCACGGATTATTCCCCCGCCCAGGAATGCACTGCCCAGGTCGCGCATTGTGCAGCCGGAAACAGTGCCGCTCAAGTGAACTGCGATTCCCGAAACCACGCCATCCGGCGCAGCTGCTTGGCTGAAAGTGCATCGATCAATCAAGATACCAGGGCCGTAGCCGTCGACATGAGTGATGCCACCTCCCGCTCCTCCGTCCTGTCCGGTGCCGGGTCTTGGCATAGACCAATCATGAATATAGCAGTTTTGGACTGTCAGATAGGAAACTGTACCCAGCAAAGTGATGGTGCAGGCACCGAAATCGGCGGGTGACAAAAACCCTCGGTGCCGCTTCATTTCCAGACTATCAATCGTTATGTAACTTGTCCTCTCTATGAGCACGCCAGCACCGTACTGCCAGCCAATTCCGACTTGCTTGTCCTCGAAATCGAACACTGGTTGGCTCCAGCTGTTTCCGCTGAACCAGTTTTGGTCCACGCCATAGTAGTCACGGCTTTGGTCGTTCGCCCCCCCGGCGGCAATACGTAGTTGAAAACACTCGGACGGCCAAGTCACGCCGCCCTTGAAGATAAAGCGATCGCCTGCAGAGTGGTTATACCGGCCTCCAAAGCCCTTCATAAATGGATGGCGTTGCCATGCCTTCGACTTGGAGAGTCCGTCATTGGAGTCACTACCGCCTTTGAAATCGATGTAGAAGGTTCCTGCGGTAGCGGCATGCGCCACCAGCAATGTAATCACACCCGCCAATAATCTCTTCACTGTCATGAATGCCTTTCGACCGACCCCGCTTCGCAACGATTCGCTCCACCCAGAAGTCTCGCCCTGGCGGCAACAGTCGGATATCTCACACCGCGCAGTAACCGTGCCATTCTCATCACTCACACGCCTTTCTGCAGATAGGCCGTAATTCCCAAACTTCGCAGATGCTCCGCCAGGGCTGGTTGCACTTCAAAGAGCATTCCCGTCCAAATATCCGATGGTGGATGTGCCAAGAGAGGACAAAAGCCGTTAGTCCCTTGCTCACGGCTTCGCCTGATCAGACGCAAGGCTGTCCAAGGCTTTGCGCCAACTTGGGGGCAGATTTTTGCAGATCTCAATCTCCTTGAACACATTACTCTCCCGAGCTCCATGCTTCTCGACCCATGATGCCATCGTCCGAATTCCCTCCTCGAGACTCACTTTCTCCCGCTTCCCGAACGTCCTCTCGGCTTTCTGGTGATCGGCGAAAGCAGTCTTGACTTCGTTCCTCGCAGGCAAGTGAACGACATTACGGGGCAGAGACATAGCCTTCGCAATCACGCTCGCGAGTTGGTTGACGGTGACCGGCACATCCGCACCCACATTGTAGACCTGGTTCTGAGCCAACTTGTGATTCACCGAATCGGCAATGACCGGGGCAACATCATCGATATGCGTGAAAGCCCGCATTTGTTCGCCGTCACCGAAGATAGACATCGGCTCATGTCGCAGCAGTTGATTCATGAAAATTCCAACGACATTACGGTAGCGATCTCCGATGTTCTGCCGCTCGCCGTAGACGTTGTGGGGTCGGAAGATCACATAGTCCAGCCCAAACATTTCGTGAGACACTTTCAATTCCTGTTCCACGGCCAGCTTCGCTATACCGTAAGAGTCCTCGGGGACCGGAATCATTTCCTCAGTCATTGGACTTTGGCCTGCACCATATACGGCAATCGAGGAGGTAAATACAAATTTGCTAGCTTTGTGATTAACTGCCGCGTTTATGAGATTCACCGACCCAATTAAGTTGTTTTGATAGTTGAATCGCTTTATGAAATGGCTTAAGCCCTCGGCGGCATACGCTGCTAAATGGTAGACATAGTTGAATTGATGCTCTCGGAAAAGTCGCTCGATCAGGGCGCAATCCAAAATCGATCCATTCACGAACTCACAGCCCTTTGGAACGTTCATCTCAAATCCACCGCTTAGATCGTCCAGAACCACAACATGGTGATCCATCCGCAATAGGTGTTCAGCAACGTGGGAACCGATAAACCCGGCACCGCCTGTCACAAGTGAACTATGCATACTCTTGTTCATTAAACCTGCCATTTGTCGCTCGCAATCCTTTTAGGCCAGTTTCGGAGTGGGCGCCAAAGGCGCGTATCCCAGGTCTGGCTCTTGGCCTGTTTTCACAAACTCAATCGGGTCCAGCTGGAGATTCCATTTTAGAGCAACTCGATACATGGCCAGCCTATTCTCCAGACGTTCATCCTTTTTGAACCACCTGAGTAATCCGTAGCCAAACTTGCGGATCGCCAAGTGTAAGATCGCAATCCACCTGATCTGAGTGGCGCCCCTTGAGCCATAATGCTTGTAGAAGTAGCGATAGCGACTGCGATACGTCTCCAAGACGAAGCGGATGGGAAAGCGCCCGACGGATTGGCCACCCAAATGAGTGATCTTGGCGGTCGGGCAAAAGAGCACAGGCGCGCCGGACTTCCAGACGCGAAAGCAGAGGTCCGTCTCTTCGAAGTGATAGAAGAACCTCTCGTCAAAACCTTGAAGCTGTTTGAGCAACTTCCTTTGGAACAAAATGCAACAGCCAGACTGCCAATCGACGGTCCGCTCAGTGTCTGCATTCCAGCCAACATATGAATCAGCCGCTAAGGCCGTCGAAATTCGCCCTAGCCACCGTACGCAGAGTGCGGCCAACAACTCCCTCAATACCGTCGGCCGCGGACGCGCGGAGATCTGCAATGAACCGTCTGGGTTCAGCACGCGACACCCGTAAGCGCCTGCCTCCGGGCGTTCGTCAGCAAAGCGAATGAATTCATCAAGAGCTCCATAGTGGATGATCGTGTCCGGATTGAGAATAAGCACGTAATCGCCCTGCGCGACCGCGATCCCAGCATTGTTGCCTTTAGCAAAGCCCAGGTTTGCACCATTCTCGACAATTCGCACCGAAGGATACCGCTTGCGGATTTCAGCGATGGATCCATCAGTGGATCCGTTGTCCGACACGATGACTTCGAAGGACGTGCCCACTGTTTCCTTGAAGATGGAATCCAGACAGTTGTAGATGACCTTGGCATCGTTCCAACAGATCACAACGATAGATAATTTCATTACCGTAATAACCGCTGCAGGTTGATCACGAATCGAAAGCTACACCGCGAATCGGCTGTTCAGAGCAGCCTGCCCATCCGAGTCTCGCGTCCTACTCAGATGCTGTAGTCTCCGGACCAACGGCCCTTGCAAGACGTTTCCCGCAAGCGTTGAAATGGCTGCCAACTGGAGAAACCAAATCATATAAAACTGGTCGTAGTAGGTGATACCGAACCAGTTGACAACATGCACCCCTAGCATCACACCCAAGCCCCACAGCATCATCTCTAATCTGCGAAAGGGCGGACCACCGGCCCTAGCAATGGCCAAGCTGCGGCCTAGCCAGCTAAATGCTCTGGTCACGAGAACGATTAGCAGGCTCATTGCGCCGAGACCACCTGTGATGCCGAACAAAAGATACTGATTTGTGATGTCTGCTCCGCCAGTAACATCTATGGTGTAGGGGAACCATTCACGCGTGTTCCCGATCGGAACGCCCATGAGCCACCAAGTCCGAAGATGTTGAACTGCCACATCAATCAGGTAGGATCGATGCCAGCCCGCACCGCCGGTGACCGAACTCACCCGGTCCAGGAAATACCAGATCGGGGCCTTCATAATCATCGCCAAAACGGCAAAGAATGCCACCACCCCCCAGCGAAACAGGCGCATTCGCGTGCGAAAGAGCCACAAGGCCCAGCCGAAAAATGCCACGCCCACACAACCAATCGGTCCGCCGGAGTTGGAAAACACCACGATTGACAAGCAAAAGATGACACCAAGCACCGCGCGAGATCGGTCAACTTTGCTCAACACAAGAGCGATATAAAGCGGAAGAAAGCTGCTTCCAACCGTTCCAAGCAGATCCATGTTCCGGAAACTGCCAAAGCACCGCGGTACTCCCTCGCGAACGAAATGGCCTTCATACCCGGCGCTGCCCGCCATAAAAGACAAAGGGATCTGCCCTGTCTTCCGTTCAACTACTAGTAGCAACATCAGAGGGACGAGCACGACTACAAAGATCCGCAACAGCCATCGCAGATCTTCCATGGTCTGTAATAGCGCGCGAAATGTGAAGTAGGCAAAGCCGGCATCGAGTGCAATCGCAACGGCTGATCCGAGTCCATCCGGAGAGCGCAGGAGGAAGACCACGGTCGTGTAACCATACAACCACAACACACCGCGATCTACCGTATTCAAATTAGAGAAGAAGAACTCACGCCGGCTCAAGACACGGGCAATCGCTCCAACTTCTAAGAAGCGAACACCGAAGAAATTTACACCCAAGACGTTTATGGCTTGCGCCTGGCTGACATAAAGCACCCCACAAATGAGTGCGATCAAGGCTTGTCGTCTGGTGCCGGCGAGTACGACGCACAACAGAACCAGCAAAATGAGCGCCGCTGCCGGCGTCATGGAACAGGGTGGAGGCTATCTGCCTCGTGAAATCTAGGAAAGGCCGGAGCAGACGTCAAAAACGCGGAGTGCCACAACTCAAGAACCAATAGCGAGAAGACCTCTTTCGAGCAATTGATGCCACTTTGATGCTCCTGAAGCAGACGCTCCAGGGCCGGCTTCTCAAAGTAATCAGCCAAAGCGGCCTTTGGTGACAGTACCGTATCATGGACAAAAGCCTTCATTTCCCTTCGAAGCCATGCTGCATACGGAACCGGAAAGCCGGTTTTCCTTCGCTCCAGAATCTCTCGTGGAACAGAATCGTGTAAAGCCGCCTTTAGGATCCGCTTCATGGAGCCGCGATGAACCTTGAACTCAGACGGAAGAGACGCGGCAAATTCGAGAATTTGATGGTCAAGAAGTGGCACCCGAAGTTCAACTGACGTGGCCATAGTCATTTTGTCAGCTTTAATCAACAGATCATCCGGCAACCACGTTTTCGTATCGACGTAGAGCATCTGATTAAGCAATGACTGGCCGGCGGCTCTCTCAAAGAGCGCGCGAGTAGGAGCGTCGGCTCGATGATCGCCCAAAAGTTTGGCGAAGTCCGGCCTGTAAAGCGAACGCTTTTCGCGGTTGAATGCGGTGGCCGGACTTGAGGTGCGGCTGAAATAGTATTCCGAATGTTTGGGGTGGACGAAGTGGGTGTAACGCTGTGCGCGAGTGGACCGCCGCTGTGCAAGGCTCCAAAACCAAGTTGCAGCAACCCTTTGGCAGGACCCATTGCCGACTTCATCCGTTCTGGAAGCAGCAAATTTCGGTAGTTTTGATAGCCGGCAAACGCTTCATCGCCACCTTCGCCGGATAGCAGGACTTTGACGGAGGAATTGCGGGCGAGCCTCGAGACGAAGTAGAGAGCTACGGCAGGCGGTTCACATACCGGCTCCTCCATATGCCATACGTAATCAGGCAGAAACGCCTGAAAATCCTTTGAGCTAATTGTTATGTCCTGGTGAATCGTCCCATATCGTTCCGCTGCGAGGCGCGCATATGGTCTTTCGTCAGCGAACCCAGCGCCGCTAAATCCGACTGTGAACGTTCGGATCGGGCTGCCGGCTTCCTCCGCGGCGTAACGGAGTACTCCGGTCGAATCGACCCCACCGCTCAACAACACACCGACTGGCACGTCGCTGATCATGTGGTCTCTAACAGTCTGACGAAGCATTGTCTGCAGCGCTTCGACGGCATCCCGAAAGCTAATTCCACGTGGCGATGGCTCAAAGCGAAGGTCCCAATAAGTCTTAATCTTAATCTGACCATCAACGACAGTCAGGTATTGCCCGGGTTCCAATTTTTTGATGCCATCAAGTAACGTCTGATTTCCTGGAAGGTAATAATAAGTTAGAAATCGATCGATTGCTGAATAATTGATTCTACGAAAAACCGAAGGATCAGCTAACAAAGCCTTGATTTCGGAAGCGAATAAGAACGCGTTGCCCGTATGGACATAGTAGAGCGGCTTTATCCCCACTCGATCGCGGGCCAAGAACAATCTGTTCTTGCGTGCATCCCAAATCGCAAAGGCAAACATGCCGCGGAGTCGTTTTACCGATGCTTCACCTTCCTCTTCGTAGAGGTGAACGATCACCTCGGTGTCAGTAGTCGACTTGAACTTGTGGCCTCGCGCCTGCAACTCGGCCCGCAACGCGGCGAAATTGTAAATCTCGCCATTAAAGACGATCCAAACCGTACCGTCCTCGTTAGACATCGGTTGCGCGCCGGTGGACAAGTCAATAATGCTCAAGCGCCGATGGCCCAGCCCGACCGGTCCGGAACAGAATGTTGCGCCACCATCTGGTCCGCGATGGAATATTCGGTGCATCATAGTGTCGATTAAGTTTCGATCGACAGGATGATCCCCTTCAAAATTGAGCTTGCCGCAAATGCCGCACATTTTTTCTCTCGCAGTCTCGGGAACCGACGACGCTACCCGCGAACACTGCCTTTAGTCTCAGCTTCTTCCACAGGCACGACGAGATCGCCGCGCATGGCGAAGCCGTAGCGTTCTTCGTAAGCCAATTGCACGTTGGCGAAGCCAGCCTCCTCGAACCACCGCTCCACTTCCTGTGTGGTATGACGATTCACATAAGTTGGCGAGAACGTGTCGATATAGTTCTGCATCTTCTCGCGCCACGTTCGCACGTTCTGTTTCGATCCGAACAATCGCATGATACTCTGCTTCAGGAGGAAGGGTAGCAGGAGTGCCTGATACAGCCATTCCTGAAATCGAATCGGCAGGCGGGACGTCAATCTGGTGCGAACTCGATGGTATATGGCTTCCTTGATCCGGTCGATCCGCAGTTCGTGGGATTCGATCGTTCGGTAAATCCAAACAAAATACCTACCCCCGGGTCGAAGCACCCGCGGCAGGAGCCGGAAAGCGCGAGCCGTGTCGGGCAAATGGATCAGGACGCCCGCGCAGTAAATGCAGTCCATGACGCGGTCGCGGACAGGCAATTCCAGAAGAGAGCCTTGGACGAAATGCACATCGGGGTTTGTGTTGCGGGCATAAGCGAGCTCAATCCCCGTCGCCAGATCCACCCCGACCACTTCCATTCCGAAACTGTTCGCCATTTCCATTGATAAAAGCCCGCTGCCACATCCTGCGTCGAGGATCAGCTTATTTCGCAGGTCATTCGATCCTAAGCCTAGCCCTTTCAGGAAAAGTTCTCTTCGAAACGGTAGATCCTGCCCCCAATTCCGCTCGCCAAATCGAAAGTACTTCCACTCGAGAGAAAAGCTCGCCTTGTTCTTGCGAATAAACTCGCTCGCGCGTGCGGAAAGCAATCGCGGGATGCCGCCAACAATCGGATATTCTTTGCCAGTAGGCGACACCAGCGTTCCCTCCACAATCTCTTCCGAGTAGCATTGGCTGCAAATCTCAGCAGAAACATCAGCCTCAGCCACTGAGCAATTACGTCTGCCACAGAACTGACGGCAAGGGACGCGCGTCAGCTTCTTGGTGTGGGCTGTCTTCGTGACTTGCGCATCCTTGAGACGCAAGCCGCTCCTATCATGGGGGCATGCGAGGAGATCTATTAATCGATACTTCATCGATATTGCTGTAAACTAATCGGCAGATTGACCGAAGGCGGCCAGAAACCGTGTTACACGAGGGGCGCAGGTTTGCGGTCCCAAAGGCTCTCTCGTAGAGACAGGCGGCAGATCTGTTGATGACGCAAATAGCGGATAAGGGCCTTGTCGTTGACCTGGGGCACCCGCCTGGCATAGCCACTGACAAAGCCGACAAGCAAACCCAGAGCGACAACTCCATAGGGCTTCACAAAAGCGCGCCGGACGCATTTGCTTATCATGAAAATCGGGTGATATCCTGCGATATAGTTGGCCAAGCCGTTCTTAACCCAGTTCTTCCATGTGCCTTGGGCTCCTCCTGCGGGCCGATGGTGCCAGAGGCGCAGTTCGGGGAACGTATACGTAATCCAACCGAGCATGTTCGCCTTGTACTCATCGACCGTATCCCAACCCGGTGCGGGAATCCAACCGCCGATCGCCTCCCAACATTCGCGACGATAGACTTTGGTTGCGCCGCGCACGTGAAAGGCCGGATCATCCGGTGCCTCCGGCGTTAGGTCTGCCCCGACTTGATTACAGATAGTGCCTCCCCCGATTCCAAGCGTCGGCTCCTTCGAGAAACGGAGAAGACACCGTTCAAAGTAATTGGAAGCGAATGATAGATCTCCATCGAGCTTCACCAGGAAGTGCCAGGGTTCCTCCATGGTGAGAGCATAGCCAGCGTTCAACGCTTCGACCACTCCCCCACCTGGCTGGCGGAAACCTCGGTCCGGTCGGTGTAGCACTTGAATCCAATCGTGGGCTCGAGCAGCGGCATCGGCAATTTGACCGGTACCGTCGGTGGAACCGTCATTGATGATAATCCACCTGTGGGGTCGAATGGTCTGAGTAACCACTGACTCTATGGTGACCGACAGGAACTTCTCTTCGTTTCGAGCCGGGGTAAGGACGATGTATCTTGGGGCCGACAAGCGATGAACTCCCTCAGGCTTTCGCCGTGTCCGTCCCTTTATTCTCCGAGCAAAAAGCCAAGTCCGCCACACGGCCGTAGGAAGCAAATGTTCCAAAGACACAGCGCGACTGACGCCGAGCCACAAACTTCAAAAACGGATCCAAGCTTCGTTCGTTCCAGCGCGTGAAGAGCTTTGAGTGGCCGATCAAAACAAAGGGTCCATGCCGACCCTTTTCAATCTCTCGTTCAGCTACGCCCAGGCTGCGAATCAGCTGTCGCCCGGAACACTGGTTAAAATCCGCCTTCCACGCGTGCTTTTGCAGCAGCCAGTGACGGTCGGCCCGTTTCCTTGTTTTAATCTTGGGTCCACCGGGAGCATCTGCAATCCTATGAAAGCGTCCAACCATGGCACGGTAGATTCGGTGAGGAGTCAGGAAGGCGCCGACCCACCTACGTTGCGCGTAGATAGGAAACTCCCATAAGCGACTATCGACATGAGGACGGCAAATATCG
Organism: Verrucomicrobiota bacterium; assembly: GCA_046346765.1. Lineage (GTDB taxonomy): Bacteria > Verrucomicrobiota > Verrucomicrobiia > Limisphaerales > SIBE01 > JAXMHN01. Next base: position 92,449 of record JAXMHN010000004.1, on the reverse strand, counting down.
CTCGGATCGGCGCGCCATGGCAGCAACGGGTGATGCGCCGTACTATAGTCGAAACTAACGAGTCCGTCTCGCCGACCATATTTGAAAACCGAGGTATCAATCGCGATCTGATTGTTGATCAGGACCGGGACGACGTTCTCTGAAGGACTGACCGACCAGTTGGCGGCGCGGAAAGCAAAGCATCGGTAGGTTGGATTCACCGGCCGAAGGATTGATTCCAGGAATTCCTTACACTGCCGCACCATCCAGTTCATTCGCTCGACCGGCAAGCCTGCGAAGTTGTATTCGCGCCAATCTTGTAGCCAGCGGCCATTCTGAACGGTTGCATTGAAGTAAGACGAATGGATGTGCAATTGCACGTCGTGACCACCTCGGATCGCGTTGCGCAGCTGATTCAGTATGGCCGCTGAGTGGAAATCATCGCGCCCTGACTTTTCAAAGTAGTCCTTGAAACGAAGGATTTCCGCTATGTCGGCCATGATGGTGAGTTTGGCACCGTATCGGTCAAACTGCTGGAGCATCCGGCTCGTCGGCTCGACCATCAGCTGGTGCGGACAGCCCGAACCGTCCCCGTGAATTTCGTAGTCTAATGTGAAGATGACCGTCAGCATTGAACAGAAAAATGCGCTCTCAAACGAGTCTTGGTTCCATCAGCGGATTTGAGGCCGTCGGATAGCCGTGCACGATGTCTTCAACAGCTGAATTGCGCCGAGAGGAAACCTCAAGAAGAGCGTGCAGAATACGTCCCGCAGCTTGGCCGTCCCAAAGATCAGGAATACGCCCGGGCGCCTCTTTCTGACTTAAAACCCAGCTGACGTCATTAGCCAAACGGTGAGGAGTGGTCAAACGGTTGCTTCCCACGGTGACCGTGATTGGCCGCTCGGTATTCGCGCGTAGAGTGAGGCAGGGAGTCCGCAGGTAGGTTGATTCTTCCTGCAGCCCGCCCGAATCAGTTAGGACAAGTCGAGCGGCGTCAGTCAACGCCAACGAATCATGGTAGCCGAGCGGATCGAGAATCGAAACACCAGGCTTACCCTCCAAAGAGAGATGGGATTCTGCCAGTGTCTTACGCGTCCGAGGATGCATTGGGAAGATAACTGGCAGATCCTTAGCGAGGCGTTCCAGTTGCTCGGCAAGGAGGGCGAGTGTTTCCGGCACATCGACATTTGACGGTCGGTGCAATGTAACGTAAGCAAAACCCCTTCGTTGGATCTGTAACCGGTCTAAAATGTTGGATCTTCGCGCTTTGGGGAGATTCGCGACCAAAGCATCAATCATGACATTACCAACCAACTTGATTTTCGTGACAGGGACGCCCTCGCGTCGCAGGTTTTCATCGGCATCGGGGGATGGAGTGAGCAGCAAATCAGCAATCGCGTCCGTCACGAGACGATTGATTTCCTCCGGCATTGTCCGATCGAAACTGCGCAGTCCCGCTTCGACGTGGGCCACTTTGATGCCTAATTTGGATGCGACTAAGGTACAGGCCATCGTCGAATTGACGTCGCCTACTACCACAACCCAATCGGGTCGCAGTTGGAGGCACACAGGTTCGAACGCTGTGAGTATCTTAGCTGTTTGAACCGCGTGCGAACCTGAACCGACTTCCAAATTGACATCCGGCGCGGGAATGCCCATCTCATCAAAAAAGACCTGTGACATCCTCGCATCGTAGTGCTGCCCAGTGTGGACCAATTTATATTCAATCGGTGCTTCTGCTGATGACCGGCGATTGAAAGCGCGCACTGCCTCGATTAGAGGCGCGACTTTCATAAAATTGGGCCGCGCGCCGGCGACAATAACGATCTTCATTCGAGGATTCATGTTGGCGAATCGAAGCGCTGCGTGATCACTTTGTGGTTTCGGCGGCTAAAATTGCTTCCACGTGGTCAACTATTTCGCTCAGTGCTCGTCTGGGCTGGTTAGTAGGTAGTGTTGTGGCGTCGCGTTTGCGCAGGATGATTTTCGCATCCGCCTCGTCGGGAGACGTAACGAGAACTAGGCGACCCTCGGCGGCCAAATGTTGATCTACCGCTCCCATACGGCCTCGAAATATGCTATATACCGGCACTCCTAAAGCGGCTGACTCTCGATTCATCGTTCCGCCCCCGCTAATGACCAGATCCGAGTGCCAAATCAGATTCAATCCATCTAGCGCTCGCTGAGGTATGATTATTCGCCCCTGCTTAAACCAGTCAGGCCAGCGACACCGGATCGCCTCTGCTTGCTTGCGATTGCGAGGCAGGAGGACAGTTCGGACGTTTTCGGTCCGGCAGAGTTTGCTAACTACACAGTCAAACAAGACATCGCTGTCTGGATTATGATAATGAGCTTCCGTGGCCGGCGGCCTGACCAGCACGATGACGTGTCGAGCCTCGAGGCCGAGTTCCCCCAAAACAGCCACATCCGGACTTAAAGTCCAGGCATAGACATCTTCCTTAATGCCTGAGTATTTGCGGATGAACTCGGGCCGGCAATGGAGCGCGTTATCAGGAATGGTCGAAGGGGCCAATTCCCACTTTGGCCTCATCAGCGGCGGCGTTTTGGCGTGTTCGTAATCCGCCACCAGGATCGTAGGAATTGCCATCAAATTGCATGCAATCATTTGGGCGCGGGAGCCATGGGACAAACCGAGGACCGGCTTTTCGCGCAGGGCAAACGGCAACAGTTGCGAGGCTCGGAAGAAAAGCCCGCAAACCTTGGCCAGTTTGTTTCGGCCGTAGTGCCGACCAATTCGTCGGTAGTTGAGTTTATGGAAGTCTGCCAGCTGGCAAACTTGGAACGCGTCGCGGGCGGTGAAAACCACTTCATGTCCTCTGGCGCGCAATTCTGCCGCGATCGGCATGAAAAACGGCACGTGCGGCGTGTTATCGAGATCAATCCAAATCTTGTTCGATTTTGGCTTAGTCGGATTGCGGTCGCCAGATCGAATGGACACGCTTGGAATGCGATCGTTCTTGGCCATGCCGTTCACATAGGCAGCCATCTCTCTTGGGAGAGGCTGCCAGAACTGCCCTTTGTAGCGATGCACAATATACTCAAGGAATTCCCGGTAGTATCGCACGGGATAGCTGCAATCAGGCGGACAGGAGCCTGAAAAAACCATGTAGTCCGGATGCGTGTCCAGCAGGGCCATACCGCCGTGAGCGATGATCCAATCCAACTTTTCAAGCCATATTGAAGGATCTCGTTCTTGCAGGACGAGGAAAAGGGTAGAATCTTGTGGAAGGGTGTATGGTAGTTCGACGTAGCCCCTTCCCTCTGATCCCGCAACCCAAAAGGGAAATATGGTGTGAACGCCGTCCGGTTGAGGCTCGAAAGGATCTGTGTCAAACGTTGACGCATCATAAAGGAGATTCAGGTCGTGCAGCCATTCAAGTTGGTGCAACATGAAACCTGATCGAAAACCGGCTGCATTCCATTCCCTGAGATACCGGTTGATTTCAACCGCATTCTTACGAAAAGAATGGCGGGACCGGTATAGCTTGCCGTCATGCTTGAGATCGTGAACGCCAACTTCGAATCCTTGAAACGCAATCCATTCACGCAACGGTTCTGGCACATCGTAACTACCTTCCGGCACGAAGTTAAAGCAGGACCGAAAGCCCAAAGAGCTTTCCAATTCCAACAGGTCCCGGCATTGCGCCAAACCTGCACTACCTTCAACATCGTGCGTGAGAACAACCGCGAATTTCTTCCCCTCTGGCCAACCTGGCCAGCACGGAGGCGACTGAGCCGAACCCCGACTGATTGGCCAACTCTGGGCACACCGTTCTCTAATCCAAGCCGCTCCGCGGCGCCGAAGTGTCAATCGCACCCGCCGAGGGATAAGCGGCTTTGCCTGGTAGTAGATTTCGCGGAGAACCGATCGCAAGATCCCACCGCTCATGCCCTTTGTCCTATTCCTTCGTTCGGCGTTGAGCGCGCGTCGCGCGGATGTTTTGCCGCTAGGGTCAAGTTAGACTTCGTCCCGGTCACTTCGCAGGTGGAAATGACAGAGGCAACCCCGGGGTCGTTGTCCGACGACCTGCTGTGTCCCTAGCATCCGTTGTACCATCGACATACGCATGCTCACTTGTCTAGGCTCCGTGCGGCCGGAACGGTGCGACGAAGTTCCACGGATTTCAGCGGGTGGACACACGCACCCACTCTCACCGCTATCGCACAGGCTAATTCAAAACAACTTGAGGCACCCTTATTTGACTCGATTGTGGCGCGATTCCAGTCTCAGACGACCTGCCGTAAACTCTTCGGAAGCGCAGCTTTAAAATTGTTGAGGACCACTGCGATGTTCGAAGTGGATTCCGTAAGTAGTGAGCCCGCCACCTTGACCGCGTTTCTGTGAGCTCTTTCAGCTTCCACAACTAAAAGCATCAGGTCCATATGCTTAGCTAAACGCGGTGTGATGCTGATCTGATTCACTTCGGGCATGTCAAAAATAATGTAGTCGTAGTCACTTGCGGTGAGCTGAGGAATGACACGAGTGAACTTTGAAGACGAGGTGGAAACGTGCTTAGAGTCCGAACCGTCAGCTGAAGCAAGGTACAGATTGGGAGCCACTTGCGCATCCTCTTGCTTCTGCTGCTCCAGAGCTTCCAGAAGGGTGCAGGACTTTCGACGTCCCAGAATTGGATGCACCTTCCCATTCCAGGACTTCATGTCCACTAATAGGATCTTTAGATCACCCGCTTCAGAAAGGGCGCCTGCCAAACCAGCAGCAATTCGGGTCCCGCCTACAGACCCGCCCACGCAGCCCGCCACACCCACTAATTTGGGCTTACGTGCTATGCCATCAAAGCGGCTCAACACCCGGTCCCGCAAGGCATCGAAGTATGGCTGCATAGCGTCGACGCCAGCACTCGACGTTTGGTGCACTACCGTCGGAGAATCATCACCCGAGAGAAGGGGGGATGGTCCTTTTGGAGACCCGCCCAACTGAAGCCGACCCTTTTGAGCGCCGCGGGGAATCGAAAGATACAGCGGCGCTGATAGTAGGCGCCGGATGTCTTGAGGACGTTTGACGCGTTGGTCGATAAACAGTTCAATCAGCAGCGCTAAGGCAATGCCTAATCCCACGCCGGCTGCCGCGGCCATGCCCATTCGCTTGTAAAGAGGACCAAGTTGTAGCACAGGAGGACTCGGCGGCTGCACAATACTAATGTTCGAGTCCCGACTGGAAGAGAGCGTCGCATCCCACTTGGCCCGCGCCAGCTCAGAGTCGAAGTAGCGGAGACTCTTCCTCTCGGTATCCAGCTTTGCCTCTAGCTCAGCCATGTCACCGCTGACCTGATCAATTCGGGCTTGCTCCTTCAATGCGGACGTGAGCCGATTGCTTAGGGAGCCAACATTAAATAGGAGAAATTCAGCTCGTCGACGGTCCAAGACGGGATCAGGCGACTGGGCACCGGATGTGCTGACGCCAAGGCGGGCCAATTCGGGATATTCTCTCTCAGCTTGTTTCAACCTTTTGAGAATTTCCTCGATCTGAGTTTTCAACGGCAGCACCATGCTGCTTTCGTCCGAATAGCCTTCACCCAAGTTGATCCGTAGCTTGCTCTGCTTTTGCTGAAGCTGAGCAGTCAGGTCGGCGTATTCCCGATACTTGTTTTGGAATTCTTCCGTGTCTACCCTTTGGATAACCGCTTGGCCATTCGTGCCTGTGCGTTGCAAGAGACCATTCAACGTTAGCAGCTCGGTCTCGGCGTCCCGCAGCTTCTTGCGCGTGTCTTCCACTTCTTCGGATGCGGCCTTTTTCGATTGCTCCAGGGAAAACACCCCAGTTGAGGCTCGCAGCTCGCGGAGCTTCTTTTCAAGGCCTTCTACATTCGCTTTTACCTCGCTTTTCTCGCGCTGAAATTCTACCTCGTTCGCCAAGGCGCGATGAATGGCATAATGCTTAGGAAAGTACTGGGCGATGAGGTTACTCAACACCGGCTGCACTAAGCGAGGGTCGGGATGTTGGAACCCCACCCGAATTGTACTGGAACGATAGCCGGGAAAGGCGACGATGCCTCCCTGAACGACGCCAGCAGCAGAGTCCAAATCGCTTCCGCCTCCATAAGCACCTAGAATTCGTTCAGGACCGACCGCCGATGCGACGTTCTTGGCCAGATCCGAGGCTGTTAAAATGTCAACTTCAGAGTTGATCAATGTCTCAACGGGAAGAAGCGTTTTGACTTGGCCATCGCCAGCGACTGGGCCCAGGGATTCGCTTTGGGGGATTGACTTGACCATCAGGCGGGCTTCCGAATGATAGCTCCGAGGCGTGAAGCGGTACAGGGCAGCGGCAGCCGCCAATCCGAGCATGGTAAAAACACAGATCAGCCATTTGTGACGGAACAAGGCGAACAAGACATCATCAACCGTGAGGCTGAATCCAACGTGATCAGCTGGAGGAAGTGGCGTAACGTCGCGCCCCAGGTCGAAGGCGCTGTCCCTCCAGTTTGAATTCGGCACGATCTCGTTCATAAAACACGCCTTACTCGCCCGGTCAGGCAAAACGCTTGTAGAGGATTGAGCCCGCTGCGCGAGCCAACCATGTCGGCATCAAGCGTAGCAATCTATTGTGCCAACCAAAGGCGTTGTCCCGGTCTTTTACAAACGCAGAGTGTTTCAAATCGTACTTAAAATAGCGAATTTCGTATTCACGGGTGCCCCATCCCAACTTGAAGCGACGGAGACCAGCGTTAGCTTTGGAAGTTCGACCAAAGTGGAGCTTCGTGCAACCTCGGTTTGCGAATTGCTCAATGGCTCGCCAGATAACCAAATCGTTTGCCCGCAGACTTTGGTGCTTAAGGTCAGAGGCCCCAAACTTAAACAGCGCTTTCCGTCCATACTGCAGGAAAACAGCCCCCGCCACCAAGAGACCTTGATGCCTAGCTAAAATTGTGCAAGCCAACCCCTTAGCGAAGATCTGCCGGTGCAGTTCCTCAAAGAACCGGAACGGTTGAGGGGGCAGGCCATGCCGCTTCCGAGTGGCACAGTGGAGCACATAATAACTCTTGAGGGCATCCAATTGATCCGAGACTTCAGTCTTGACCCCAGCGCGCTCGGCCTTTCGCACCGCTCGGCGCACCGCCGAATCCACCTTTTTAAACAGCAAATCGGCAGCCACGCCCAACTCCAACACATGCCCAAAAAGGTCAAAGAAGGCCAGCTTTTGCAGCCCCATCGCTCCCCGCCGCGTAACTCCAAAGATTGCCACCGCCGCGACCGTCCGAACGCGATCAAAGAGGGCCAGAGCCAGTCCGGGTCAATCGCTTCGTCGATTAACGGCTCACAAAAATCAGTAAACGGAAGCGACACAGCTTTGCGCGCCCCGAATGAACTGACCTCCAACAGGGGGATGAGCCCGTTTGGTTGACCGCCTACCTCCACACCAAGGCAGCTCGGCTGAAAATTGTAGGTCCTTATCAAAACGCGTATCCATTCCGCCGTGTGGAAGATGCAGGCGTCGGGAAAGGAATGGAGCGACTGTTGCCAAACGTGCTCATTCGCTGGGTCTAAGACGCAAAGGGAACTATTTCGAGCAGAGGCTGCAGCACCAGATCTGCCCGTCAGCGGCCGCACCGGACTGTCAGGCTGCATTACCATGCCTAGACCCGGCTTTGAGGCGGGCCAAAAAAGGCTGAAATCTCTTGCGACACCTTGCCCACCGCCTCCGGTTGGAGCGCAGGGAACATAGGCAACGAAATAAACTCTTTCACGGACTGTTCTGCGACGGGAAACGATCCAACCGGGAGGTTGAGTGAACTGTAAGCTGGCTGGAGGTGAATGGGAGTCGGGTAGTGGATTTGGCAGCCAATCCCTCGGGCCGCAAGGTGTTGCATCAGCTCAGCCCGAGCCCCTGGAGCTTTAATAACAAAGAGATGGTAAACATGATGAGCATGCTCTGCCTCGAAAGGAAGATGGACACCCTTAACGGAGTGCAGTCGGCGTCTATAGTCGGCGGCATGTGAGCGGCGCAGTTCATTTTCACGGCTGAGGTGACGGAGCTTGGCCCGGAGAACAGCGCCTTGTATTCCGTCCATACGACCGTTCCAACCGACTAATTGGTGTTGATACCGGGCGGATTGTCCATGGTCACGGAGGCAATCAACACGCTCTTTGAGACGGCGGTCGTTCGTCACTACAGCGCCGGCCTCGCCAAAAGCGCCCAGGTTCTTAGTTGGATAAAAGCTGAAGCAACCGGCGTTTCCCAAGCTGCCAGCGCGGCGGCCTTTATAGGTTGCACCATGCGCTTGGCATGCATCCTCGACAACAAACAAGCCGCGGCGCTTGGCCAGGGCCAAGATTGGGTCCATGTCCGCGGTCTGCCCGAACAAGTGAACTGGGATGATTGCTTTGGTCCGAGGCGTGATTGCCGGTTCGATTTTAGTCGGATCGATCGTATAGGTTTGAGGATCCACATCCACAAAAACCGGCTTGGCCCCGCATAGACTTATCGCCTCGGCCGTAGCAAAAAAGGAGTTGGGCGCTGTGATAACCTCATCATCGGGCCCGACGCCGAGAGCGAGTAAAGCCAACCAAAGGGCGTCGGTCCCGTTGCCAAGGCCGCTGGCAAATTCACACTGGCAATACGCCGCAAAGTCCGCCTCAAATGCCGCCACGAATGGCCCACCTGCAAAGGCTCCGCTTCGAATGACCTCCTGAATCGCTTCCTGAATCTCCGCTTGGAGCGACTCACTTTCGATCCGCAAACTGACAAAAGGAATTTGCATCTATCACTTATCGGAAAGTTTTCGAATAACTCGAGCGGGATTTCCGGCCACGATCGTGTCGGCCGGAACATTCTTGGTCACCACACTGCCGGCACCCACAATCGCGCGCTCCCCTACGGTGATTCCGCACAACAAGGTGGCGCCGGAACCAATTGAGGCCCCTCGCTTGACGACGGTGGATTCGCAGTGCCAATCGGCATCCGTTTGAAGTTGCCCGCTGGAAGAGGTCGCCCGCGGGAAGCGGTCATTCGTGAAGGTGACACCGTGGCCAATGAAGACCTCATCCTCGATCTGAACCCCCTCACAGATAAAAGTGTGGCTGGAGACTTTACAGCGATTGCCGATTCTGGCGCCACGCTGAATTTCGACGAAGGTGCCAATCTTGACATCGTCGCCGATGACGCAGCCGTACAAGTTCGTAAAACTGCGTATCTGAACGCGCTCGCCCAATTGCACGTCGGAGGCGACCTGCTGCACCGGGTTGGCTCCGCTCATTTGGCGAGAACCTCCGCGCGCGAGGCTTTTCCATTGGGCGCGGATTTGGCTCGTTTTTCCTTAGGATCAACGACCGTTACAGCGGAGCCTCCACGTCGAAGGGAGGCTGTAGCCGCCTCCAGGACGGTCACGAGTTGGCGTCCTTGTTCACCATCGCTCAACGGTTTTGACCCGTCGCGGATACAATCAAGGAAGTGCTGACATTCGATCTTGAGCGGTTCCTCCTGACGAACATAAGGGACGTACATGTCACCGTAATGATACGCATATTGGAACTCGGCAAAAGTGTCGTAATGCGGCGGCACCTCCACGCGGGAATCATAAATGCGGATCTTTTCGAGGGGAGCTACATCATCGTAAACAGCCATCCGCCGAGTTCCCACAATGGTCATTTCGCGGACCTTGCGCGGATCGAGCCAACTGTTGTGAATGGTCGCCAGACGGTCCTTGCGAAACACGAGTGACATGTTCGTTACGTCTTCGACGCCGCGGCTGACGTGCGCCTTGCCGCAACAATTGACGGTCAGCGGCATCTCCCCGATGATATATAAAATAATCGAAAGATCGTGAGGCGCCAAATCCCAAGCGACATTGATATCCTTTTGAAACAGTCCTAGGTTTAGGCGTCGACTGCTGATATACTGGATATCGCCAATGTCCCCTTTATCGACGATCTCTTTAATTTTGCGCACGTGCGCCGAATAGAGAAAGGTGTGTCCAACCATGAGGACGAGATTGCGACTGGCGGCCAGATCGATCAAGTGATCGCACTCTTCCGATGAAGTTGCCATTGGCTTCTCAACCAATGTATGAAGGCCTGCGAGCAAGCTGCGTTGGGTGAGAGTGAAGTGGGATTGAACTCCAGTCGCGATGACGACCGCGTCTAGCTTGGAGTGCTCAATCATCTCGTCGAAGGTTTTATAGCACTCCAACTGAGGATAGAGTGTTTTGAGATGCGCCAACCGCTTCGAATCTTGATCGCAAACGGCCCGTAGCGCGCAATCGGGCAGACTGTTTAAATTCCGAGCGTGATTCGGACCCCAATAACCGCACCCAACGACACCGACGCTGATCTGCTCTTTACCCATTCGTCAATCCTTTGTCGTCCTTGCATTCTGAAGGCGTTTGAGAGAGCGAGATTCACGGATCTGCAGCCAGACGGAAGGAATCGTCTGCAGCACGATTGTCAAATCGAGCCACAAAGTGCGATTGGCCACGTAGGCGAGGTCCATTTGCATCATTTGGGTGAAGCTCGTGTTAGCCCGACGCTTGATTTGCCATAGTCCAGTCATCCCCGGAGGGCTGTTGAACCGCTGCCTGTGCCAAGGGAGAAGTTGATTGTACTCGTATTCCATGCAGGGGCGAGGGCCCACAATGCTCATCTCGCCTAAAAACACGTTGATCAACTGCGGAATCTCGTCCAAACAAAGCGCCCGGAGCAACGCACCCATAGGGATCAAACGCTTGTCGCCCTTGGAATCCAGTTTCACAAGAGGCAAGTTGTTGGCAATCAGATTGCCGACATACTCCCGGTGTAACCCGGGATCGGCATTGACATGCATGGTGCGAAACTTCCAACACGTGAAAGGCTTTCCACGATAACCGATTCGCTCTTGCCGGAAAAATACGGGTCCCTTTGAAACGATTTTGATCAATAGGCCAACCACCAGCATCACCGGCAGGATGACTGGCAATCCCAGCAGAAGCAAGAATAGGTCCAAGCACCGTTTCCACGGCGGACAGCCCGTGTCCTTTGCCGCCGCAACCAAACCCAACTGACTAGCATGCCCTTCAAGGCACTCCTTATGCACAGTTCCTCCGTCGGTAGAATTGTTTGAAACACAACTGTCGTTCGATCTACTCGCGCACCTTTGTACTGCAGCCCGACCGGGAGCGTCAAGATTGACGTAGGAAGGCAAGACGCTGAAAGAGGAGTCAGGGATTCTCTGAGAAGAATCCGCACCGCAATACATAGGTGGCAGCCGCATCTTCATACCATCTAAACGCACAAACTAGAGTGTCTTAAGAAACGAGCCGCCCTTTCCAGAGCTCACCGCAAGCCCCACAGAACGCGGCAAATTGGTGCTAAGCCAACCCACCAGCCCGGGAGCTGTGGATACACCAATTCTGACCGGATCCGTCTCCGGGTAAAACGTCACAGGCACAATATGTGAACCATCGACAAAACTTCTCCCGACGCACCCCACCCGCCTCGAAACCAATGGCAGCTCCGCCTGCTCATCTGTCTCGATTGTGGCGCGTCGATCGTTTGCCGGCCCAGTAATACGACAGTTGCCTACTTTCGAACACAACTCCAGAACCGTCACGCTTATCTCATCGCCACTCGCGGGTGTCAAGGAATTTGTCACAAGTGTCTCGTTTTCCAACACACTGCCTACAGTCTCATAAACCCTTTGGCGCGCCTGCTTGGTAACCTTCATTACAGGACTTGTTGAGCATCCTGACAAGAGCTGGCTCCTCTCAAGAACACTTTGCCCCCGTCAGTTCGTCGAGCCACTCCTGGACGAGGCCTCTTTGCCTGCCCCGGTTAGGCAAAGGTAGATCCGCAACGTCCCGGTGCCGTCGTCCGCCTCGACGTCGCACCAAGGCCCTACATCCTTCATCGCGGATTTCCAACGCCTTTGAGGAACCTTTCGAACCAAATCGGACGACGTGCTCTCTTTGAGAAACGCAATGAGGCACGAGCGGTTCGGGGTCGGGGCCGGGCGCCCGGACCAAACGATCACAAAGCCAGGGACCAAGCGGAGATCGCTGTGCTGGTCCTCCGCAACCTGATTCAGACAATTTGCCTGCTTGCGTCTTGGACGCCAGATTATTAGCTTCACTTAGCGTGTGAACCGGATTGGTTGAGCGGCTCCGGCCGGACACTTGATCTACGCTTGACTGGCTTTCTTTACCTTCGTTCTGACGGAGCGGTCGCTTTGCAGCCACCGGCGTTTTTTTTCTCTCCCCCAGGAGTTCACTTGATCTGGTCGGATTTGTCAGATCGACCATCAGAATTCTGCTGGGGATGGGGGCCTGACCGAGGAGATGTCACGAGTTGCGCCACCGACGGACAGTCATTCCTCGTCCTTTCCGGCTACATCACCGAGGGAGGACAGGCGCGTCGTATTGGGCCGCAGCGAAAAGCCGCGGATTTTCTTATGGAGGCGCTCCGACGCGAACCGTCAATGGCTCAATTGGGGCGATTGCTCCAGGACCTACGCGGCTCATTTGCGATTTTTTATCGCAATGTTCAGACCGATACAACGGTCTGTGTGACTGACCGCATGGCTTCGAGGCAGATCTGGCGAGGAAATAAGGACCGCCACCTGATCTTTGGCACTCACGCGAGTTCCATCGCTGCCATTCTGCAGCCTCGGACATTCGATCCAGCAGCGCTGGCTGCATTCTTACTTTACGGCGGCGCCGTCGATCCACGTCGGTCTCTTTTCAGAGAGGTAATAAAGGTCCCTCCTGGTGTCGTTCTCAAGTGCGATGGTTTGGGGGAATGGGAAGAATGGCCTTGGTACCGTTTTCGGCACCGACCGGCCCGAATGTCGACTGCCGGATGGACGGATCTCGCGGCCCAAAGGCTCACGGCTGCTGCCACCAGAATCAATGCCCTTGAGCCAGAGCTTACCATCTTTTTTAGTGGCGGCGTTGATTCGCGGTTGGCAGCAGCTGCATTACGATCGGCAGGGGGTGCTCCACGTCTCTTGACCCTGGGGGATGAATCCAACGTCGAGGTTCGAGTGGCGGCGCGGGCTGCGCAAGCCTTAGGGCTGAAACACGAGGTGTTCTGGCGGGACAGATATTCCTACCTCAGAAACCTGCGCGCGAATGTGTTTGCGAGTGCGGGCAATTACGGGTGGAAACATGGTCATTTTGCCGCCGGCGCGCAAAGCCATCTACGGGCCTATCCCAATGCCGCTTTCATGTTAGGCGACTTCTGTGAAGCTTTCAGTAAGTTGTGCTGCGCTGTGGCGAGCGCGGGGCGGGGGCCGTGGAGCGAGGGACAATTCGCAGACCAATTTGACACGCTTCCGCTGCCGCTTTACCGCCCGACGAGTCGAGGTTTGACTTTGGGACTGCTCAGTCGCAAAGCACGAATCGCAGCCGAAGCGGGGTTGAGGAATGACCTTTGCCAGCGATATGCAGAAATGCAGCTCAACACGGCGGATCCTCTCATTTTGATGGATCAGTTCTTCCGCTGGAACGACGCCGGTACCATCGCAACGTTTCTTATGTTCCTGGACCTTCGGAGTGTCGGGCCAGAGCGCAATTTGATGTTTGATGCTGACGTCCATGAACTACTGGAGCTTTTGCCCTCGGACATGCGCGACAGCGCAAATTTTGGGGCGCGGCTCATCGCCCGGCTGGCCCCGAAGGCCGCGTGGGTCCCCAATTCCAACACCCTTTTGCCGCTGTGTTTCCCACCGGTGGCCCACGCCTTCAGCCGAAAGGCGCGGCCGTGGATTGGCAGGTTGAGGCGATGGTGGCTCGATGACCCGCTAACCAACCCAGGTTCTTGGCCCAGCTTCGAAGCGCTATACGTTCAGGACAGCGTATGGCGACAATATATCGACAAAACAATCCGGCACGCCGAGTTGCTCGGCGAAGACCTTTTCGACCGCGGCGCCATCATCCAAGCATGGGAGGAACTGCTGCAAGGCCACACAAATCGAGTCGTGGATGTCGAAAACGTGATTACTCTGGCGGAGGTAACCCGCATGTTGAAAGAAGGAGTAGGCGCCTTCCTGCAGTCCCCCGTTCAGGCGCCGGGACCGAAAGCCTTGAGCCAAACCGAGCGACATTTCGGCTCGACAAGTGGTCCTAAACGGTGGATGCCAACCTTCGTGAACGAACACACCGAACGGCCCGACTTCTCGTCCTTGCCGACCTCGAAGCCTTCCGACACTGATTTGGCAAACGGAGAGACGTCTCGTCCTAAGATAGCCGTCCGGTGGGATCACTCGATTACTTATCCTTCTAATCGGCATTTCTTCTCTCCATCCGAGCGTTTCCCGGAATACAAATTTTCTCACTTGGCACCTTGTGTTAATCCCGTCTACAAGGCGGTCCGATCCTGTCTCGCCGATGCCGAACTCGATCAGGAGCACTGGCAAACGCCGGATTGGAATCCGCTGGGAGCCTACATCCGACCCGGACATAGGGTTTTTGTGCTCTGCAACTTCGTGCAGCACAATGATCGTCACCATTCTCCGGAACGATTCTGGGCGAAATGCACTCACGGTTCAGTGCTCCGGGCGGTTTTAGACTATGTGCTCTTGGCTTTGAAAGGCCGCGGTGAAGTATGCTTCGGCAACGCGCCCATCCAGTCGTGCGACTGGTCGAAGGTGTTGGACGAGACCGGCGGAGCGCAGGTGGAGGAGTTTTATCGGGGCCCCGGTCGTGGGCCACTCCAGGTTCGTTCGTTCGACCTGCGGCATCACGTGGTTCGGGATGGGATTCTAGGCGGCTTACAGGTGGCGTTACATGCAGAAGATGGCGATTGCGTCGAGGTCGACCTGGGCAAGGAGAGTCAATTGGAGGGCTTGTATGATGGCGTAAGTGAACCCCAATTTCGGGTGCTCGATTACGATTCATCCCGGATCCGACGCTGCCACGTCAAAGGGAAACACATCTACATTTTGCACCGAAGGATCTTGGAGAGCGATGTGATCGTAAGCGTTCCCAAGCTCAAAACGCACGAGAAGGTGGGAATCACCGGTGGAATCAAAGGGTGTGTCGGAGCAGTAGCACACAAGGACTGCCTGGCTCATCACCGATTTGGGCCTCCTTCGAAAAATGGAGATGACTATCCGGATCACCTGAGTTTTTTGGCTCCGATATCCATTTTGCACGATGTCGCCAACGGGCACGGTCCAGCATGGTTAAAGACGGTGGCGTATCTCAGCAATGTGTTTGCGCGCAAACTAGTCCGACGCTTCACCCGGTCTCTGGGAGGTTCCTGGCCGGGCAATGATACGTGTTGGCGAATGGCGCTCGACTTGGCCCGGATCGTCCAATACACCGACCAGCACCGCCTACTGCAAAGCAAAGTCCAACGCCATCACATCATGGTGACGGATGGTGTCATTGCCGGCGAAGGCGATGGGCCGCTGAGCGCGATTCCGGTGAAGGCGGGCTACGTTGCCTTCGCCGATCACGTCGCTGCCGGTGACGTGATTAACGCGTATGCTATGGGCTTCGATCCTGCTAAGATCCCGCTGCTCCGCGAAGCTCTCCGGCAGATTCCGGGCTGGCTGTCGAAGGCCTCACCGACAACTTGGGACTTGAAATTGAATGGCAAAACCATTAAGAGCGATCAGTTGTGCGAACGGGTGATGACAGCTTTCGCTCCGCCGCAACAATGGCGCGAATTGCTCAGCTAGGTCTCTGAGGACGGTTTTGTTTCGGCAGTGTGCCCGACGGCACGAGATCGCCCCGTGCGGAAGTGTGCGCAGAACGATGGAGAATTCCGGAGTTCGAAACACGGTGTAACGACGTCGGCTACGGCTACTTAGTCAGATGTTTGCCGGCTCCTGGCGACGATGACAACAAGGCTGCGTGCTTGATTTCATTAAACAAGGAAGCTCCCACTGGCGTCATCCTGCTTTCCTGACAAACTAGCTTTTTCAGCTTGCCTCCTTGTTGTCAAATAGCCGCCTGGGCTAGTCAGCTCAACTCAACACCTACATGAATCCCCCCTTAGATGGGCTGCCTTCCTACCACGGGCGAGAAGTTTTGGTGACCGGCGGAGCCGGGGCAATCGGAGGTCATCTGGTTAGGGCTTTGGTGAGCGCCGGAGCCAACGTCACTGTGCTCGATGACCTTTCGAGCGGCTTTCGCACCCGCCTCCCCCACACATCGCAGATCAAGTTTGTTCGAGGAAGCGTCACTCACCGATCCCAGCTCCGAAGAGTATTTGAAACGGGCCCGGCGGTGGTCTTTCATCTAGCAGCTCTGTTTGCCAATCAGAATTCGGTGGAACATCCCGAACGGGATTTGCGAGTCAACGGCCTGGGCACTTTGCGGGTGCTGCAGGAATCCGTGCGACATAATGTGGAACGGTTCATCTATGCAGCTTCGAGCAGCAGCCACCCTCGCGCAGGCGACTCGGGGTGTAATGAACCAGGCCGCTTGGCAACACCTTATCAGATTACCAAGCTGCTCGGCGAAATGTACTGCCGATTTTTTAGCGAGCATCACGGGCTCCACGTCTGCGCCGCGCGCCTTTTCAACGCGTATGGGCCGGGCGAACTCCCAGGGCCATATCGAAACGTGATTCCCAATTGGATTTACCTTGCATTGCAACAGAAGCCTTTGAGGATCACAGGGACAGGCCGGGAAACCCGGGATTTCACTTTCGTTTCGGATCTCGTCGAGGGGTTGATGCTGCTGGGAGCTCTCGAGGTCAATGGCGCGCCGTGCCTCGATCTCGGCACGGGCGAAGAAACAACCATCCTGGAATTGGCTCGAGCCATAAACGCCCTGACCTCCAACCCATCGCCAATCGAATACGTTCCAGCCAGAAAATGGGACCATCAGGTACGGCGTGGCGCGGATCTCACCCAAGCTTGTGCCTTGATAGGCTACAAGCCGCGCATCCCGTTGCATCTTGGCTTGAAGCGAACGGTTAATTGGTTCCAGACGAACTGGAAGCGCATTCAGGTTTCGGCCTCGGCCGCGATGGCACGATTAGAGAAGCGGCCGCCCGCCCCCACGCCGGCATGATCGAAGTGCAGCCAGCGGAGCTCGATTACGTGCTGATCACCCCGGCACGCAATGAGGCGGCTTTGATCGAACACCCGTTGCGTTCAGTGATTGCTCAAACCATGCCGCCTCAGCGATGGATCATCGTAAGCGACAGTTCCTCCGATGGCACAGATGACTTGGTGAAGGTGCATGCGAAAACTCACCCATTCATTACCCTAGTCCGACGCCAGGCTAGTCAAGAGCGAAACTTCGCGTCTAAGGTGGAAGCTATACGCTTGGCGTTGAAGCACATGCCCGATAGGCCGGCGGACCTCTTGGGATTCCTGGACGCGGATGTCTCCTTCGCGCCCTTTTATTTCGAGGAGGTGCTGAAAATGTTCGCCCTTGACGCCCGCCTTGGTATAGCGGGCGGGCAATACTATGAGGAACACGGCGGGCGGTGGCGACCTGTGCCCACCGCCGCCGATTGGAGCGTCACCGGAGGCGTCCAGATGTTCCGCACCCAATGTTATTCCGAGATTGGGGGCTACATTCCACGAGAGCGGGGCGGGATTGACACGGTGGCTGAGGTAATGGCTCGGCAACGCGGCTGGAAAGTGCGGACCAATACCGCCCTGGTGGTGCATCACCACCGACGCATGGGGTTGGCGAATCAGGGAGTATTACGGGCGCGCTTTCTGGAAGGATGGCAGGAGTATACGATCGGTTATGATCCGGCTTTCGCGGTCCTGAAGAGTTTCAGGCGGGTGACGCAGCGTCCGTGGGCCATCGGCTCTATCTCGCGGATTTGCGGGTTTTTTTCGGCCCTGGTGACGACAAGCCGCCCGACTGTTCCTGACTCGATGGTGAGCTTTCTGCGAGCAGAGCAACGGAAGCGGTTGATAGGGCAGCTGACGCCGCCTGAGAGCAGGAAAGGCGCTAAATGACGCATCAACATTCTTCCGCCGGTGTGGCGAAGTCGAATAAGCCAAGCGACGCTGAGACTTCGCTGAACGATCATAGACCGCCAGCGTTTTGGCTCGATCTCGAGAATATAACCTGTGTCACATTCTTCGAGCCGATCGTCCGTGAACTGATCCGTCGCGGACACCGCGTCGACATCACCTACCGGGAGTGTCCCCATATTGCCGGCCTGTTGGATATTTACAGGTTGGAGGGGCGCCAAATCGGCAGATCAGGCGGCAGACATGTCTTGCGCAAGGTCCAAAAAGGTTTGTCCCGGGCTCTCTTGCTTGCTTGGTGGGCACGCAAACGGCAGTTTGATATTGCCATCGGTTTTGGTGCTCGTCCCCTCGCCATCGCTTGCCGCTTGCTCGGCATTCCGAACGCCACCGTCATCGACTACGAGCATGTGTCACTGACTGCTCTTAGAAAATGCTGCGACTGGATTTTCGTGCCCGCCGATGTGCAGGATGCTTTTTGGAAAGCCAAGCAGGTTCCAGATAACAAACTGGTCAAGTTCCAAGGATTGAAAGAGCAGGTCTACGTTCCGCATCACCCGGTGAACCCCGAGCTGCGCAGTCGGCTCGAGGTGAGCTCTGAGCATACGTTTGTGCTGATCAGGCCGCCGGCGCACATGGCCCATTATCATGACAAGCGGAGCGAAGCCGTCCTCCAGCGTGTCCTGGACCGCGTGGCCGCAGATCGGACCGCCACAGCCATCGTCATCCCCCGCACGGCCGGCCCGCCTGCACGCGATACCGCTCGAGCGCCAAACATTCGGGGTTTGGACGCGCCGGTGAACGGTCTCGATCTGATCGCGGCCGCGGACCTGGTGATAAGCGGTGGCGGGACGATGATTCGTGAAGCTGCGGCGTTGGGCGTCCCGGCCTACAGCATTTTCACAGGCCCAATCGGCGCCATCGACGCCCGGTTGTCGGAGGAACGGAAACTCGTCCTCGTCCGGCATCCCGAAGAGGTTGACCAGATCAAATTCGAGCGCAGATTAAGAAGTCGCGGCACCGCCCGGACGTGTAGCTCTAACCTCGATTTCTTCCTGGACAGGTTTATCCGCTTGGCCGATTCGAGTCACGCCGCTGCCCGCTACGATGGAGTTTCGCGCAAGCAGTCATCACTCTAGATGGTCGCGCCGCCCGGACCAAAGTCCCAGAAAGACGTTCCGCCAGAGTCGCACGCGTCCGACACGCTTGCCGCCGAACATGAGCATTGCGGCGTAAAGGATCAGCTTAAGAAGGCTCGTCAGCAGCAAGGCCCAAGAGAGGACAAGCGCTTTCCACCGGCCAAAGTGTTTACTGAAGTAGAGTTTTTTGGCATCGTAGAGCAGCAGTTTTCGACGCGCCGAGGTTTCCCCCGCTCCACCCCCCAAATGGAGAGCACGAGCTTGGGCAAGATGTGCCACGGCCCAACCAGCTTGCCGGACCCGACAGCATAGGTCGGCTTCCTCAGCGTAGAAAAAGAATCGCTCATCGAATCCGCCCAATTCTCGAAAAACCGCGGCGCGGATCATCAAACAGGCTCCTGACACCACACCCGTCACCACCACCGTCGCGCCCGATCTTCGCCATGGCTGGTCGCATCCGAGGATATCGAGGCACTCCGATCGCAGGGTGGGCAACGGACCGTGAGACCATTGCGACCGACCATCGCTGCAGGACAGATTGGCCCCAGCAATGGCGCATTGAGGGTGCTGGTCGAGGTGATCGACCATCAATTGGAGGCAGCCCTCCTCGACAAAGGCGTCGTTGTTCAGGAAAAGAAGGTATCGCCCCAGGCAGTGCGGAAGCGCCTGGTTGTTCGCCCGAGCGAAGCCGAAATTGGAGTCATTCCGGAGGACACCCACCTGCGGAAAGGACTCTTTGACCATCGCAACGCTTCCATCGTTCGAACCATTGTCGACAACCCATACCTCGAAATTGACGCTCAGGGCAGATCGGTGCAGTTCAAGCAGGCATCGTCGCAACAAGTCACGCGCGTTCCAATTAACGATAATTACGGAGAGATCCATCGTCACAGTGAGACTCGAGGTGATCCCGATCAGCCAATCACGCAATCCTCTGAGGCAGAAGGCTGGTCAGGCCGCGTCATGGTCTTCAGTCAGGGCCGGCGAGGCGGTCCAGCCCGTGTTGCCCAAACGGTGGCACAAAAGCGGCTCAGGGCGAAATCTGTCCTCGTCGCCGAGCGGCGAGCCACCCATAATTGGGAAAGAGATGATGCCAGGAAATCCGTTTTCTGTCAGTAGCAATGCGGCAGACCGGGGCTACTCGGCCAGCCGTCCCTATGTTGGATCGTTGCTTTCCCGCTGACTCGCGGTCCGCCGCGGCGTCCGAAAACCCGACCGCATCGAGCGGCGACCGGGTGCGCTCGATCGATGTGGCGCGGGCGCTTGGCGTAATCGGGGTGATTCTGGGGCACGCTTGGTACGGCAGCGCGGCAGAGCGCATCGCTCTATCGTTCGATCTACCCCTTTTCTTTTTTGTTGGGGGTTATGTTTACTCGGAAAAATATTCCGAGCGCCCGTCCCTGGCAGTTGTCAAGCGCCTCCGGACGCTTTATTTCCCTTTCGTGCGGTGGGGGCTTTTCTGGCTACTCCTGCACAATGTCCTCTACGAAGTCGGTATTTACAGCAGCCTGACCGGCTATTTGGACCAACCCAGCCGATGGTACACCTGGCGGGACTTCGTTGATGCCTCTCTTCGCATTGTGACATTTCGCGGGACTGAGCCGATGGCCGGGGCGCTTTGGTTTTTGGCCAGTCTTTACTTGACCAATATCTTCTTCGCCTTGACCAGCTTCGCCGTGCTCAAGATGGTGGGCCGTCCGCAAGAGTGGGTGCGCGCCGGAATGATCGGCGGTTTGGCAGCTGTCGGTTATTTGAGTAATCCGTTGCTCGGGAATCGGATGTACTTGGGGACCTCACTTGTAGCCCTGCTGGTTTTTTACGGAGGAGTGATCTATCGACGTTGCCGAGGATACGTTCCGTTGCGCTGGGAACTGGCCGCGGTAATGGCCGTCATTGTCGTCGCGGGCAACGGTGGTGTCTACTTTGGGGCCAACAGTTATCGACATCCCTTGCTCCTGTTGACGGTTGTACCGGCTGGTATTTACATGTGTCTTTGGCTGTCGGAGAAACTCCAGCACAACCGCTTTCTGCAGTACGTGGGCACGAACACCATCTTCATCATTGCCACCCATTTTCTCGCATTCAAGGCGGTCAGTCTCATCCAAATGCGCGTCAACGGATACCCGTCTTACTTTCTGGCAAAGTATCCAGTGATCACCGGCGAAAACGGGTGGTGGGTCGCCTACTTTGTTTGCGGACTGTTCCTGCCGGCCGGATTGAAGCTGGCCATCGACTGGCTGCTTCGAACGATCCGAGCCGGCAGGAGGTCAGACCTCACGCCAAGCTGACCCTCAGATCAGTTAGCGGTGTTGACCTGGACATTGTCGAGCAACAGGTCGATTGCGGCTGTGGTTGGAGAGACATCCCGGAACGTCAAGGTGGTCGTCGGACTGTTGGCGACGAAGGAGAAGGTCTGGGTCGTCCAACGCGCAGAGCCAGCACCGGGCCCAAAGACCGAGACGGTCTGGGAAAGGAGCGCGCTTGATCCCTGGACGATCACCTGCATCCGCTGCTCGTTCTGGTTGAAGCTAAACGCCCCGATGTTGCAGGTGATCGTGTACTTCTGACCGGCCGTGGTATTGAAACTCTGGGTCAGGATCCCGTTTGGCGGCATGTCGCCGGCATTAAATACAACCAGCTTACTCCCTGCCGAGGATGGGAAGGGTGTCCCCGTATTGGCCACGTATTGATAGCCACTCTGCGTCCAACCGGTGTAGCCCGATTCAAAGCTGCCGTTCGCGAAGGATAGGCCGGCTAAAACCGTTAACGTCGCGCTGGCGCTGGTAACCGGAGAGGGGCCACCGGAGATGACCACATCGTAACTTCCACCGTAAGTTGCCTGGACATTATTGATTGTGTAGGTGGCGCCGACGGCTCCGGAGATGGCCGAACCGTTGAATCTCCATTGATAGGACAGATTGGCGGCTCCGGTGGCGGCGACAGAGAACGACGCGGTCTGTCCCGCGCTGACGGTCGTGCTGGCCGGCTGAGTGGTGATGGTGACACCGGCCGGTTGCTGCGCCTGTGAGGTCGACACGCGGACGTTGTCGAGCAACAAGTCCAGGTCCTGCGTCCCGGGCGATACATCCTGGAACCGGAGGGTGGTTGAGGTGCTGTCAGCAACAAAAGTGAAGCTTTGGGCAGCCCAGCGAGTCGCTCCATTCCCACCGCCAAATATGGAAAGAGTCCGGGCCAACAATTGGGCTGTGCCTTGCACGGTGACCTGTAACCGCTGTTCATTCTGGTTATAGGCAATCACGCCCATGTCGAAGTTGAGCGAGTAGGTCTGCCCAGCCACAGTCGTGAAGGTCTGCGAGAGCACACCGTTGGGCTGGGTTTGGCCCCAATTGAACACGACCAACTTGGTTCCATCCGTCGACTTGTAGGTTGTGCTGGCCGTAATGGCGCTCTGGTATCCACTTTGAATCCAACCGGTGTAGCCCGATTCGAAGCTCCCGTTGCTGAAGGTGATCGCTTGGATCAGAGAAAGCGTCGCTGCGGAGCTGGTTACCGAAGTGGTCCCGTTCGAAACAACAACGTCGTAACTTCCAGCGTTGGACGCCTGAGCGTTGGCGACAGTATAGCTGCTACTGGTCGCGCCCGATATCGGCGTTGTGTTCAACCGCCACTGATAGGTCAAGTTGGACGAACCGGTCGCTGTCACACTAAAGGTGGCGCTTTGGCCCGGATTGACTGACACGTTCGCGGGTTGGCTCACCGTCAATGGTCCACTCTGGGCGATGACCTTCACATTGTCGAGCAACAGGTCCACGTTGAGCGTATTCGGGGAGATGTCCTGAAAGCTCAAGGTGGTCGAAGCAGAATCGGCCACGAAGGAGTAACTTTGTGGTAGCCATTTGGTATTGCCGTTACCAGGCGAGACGACCGAGATAGTCGGGTTAAGAAGGCGGGTGGAACCCTGCACGGTGACCTGCATCTTCACCGCTAGCGCTCGACCCAATAGCGCCGACATCGAACGTCAGGCCGTAGGTTTGACCGGGGATGGTTGTGAAGGTCTGCGAGACAACACCGTTCGGAGTAGTCTGTCCCCAGTTGAACGCCACCAGCTTCGAACCATCCGAGGGCGTGTAGAGACCGGCCGAAACGATGCCTTCGTTGCCCGTCACGATCCAACCGGTCGATCCAGATTCAAAGCTCGGGTTGGTGAAGGTGCCCACAGGTTGCCCCGGTTGGGAGGTAGGCGGGGGGGTCTGGGCGACGCCGGAACCATTGATGGTGACGGTGGCGCTCGACGGCGAGCCCAAAGAGGCCCCACCGGTGGGATTGGACAAATTGAGTGTGAAGCTTTTGCTCCCGACGGTACTCACGTTCAGAATGGGGATGACCAAGTTCCGATCGCTGGTGTCTCCGATTCCCCAGAACAGCGAGCCGCTGGTGGCGGAGAAATTAGAGCCAGCGGCAGCCGTGCCATTGGCGGTGGCGTAATTGCAACCAACCGCGCCCACGTTTCCCCCGGCTCGGCGGATGACGACATTCACGGTTCCAGCAGTTTCATTGACGGCGAAGGTTGACGCGTTGAGGGCGAAGCTTCCCGGGGATCCGGCCGGAGTCGAGCCGCCGGTCGTGATTTCGTAGGCCCCAATGTCCCAGGCAACGGTCCGCGCCACCCCTAGAATATCTGAGCTAAAGACGGACGAGAAGTCCTGGCCAGCACCAGCGGTTGGCCGGCTGGCATCCGTCGGACGATACCCGTTAGAGAGCGTGTAGCCGGCAGCGGTGGCCTGAGCCACCGTCTGCAGCAGGTTGTTCTGCAATGTCAGGGAGTTCACGTCGCCGCAAAAACCGCCGGGATTGCTGTAGCAAAAGGGATTGCGGTCACTGATCAAGTGATTGTTGCGCGCATCGAGGAGCCCCAGCCTTTGCTTGGCTGCGACTCGGATGCAGTAGCCAGCGCCGCCTGCGCCAACCAGCGTGTTGTTATAAACCCGCGCGCCGCTTTGGCTGGAGTCGGGCCCCTCTTCGTCAATGGTGATGCACGGCTGGGCGACGTTGTAGACGAGGTTGTTGTAGATGAGATCGTAACCGCTGGCGCCGGTGAAATTGGGCGAGGAGTAGATCACCTGGGCATTGCTCTGCGTGTCATGCACCACATTGCCGGCAATGGTGCTCGGGTAGAAGGTGTAGATCGCGTTCGAATGGGAGAGCGGATCAGTCGGATTGGACAGGCTGTAAATATGGTTATTGCGGATGATGCCGCTGCCCAGGATGCCGCTTGAGGTGTGATGAATAACACAATTGGAGACCGTTCCCGCGATGTGAACGGATGTGCCGCTCTGTTGGCCGCCAGCATTGGCCTGAGAGAACTCACAACGATCCACCAAGACGCCCGGCCCGAAGCCGAAAACGTGGGAGATCCCGCCGCAGCCGCCGCCGTCCAGCCCAGGTCCTGCAATCGGGAGACTCCAATCGTGAACGAAGCAGTTTTGAATCGTGACGTAGGCGCAATCCCGGAACAACGTAATGGCAGTGGCGCCGTGATCTTGGCCAGCGGGGAAGCCGCGGTGCCGCTTGAGTTCCAGGTTATCAATCGTGATGTACGAGGCCTGTTCAATCAAAATGCCCGCTGCGTATTGCCACCCGATAGAAATGGGTGTGTCCTGGAAATCGAAAATCGGCCGGCTCCAACTCCCGCCCGCATACCAGTTCTGGTCGACCCCGTAGTAGTCGCGCGCCGACTCGGTGGTTCCGCCCGCCATGATATGCATTTGAAACGCCGCCACCGGCCACGTGACCCCTCCTTTAAAAATAAAGCGGTCACCGGCAGTATGCCGATATGACCCGGCGAACCCGTTCATGCCGGGCGCGCGTTTCCAAGGCGACGACGTCGAGGTGCCGCTATTACTATCTGAACCGGTGGCCCAGTCGATGTAGTAGGTCGCAGCTCGAAGCGGCGTGAACGCCGCCAACAACACCAGTATTGTAACTAAACGTTTCATTTGGTTATGCTTAGCGCGCTTAGCATCTCCTGTACCAGGCGCAATCGACCCAGACGCTCTCCCCTGCTGCATTTATCCGCGGAGACAAGCCCTGATGGCCGTTAATCCTCTTCACAAAAAACAAGCCGCCATCACCCCACGATTTCCGTGAATGTCTAAGTTCGGCACACTCGAGACAGCCTTTGAACGAATCTGAGACACGGCCATCCGCCAGCCCGTCCGACTCCCTTCTACCAACTGTTCGCAACTCTGCGAAAACCCCGCGCCTCTCCCCTTCACTCAGCCGCGCATCCGGCCTTAAGCGGCAGTAATTCGAACCACTCCGAACATGAAAAATCCATCCATGACGATCTCTGCAGTGGCTGGTCCGAAGTTGCAGGTTGGTTTTCCTACCAGCGGCAGTAGTCTGTCAATGACAAATGCATTCCAGCCGCTGCAAAAAACAAAAAGAAGGCGATTCGAGGTTCAACGAATTGCCTGGATTGCTTTCGATGTCTCTGGCGAACCCGCTATCTTGGGCGACCGCTCGCGGAAGGTTGACAGGAGACAACAGAAAAAAGGGCACGCGTGCAGCGCGAGCCCTGGACGCACCAATGGAATGTGCCGAAGAGCCGGCTGCGCGCCCTTAACGCGCAGTGACCCGATAGATGCCCGAGCTCTCTTCCGCCGCCGCTTCCAACTCGAACGTTGCGCCAGGAGAATTCGGAACGACAACAGTCACTTCGCCGACTTGAGTCCAGGTCCGTCCATCAGAGGACCGCGAGACGGTGAACGTGCCGGTGTCGGCCAGGACATCGAAGGCGAAGGCACCGTCTTGGAGGACGCGAGCGGAGCGCAGCACCGGCAAGAGGTCGATGCGGACGCCGTTGATTCTGAGTTGGCCCAGGGCTGTCCACAATTGCTGGTTGCCGGCCGGAGCGGAAAGGCGGCGCAAGGGATTGCCCGCCACGCCGAGGTCAGTGAGATGATCGAGGCCGGGTGGCAGCGCCAGGTCGGAGAAGTCGTTGAAGGAAAGATCCAGCGACACTAACCGGCCTAGGCCGGAGGGTAGATTAAGTCCCGAGAGTCCATTCGCGCGGAGATCGAGGGACGTCAAGTTTTGCTGGCCTTCCAGAAAAGTGAGGTCGCGCAATTGGTTGGCACCTAATTTCAGGATTTGGAGTTGTCTTATCTCGTTGGGGAAGGTCAGCGAAGTCAATTGATTGCCGCCGAGATCGAGCAGGGTCAAGTGGGGGGTGGCGGCGAGAAAGGCAAAATCCGTCAACCGATTGCCAGCCAGGCTGAGGCTGCTCAACTGATCGAGCCCCTGGGGAAGCGTCAGCGCGGTCAACTTGTTATTTGACAAGTCCAGAGATCGCAGGCTGGCGCGCCCAGCGAGCGTCGACAGGTTCTTCAATTGATTGGCGCCGAGATTCAGATCGCGCAGCTGCGACAAAGCCGGTGGCAGGTCGAGTTGCTCCAAGCCACTTCCATACAAGCTGAGACTGGTGAGATCCGGATACCGAGCGAGAAAGGCGAAGTCTCGGAGCGAGTTTCCACCCAAGTCGAGGTCGCGCAGGCTGGTCAGCCCGGGCGGCAGTTCGAGGGATGTCAATTGGTTCCCGTAAAGGCTGAGGGTGGCAAGCGCCGTGAGCTGCGAGAGAAACGCAAAATCCTGCAAATGATTATCGGAAAGATCCAAGTCCTGAAGGGCGCCGGCGGCGCGGGCGAGAGAAAGGCTGGTCAGCTGATTGTACGAGAGATTCAGACTGGACAAGCCGCTTAAGCCAGCTGGGATTTCAAACGTCGTCAGGCGATTGATGCTGAGATTGAGCGAGCGCAGGTTTCGCACCTGAGCCAGGAAGCCGGCGTCGGTCAGGCGGTTGGCACTCACGTTCAATTCCTCGAGCTGTGTCTCGCCCGAGCCGAGGGTCAAGCTGGCGAGGCGATTCCCGGATAAGTTGAGCGTCCTCAGTTGTCCCAGTCCGTCGAGAGACACTTCCGTCAATTCATTGCCGATCAGGCTCAGTTGTTCCAAGGCGTCGAGACCAGGGGGCAACACGAGCGTGGCGAGGCCATTGTTATCGAGGTTGAGAGTGGTGAGCAGGGGCCTGCCCTGGAGAAAGGAGAGATCCTGCAAATGATTGTGAGCGAGATTCAGTTCGCGCAGCTGGGCCAACTCCGGCGGCAAGGCCAGACTGGTTAGATCATTATACGACGCATCCAGGACGCTCAGGTTCTTCAACCCGGCTGGCAAGGAGAGTGTCGACAGGTCGTTCGCAAAGAGCACCAGGTTGGTCAGGCCGCCGAGGGTTTCCAAACCGCTCAGGTCAGCCAGATGATTCTCTCCCAGGTTGAGGGTGTTGAGCTGGTGCAAATCTCCGGGGAAGAGAAAGCTGGTGCTACCATTGCCGTAAAGGTCGAGCGTCGTGAGCTGAGTGAGGCCGGACGGCACGACCACATTGGTCAGTTGGTTGAATCGCAGATCGAGGACGCGGAGGTTGCGAGCGGCGCCAAGGCCTTCCAGGCTTTTGATGCCTTGGGAGTGG
Source organism: Verrucomicrobiota bacterium (assembly GCA_046346765.1). Classification (GTDB taxonomy): domain Bacteria; phylum Verrucomicrobiota; class Verrucomicrobiia; order Limisphaerales; family SIBE01; genus JAXMHN01. The sequence goes on along the minus strand of JAXMHN010000004.1, from coordinate 64,947 downwards.
GCATGAAGTTCCTGGAGGGATTCCAGTTCGGCGAGAGTGATGTCTCCTTTGGGTTTACCGACTGCGAGGCGGATCGCCTGTTCGAGGGCCGGATCAGTCACTTGAGCCCGGGCCAGAGGCATGCACCACAAAATGGAGGTAATAACTAGCGTGAGATTCCAGATACGGTCGGTCAACATAGCTTCCTCGGGGAGGAGGGTCCCGGCTGGACGATTAATGGAATCGAAAAGCCTGAAACTCCATTCTTGCGGCAAATAAGCGCTGATCACCTGTCCGGTCAAGTGGTTTGTCTCGGGTGATTTGACCAGCCGCCGGATGCGGCGCGGGCCGAGTGGGGTGGTCCGCGCTTTCTTGTTTTGGAGGCCGGGCGGGCTGGTGGAATTGACTTGGGTTGTTTCGGACGGAACCGGTTGGACACCCGATGCGAACCCGATGGAAACCCGATCTCGATCGGGTTTGGATCGGGTATCGCTCGGCTGCGCATCGGGTCAGCGTCGAACGAAGCGGGTGCTAGAAGAAGGACGGGCGATGGGGTTTTCCCTATTTCCATCGTTCCGACCAGCAGCCTGTGGGATCTGCTCCTTGAAGAGTCTGGTTCAAAACGCCCGGTTGTGAGATCGGGGATTTCCACATGATTCATGAGGCCCGGTCTGGACGAAAGGCATAAATCGGGACGAGCCAGACTGGCACAAAGCGCGGGCGGCGATCTTGAAAAGGAACAAAATGGCCCAAAAACAGCGGGTTTCGGGGTCAAATCCAGACACGGAGGGCCTGGCAGCGGGGGACGGCGGCGAACGCGGGAATCGGTTTATCCTGTTCGGGCACACCCAGACCGAGCGAAGGAAGCTAAGATTTTCATTGACGTTGCAAGGATTTGATAACCACAAGACAGTTTCGGAGTCCTCGTGGAGCCCAGTGGGATGCGCAGGTGTCCTAGGCGGGGTGCTGGCACGGGTCGAGATTGGATGGGGAGTATTTACCCAACTAGTAACAACTGACGAACATGCAGACTACCGCTCTTAACAAATCTCAGCCTGCATGCGCCGCGCTCGCTTCGATCTTGGGCGCGGACCGTCGCCCAAGCCCAACTGACCGTGCATCTGGTGGCAGATGCCGGCAGCGTTACTTCCGGTGGCGACGGAACCGAAGCGACTGCCTGGAACGACACTGGCTCCGCCAATGCCGACTTGACCGCCACGGGCGGCACAGCGCCGACCTGGCACAGTGGTCAACCGGGAGTTCGGCCAGCAGCGGCTACCTGACTTTTCGACAAAACCAGAGCGACGTCATGAGCGCGCTCGCGGTTACGGGCGGCTCCATTTTCAACGCGAGCTCTTCTGCGATTTTCCTGGTCGTGCGCGCGGCATCGGGCAATGCGGCTGGCGGCATCTACGGATGGAGCGAAACGACGCATTACTTCCTGGCGGCGGAGAACGATGCGAGCCCGACCGAACACAATCTGGCGCTGGCCCATGAAGGCCTATTCCAAGCGCCAAAGCCCGGTGGCTTGAAAACAACTGGGTGGTGGTTTCATTAGTTCGCAACGGCAATGCGGCGGACATTCGAGTCAACGGCACGAGCGTCGGCAACGATGCCAACGCTTTTTCGAGCTCGCTTCCGACGGGAACTCAAGGCGAAGTGAATGTGGGCAAGACGCCGAATGCTTCGGGTCAGCATTGAGCGGCGATATTGCTGAGATCCGGGCTTACAACGATCCGAACGCGATCAACATCAGCCAAATCGAACAGGATTTGACGGCTGCCATCGACGCCCGTGCCGGAGCCTTCGCATTGCCGCGATGGTGTTTGGGCTGGCTTGCGTGGGTGGAGCGCTGGTCTATCGCCGCCGCCGTCAGAACGCGCTGGCGAGCTAAGCCGGCTTCTACTGGTAGCGATCTTTTTCAAAACACGACGAAGAGAGCTTAGCTGCTGGACGGAATCCAGAAAAGCAATCGCCACCGAGATATTTCCCTGGTAAAGCCGCTGACAGCAACGTCGGCGGCTTTTTTATCTCCCTGTGCAAACTATGAATGAAGCTCCAGAGTCTTCCCAGCGCGTTGGCCGTGTCCGAAATCGGCTGCAAGGGTATTGCCTTGTTCGGGGGGTCCTTCTCTGCCTGACGGGCTGCTGACGGCCTTGGCGCAAAACGGCACGGGCTTCGACAATGGCTTGCCGTCCGGCGTGCTCAGTGTTGCCCGGCCGGGACTGCATCTGGGCCGGTTTGATTTTCACGGTGGGATGCAGACGACGGTGTCTTATGACGATTTGATTCAGGTTACCACCAACGGCGCGCAGAGCGACGTTACCCGGACGATCTCACCGTTTATTCAGCGGAAACGGCAGGGGCTGGAATGATCGCACTCCTGCGGGCTTTTTACCGGCCGGGCGTTTTGTTGTTCACGGACCATTCTGACCTGAATACGGTCAACTATGCGGGCAACTTCGAATTGAAGTTCCCGTTCAATCGCCTGACGCTAGGCCTCGCCGAGAATGTGACGGTAGCGTCGATGGTGGTGCGCGACATTGGCAACCGGGCCAGTCAACGCTCTTTCTCGACCGTGGGGACGGCCGACTACGATTTTAGCGACCGCACTTCCTTTCAAGGAAGGAGTCCTGACTTACGACCGCTACGACTACGAAGGCGAAGTAAAGGATGGGCCGCTGCTCAGAGGCTCGCAGCAGTTCGGACAGCAACTGTGGTCCGATTACCACTGGAGCGACCGACTCTCGGCGGGCATGGGCGTCAGCATCTCGGAGTTGGATGTGGACGGCGGGTCATCACAGACGTCGGAAGGGCCCGAATGGCGGGTGAACTACACCCCCACCCCGCAACTGTCGCTCCGGGCGGCTTTTGGGATACAGTTTCGGCAATTCTGAGAGCGGCCGATCGAGCACGGTTGAGCCAGTGCTGCGGCTGAACAGCACTTGGCCAGCCACGCCCGGGCACGAGCCTACACTCGAGGCGCACCGGGCGGAAATGGCCCTGGGCTTCTGAAACGCGGGCCAGAACTATGTAGACACGGGCTTCAACTTTTCGATTAACCAGGTAGCCTGGCGGTTTGCCGCGTCGCTGGGGAGGATATACCGCGAGCGGCGGATTATCTCAACCGAGACGGGCGGCGAGATTCACCGCACCGACAGCTACTATTCGTTGCGCACGTCGGTGAATCGGAATGCGGCACAGTTGGCTGGGTCTTTACGAACGCACCGCCAACGACTCAAACAGCGGGGCGTTCAATTTTGACCACAACATCGTCGGTTTGCAGGCGATCTGGTCATTCTGACGGGCAAGCCGATCAGAGAGGCCGTCGGCGGAGGCGCGAGCGGACAAACCAAACCGCGCCGAGCACGAGGAGGAGGACAATACCGATGTCGACCTGGTGCGAGTATTTTTGCACCACATGCCAGTGCTCGCGGAGTTTGTAGCCGCAACCGAGAAGGAAGGTGTTCCAGAGGGTAGCGCCACCCAGGTTGACGAGGAGGAAAGGGCCGATGGGCGCGGCCGATGCCGGCGGGAATGGAATAAAATGGCGCACGACGGGGACAAAGCGAGCGAGGAAGATGGTCCAGATGCCCTGGCGCTGGTGAAAGAACCGTTCGGTCATGTCGAGATCATGGCGATTGAGAAGCAGGTATTTACCGACTCGGAGCACGAAGGGCTTTCCGCCATAATAGCCCATGAGGTAGGAGAGCCAGGAACCGATGATGGAGCCCAGGCTGGTGGCGGCAATCGCCAACCAAAGGTTCCATTTGCCGTCCGCGACTTGAAAGCCCACAAAAGGCATGACCGCCTCACTTGGCACGGGCGCAATCATGCTTTCCAACGCCATTAATCCAGCCGCCCCAGCATAGCCGGCTTCGTCCAATATCTTGATCGCCAGTTGCGAAATGACTTCCGTAATCATCGTGCGGCTGTGCTCATAGCCCAACGGACCTGCTGCGGGCAAATCAATTCGAGTTCAATTAGGGAGCCCGATCGGTCGGCGGAGAGCGCTGCGCTACCCGAACCGGCGCTCCGAGATTGGCGAACGCCGAAACGGCTCGCGTGGAGCGCGAGCCCTACCTTGACGCTCGAGGCGGCCAGTCAGAGAGCGCCGCCCTACCCGAAGAACTACGAAGCGGCGCGCTGGCACGTAAGTTTTGCTTTTCAACAGACGCTAACCCGCGCATTTTCAAGGCACGTCGACCCAATGAGAGCAGCCATTCTTTACGGTAAAGAGCACGTGCGGGTAGAGGAAATCGGACCGCCAAAACTGCGGAGGGGCGAGGTGCGGATCGGGATTAAGGCGGCCCTGACGTGCGGGACGGATTTGAAGGTATTTCGGCGCGGTTATCACGCCAAAATGATCGTGCCCCCGGCGGTGTTTGGACACGAACTGGCAGGGGTCATCACTGAGGTGCACCCTGAGACGCAAGGCTGGGACGTGGGTGACCGGGTGGTCGTGGCCAATTCGGCACCGTGCGGCGCGTGCAACGGCTGCGGCAATGAGCAGGAAAGTCTGTGCGATGACCTGGTTTTTCTGAACGGGGCCTATGCCGAATCGATTGTCGTTCCGCCTCGTCTGGTCAAAAAGAACCTGCTCCGCCTCAAGCCGCGAACTAGCTTCCGTGATGCGGCCTTAACCGAGCCGCTGGCCTGCGTGGTTTTGGGGATGGACGACTTGCGGCTGAAGCCCGGCGCCCGGGTGCTCGTGCTGGGAGCCGGGCCCATCGGGCTGATGTTTGTGGTGCTGGCGCGACAAGCGGGCTGCCATGTGACGGTGGCCGGGCGGAGGGCCCCCCGACTGGCAGCGGCGCGGAAATTGGGAGCCAACGTGGTCATCGATGTCACGGGAGAGCTGGATCTGGTTCAAGCGGTCCGAGCTTATTCGCCGCCCAACTTCGACGCAGTGATTGAAGCAGTGGGCAAACCTGAGGCATGGGAAGCTGCCGTGCAGTTGGTCCGCAAAGGCGGCAAAGTTAATTTCTTTGGCGGCTGCCCGGCTGGAACGACTGTTTCGCTCGATACCGGGCTGCTGCACTATTCAGCCTTGACGCTTTTGGCGAGCTTCCATCACACCCCTCGCACCACGCGCAAAGCGTTGGAACTAATTGAAGGAGGAGTGATCCGGGCAGACGATTTTGTGAATGGGACTTGTCCTTTAAGTGAACTGCCCGAGTTATTCCACGAAATGGCCGCAGGGAATGCTGCGGTCAAGACACTCATCGAAGTGGAAGCGTAGGTTGGACCTTCATTTCTGGGATGGCCGAGTCCCAGAACCGAGAAAGGGCACTATTTAACCTGGCATAGCCGGCCGGGGACGATTCCTTTCAAGTCGTTGCGGGATAACCCAACGGTGCGGTATAAGTGGAACATCTGGATTGGCACAGTCATTGCCCGTAGGCCGCGATCGTGAACCAGGTCCATACCCTTTTCGTTTACGCGCTATGGCGTGCGGATGTTGTTGAAGCGTCCCGGATTCACCGCCACCGCGTTGCTGACGCTCGCCTTTGGGGATTGGCGCAACACGGCCATCTTCAGCATCATTCATGGGGTGCTTCTCAGACCCCTGCCCTACCCAGAGCCGGATCAACTGGTCACGTTATGGGAAAGCAGCCCGGAGCAAGGAACGGAGCAAGGGCTGGTCAGCGGGCCGAACTTCCTGGATTGGCGCCGCGACAACACCGTGTTTAGCAGTCTTGCGGTCAGCCCCGGTTGGCAAGGGAGCACGGAGTTCAATCTGTTGCAGCGCGATCGAGTGCGTAAAATTCGGGGGACGTATACGTCGGCCAGCTTCTTCACGACCCTGGCGGTTCACCCGCTAATGGGGCGCACCTTTGTCGAGGAAGAGGACCGAAAAGAAGGGAACCGGGTTGCCGTTTTGAGCCACGGTTTTTGGCAAACCGCCCTGGGCGCCGATCGGGATATTGTCGGCAAGACACTGGTCCTAGACAGCTACGGGCGCCGCGATTACACCGTCATCGGCGTGATGCCGGAGGGGTTCGAAGCTGCGGCGCCGTGTGACGTTTGGCTGCCGCTGGGCTGGATGGGAGTGACGCTCGACGAAAGGCGCTCAGCCCATTGGCACACGGTTATTGGGCGGCTGAAACGAGGCGTTACGATCGAAGAGGCGCGGTCACAAATGAACACGATTCAGGGCCGCCTGAAGGAACAACACCCAGGGGATTTGATCGCGTCGAAGGTGGCAGTAGTGCCTTTGCTCGAGCAAGCAGTGGGCCGGACGGCGTATCGGGCGCTCCTGGTGCTCTGGGGAGTGGTGGCTGGAGTGCTTCTGATTGCCTGCGCGAATGTGGCCAACTTGCTTCTGGCCCGAGCGGCCGAAAGGCAGAAGGAGGTTTCGCTCCGGGTAGCGCTGGGAGCGAGCCGGTGGCGAGTGATGCAGCAATTGCTGGTTGAAAGCCTGACATTGGCCGGCGCGGGAGGACTGCTCGGCACGCTGCTCGCCTCTTGGGTAATCCAGGCGTTCGTAGCGGCGAGTCCGATCCGCGTTCCGCGGTTGTCCGAAATCAGTTTGGATGGAACAGCCTTGGCCTTTACGGCGGGCATCTCGATCCTGACAGGTGTGATTTTCGGATTGGCCCCGGCTTGGCAATGTTGGCGGGGAAGTCTCAACGATGCGCTCAAGGCAACCGGGCGGACGACATCAGCAAGCTTGTCGGCAAAGCGGCTGCGCCATTTGTTGGTGGTCGCGGAAGTGGCTGTGTCACTGATGTTGCTGACGGGAGCGGGACTGATGCTACGGAGCTTTGCCCGGTTAGCCACGACCAATCATGGATTTCGGTCCGAGCACGTTTTAACCGCCGTTCTGGATTATAGTGTCTCAGGGTATACGACCTGGACGCGACCGACAGCGACGCGGCCTCAAATCACTCAGCACGAATTGCTGGAAAGGCTGCGGCGTTATCCGAACGTGGTTGCCGCAGCGGTTACCGGCGATCTGCCAAGGCAAGGGAGCAGCGCCTCGACTCAGACCATTTTGATCGAAGGCCGCGTTCCCAAGTCGGTGGAAGACTTGCCCCGCACTCGCTTTCAACCGGTCTCGCCGGGCTACTTCAAGACGATGGGTATGCCGATTCTGCGAGGGCGTGATTTTACGGAAGATGACAATTTGGCTGCGCCTGGAGTGGTGTTGATCAATGAAACGATGGCGCGGCGGCACTTTGCAGGCTCTGACCCGATCGGGCAACGATTGGGTATGCCCGATCGGCAAAACCCAATGATTCCCGCCGTTACGCCCGCTTGGGACCGGCAAGGCCCGTGGCGGGAGATTATTGGGATTGTGCCGGACACGAAGAGCCTGAGCCAACGGCCGGAGCCGGGGCCGCAAGCTTATGTGCCCTATTGGCAATGGCCGATGCAAAACCCAACCGTGGTTCTGCGCGCGGCGGGCAATCCGACCGGCCTGGCGAGCGTCCTGCGCACCGAATTGAAACTGACCGTTCCCGATCTGCCTGAGCCGGTCATCCGAACGATGGATGACATCCTGGCCGAGACGCGGGCGGAACCGCGCTTCCAGGCGTGGTCGTTAAGCGTCTTTGCCGCCGTGGCGATGGGGCTGGCAGCGGTAGGCCTTTACGGAGTCCTGGCCTATTCGGTGGTGCAACGGACGCAAGAGATTGCCATTCGGATTGCGTTGGGGGCGCCGAAATGGAGCGTGCTATGGCTGGTCTTTCGCGAGGGAATGGCCATGACCCTCGCGGGAGTCGTGGTTGGGTTGGCCGCGGCTCTGGCGTTGACGCGGGTGATGGGCAGCCTTCTTTACGAAATTCAACCGGCCGATCCGGTTAGCTTTGCGGCCGTCTCGTTGCTGCTGCTGACCATCGCCGCAGCCGCCTGCCTGGTTCCCGCCCGGCGCGCGGCGCGGGTCGATCCCCTGCGCGCCCTGGCCTGCGAGTAAAGGAAGGGCGCCGACACAGGATTTGGCGTGGTGGTTTAGCCGTTCGCCTGACGGCACAGCGGGCCTTGGGGTTCTTCGGAAAAGGCCCGACGCCGTCTTAGCACTTCTGGTCCATTGCTCGGGCTCAGTTTTTCTCCTATCCGTAGCGGCGACAGTTTGAGAGACTGGACCAACACCGTTCCCATCCGATGCGATGAAAAACATACGACACGTCGTTAGCTTTTGCCTGGCGGCGGTATTAGCCACACCCGCCCTGGGAGAGACTGAAAAATCCACTGCCGAGACCACCCCTCTGAGCGAAGCATTTGCCGGAGTGCTTCGCAGCGGCAACGCCCAGAAATTGCAGGAAGCCCTTCGAGCGGGAGCCCCGGTTAATGCGACGGATCGAGGCGGGGAAACGCCGCTCATCTACGCGGCGCTCTACGGCAACGTCGAGTGCATGCGGCTGCTGCTCGATGGCGGCGCCCGCATCAATGAAGCGGACGCGTCCGGAGGCACGGCGCTGATGCGCAGCAGTTTCGATCGCGAGAAAGTGGCACTCTTGTTGGCCCGTGGCGCGGAGGTCAACCAACGTTCGGCCTTGGGCAACACCGCCCTGATTCTGGCAGCTCGGCCATGGAACTCGCATGAAACGGTCGCGCTGTTGCTCGACCGCGGCGCCCAGGTGGACGCAACCAACAACTGGGGCGCGACCGCCCTGATGGCGGCCGCTGCTGGGGGAGATGTCGCGACGGTGAAGATGCTGCTTGCTCGGGGCGCGAAGCCAAACGCGGAGCCAGCCAGAAGCCATGAGGGCTTCATCTTTGGCGGCGGGCGGACACCGTTGATGTGGGCGGCCTTTCGGGGAGACCTGGCCGTCATCAAGCTCCTGCTCGACGCGGGGGCAAACGTCAATCTCCCAACTGGGATGGGCACCCCGTTGACCCAGGCGAGTTGGGGCGACCACGCCGAAGCGGCGCGCGTCCTCATTGCGCAGGGCGCGCAGGTCAATCAACCCGGCCCGCAAGATGGCTTTACCCCTTTGCATTGGGCGGCGTCATCGGAGGAGGGCAACCGAACCCTGCTGGATCTGCTTCTGAGCAAGGGGGCTGATCCGAATGCCGGTGGCGGAGCGGATGTGGACGCTTTTCTGGGAACGCTTCAAACGCCGCTGATGCTTTTGGCGCGCCAACGAGGGCCGACCGCTGGTCGTCCGTTGCTGAGGGCCGGAGCGACGAACGCAGGGGCCAAGGCCGCTCAGGCGGTCGCGAAGAAGGGTGGTCAACGGGAGGGCAACACGGTCCCGGCCGCCATCAACCGGGCCATCCCGCCGTTGCAGGAGACCTCGTTGGCCTCGAAGAAAGCGTTCGTCCGACATGCCAGCCGCCAGGACTGCACCTCATGCCATCAACAGTATTTGCCAATGGCTGCCATCGGGATGGCGAAGAAGCAGCATGCGACCGTCGATCGCGAGGCGGAGCAACAGTTGATTGCCATGGTTGGCCAAGGCGAATTGAAGAACCTCGCGATTGATTTGGAACCAGTCTTCCACCCGGATGCAGTTCACACCAAGGGCTACACGATCTTAGGTTACGCGGCCGAGGAGCTGCCGCCGAGTCCCGGCACCGACGCATGGGTGCACCACTTGTCAGCAATCCAGGGCAAGGACGGACAGTGGCACAACAATCTGCCGCGCCCGCCGATCCAGACGAGCGACATTGGCGCGACCGCCCTGGCGATTCACGCTCTGCAGCGTTATCCCCTCCCCGGCCGGAAGGAGGCCCTCGCTGCGCAGGTAGACCGCGCCCGCAGCTGGCTTTGGAATGCCAAGACTCACAACACCGAGGAACGCATTTACCAGATTCTCGGCCTTAGCTGGGCGGGGGAGCCGGCCAGCAAACTGCAGGCACTCGCTCGGGATCTGGTGGCAGAGCAACGCGCCGACGGCGGCTGGGCACAGCTCCCGGCGCTCAACACGGACGCCTATGCGACCGCCCAGGCGATTTATACGTTGCGCGTGGCTGGACAGTACGAAGCAGCCGACGCTGTCATCAAGCGCGGGGTGGAGTATCTCCTCAACAACCAACTGGCTGATGGAACGTGGCATGTCCGTCGACGCGCCTTTCCTTTCCAGCCGACGATGGACAGCGGCTTTCCGCATGGCCGCGACTCCTGGATTTCGGCCGCAGCCTCGAGTTGGGCGGTGATGGCACTCAGCCAGGTGCCGGGAACCGAGTCGGTCGCGATGAGTCGGTGACCAATGCGGGTGGAGTCGCGGGGCACGCGATGCCGGCCCGCTGGATTTGAAACTGCGGCTGGCGCTTTGCGCATCCAGCCGCAGATCCTCCAACGCCGTTCTGTCGTAGGCCGGGACGGCGCGATGCTTGGGCCGCTTACCGGCTATTTGGCCTTCAAACAGTGCTCGCTTGCCTCCCAACCGGCGCTCATGCGACGCTCGCCGCATGAAATCCGGATGGCTGATCTGCCTCTTCTCCGTCGGTGTGCTGCCGGCCGTGTGCGCAGCAGGTTTTACCCCTGCCGCCCAGACCTTCGAACAGGAAATCAGCCGATCGTTCACGGAACGGGAAGGACTGCCCGGCGGCGCCATTCAACTGATTGATATCGGCCCGGGAGGAGTTGTGCGAGCTTTCGCCGAAGGCCGTTGGTTCCGGCACAACAGCGGTCGCTGGTCGGTCGATTCGTCTCTTCCGGAATCGGCCGCAGACCAATTTATTTTACCCGAGGAAGCCTCGCGCGCGACGCGCGTAGCTGTGCCGTGGCGCGAAGTCAGGCAGGTGCTCCGCTTCGGGGCGACCAGCTACATCATTGGCTCGGCCGTTTTGTTTCGGGTTGATCAAGGGGCGGTCGCCCCGCTCGACTGGCCAAGGGCGCTGCAGCTCAACCAGGCGGCGGTGTCTCCTGACGGCATACTTTTTGTCGCAGCCAGCAACGGGCTCCAGCGTCGAACTGCGACCGGCTGGGAGGCGGAATCCGTCTCTGACGAGCAAGGACGAACCTGGGGAGTGAAGGACGTCTTGGGACTGGCCTTTGACGCGAAGAGCCAGCTCTGGTTTGCGAGCAAGGCGGGAGTCTGCTGTCGGACGGGCGCCGGTTGGACCTTTTATACCGGCAAAGAAGGCCTCCCCTGGAATGACTTTACCGGCATCGCGCCCGGGCGACAGGGTGATGTCTGGTTTGCCACTCATCTTGGAGCCATCCGCTTCGACGGGCACGAGTGGCATTATCGCCAGGGAAGAGGATGGCTGCCTCATGACGACGTTGTTCAGATCAGTGTCGACGCGTCGGGGCAAGCGTGGTTCGCCACCGGCGGCGGCGTCGGGACGATTGGTCGCGAGTCTCTGACGTTAGCCCGCAAGGCTGATCAATATGAAGCTGAAATCGAACAATTCATCCGGCGAACCAGCTTCGGTTACGTGGCCGAGGCCCACTTGTCCAGGCCAGGGGACCGGACTTCGGCGCAGGCCTACGACAGTGACAACGACGGCCTCTGGACGGCCATGTACGGGGCGGGCGAATGCTTCGCCTATGCGGCCACGCGCGACCCGAAAGCGCTCGCTCGCGCCAAGAAAGCTTTTGAGGCCTTGCGGTTCCTGCAAAGCGTCACGCAAGGCGGGGATCATTCGCCCCCGCATGGATACATCGCGCGCACGATCCGGCCGGTGGAATGGCCGGACCCGAATGCGGGGCGACTGCAACAGGACCGGGAAGCGCAGAAGGGGGATTCGCTTTGGAAAGCGTATGAACCGCGCTGGCCGAAGAGCGCTGATGGCCGGTGGTATTGGAAGTCGGACACGAGCAGCGACGAATTGGACGGCCACTTCTTCTTTTACCCGCTCTACTACGACCTTTGCGCTGAAACGGAGGAAGAACGCGGCCGCGTGCGGGAGGTGGTGCGAGGGATTGCCGACCACCTGGTCAGCCATGATTACGTGCTGATCGATCACGACGGCCGCCCAACGCGTTGGGGGGTCTATGGGCCGCAATCCCTCAATCGCGATCCGCGTTGGTGGCCGGAACGGGGCCTGAACTCTCTCAGCATGCTGAGTTACCTGGCAGTGGCGGCCCACGTGACGGGAGAGGCGAAGTACGCGGCTGCCTCCCGGAATCTGATCGAGCAGCACGGCTACCTGCACAATGCCATGTATCCGAAGGTCCAGCAGGGCCCGGGCTCGGGGAACCAATCAGACGACGAAATGGCGTTCATGTGTTATTACAGCCTGCTTCGCTATAGCCCTGAGCCGGTAGTCCAACAGATGATGCGCTATTCCTTTTTCCGCTATTGGGTGAACGAGGCGCCGGAAATGAACCCCTTCTTCAACTTTGCTTTCGCGGCGCACAATCAGGAAGCGCAAGTGCGCAATGTCTGGGGAAATGTCTCGGTGCGTCCATGGGACGGTTGGCACGAAGATGCGATGACGACCCTCTATGGCTTTCCGCTCGACCGCGTCAATTGGGCCCATAAAAACAGCCACCGCCTCGATATTGTCGGGCTCAGCCGCATCCGTGCCCGCGACCTGGATGAGTCGGACCATTTTCGGCGGGGGCACCGGACCAACGGCAAGGTCCTGCCGATCGAGAATCGCTACTTCACGCACTGGAACACGGACCCGTGGCACCTGGATTATGATGGCAACGGAAACGAACTCGCTGCCGGCACGGTCTTCCTTCTCCCCTATTATATGGGCATGTACCACGGCTTCATTGAAAAACCAGTTCCAAACCCTTAGCCACTAAGGCTGGCGAGAAGTGGGGGAGTTCCGGGCCCCTGATTCGATATTCGGACCGCGCCTTGGGGCCCGGCAGCAGCCGCGCCTCGGCCGAGCCCGATCGGCCAAAGATGCCAACTCAACCTTGCGCGATCTCCGAGCCGGGGACCGGGAGTGGTGCCTACCCCGAAACGGCTTACTTGGGCAGGAGACCTTGGAACTCGAGCCAATCGGCAAACCGCTCGATCCAACGGTCAGTCGGCAGGTTCTGTTTGTTCATGCCAAAACCGTGGCCACCACGAGCGAAGAGGTGCAGTTCAGCAGGCTTTTTGGCGGCTATCCAGTCTCGGTACAGGTCAACGCTGTGCGAGGCGAGGCCCAACGGATCATCGGTGGCGGCGAGGATGAACATGGGCGGGGCATCCTGAGGCACGCCTTGCCCTTTGAGCGTCCAGGCATACGCCAGATAGATCGGGGCGACAAAGTCGGGTCTAGTCTCAGGGGTGTAGTTGTAGCCCGCGGAAGAAGCCACCGTCCCACCGGCGGAAAACCCCATGATCCCGATGCGCTGGGGGTTGACCCCGTATTGGGTGGCGTTTTTGCGAATATAACTGATGGCCGCTTGCGCGTCCGCCAAAGCGAGAGGGACGATCGGCTTAACGATGGGGTCGAGATCGCCGCGGGCCATTACTTCCTGCGCCGGATCGCCCGTCTTGGTTTCAACCAGACGATATCTGAGGACGAAACAGGTGACTCCCTTCTGCGCGAGCCATCGGGCCACGTCCATGCCTTCGCTATTGATCGACAACAGGAAAAAGGCGCCTCCGGGGCAAATGACCACGGCGGTCCCATTGGCAACCGCCGCTGCGGGACGAACCACGGTGAGGCTGGGATTCACGACGTTGCAGACCACGGGACCGCCCCAAACGGTTTGGGGAACCTCCTTTTCGATCTGAGTCCAGTTCTCCGACCCTGGCGCCCGTCCATCGTAGAGACGCACAGTCTCAACCGAATCACCGCTGGCGAGCAAAGGCGCGGCCGAGCGGGCCAATTCACCGGCAGCCAGCTTGCCTCGCCGCGCCACCAGTTGCTCGGTGGCGAACTCCCCCACCTTCCGCGTCAGGCGAATTTCGTCCGCAGCGACTTTGCCGCTGTAATCGATTCGCAGGGTGTTTCCCTGGAAATCGAGCATTTCAGAGAATGTGAGGGTGTCGCCTTGGCGTTTGCCGTCCTTCACATCGGTTTCGCGTGTTTCGCCGGCAATGTTCGATTTGGCTTTGCCGGTAATCTTGTCGCCTTCCTGCTGGAAGGTGAAGGCATACTTCTGCAGACCGATTTGGGTATCAAACTCGGCCGTCCAGACGCCGGTGAGATCGGGCGCCGCCGCGAGGGAAGCGTTCCCGAGGAAAACGAGGGCAACCAGGGAGGAGAGCATCCGGTATTTCATAAATCCCATTTCGTTCGACGGAGTTGACGGAATGCGTCGAAGCGAGACTCGTCGGCGCACACGCTTGGTTCGCTGGAAACAGGCCAGTAATCGTGGATAAGCGCGTTTCCGTCAAGGATGAAGGCCGCGCGCTTCGGAGAACGCGAACGCGGGCGCGAGCCCCGAAGGTTCCGCTTCGACTCCGCAGTCCCGGTCCGCTTCCACCAGCAAATCAGGCAACCGCTGGCCGATAAGCAGCAAGCAGCCCAGGCTTAACGGATCGGCGTGAGGCTCTCCGGGGCAAGCGACCGAAGGGCTTTGCCGGCTGAATCGCGCACCGCGCGGTCCGGGTACCAGAGAGCGGCTTGCAAGGCTGAAACGGTCTCTTTACCTGCAGAGCCCAATTCGGCCAGGTAATAGATGGCGGTCTGAGCGGCGCCAGGATCTGCTCCGCGGAGCGCTTCCTGAATCAGAGCGACCAGTTGGTTTGGTTCACCCCGAGTCTTCCACCAGATGGCTGCGCCTTGCAGGCGTTCCTCCAGGCTCCCGGATTGGATGCCGTGACGCAGGACGGACCAGGCCCGGTCGTCCGTGGGAACGACTTGGACGAGCACCTCAGCGGCCACTGACCGTTCCCAGGCATTGGTGGACTGCAAAAGGGGCTCGAGAATGGATTGAATCGCGGCAGCGTTGGCTTTGGCCTCAGGCAGCAGCTTCGTCAAAAGACGCGCTGAAAACGGTTTGGTCACGTCTAAAAGGTACTTGGGCAAGGCAGCAGGGCGAATTCGGCAAATCGCCAGGATGGCGGATTGGCGCAGTTCAGCGGCCGCAATTGGCAGATCGTGCCACTCGGGATCGGGCTCTGTCAGGCTAGTGAGAAAAGCGCCGGCCGTAAATCGCTCCAACCAGGGCAAGGCCCATTCGGCTTGGGAGCCGCGTTCCGCCAAGCTCTGAATAAACTGTTGCGTCCTAAAACTGCGCGGCAGCACTGTGTCGCTCAAGATCTGACTGAGGCCGATATCCGCTGGGTGTCCCAGCGCCACTAGACCTTGCAGCGCCCAGATACGAACGCTTTCGTCCTTAAGCGCTTCCCGCAGCGTCTGGATAACATCCGGCGAAGGCACTTGGATTCGGCCCAAGGCGTCCAGCGCAACCTGCCGGTTGCCGAGCAACGGCTCGGCCGGCGATGAGTAACTGATCATCGCTTCCAGAGGCAGTGGAGTGCCGGCAAAGCCTTGCTTGGCGACTTCGATCAAGGCTGGAAGAGCCGCTTCGGCCTTGGGGCCGAGCGCAGCGAGGCCCCGTGCGGCATCGTTGACAGCAGAGAGATTGCTCAGCCAGGCGATCAACCAAGGGCTCAACTGAGGCAGCTTCGGCCAGACGGCGTCGCCATCAACGTTTCCAAACAATCCAAATCCGCCGCTCGGATTTGTCAGGTAATTGCTCAAGCTATTGACGGCGACAACGGACTCTGGCAGCGACCAGTAAAGCGAGCGCAACAGCGCATAATCCGACTTGAAGACCGGCTCGTCCAACGCGTGGCTCAACATGCTGGCGAGCGGACGGGCTGCTGCCGCCCCAATTTGCGTCACGATCTTGGCGGCTTTGCGCTGCATCTCCCGGCGACGCTCGGGATCTTCGAGGTAGGGCCTGATTTCAGCCGATAGAAATGGCGACTGCCGGACCGCTTGACGCCTCCACACGTCCGGCTCCCATTCCAGGAGTTCGCCGAGAACAGGCACAACCCGTGGGCCGATGGCGATCAACTGGGCCATCTGGGGTCCCGCATCGAATTCGTCCCACGAATTGGTTGCGATCAGGCTGATGACCTGGGCGCGCAGGCTCGCATCCGGAGGCATAGCTGGACGCAGGGCGAGGAAGGTCGATCCACCGAAAAAGAGAACGACTGCGAGCAAGGCCAGCGGCTTATATTGCGCCCACGCCATCATTTTGAGCGCGCCCTTGATGACTGTCACCGTCGGCCCGGAGGCCAAAGCGCCTTGGCCCATGCCAACGCCGATCAGTTTGGCTGCCAGTCCCGCTGGAGCCGCTTGGACCGAATTGGCCCCGATCAATGCAGTCAGGCTGGCGGTAGATGCGGTTATCCCTCTCTGGGACAAAAGAGCGCGCAAACGTTCAAGAGCGCGGCTCACCCGTTTCTGCGCTGCGTCCTCATTCACGCCCAGGACTTCGCCCACGGCTTTGAGCGGCTTAGCCTGATAAAAGCGCAGGATGAGAGCCTGACGATCCTCGTTTTTAAGGGCAGCAACGGCTTCGTCGAGGCGCGGAGCGATTTCGTCCCAACCGGGAGCGGGTTCGTCGGCGCGGTGCAGCTGGGATTCCATCTGTGCCTCCTTTTCATAGCGCCGGCGACGGGCGGCCGCGCGGGCATGCGACGCTGCGGCAAATCGAACTGTCCGAAGCAGCCAACCAGCGAGCAAGACATCCGAACGCAACCGGCCTGCTTTTCGGGCCAAGATGATAAAGGTGGCTTGAACGATCTCGTCGGCGGCCGATGGGTCCTCAGCCTGGCGAAGCGCCGCGGAATAGACCAGATCGAGGTATCGACGGAGCAGCGTCTCGAACGCCTGTTCCGAATGGGTCTCGACATACTCCCGGATCAAAAGAGCATCTTCGTTTGCGTCCATCATATCTAAATGACCGCTCAAATGGATATCCGACAGCCTGCGACCGCGTTTTTGTGAGGGACCAAACCGTCGTCGCGGCACTGGGGCGGAGCTGGGCGGCTGGAGTTCAATCGTCTACAATTGTAATAGATTCGTAGACCCTGCCAGTAGCGAAAAGATCGAAAAGAGCCGCAAAACGCCCGTTTTTCTGAGACAGGGCCCAAAATGGCCACGGATCCCGGGAGTCGGGTATGGTTGTGGCGCGACCTGGAACGATCAGCCCAAGCTTGCGGCGGTGATCACCGCTGGTTCCGGGCTCAAGGCTGATCGTAAAGCCGTTTAGGCGAGAGTTTGACGATTCCGAACCAGAAATCCTCCAACGTCCGGACAACTTCGATGAACCGATTGAAGTCCACCGGCTTGACGATGTAGCTATTGGCATGGTGGCCGTAGGCGGTGTGGATATCCTGGTCTGCCTGCGACGAGGTCAACATGATTACCGGAATCCGCTTCCATTGGGGATGAGCCTTGATCTCGGCGAGTGCCTCAAGGCCGCTCTTCCGAGGCATATTGACATCGAGCAAAATCAAGTCGGGCACCGGTGCGTCGGTATGAGGCGGTTCCCGTCGAAGGAAGGAGAGCAATTCCTCGCCGTCACCGACGAGATGAAGGCGATTGAGCAGTTTAGAGTATTTGATCGCCTCTTCCGTCAGCATCCGGTCATTCAAGCTA
Organism: Verrucomicrobiota bacterium; assembly: GCA_046346765.1. Lineage (GTDB taxonomy): Bacteria > Verrucomicrobiota > Verrucomicrobiia > Limisphaerales > SIBE01 > JAXMHN01. The sequence continues at coordinate 47,559 of JAXMHN010000004.1, read as the reverse complement.
TCCTCGGCCATTAGGATTTCGATCAACTGATTACTCTCCATCGTGTTTCTCCGGTTGACGTTCAGGCAAGGTGAAATGAAAGGTTGTGCCGACTCCGAGGTCGGAATCCAGCCAGATTCGTCCATGATGCTGTTCCACGATTTTTCGGCAAATCGCTAAACCGATGCCGGTTCCGGGATAGGCTTCCCGAGAATGCAGGCGCTGGAAAATCACAAAGATTTTAGCAAAGTGCTTTTGATCAATTCCAATTCCGTTGTCACGGACGGAGATCTGCCACCAACCCGGCTCTGTCCCCCTGGTTGCCTGGATGCTGACCTTCGGGGTTCGGTCACGGCAAAACTTGATCGCGTTGCTGATCAGATTCTGGAAGAGGAGAGTGATCTGGGAGGCGTCGATCGGCAAGAGCGGGAGGGCACCGGATTGCACCTCGGCGCCGGTTTCGCTGATGACGACCGAGAGATTTTCCAAGGCCCTCTTTAAGGGCCGTTCCAGCTCGCAGGAGACGAAGCGCAAATGGTCCCCGCCAATTCGGGAAAGGGCCAGCAGGTCATCAATGACCGCGCCCATTCTTTTGGCGGCTTGGACGATTCGGTCCATCAGCTGGATGGATTGTTCGTCCAATTGGCCCTCCGATTTCCTTTTGAGAATCTGCGTGAACCCAGATACGGCGCGCAGCGGTTCGCGCAGATCGTGTGAAGCGACATAAGCAAATTGCTCCAGTTCGGCATTGGAGCGGCGCAACGCGTCGGCGCGCCTGGCCAATTTGGACTCCGCGCGGCGGCGGTGGGAGAGTTCCCGGGTCGCCATGTAGTTGGCTATCAAAATCAGCACGGCGGCAAGCGCGCAACCGGTCAGGAGGAGGCGCTCCGTGCTTTGGTGGCTGCGCTCTTCGGCTGCATCTCGGACATCCAAGAGGCCGCGTTCCGTGTCAATGAAGGACCTGAGGGTCTCATGGACCGCGCCAAACAGGGCGCGTCCTTGGCCGGCCAGGTCACTTTGATAAGAAACCTGAGGGCCCTGTCGATCGTAGAGTGAGATCAGCTCTGAATCATATGAAACCAGTTTTCTGACGGTTGTAGTCAACTCCGCCAGCTTGCGCACCTGCGACTCGTTATCCTTGACCAAGCGCGTAAGTTGCTCCAACTGTTCGCCAGCGAGCCGGGCAGATCGTCGAAAAGCGGCCAGCGCATTGGTGTCACCCAGGGTCACATAGCCGCGCATTCCCCGTTGCAGATCGATCAGTTCGTTTTCGAGAACCTGGGTGGCGAGGATGGCTTGAAGGGTGTGCTTGCGCCAAAAGGTGGCTTCTTTCAATAACTTCAAATTGCCGGCGGCGACGAAACCGACCATAGCCATGATGGTGACGGACCCGGTTACGGGGAGCCAGCGAGCGAAGTCATACTGAGTTTGCTGAGCCTGTTGCCATACATAGATGAACAATCCGATGCTCAGCGTGAGAAACGCAACGACCGTATTGAGGGCCAAGCTCGAATGGGAGCCCCATCCGTAGGCCGATCGGATATGGAAGACAAATCCGATCAAAGCAACTCCCGCTAACATCCCCACGACGCAAATGAGGATCGCCGCGATCGCCCAGCGGTGCGGCCATCGCGCAAAAGACGCTGCCACAATGAAGGTCGTGCCGATCAAGATGAAACTGCCTGCCGCCAGAACCGACATGCGTCCCGGCGAACCATTCCCGGGAGGCAAATAGGGAGTGAAGAGCAGCCGGTCGATTCCCAAATCCCATCCCGTCCCGTATTCAATGACGGTCAGCAATCCCACGCTCAGGACAATCGTGCCAAGCCATAGGGAAACTCGGGCTGCAGGGGAGGTTAAGCACCACAAAGCAACGCCGGACACGATGAAGCAAAGCGCCGTGTTTAACTGCATCGGCGGCGTATGAGGAATCCATTGCAGAAGCCTGTCCCAGTGCGCATACCAACCGGCCACAATCAAGCAGCCAATAACAGCCGTCAGCTGCCCGAGAGTCCGGGGCAGATATTTGGAAACCGCTCTCATTTGCCTCCCTGTCAACATTACGCGGCAACCGGCTTAAGGCACAATGCACTTTTCCCATTCGATAAGCAAGTGGCGGCAAGAGTTACTCTGCCGTCCTACATTGAAGACCGGGTGGCCCAGCCCAACGACGCTCGCGCGACGGTCCTGGGTCGAATGCACCCGTCGCATGTTCGCCATGGCAATGGGTTGAGCCTTGGCTTGCGTCGGATGCAAGAGGATTCCAATGTGTCGCCGTGCATAAAAACAGCCAACGCGACCGGAACCAACCTGACGGGCTCCAATTGCATACCGGGCGGCTCCTTCCCAAAGTCGGCCTCGGCACATGGAAAATCGACCGGGCCGCAGCGGCCGATACCGTGCTCAACGCCATTCGAATTGGTTATCGGCACTTCGATTGTGCTTCGGATTATGGCAATGAGGCGGAGGTGGGGGAAGGATTGCGGCGAGCCCTGGAAAGCGGGCTTTGTCGCCGGGAGGATTTGTGGATCACGTCGAAGCTGTGGAACACCTATCACCGACGCGAACATGTCCGGCCAGCTCTGGAACGAACCCTTCGCGACCTACGCCTCGACTACCTCGATCTTTATCTGATCCACTTCCCGATCGCGATGCGCTTCATTCCTTTCGAGCAGCGCTACCCGGCCGGGTGGTTCTTCGATCCGCAATTGCCGCAGCCCCGCATGGAGCCGGAGCGCGTCCCCATCTGCGAGACCTGGGAAGGGATGGAGGCATTAACCCGGGCTGGCCTGGTCCGCCAGATTGGGGTCTCAAATTTTGGAACTTCGCTGTTGCGCGATCTGCTCTCGTATGTTCGGGTCCAGCCAGCCGTCTTGCAGGTGGAACTGCATCCTTTCCTGACCCAAGAGAGGCTTCTCCGCTTTTGTCAGGAGGAAGGCATCGCAGTGACCGCCTTTTCGCCCTTGGGAGCGCCCTCGTATTTCAGCCTGAACATGGCCCGGCCAGATGAGTCGGTCATGGAAAGGCCCGCCGTGCGCGCGATGGCATCGAACTATGGGCGAACGCCGGGGCAAATCGTCCTGCGCTGGGGAGTGCAGCGCGGGACGGCAGTGGTGCCGAAGACGACGCGCCTGGATCGCTTGAAGGAGAATCTGGCGGTGTTTGATTTCGAGCTCAGTGACGAGGATATGAAGGCTTTGAGTGGGATGAATTGCCAGCGGCGGTTCAATGATCCGGGGCATTTCTGCGAAGCGGCTTTTGGTCGATTCTTCCCCATCTATGAATGAAGGCTGAGTGGATCGGGGTTGAGTTGGGCGGCGACGGAGTCACGCGGCTAGCGCTGCACCTGGAAGGACAGATCATAGATCTCGGCGGCCGCTTTCTTGCGGGATTTGGACGCTTCGATCCCATGATTGTCCTGCTGATCGAGACCAAAGCTGTAAAGGACATACCCAGTCTCCCTCCGAAGATAAGTGAGCGGGCCATGCCCAAACGGATCGAGCGGAATGAACGCCTGTAATCCCGGTTCCAGCTCCTGCAAGGTCGCCGGCAGCTGATCGTGATGAGCGGCCCGGTGGCGCTCGATCGCCAGAGCAGCCGCTGCCACGCGCAAGCGCATGGTGAGCTCGTCGTGCTGGCGCGCGAGGTAGCGAAAGTAAGCGCGAATCCCTTCTTGCCGGCCTGTGGGTTGAGGGTCACGAGCTGGATTATTCAGTAGGAGAGAAACCGGTTGCCGCGTCGCAAGCGCTGCTTGCAGGTCGTCCAGCCAGGGCCTCATGGCGCCAACATAGTCGAGGAGCAAGCCGTCCGCATAGCCGGAGACGCGAGCCAGATGCGATAACACGAGGAATGCCCACTCCTGCCAGCCGAGCACTCCTGGGGGCAAGCGGGAGCTGTCACTGACATTCCGGAGGGCGTCGATCTGCAGACAACGCTCCGTGACGAGGGTTTGCCACAGATGGCCGCTGGTGGCGTTGGCGGCTTGAAGGAGGGCCAGTTGGAGGGACTCCAACTCAGATGGCGCCAGCGGCCGCTCTGCCAATAGGCGCTCCAACACCCCCAAGGCGGCGCTCAAAGCCAGGCTGCGCTGGTCCTGGGCCATCGGATAAGGCTCCTGCGCCATCGCCCGGGCGAGGCCAAGAAGGGCCCAAAGACTTTGCAAGCAAGCCTCCCTTTCGCCTCGCGCCAACCGCAGCCACGCCTCCAGTTGAAGGACGGCCGCGGCCGGCCTTAATTTGCCGAGCTGCACGTAAGGCGTTTGATAACTGGCTGCCTGCCTCCAATCAGTTGGATATCGGCACTGAGGCAACTGCGCAGCCGCGTGTAAATCACTCAAAGCCGCCCGATTACGAGCAAGAAGATTGGAAACGGCGTCGTTGATTTCAGACGTTGGCACGCCCCCGGGTCCGATCCAGTCCATCGTCCTTAAATCCAAGGCAGTGAACACGGCGGGCAACTTAATTGGCTCGGCGGCATTCCTCGTTAAGGAGAGGGCGGCGCCGGCTCGCTGCAAAAGGGGTCCGGCGTTCTCGGTCGGAGACACTTCCGGCAGCCATCGTTGCAGTTCGACAAGGCTGGCTGGTTCTCCGTGCGCCCGAATGACAGCCAGTTCATGCCTGACTTCGCGGGCTCGCAGGACTCGCCAGCAGACCGAAGATAGCAAGCCAAGGAGGCAAAGAGCGGCGATGCTCCATCCGAGCCGGCGCTTCCAAAGGAACGTTGGGATCCGAGTGCGAGACAAAGGCCGCCTTTGTCGGGCGATCATTCCGCCAGCCGCCCGCAGGACGACTGTTCCCCACGCGGGCTTTGCCTCCGGAGCGATAAACCGATGGGAGGCGATTTCACGAAAGCGGTGCAGAACGCGCCATCGATTGATCAATCCATAGAACAGGTCGGCCGCCAGACTGACGGTGAGCCAAAGGAGCGCAATCGTTCCCCAGGCGAGTTCGTGGCGGCCGGCAACGCCGAAAACGTGCCAGAGAAATGCCAACGCCACGTAAATGAGGAGGAAGACGACAGTGGGAAAGAACAAAACCTGGAGGTAAGTGAGAGTGAAAGCGCCATTGAGCCGACTCTGGGTCGTGCCCTGCCAGATACCGGTCCACTTGATGGCGAAGATGTCGGACAAGAAACCGAGGAATATACAGCAAAACAGCCACTTTAACTCGCCGGCGGTCACATCGTAATGAGCGCCTTGCAAAGCGGAGAGTAAAAGCAGGAAGCTGAGGGCCGCCGTCACGAGAAGAGGCCCGCCAAACTGCCTCCATAACGCCAATTCCACGCCCCGGGCCATGTCCTGAGATTGGAGGGGCGACGCCAGGAGCAGTTCAAAAGCGCCGCCGGCGCGATCTTCGGCCAAACGACTGCACACCTCCGAGGTGATCCAAACCTTGAATAGGGCCAAGAGTAAGAAAAGAGCCCAGAAGGAAACATCCCAATCAAAGACAAAGCCGTGCCATTTCCAGCCGATCAAACCCCAGATGGCTGCAAATCCTAAGACCAGGCCCCACGCATAATAGCCCTTGGGTCTTTCACGCGAGGCCAGCCAATAAAACGCATTCCGATCCAAGCGGGCAGCTCGGACAGCCTGGCGCGCGCTGATCGACCCGTAGCTCCACCGGTTTTGCCAACGCCGCAGACGGGCGCGCCACTGGCCGGGCGGCCGTTCGCGACAGGCTCGCGGAAGGATCGACGCGGCGATCACAAGCAAGCCCCAGCTCAGGATATGAGTCGTCAGGATGGAACTGTAAAACTCATGCCTCATCAATCGGCTGATGGCACTGATTCGGACGTTTTGAAATGCATAAAGCGGGCTTGCCCTCTCCAACTCAGCCAGCGGCCATGGCAAGCTCGACGGCAACCCTCGGACGGTTTGCCAAAGGGCAAAGCCCACGGCCATCAAGTAAGGCAGGCCAAGCCAGAGAAAGAGGAGAGCACCGGTGGCGAACATCGCCCTGCGATCATTGCGGCTCAAGGTGGAGGCAAGCACTCCAGTAGCCAGCGAACAAAAGAGGGTGTTGACGCACAGGAGCGACATCCGCATCACTTCCATCCCGGTAACGCCACCCAGTAACAGGGCCAACGCCATCACCGGGACAAACGCGAGCAAACCATAAAGCGCATTCAACGAGCACGAAACCAACTTCCCCAGGACCACGTCGACCCCCCTCAAATCGGTCAAAAACAATAAGCCCAAGGTTCCTTCCCGCTTTTCCGAACTGACGCAGTCGGCGGTGGTTCCCATGCCGGCCAGGACGCAGTAAGCGAAGGCGACGCTGGCCATGGCCGACAGCAGCATCCGTCCTTGCCCGCTCAATTGTTGGGCGGCAAAGCCGACGAACAAGAGAGCTGCAATCAGGATCGAGAGGCAAGCGGCCGCGGTCCGGGATCGATAGGTCCCTGGCCGACGGGCCGCGACCTTCAATTCGCGCGCGACGACTGGCAGCAATCTCATGGATCGGTGGAAGGACCGCGCGGTTGGCTCGCTGGATTCAGCCGGCCCCGGTCGGTCAATCGGTCCAGTTAGACAGGGAAGGCAAGTCTTTGTTCCACGCTCGCTGCGACAAAGATCGGTCGTCGAGCATGAACAGAGGCAGGAGAAACGCCAGCTTCAATGTTCAATGCTGCCAATGGCATCCAGGCCGGCGGGCGGACGGCGGGTGGTTGTCCTTTGCCGCGCTTGCGGCAACTGCGGAAGGGCTGAACCAGCATTTGCCCATCTGCGCGAGCGCCCTGGCAGCGTCGCCCCACGCGGGGGCCCGTCCTTCACCGCTCCTCCGCCGTTAAGTTGAGGCCCATCTCGGTGATGGTCTCGGAGATCGCAGCCAGCAAGCCGCGCATATCCGCTGGAAAAACACGGCCGATCGAACCGATGCGGAAGGTGTCCGCCTGGCTGATTTTGCCCGGATAAATGATGAATCCCTTGTCGCTCAGTTTCCGGTAGAACTCGTCGAAGGTGAACTCCGGATGGTCGGGGAAAAGGAAAGAAGTGATGATGTAGCTTTGGTGGGCTGGGTGCAGGTAAGGCTTGAACCCGAGGCGTCGCATGCCAGCAACGAGGATTTCATGATTACGCAGATAGCGCCCGCCTCGAGCTGAAGGGCCGCCCTCGAGATCGAGTTCGTCGAGCGCAGTTTTGAAAGCGAGGATGGAATGGGTTGGCGGTGTGTAACGGAACTGGTCGTTTTTCTCAAAGCCTTTCCACTGCGCGAGCAGGTCGAGACTGAGGCTGCGCGCGTATCCTTCACAGGCGAGGAGGTCTGGGCGGCGGGCGATGACCAAGGAGAAGCCCGGCACGCCTTCGATGCATTTGTTAGCGGACGAAATGAGGTAAGTGATGCCGGCGCTCGCGAAGTCGATTGGGACCGCGCCAAAGGTGCTCATGGCATCGACGATGTAAAGTCGACGATGGTCCGCGGTCACGCGGCCCAGGTCCTGGATAGGATTGAGGATGCCCGTGGTGGTTTCACAATGGACAACGGCAACATGGGTGATGGTGGAGTCGGACGCCAGCAGGGCTTGGAGGGAGTCGGGCCGGTGAGGTTGATTCTCCGGCAGGCGCAAGACGATGTGCTCGATCCCGGCGCACCTCAGCATCTGAACCATTCGATCGCCATAAGCGCCGTTCGCCAGGACGGCCACTTTGCCCTGGCGTGAGACACAGGTGGCAAACACGGCCTCCACCCCAAAGGTGCCGCTGCCTTGGAGCAGGATGCATTCGTAACCGGACTGGCGGGACACGCCGGCCACACGCAGGAGACGTTCTCTGACTTCCCGCACGATCGCATTGAACTCGAAATGCCACGAACCGGCGTCGCGGAGCATGGCCTGCTTCACAGACAGGCTGGTGGTCAACGGCCCGGGGGTGAACAGGAGTTTATCGCGCGCGGCAGGCAGGGAGGATTGCATAAGACGGACGCTTACTTGGTCAATTGATAGAACCGCTCGTCCGAGATTACCGGAAGAGTGACGGAATTGTTCGTGGCCCCTTCTACAGCCGTCCAATCCGGTTCACTCAACGAGGCCGACTCTTCCAAGGTAAACCCGGGAACATCGGGCGGCCATGAAATAGTCACCTGGTCTCCAGCGCGGATGGCGCTTAACGAGACCGGCTCGCCGTCGAGCCCCGGGACGATGGGCAAGTTATCGATCCCGAAATACCAACTATCCGTTCCCGCGTGGGCAAAGCGAAAGCGCACGTGGGACTGCAGCCGGGCGCTATAGAGATGAAAAGACTCAACGCGTTTGGAGGCGACGGGATCGTCATCCGGCCGGGGACTGATAAAGAGGGCCAACTGCGAGGCGACGCGCGCTCCGATAAACGCGCCATAGCTGCCGCCGCGCGGTTCGCCTGTGACCGGGTCAGGATAGCGCGCGATGTCCGGCCGGGCGTTGGAGAAGGTGGCGATGGCATCGATGTGGCCAGCCTCGTTAGTGACAACGTCGCTTGGATCGAGATAATAAACGATGGGCCGCCAGGAATGGCCTTGATCAATCGAATATTCGACCGCGCCGATGCTGTCCTGGTTCTGTTCCCAAATGCTGTGAAAGGACAGGACGATATTGCTCTGGCCTGACAGATCGAAATCCGGCGTCGTGAGGACGAGGTATTGATACCCGCCATCCCGGTAACCTGAATTACCAAAGACAAAGCGTCCGGCGATCATATTCTCGATAAAGGCGCCATTGACAACATTGAGAGGATTAATCGCCAAGACGCGGGCATAATCGGAAGTCAGATCGTGGGAGTCGTAGGTGCGAAAGTCCTTCGTGAAACGTTCTCGGTCGACGACGAGCCAGTCGGCATAAGCGTTCGAGTTCAGGTCCTGCAGATCAGCGGCGGCGTCGTTGGTTGCGGAATAGCTGAGCGAAGACCAGCCGGAAGGCAACTTCCCCTCTTCCGTACTGTCGAAGTCTTCAAAGTAGAGCGGCGGCGGGAGCGAGAGTTCCCTATAGGGAGCGACCACAAAGGAACCGGGGTATACGAAGGTGGCCGGTGGCTGCCCGTCATCGGCGAAGCTCAAGCGATAAGTGTGGGTGGTATTCGCCGGCAAAAGGGCCGCATTGGTGTAGGTCAACGTGGTCACGCCTTGCTCCTGGGCCAATTGAACGTTGACGGCCGTGTCATCGATCGCCAGTTCGACCGATTCGGGCCGGAGATGAGTGAGGCCGTCGCTGATCACAGCAACGAACTGGATGACCGGCACGACATTGCTGGCCGCATTCGGCGGTTCAATGCGCAAGAGGCGCGGTGCTCCATCCGCCGACCGCGCCACCGCGAAGAGCGCGCTCACCAGGATGGTATTCGAGTCGTTTTCGAGAAGATAAGCGGCGTAGGACCCCTCATCCCGGAGGCCGGCGGCAAAGGTAATGACGCCTTCGCTTCGGCCGGTGGTCCCGACTGGCGTTCCATCGACATACCTCCACAAGGCCGGGACCCCAATGCCGGGAGGCCGGTTGGTCGGGAAGATCGCGATCCAATCTTTGGGATTGGCCGGCCCATTCGTAAAGGCAACTGAGATGCTTTCGCCTGGGGCATAAACCGGGCGGTCAACGCCAATCACCGGCAGAAGCCGTTCGACCGTTTGAAATTCAGCTTGGGCTACTTTGGTATAACCGTCGTTGAGCAGAAGGTAGGCGACCCAGTGTCCTGCTTGGTTGAGGCCCGTTGGAAAAGTGACGCTTCCTTCACTCAATCCAACCGTCCCCGCGGAGGTCCCGTCCACATACTGCCAGAGCTTGAAAGGCGAGCCACCGGGTGGGACTGGTCCCGGCTCTACCCCCGCGGGGTAGATGGCGATCCAGTCTTTAGGGTTGCCAGGCCCGCCAGTGAACCCCGCAACAATTTGCTCTCTCAGAAGATAGGTTGATTTGTTCAGGAAGATGGCCTCCGCCTGAGCTGAGCACCAATCGGTGTTCAGGAAGAGTAGCAAGAGGGCAATGGCAGCCAGCCTCGGTCCAGGCAACTTCATCAGCAGTCAACTTCTGTTCGCGCTTGCCAACCATAGCAGCCCGTAGACAACCGGGCCCGATCGTGAACTTGGGGAGTGGCGTGGTGCCTCGACCCCGGCGAGACTCCTCGCTCAAGGTGGTCCGGTGAATTCGCTGAAAACATAGGCTACGGCCTGAACCAGCAGTGATTGTACCTCAAACGGCTGTCGACGAAAGCTATTTCGAGGCAGTTCAAAAACGCCACCGCACAGCGAGGCGCGCCCAAGGTTCTCAACCATGAGACGGGCGGGCCGACCGCAACACAGCGGCGGACAAGTCACGGTAAAAACTGAGCAAAATCGGTGTATGCAGCAAACAGGGACGTGTCAGAATGCCCCCGTTGGTTTTGTTTGATTCGCTCTGTAGCGTAGTTGCACTCGTTGGGAAGGCGGCCTTCTGTGTCTGGGGGGCCGCCTTTCTCTTTGCGGCCAATCGCCTGGAGAAGGCGAAGGTTGTCTTGGCTGAAGGTGTCGGCAGGATTAGGGTCGCGTGAGTGTCCCCGGATTGCTACGATGTCCTCATCATTGGCCTTGGCGCGACTGGCAGTGCCGCCGGCTACCACCTTGCCCGCCGGGGCGTGAGCGTCCTCGGCCTGGACCGATACATCCCACCACATTCCTTTGGCTCCAGCCACGGACAGACGCGGATTATCAGGGAAGCGTATTTCGAGGACCCGGCTTATGTCCCGTTGGTGCAACGCGCCTACGAACTCTGGGCTGACCTGGAAGAACAGGCCGGACAACGATTGTTTGTCCCGACGGGTGGACTCATGATCGGGCCAACCAATGGAACCATCTATGTGGGCGCAAAGCGTAGTGCGGACGAACATCATTTACCCCACCAACTGCTCACCAGCGACCAGGTCCGGCAACAATTCCCGATGTTCGCTCCCGAGCCTGGCACCGCAGCTGTGCTGGAACCGCGCGCGGGCGTCCTTTTCCCGGAACGCTGCATTGAAGCCCATTTGAGACTGGGGCAGGAAGCGGGCGCGAGTTGGCACTGCGGCGAAAGCGTGTCGTCCTGGAATCCGGAGGGAGAGGTCTTTCGCGTCATCACTGATCATGGTCAATATGCCGCGAAACGATTGCTTTTTTGCGCCGGAGCCTGGACCAAGTCGCTCCTCCCCGACCTGGCCTTGCCGTTGGTTGTGGAAAGACAGGTGCTTTTCTGGTTTGACGCCGTGACGGAGAGCGCCTGCTTCCGTCCCGGGCAATGTCCCATTTACCTCTGGGAGTATGGCGATGGGCAGTTTTTCTACGGGTTTCCGGATATGGGCGAGGGCGTGAAGATCGCAGGCCATCACGCCGGCAGGCTCGTCGACCCTGACCGAGTCGATCGGGAAGTGACGAGCGAAGAAGTGAGTCAAATGCGAGAGGTGCTGCGGCGTTATGTGCCGCTGGCCGATGGTCCATTGCGCTCGACGGCGGTTTGCCTTTACACCAACACGCCGGATTACCACTTTGTGATCGATCGCCATCCGACGCATCCGCAAATCCTCATTGCGAGTCCGTGTTCCGGCCATGGCTTCAAGTTCAGCAGCGCGATTGGCGAAACGCTGGCTGACTTGATCACGACCGGCAGTTCAAGATTTGACCTGAGGCTGTTCCGCTTGGACCGGTTCAGGTAGCACCCCCGCGAGGAAGTGTCTGGCTTTCGAGGACGGCCGCGAGTCAATTAAGGGGAATGCCGCGGCGAACATATGTGGGAATATCGAGGTCTTCGCCGCGATGAATGGTTGGCTGGCTCTTCTCGAATCGGCCTTTCGATACGATCTCGAGGGCGAGATGCCCCTGTTGCAGCCGCGAAGACCGAACCCGGCCGTCGCCAGAAGCAACGAGTCGCTGGGTGCCATTGGCCGTCGGCTCGAGCGGACTGACCGGAGGAGGCGGCGAGTAACGCCGCCCTCCCAAATCGGCCGGTGCGGAGTCAGTGAGACGGCTCTCTCGTGCTGAAGGGAGTTCATTTAGGTTGAGGGAAGGCGCGAAGCGTTGACCCAGACCTGGGTCGCCTGATTCGGTCTTGTTTTGCCGGGAAATGACCAGGGTCAAGCCGAGTTGGTCCTGAAGGCACTCGGCGATGCTTGCTCCCATGATGACCTGGGCGTTTTCGGTCCGGCGGTTGATCTCCTCCATAACCCGTTTCACATCGGCCATGGACATATCCTGTCCGCCAGTGAGACTCACCAGGACGGCATCGGCCTCAGCCAAGGCCTGACCGCCGTCGAGAAGAGGATAAGCCAGCAAACGTTCGATCAATTCGCGCGCCCGCCCTTCGCCATGGGCTTCGACGGTGGCAAAGCAACTTTCCGCGTGACGGTCACGCAGGGCGCTGCACAGATGCGCAAAATCGACGTGCAGCAGGCTGGGGCGCGTCAGCATATGCCAGATGCCGCGAATGCCTTGCGCCAACAGGTCGTTGGCAATCTTCAGGCTGTCGAGCACGCTTGTCTTCTCATCGACGATGCAGAAGATCTTCTGGTTCGACATGCAGATCACGGTGTCGGCAGCAGCTTTCAGTTCCGCCAACCCTTGCTGGGCCTGGCGGCGCCGGCGCGGCCCTTCGAGTTCAAAAGGCAGGGTGGCGACTCCGATCACTAATGCCCCAGCTTCCTTGGCCACTCTCGCAAGCACGGGCGCGATCCCGGTGCCGGTCCCGCCACCCAATCCGGTGACCACAAAGAGCAGATCGACGTCTGCGCAAAGCCGCTTCAGCAGAGGCAAGTCACGTTCGGCGGCGGCCCGGGCCAGGCTCGGATCACCTCCAGCCCCAAGGCCATGCGTCAGGTCCGATCCAATCAGGATCTTTTCCGGACCTTGAATTGGCTCCAAGAGGCGGGCGCTGGTATGCAGGGCGACGAGGCGCAGGGCGCGCAAATCCGTTTCAGCCATGCGCGCGACTGCATTGGCGCCGGCGCCTCCGACACCAATGACGCGGGCGGTGAAAGGCTTGGCCGCAGCAGCGGGAGTGCCGGCGGCCACCTCGGAGGCAGGCGTCGGGTCGGTAGCGTCAGGCGGGGGGATCATAGGCAAGGAGAGCAAGGCGTGGTCGATGGCCGCTTAGCCGCGGCGAAACAACTGCGAGAGGGTGCTTTTGAGGCCCGATCTGATGGAGCCGCGTTCCGCCATCCGTTTCTGCTGCTCAAACGAGCCGAATTTGACCAAACCAAGGCTGGTGGCAAACTCCGGCTGCTCCAAAGCGGAGCGCAGACCGCCGAGACAATTGGCCGTGCCGATCGAGACCGGGAGTTCGAAGACGTCCTCGGCCAACCGTTGAAGGCCGGGAATGCGCGCGCCGCCTCCGCAGAGGAAAATGCCGGCGCGGATGCGGTGGAGAAGGGCTGAGGCTTGAATTTCCTGGGCGATCAACTGGAAGATCTCCTCCAAGCGCAAAGACATGATGCGCTGGAGGTGCTCGAGGTTGACGGACCGTTCTGGGAGGCCGTGATCGCTCGTCAGTTGAATACTGCGTCCTTTAGCTTTTGGATCGACGAGGGCGGAGCCGTGTTCGATTTTCAGCTGTTCGGCGCGGCTCAAGCCCACCTTGAGTCCATAAGCGAGATCGTTGGAAATGTGATCGCCGCCGACGGCGAGGACACCGGTGTGTTTGATCGTGCCGTTGGCATAGACGACATATTCGGTTGTGCCGCCGCCCAAGTCGATCACGAGGGCGCCCAACTCTTTTTGCTGGTTGTTCAGGACCGCGAGGGACGAGGCAAGGCCATTAAAGACGATGTCTTCCACCTCAATCTGCAGTCCCTTGACGGCCCGAATTGGATTCTGGAGGCGATTCAAATTGCCATGAACGACGTGGACATCCACCTCCACCCGGCTTCCGACCATTCCAACCGGATTGCGAACCCCCTCCTGCCCATTCACCAGGAAATGCTGTCGGATCACGTGCACGACCCGGTTTTCGGCGGATAAGTTGATCGCCTTCGCGTTTTTGATTACATCCTGGACGTCCTCCTCCATGATCTCGCGATCGTGCGAGACCACCGGATGGAAACCCCGGTTGTTGAAGCCGCGAAAGTGGCCTCCGGTCACGCCCAGGTAAACGCTGCGGATCTCCGCATCGGCCATTTGCTCCGCTTCGACGATGGCATTCCGAATATCTTCGCCACTGACGGCGGCATCGACGATCTCGCCTTTTCGCACGCCCCGGGATTTGGCTTGGCCCACGCCGATGACATTGAGAGCCCCACCGTCGTTTAACTCGGCAACTGTGGCGCACACCTTCGATGTGCCCACATCCAAGCCGACAATGATCGATGCCGAGTTAAACATGCTTTTTCCTGTAGGGCGAGGATTTGGCGGGTTTCGGGCGGGGCGCCGGGACGACGCTAGCCTCGAGCCATCGCGCCGGCACATTGTTGGAGACTGACAAATCGAGCGAGCTTACCGCTTTGCCGCTGCGGGCGGCATAGTCGTGGACCAACCGCCAGCGGCGCCACTGCAAGTCGAGATGATCGACACTGAACACGACCATGGCACTCTGAGCAGTGGCCACCTGCAATAGGTGCGGGACGGAAAGGTCGATGGTGGTGAGATCGACCAGCCCGAGCATCGGGGAACTGGCAAATCCGGACACCAGCTGAAGAGCAGCGAGAATCTGAGGTGACTCGACCGTGTGCCCGGGACGCAGGTCGACTCCGGCCACCCCGGTTAACATGGGCAGATTATCAAAACCGAGATTAGCCGCTTCCAATCGATGAATGTCCAAAGGCAGCATGACATGACCGTCGCGGTCAAAATAGAAGATCACGCCGCGCGCCTTGCCATCGCCGGCTGTCGGTTCGAACAGCATCGTTTGGGCGATTGGCTCCCGCTCGGTCACCCGAATCTTGATCGTATGGGGACGGACCCGCTCAACGGCGGCACTCTGAATCCACGGCATATACTCCAAATCCCGTTGAATCCGGTTCAAATCCAACGCCAAAAGGTTGTCACCCACCTTCACCCCCGCCCAGGCGCGCAACTGGCCTTTGGGCAGAATTCCGTCGGTCTCGATGTCGATATCCTGAACGGCGAAGGCCGGGTTTTTGAAAACGAACTCGTCCAAGAGCCAATCTCCGCCTCGCCAAAGAAGAAAAACGACGGCGGCGGTTCCGAATAGGCGGGCAAGGATAACGAGCGCCAGGCGGAGGCGGATGGCGCGGAGTTTGCGCGACTCCACCTTTACATCGAGAATGTGCTCTCGCTCGAACCGGCGGTTCTTCGGTTTGCGCTTCCACCACATACTTCAAGGCTCCGCCGGGACAGCAGCTCCTCCGGCAGTTGGCATCGGCTGGCGACCGGTCGCGGATCGAACGTTGGCCCGGGCAGAGCGCCGCCACGCCAGGCTGATCATCTCCTGACAGAGCTGCGCATAGCTTAAGCCCGCGGCGGCGGCCGCTTTCGGCAACAGGCTCGTCTCGGTCATCCCAGGGAGCGTGTTCACTTCCAGGACAAATGGCACCCCGCTCTCGTGCACCATGATGTCAATGCGACCGTAATCGCGTCCGCCGACCGCCCGGAATGCCTCTAAACCAGCAGCCTGAATTCGCTGCGTCATATCGGCATCGAAAGGGGCAGGACACAAATATTCCGTTCGCCCGGGAGTATATTTGTTTTGGTAATCGTAAGCGCCCTGCTTGGGACGGATCTCCACGATCGGCAAAGCCCGATCATTGAGAATGGCCACGGTAGTTTCCCGGCCAACCACCCGCTCTTCCATCAGCACCTCCGCATCGTAGCGAAAGGACTCTGCCAGGGCCGAGCCCCAATCCGCCACCCGGTCCACGAACTGCAGCCCTACGCTCGAGCCTTGCCGAACCGGTTTGAGCACGACGGGAGGCGCCCAGCCATTCGGCCAGGGCGCACTTGGCGAAGTGAGGACGGCGTAGCGCGCGGTTGGCACGCCAGCGCTTAAGCAGCGTTTTTTGGTCAGAACCTTGTCGAAGGCCAGTCGACTCGATTCCCGGTCGCAGCCGGTGTAGGGAAGGCCCAGGTCTTCTAATTGGGCTTGGACCGTCCCATCTTCGCCATAGGTGCCATGGAGCGCGAGGAAGACCACCTCCGTGTCAGGCGGCACGCGGAGTTGGCGCGGGTCCGGATCGATTTCGTGGACTCGGTGCCCGACAGACCGGAGGGCTTTCGCCACGGCCTGCCCTGTTTTAAGCGACACCTCGCGTTCAGCGGAGGGCCCTCCGAGGAGGACGGTAATCGTCAAAGGGGGCAGAGCGTTCATCCTTCTCCGAGAATTTGCACTTCGGTTTCGAGTTCGACCCCGCGGCTGGTCCGGGCCCGTTCTTTAATCACCTCGATCAGGTTCAACACGTCGCGGGCCGTCGCCGTCCCGTCGTTCACGATGAAGTTGGCATGCACATCCGATACGACCGCACCTCCGACACGGGTCCCCTTCAAGCCCAATTCGTCAATGAGACGGCCTGCTGGAACGGAGCCGGGGTTCTTAAAGATACAGCCAGCACTCGGCTGATTGGGCTGGGAATCCCAACGCTTGCGACTGAAGGACTCCATGCGCGCTTGAATGGCTTCCGCGGCTGCGGGCTGTCCCTGCAAGGTTGCTCCGAGAGCGATGTGGTCCTTAAACAAGGGACAACCGCGATACTCCACGTTGACTTCGCTCGCTCGGCGTTCATGGACTTCGCCGTTCCAGTCCATGAAACGAATGGTGTTCACGATGTCGAAAAGCCACGAACCCATCGCTCCTGCATTCATCCGCATCGCCCCGCCAACGCTGCCGGGAATGCCTTCGAGGAATTCGAAACCGGCCAAACCGTGGCGGCGGGCTTCAACCGCCACCGCTTTGAGTCTAGCCCCTGCCCCGCACTGCAACTGCGGCGGCCGCACTTGAATCTGGCTGAAACTGGGGTGAGCAAGGCAAATGACCAGTCCGCGCACTCCACCATCTCGGATCAATAGATTGGAGCCCCGGCCCAGCATCATGAATGGCACCGCATGGCTTTGGCAGAACTTCAGCAAAACGCCCAAATCTGCCTCTGAGGCAGGCTCGGCGTACCAGTCAGCCACCCCCCCTACCCGCAAGGTCGTTCGGCGGGCCAAGGGCTCGTCCGGCCGCAGGATCGTCTCCGGCGCGAGGCGGGCCGACAATTCACGAAAAAGCTCGGGTTTCATGTCAGCAAGAACATTTCGGTCACCATGGACGGGAGCCGCGTCAGACGAGCTGCCATCGACAGGAACGCGGTTCCGCAAGTCTTTGGCGACGTCTTGAGCCAAGTGAGTAATGTCGCCAGCGCCAAGAAATAAGATCAAGTCGCCCGGGCGAATCGCCGCCAGGATCACGGCGCGCAACTGCGCCAACGAACCGACCCCTTCGACCGCTTGTCCCTGGGCGCGGATCGCCTCGGCCAAGAAACCGCTATTGATCCCGGCAATCTCCGGTTCGCTCGCTGGATAGAGGTCAGCCAGCCAGAGCAGATCAGCGTCGTGGAAGCAGCTGACAAACTCCCGCCACAAAAATCGGGTCCGCGAGTAGCGATGCGGCTGGAAGACGACGAGGAGACGGGAAGGATGCAAATTTCGGAGAGAACGAAGAGTAACCCGGATTTCATTTGGATGATGCCCGTAGTCTTCGAAGACGGCGCAATCGCCATCCTCGTAGAGTCGCTGCTGCCGACGCGCCGCTCCGCGGAAGGACGCGATCGCTCGAGCGATTTCCGACGGCGCGATCCCCAGCTTATGGAGAAACGCAATGACCGCAGTGGCATTGGAAATATTCTGGTCGCCAAGGAGTTGAATCTGGAAAGAACCAATCGATTCACCCTGGTGCCAGACCTGGAAGCGGGAAAGGGGCCATGGCAATCGAGCGGGCTTCGAGTTGGACGGAAGGAGAGGATGGTCGGGAGGCGTTTGAACTTCCGCGCGGTAAGTAGCGAGCGGATGACGCCCATACGAGACCGCGCGCCCATGTCGCGCCAGAAGTTCGGCCAAGCGCGGATCGTCTGCGCAAAAGATGACCTGGCCGCTGGTTTGGTCGGCAAATCGTCGGAATTCAGCGATGATGGCCGCGAGGTCAGCGAAATGGTCCAAGTGCTCCGCATCGACATTTAAGATGATCGCATGGCGCGGTCGAAAGTGACCGAGGGTGCCATCGCTCTCATCCGCTTCGACGGCAAAAAGCGATCCGCGCTCCGGTCCGGGCGAACCAGCGCGAAGGACATAGCGGGCGTGCGGATACAATTGCGGGACGAGCGCACCCACCGCATAGCTGGGTTGGAGCCCCAGTTGTTCCAAGGCAAAAGCGAGGAGGGCGGTTGTCGTTGTCTTGCCGTGCATCCCCGCAATGCAAACCCCTTGTTGCCGATGCACCAGCGCCGCCAGCAGCACCGCCCGCCGCACGATCGGCACGCCCAAAACATCCGCGGCTCGCAATTCCGGATGATCCGGGCCCACGGCGGACGTGTAAACCACCAAACGCGTCGTTCGCTCGACTCGGTCTTCGGCATGGCCGCGATGAATGCGTGCCCCACGGGCTTGCAGTTGCCGGACCTCCTCGTTGACTTGCAGATCGGAACCCTCCACTTCGAAACCCAAGTCGAGCAAGAGATGGCCCAATCCGCTCATGCCGCATCCGCCCGCTCCGACCAAGTAGATCGTCCCTCCCGGACGATCCATCCCAAGCACCTGATCCACCTCGTCTGGAAAGCGCAACGCACTCATGCCGTCTCCAGCGTCGCCGGGGTGAAGCGCACCTGGCCGCCAGCCCATTTTCCCTTCAGCACAGCGGGCATGGCCGGAGCATCTTCCGGCGCCGGGGAAGACTCTGGTCTGGGCAAACCGAGGCGGGCACAGATGTGGCCGGCAATTTCTTCGGCCGCCTTTGGAAAATGCCAGCGCTCCAGAGCGGCCCGCATCCGGGCCTGGGCGGCTAAGTCGTAGAGCAACGACTGGATCGTCTCGGCCAACAACGCCGGGGTCGTCTTGAACTGCTCCAACAAGCGGGCCGCTCCGCTTTCAGCCGCCGCCCGGGCGTTGAAGAGCTGATGATTGTCGGTGGCGTAGGGAAAAGGAATGAGAATGCAAGGGACCCGCATGGCGGCGACTTCCGCCAGGGAGGAAGCCCCCGCCCGGTTGACCACCACGGTCGCGGCCCCCAGCGCCAATTCCATTTCGCTGAGGAACGGCCGAACGACCGCGCGGCGACCGTGGGAGGCATAACTCGACCGTACCTTCTCACAGTCGTCCGGACCGGTTAGGTGAAGAAACTGCAGCTCGGGCGCGGTCTGGCCAAGTTGGGCAATGGCCCCTTCCATCAGTCGATTTATGCCGCTGGCGCCTTGGCTTCCTCCCATTACCAGCAAGACGGGCTTTTCCGGTGCTAAACCCAAAGCGATGCGGCAGGGAACCGGATCAACCGGTTTGAACGCGGGGCGTACGGGCGTGCCGACCGACCGAATACACTGATTGTAAAGGCGCCGCGCGGCCGTGGGAAAGCTGATGAAAACTTCGTCGACCCACGGAGACAGCCAGCGATTCGCCCGTCCCGGGATGGAATTGGATTCATGCAAAAAAGTAGCCGCGCGGTGGCTCTTGCCGGCCAAGACTGGGGGAGCGCTGGTGAAGCCGCCCATCGCGAGCACCGCCCGCGGTCTCAGGTCCAGAAAAGCCCGGCGACAGAGACGATAGGAATGCCAGCACCCGCGGACGAAGGCGGCCCACCGCCAATTCTGCAGGCCCACAGCTGGAAGGGTGACCACGCGCATATCGGCGGCGAATTTGATCGCCTCCTGATCCACCTCTTTTTTCGATACGAGCAAAGCGATGGCGCAGTCCCACTGCCGGAGCACTTCGGCAACGGCCAGCCCAGGGAAGAGGTGTCCGCCGGTGCCGCCACAGGCAATCGCGATCAGGGGTGGTTGATCCTGGAAATTCATGAACTCATCTGCGGTGCGGCCACTTCGGGCACGCGATCAGCCTGAGCAAAAGGCTCCGGCACCGGTCGGGCATATCGGGCCACGCTGAGCAACAGCCCGATACAACCCAACATCAGCAGCAAATTGGACCCGCCATAACTGATGAACGGCAACGGCAAGCCCTTGTTGGGGAGTGCGCCGGTGACCACCCCGATATTGATCGCGGCTTGCAGCCCAATCAGGAAGGTAATTCCGCTCGCCAGCAGAAATCCGAAGGTGTCTCGTGCCCTTCGCGCAATGCAAATGCCGCAAAACATCACCACGATAAACACGGCGATGGTCGCTAACGTTGCAATCAATCCCAATTCCTCTCCCACCACCGAGAAGATGAAGTCGGTATGGTGCTCTGGAACAAAGGCTTTTTGCCGACCATTGCCCAGGCCTACGCCGTCCACCCCCCCACTGCCAATGCCGACAATGGAGCGCCAGACCTGATAACCTGCGTCCTGCTTGTGGTTTTCCAGGTCGAGCCAACTTAAAATGCGCTTTCGCCTCACAGGGTCGTTCCAGAGGCAATAAGCCAAGCCGGCTGCTCCCAAGAGCACCGGCGGAATCATGAACCATAAACGCGCTCCGGCCAAAACGAGCATAATTCCGCTCACCGCCACCAGCAGAATGGTCGTGCCGCGGTCCGGCTCAACAAAAATCAATGCGAGCAACCCGGAAATCATCAGCCCGGGAACGATCAGTCCCCGCCAAAAGCTGGGCATGAAGCGCTGGTAGCGTTCGCCATAATGTGCCAACGCCACGATCAAGGCCAACTTGGCCAACTCCGAGGGTTGAAAGTTCATGAAGCCGAGGCGAAACCAGCGGCGCGCGCCATTGGTCTTTTCGGTGAAGAGGACTAGGATCAGGAGGACGACGGTCAGAACCAGCAATGCCCCCGACCCCTTCTTGAGCCACCGATAATCCAGGCCCGCCACGATGACGGCCAAGACAAGCCCGGCTCCGGCCCAGACCAACTGCATGAGAAGAAAATGAGCGCCGCCCTTCAGTAACCCGGCGCTGTAGAGCATAACGAAACCCAGCGACAGCAATGCGCCGACGCAAAACACCAGCAAAGTCGTGACCGCCCTCATCGCTTCCTCCCGCCTCGTTTAGCGTGACCACCCGGCCCGCGCCGGCAAACGGGGAAACGGCCACAACGGCCGGTGGGGCAGCCGGGCCGCCCCACCGGGCACATTGTGTTCGGTTCCTCTCTCACTGCGCGCCCAAGATCATTTCAGTTGAAATCGGCTAAGTTATCCGGACTGGCTTCCGCCAAGCTCCAACTCGGCTAACGGGTGTTTGAAGCCAGTGGATTGATCGGTCCAGGAAGGGTTGAACTCACTTTCGAAATCGACGCCGGCTTCGCTTCGCCGCGGGGCGTCTGCGCCGCGGGCAGCTTCAGTTTCTGCCCCACCACCAAGCGATCGCTCTTCAGGTTGTTGGCCGCGCGCAAAGCTTTCAAGGTCGTGCCATGTTGCCGGGCCACTTTGGTTAACGTTTCCCCGGCTTTAACCGTGTGAGTCGTCCCAGCCGAGTTGCTGGCCTCCGTTTTGCCCGGTTCAGCGTAGCCTATCCCGCGGCTCACGCTCGCGGCCGCGGGGGGCAGCTGGATTTTTTGTCCGACTCGGATTCTGGCAGGATCGATGTTGGGATTCGCCTTCGTAATGGCGGTCACGGTTGTCCCATTGGCATTGGCGATTTTGATGAGACTGTCCCCTTTCGCGACCGTGTAAGCCTTGGTGTCGGGCGCAGGGTCGGTAATCGTCGGGCTGGGCAAGTTGGAGGCTGACTCTGCCGCCGGGTGGGATGTTCCGGCCGTGACGGCAGCCGGTGTCAGGACTTGCGCCACATCCTGAGTGGACTGGTAATAGCCGCTTTCGGCGGTCAAGGCGGCCTGATTGGTGCTGGCATCGGCGGCCGAATGAGTCGGGGCTTTGTTTTCGTCCTGCCGGCAACCTTGCATCAGCAAGCCGGCAAAGAAGACGGCATGAATGGACACAATCGTAAAGATCGCGATCCGGACAGTGGACTTCCCTTTGGCCTGACGGTCGAGGGCACCTTGCGGTATGAGTGGATTCGGAGTGTTCATGGCACGGGCGGTTAGCGCTGAGTTGCGGAATTTGAGGTGGATGAATAACGATTGGGCCGACGAGCTTCGACCTCGCAAAGCGGGCGGCAAATGAAGGCGGGGTTACGCATGCAAGCTTTCACGACGTGATAAGGAGCTTCCAGGCGCCCCTCCGGCGGGATTAGTTTGAGCGTGCGCCACATTTTGACGCTTTTCGGCCCATTGCCGGACGGCTTGACGGAAGACTTCCCCGCGGTGTTGGTAATTCTGAAACATGTCGAAGCTCGAGCAGGCCGGCGATAAGAGCACGACGTCCCCGCTGATGGCGGCCTGGGCTGCCAGGGCCACGGCCTCGGAGAGGGAGTCCACCAACGTGCAGGGTGTGAACAAGCTCCAGGCGGCGCGAATCTTTTCCCGCGTCTCGCCAAGAAGAAACGCATGCTTGACCCGGCGGGCGAGCAAGGGACCGATATCATGATATTCCAAGCCCTTGTCTTTGCCGCCGGCGATCAAGTAGACATTCGCTTCCGCGCCATGGGCCCCGGGAACAGCCAGCAACGCTTTGGCGACAGCGTCGACGTTGGTTGCCTTGGAGTCGTTAATGAAATAAACGCCGTCCACCTGCGCGACTTGCTCGCAGCGATGCACGGCGGGGCGATAGGTCTTGAGCGCTGCCACCGTCTCGTCGAGCGGAAGGCGCAGGACGCGGCCGACGGCGAGGGCGGCCATGAGATTTTCAGCATTGTGCGGCCCTTGCAGGTGGCAATCGTCCATGTCCAACAACAGACCGGTCCAGTCGGGGAGACGCGAGAGGAGGAGCCCCCGATCCAGATAAAGATCGGCCCTGCGATTATTGGCGCTAAAGGTGATCAACTTCGATGGCACTGACAGGCCGAGCGACCGAATCTGGGCCAACGCTTCGCTCTGCACGATGGCCCAGTCAAACGGTTGCTGGTTCATGAAGAGGCGGGCCTTGGCGCGAATGTATTCGCCCATGTCCGGATACCGGTCCATATGGTCCGGAGTAATGTTCATGAGCACGGCGACCGCCGGCCGGAAGTAGCGGATGGTTTCCAACTGGAACGAACTCACCTCCAGGGTCAAAAAGTCCAGGTCTTTGCTTTGATCGGCAACCTCGCACAAGGGCAGGCCAATATTGCCGGCTGCCACCGTTTTGCGATGGAGGTGGGTCAGCATTCGTTCGACCAGCTCCGTGGTAGTCGTCTTGCCATTGGTTCCGGTGATCGCGATGTTCAGACACAACGACTGTTGGAACCCCAGTTCCAGCTCGCCCACCAGGGGAATGTTGCCGGCCCGAATCGCGCGAACCAGGGGAGAGGACGCGGGCACGCCGGGACTCACAACCGCCAGGTCGAATTGGCCCGCCGGCAGCGCCTTCGCTCCCAACTGGACCTCGACCCCCAAGGAACGAAGCGCTGAGCTTTGCTGAGCCAGGGCAGGCCCATCCGCCTCGTCGAGCGCCGTCACGATCGCCCCGCGGGCGCGTAGCAAACGAGCAGCCGCTTGACCGCTGGCGCCCAGGCCCACAACCAACACATCCTTTTCACGCAATTCGTCCATTGATCGAAAGACAATCTGGCATTCAGCGCAATTTGAGGGTGCTGAGCGCCACCACAGCGCAAAGCACACCTAAGATGTAAAATCTCGTCACAACCTGCGACTCGTACCACCCTTTCTTTTCGAAATGGTGGTGAAGGGGCGCCATCAGAAAAATGCGGCGGCCTGTTCCGTACCGGCGTCGCGTGAATTTAAACCAGGCCGTCTGGCAGATGACGGAAAGCGCCTCCGCCACAAAGACTCCGCCAGCAATCACGAGAACGAGCGGCTGGTGAATCAAAACCGCCATAATGCCAAGCGCTCCCCCCAAAGCGAGAGAGCCGGTGTCGCCCATGAAGACTTCGGCCGGATGGCAGTTGTACCAGAGAAAGCCCAGGCCCGCCCCGAACATCGCGGCCGCGAAGACGGTCAGTTCGCCCGCCCCAGCCACGTAAGGGACCTGGAGATACGTCGCGAATTTGTGATTGCCCGCGATGTAAGTCAGGACCAGGAAAACCATCGTTACGATCAAGGTGCAGCCGATTGCCAGGCCATCGAGGCCGTCGGTCAAATTGACGGCATTGGAACTGCCCACGATCGTCACGACCGTCAAGATTAACCCTACCGCCGCCGCCCCGGTCAACACGGGGTGCTTATAAAAGGGCACCATGATATCGGTGATAAGTGAGCTGGTCGATGGCAGACGCCAAAGGTACAGGCCGATGAACAAACCCAGGGTAGTCTGCACCCACAGCTTCACATGCGACTTCGCGCCCCGATTGCTCTGCTGCGTGATCTTCGCGTAATCGTCGTAGAACCCCAAGCCGGCCAGCAGGACCAACGAAAGCAGAGTCAAGACGACCAGTTCATTCAATTGGGCCCAAAGCAAGGCGGATAAATCCATCGCCAGGACGATCAATACCCCACCCATGGTGGGCGTGCCCTTCTTGCTCAAGACCCGAGCTGTCATGCCGCCCGCCTCTTCCGCTTTGTCGCGGTAATTCTGCCCGAATTTCAGTGCTTTCAGCCACGCGATCACCTTCGGGCCAAACCACCAACTGATCAGCAGCGCCGTCACGGCCGCCCCGGCGCTCCGCAAGGTGATGTAACGAAAGACCCGCAGGAATGAGAGCGATTCCTCCCACGGGCTCCCCGCCAAACGTTCTTGCAGATACTGGCTCAAATAAAAAAGCATTGGTTTCGGAAGCAGAATCAGGCTCCGGCGTCCCGTTTCAACCGTTGGCCTTCATTTTCGTCTCGCAGCAGTTGGCCGACGCGCTCCAAGCCTGCTGAGCGCGAAGCCTTCAACAGAACGACATCATCCGCGCGCAGCAGCGCGCGCAGGGTCTCCGCTGCCGCTCCGACGTCTGCGACCGGGAATACCTGGGTCGATCCGCCACCGCGTGCCGCCTCGCCAATCAATCCGGCCATCTCCCCCACCGTTACGAGCATGTCCGCCTTCATCGCAACGGCATACTGTCCAACCTCCCGATGCGCCACGGCCGCATGCGGCCCGAGTTCTCCCATGGCCCCGAGCACAGCGATCCGACGACCTTTACTGGGAAAATCCCGCAAGGCCTCCAAGGCCGCCCGCATCGAGTCGGCGTTGGCATTGTAGCTGTCATCCAGAATGCAGACGCCTCTCCAATGCCACAACTGCAGCCGCATTTTACCCGGAACGCACTTGTTGAGGCCTTCCTGGACTTCGCGCGGAGCGAGGCCCATCTCGGCGGCAACCGCGATTGCCAACAAAGCGTTGAGAGCTTGATGGCGTCCGATCAGCGGGAGAAAGAATTCGCGTTCGAAGGATGGGTGCGGAGCCATCACGTTGAATCGCACGCCAGACTCCGTCATTTCGACCTCAGTGGCCCGCCAAGAGCTTTCTGCACCAAACCCTACCCTAACCACAGGGGCGGTAGCGCGCGCGCTGATCGCCGCCAAGCCGGCCGCATCGCCGTTGACAAACAACTTGCCGTCCTTGGGAAGGACGTCGGCAACGCAACCTTCCTCCGCAATAACGCCGTTGAGATCGCCAAAGAACTCCAGATGTTCGCGGCCGATGCTGGTCAGGACGCCGATTTTGGGCTGCGCCATCTGTAAAAGCGGAGTCAACTCTCCCGGATGGTTGGTCCCGAATTCGAGCACGGCCACTTCGTGGTTTCGGTCCAGCTCGAGGAGGGTAGCCGGAACGCCAATGTCATTATTGAAACTGGCTCGACTGGCAAGCGTCGTCTTTTTCTCCCGCAGCATGGTGGCGAGAATTTCCTTCGTGGTGGTCTTGCCATTCGAGCCCACCACCGCGATCACCGGGATGGCAAAGCCGCGGCGATAATGGGCCGCGATCCGTCCGAACGCGACGCGGGTATTGCCCACCGCGATCACGCCGCAGCCCGGCAGCGCCGTCGGGACTTTTCTTTCGTCGACGAGGACGGCGGCGGCCCGGCGTTGCACGGCTTGATCGAGGAAAGCATGGCCATCAAACCGGTCGCCCGCGAGGGCCACGAACAGATCGAGCGGGTTGATCTGGCGGGAATCGGTCGAGACACCGTGCACGAGTGTCTCGGGCGATCCGCTCAATCGATGGCCTGCTGCAGCTTCGGTCATGAACTGTAAAGAGCGGGGTTCCATCAACCTGGACCTGTGCATTGAAAACTGTTTCCCACTGTCCCGCCGATGCGGGATGGCGATGCACACACCAGGGAACATCCAGCCTCCGAGCTTAACCGGTCCGGTTTTTGGAACCCCAAATTCGTGAACGCCCTTGGGCGGATGGCCAAGAGACTCATCTTAGTGCCTTGATGCATGATCTTTCCTGGGCACGCCTCCGCAATGCGCTTCCACGCTTTCTCGGGCGTAAATCCGGTCGTCGAACGGCACGACGGTGTCTTCAAATTCCTGAAACGTTTCGTGGCCTTTGCCCGCGATCAGAACACTGTCGCCCGGCTCGGCCAGGCGAATGATCGCATCGATCGCGCGCCGCCGATCCAACTCGACCGCGAGACGGTCGGCGCGCACTTGGCGAAAGCCGGCGACGATCTCGGCCGCGATTCGTTTCGCGACTCCCGCCGCGGGTTGTTTGGTGATGATGGTAAAATCGGCCAACCGCCACTCTTCCCATTTTCGGCCGTTTGCCCTTGTCCCGGACGCCGCCGCAGCCGAAGGCCAAAAGGAGGTTGCGTGATTTCGCGCAAGGTGGTCAGGACATTGCGCAGAGCGTCGGTATGAGCATAGTCGACATAAACAGCGAGTTGGGACAGCGCGGCGCCCACGCTTCCAAACGGCCTGGACCGCCGGGAGCTGCTGGGCGCGCTGAATGACCGGCAAAGACGTTCAAGACGGCGCCGGCGCCCGCTTTCGCCGCCAAGGCATTGTAAACATTGTGCCGGCCGATCAAAGGCAAACGGCAGCTAAACGGCCCTGCGGCGTTTCGACGGTCATCCCGGTGCTGCCGCTGGACAATTGAATCTCCGTCGCTCGCAAGCGGGTTCCTGCAAACCGTAGGTGAGGCGCACTTGCCTTGTCGGCAGCGAGCCGTTCACCGAAAGCGTCATCGATGTTGATGACAACGCCGCCGCTTTCGTTCCCATTTCCAGGCCATGGAACAGGATCTTCTTGGCACTGGTCTTCCATCGTCCCAAGGTGATAATCGAGGTGGTCCTGAGTCACGAAATGCCGACGTCGAACTCCACCCGCGGACCCGCTTCTGATGAAGGGCGCGAATCCTCACCGCGACGCACGCCTGATCCCGCGCAACATCTGCGCCAGCATCTGCTGCACTTCCAGCCTCCGGCGTCGTCCGCTGGGCCGGGAACACCCGATCGCCACCATACCGACCGTGCCCATCAGGCCCGTTTTGATCCCGGCTGTCTCCAGGATATGCTTGACTGTATGAAAGCAACCGTGACTTTTCCAAGGTTCGTCCCGGTCACCCCGATCAGCCGCAGCTTCGTGCTCGGATGTTCATAGAACGCCGCCGAGGCCAGGGCTACATTGCGGGCTTCCCTTCCGTCCGCCACTTGATCTTCGTCGCCCGTTGTAGCGCTGTTCCGCCTGGCCAAATCACGGCGGGTCGCCCCGCGGTCGATGGCGCTGCTGGATGTAGTCATGGCCATCCACGTGGTGGCCTGGAATAGCGGCCACGCACATGCCGGCGCTGATCCGGCGCGAGTCGTAACTGATTCCCATGATCTCGCGTTCGACCGGGCCTTCGACGCTGACCGGGTGCAATTCGTTAAGCAGACGTCGCAGTTGCATCGCCGTTAATTCAATCCTCGGTCCGGGCCATGGCTGGCCAGCAAAGGCCGCCGCCCGCTAGCCGAGGCGGTCGCCGGTGGCGGCGGCGCGATGTCCGGTTCAATCGCAAGGTATTTGCCAACCCGTTCGGCCATCTCACGGAAAATAGGCGCAGCCGCTTCGCCGCCGTAGTAACCGTTTTTCGGTTCGTCCAGAAAGACGCCGATGCAGACCTCTGGGTTGTCCGCGGGGAAGAAGCCGATAAAAGAGGAGAAGTGCTTGTCGCGCCGGTAGGTCCCGTTGACGATTTCCGCGCGGTCCCGGTCTTGCCAGCGACGCTGTAGTGCTGCCGAGCACATTTTGCGACCGTTCCATTGGTCGCCACCACCGTTTTGAGCGCTTCCACCATCAATCGAGCTGCCGGCTCGTTGATAACTTGTCGGACCGTTTGTGGATAATTCCGGAAGAGGACCTTGCCGCTTGAATCCTCGAGACGATCGACCAGCATCGGGCGCATCAGTCTTCCCTGGTTGGCCACGGCGCACATCGCCATCACCATCTGCAGCGGAGTCACGGCAACCTCATGCCCCATCGGAATCCTGAAATCGACAGCTTCGTCCATTTGGTCAGACCAAACCCGAGACCTCGCCCACGAGCGATATTCCCGTCCTGGTCCCACCCAAAATCGCGCATATAATCGTATAAACGTTCCTCCCCATCTTTATGCCGACTTGGCGGCACCTATGTTGGACGAATGGGTGATAATCTCTTCAACCGAGAGGACACCGTAGCGCTCGTGGTCTGCGAAGCTTCTTCCCGGTCGGTGAAGACAAAGACAATTTGCTCGCAGTCGAACTGGTCATTGAGCGTCACGGTCCCGTCATTCAACGCCCCGGAGATCACCACGATCTTGAAAAGTCGATCCCGGTTCCGCCAGATCAGCGATCGGGGTTGCTCCGCCGGACTGGTTTCTGTCAAGAATGGATCGAACGACGGCAAAGTCGCCATCGCTGACCTCGCCAGTGCGGGGACGCACCACCAGCGGACGCGCTGATAGAGTGTGCTTGTCTTTTCCGTGTCCGACAACCTGCTCCCCCCCCGACGCCATGTCACGGTATCGAGGAGGAACGACGTTGCGTCCGGCAGAGCTTCGATGTTTTGATCGCGAAAGGCGACCAACTCCCGGCGTTTGGCGATTTCGGTGCTCCGCCAACTGACCACCCCGCAAGGCAGCATTGAGCGATAGTTCCAGCCGTCCTTGCCGGCCAGTTCAATGATCTTTCCCTTGGGACTTCGCCAACCCAACCCCGACAAACCCGAGGACATGGGCTACAACGTGCCGTTCGGATAGGTGCGCAACTGGTCATCGGTGGCGGTCGTCGCCAGGCCAGCCTCGCGAATCTGCAGATACAACGGCCGCCTGGACGCCCTTACTTCTCCACCGCAACCTTGTGCTTCCAGGACCACGAACGGGATTGGTCACGCACTGCCCGGCCTGCTGAGTTTTAAGCGCGGCTCGACGCCGGAGCACCTCTGCTCCCGACATTTCCAGAAGCGGCGCGACCACTCCGGCGACTTCCCGCCCGGCGATCCCCGATAATGGCCGGGTTGGCACAAACCGTTTTGACGAAAATGCTGCCAGCCAGAAGATTGCCGCGGATATCGCGAATATCACCCCGCTTGGGCGCTCGTAAGATCGTTCGCCGGGTCGCGTCTTCCGATTCTTCCCGCAGATGCTCATGCTGGAGCACTTGGAGGTCGACCAAACGATATCCCAGGCAAACAAACGCGATGGCCATGAGAAACCCCATCGCCAGCAGCTTTCGACCTTGGGCAGCGCTGATCATGTTCGGTAGCAATCTGGTGTGTCTGCGGCCGCTAACGGGCCACCCACAAGTGGGTTGCGTCCCCCGCATACAGGCGCTGATCTGACGCCGCCGTCCGTTCAGCCGCCGCCGGCAACTCCACCAGGCGGACAATCTGGTCAGGCTGAGGGGCGATCATTCCCAGGTCACTCCGCCGGATTCGAGCTTCAATCTCGGCCGGGGACTGCATCGTGGCGAGAATTCGACCCAAGCGCTCATTCCGGCCGCGCAGATCCTCGAGCCGCCGTTCGGCGCGCCGCAACTGTTCGCCCAAGGTGTTGATCTGATCCTTCTGCCAGACATAGCCCACTCCTGATCCTCCCAGGAAGGCGCAGAGGCTGAGCGCTTTCAACGCCGGCCCAAAACGCATGGCGGCGGTTTGATGTTTGCGATTTCGGTTCATCCGATTCTTTCTAGAACCCGCAACTGAGCGCTTCGGCTCCGCGGATTCTCGGCGATCTCGGCCGGCCCCGGCTGAATGGCCTTCTTGGCCACCCACTTAGCCTCCGGCGCAACCGGCTGACGCAATTCCGGAACGTCCACTTCGCCCAAAACCCGGTAATCACGCGCGCGTTCGCGCCCAAATTCCTTGACCATCCGATCTTCCAAGGAATGGAAGGTGATCACGGCCAGGCGGCCACCCGGCTTCAACAAATTCCAGATCGCCGGCAGCCCGCGCGCGAGATGGCCCAACTCATCGTTGACCGCCAGGCGCAACGCTTGGAAAACACGGGTGGCCGGATGGATTCGACTACCGCGCCGCGGCACCACTCGTTCCACTAAATCCGCCAACTGCCGCGTGGTCCGCATGGGAGAATCGCTCCGCTGCCGGGCAATGACCTGAGCGATTCGCTTGGCGTGGCGCTCCCCTCCCAACTCGGAGAACCAGGCCGTCAATTCCTCCGGGCTGGCCTCATTCACGAGTTGCGCTGCCGTTAATGATTGTCTCGTGTCCATCCGCATATCGAGCGGTCCGTCTTGCTGAAAACTGAAACCACGTGCCGACTCATCCAATTGCGGCGAACTCACCCCCAGGTCCAACAACGCGCCGTCGCAACTCCGAGGCTCGATCCAATCGGCCAACTCCCTGAACTCCCCCCGCCGGAGCTCATACCGGCCTGCAAATTCCTGCAGGCGCGCTGTGGCCGCTTCGACCGCCGCCCCATCCCGGTCCATGCCCAGCACTCTTCCTGCTGGCGCGCTGGCTGCCAAAATCGCGGCGGTATGCCCGCCGCCGCCAATGGTTCCGTCGACATAGGTGCCACCGGAACGGGGCTCAAGCGCCTCGAGCACCTCCGCCACCATGATCGGTTTGTGAGAGAAGCTTGCCACGTTCCTTCTGCACGACGTTAAATTCCTGCACCGCCTGCCGCAAAAGCCGGGCGCTCAGCCGATTCCAAACCATCCCGAACCGTTGCCCTTCATGATCTAAATCGCGCCAACGCCGTCGGCGGCCAGGCCCTTCTGCGTCCTCCGCGTCCGCCAGGTCGTTGCAAACGACCTTCACCGTATCAAGCGATAGTTCGGTCTGAACCGGCCGCCCGACCGGCGACGCTTGAGCCGCCTGGCCGCGCCCGCGTTTGATTAACCGCCGCCAGCCGCTGCCAAAACTGCCCAAAATACCGCCCAACCGGCTGCGGCTCGTTCGAGGCGGCCTGGCTTCTCGGCGACTTCCGGAAGGCGAACCGCCTCGCTTGGCCGGAGGCGATAGCGTCTCGGCCACCTGGTCGGTGCCGACAGGAGCGCCCGGCGCCGCCAATGCGAGTTCAGGAGCGGGTTCCTTCGCCCGCCGGTTAAACTTGGGCAGAAGGTGTTCCTGTGACATCTTATAGGGACTGGGCGATTGCTTAATCCCCATGATGCTGCGACCAGCGGCAAGTAAACGCGTAAAGCTCATGATGGCTATATATGCCGAATCACTTCCACCGACAGTTGCTCATCGGCGGCACTAACCGCTTCAAACCGCTCCGGGTTCCATATCTCAAATCGGTCGACCAGGCCGAGCAGGAGCGCCTCAGCTTCAATTCCTGCCGCTTTCGCCATCGCATCGGGCAGGCAGATCCGTCCCGCTTTATCCAACGTGACCCGGTCAGACTTCCGACCGATGACGCGCCGCAGAATGTCCGCCTGCGGATCGCCGAAAGGAAGCGCCTTGAGCTTTTGAACCAAGGCGTGCCACTCGTCGGGCGGCAGGACGAGCAAACAGGCGTTTTGCATCGTGCCCTTAGGCCAGAGAATAAGGGTAAACTGAACACTCGCGTCTGCTGGCCGCCATTTAGCAGGGATTTGGAGGCGCCGCTTGTCATCCACGCCATGACGGTAAAGCGAGTTGTAGTAGACCACTTCACTGGGTGCGCTTTCAGACATTTTGGCGGACCATAGGATCTTAACCCTTATCGTCCCACAACGCCCCATTTCTAAACACTCTGCCCCATATGTCAACAAAATAGTCCCCCGGCGCACCGGCTATTTGTTCACTTTTTATTCACGCGTCATTCACACCGGCTTCAACTGCTGCTAACTTCGTCCCTATGTTGCCCTTAGGTCGCTCAAATCCATGCTGACAGACGCCTTCTCTTTTCATCTCCCCGACCACCTGATCGCCCAGCGTCCGACCCAGAAAAGGGACGAAGCTCGCCTCCTCATCCTCCACCGCAGCTCGGGCGCCATCGTCCATAGTCTTAGCTTCCGCAGTGTCCTGGATTATCTGCGGGCGGGCGACGTGCTGGTGTTGAACAATTCGCGGGTCATTCCGGCACGCCTGCGGGCGCGGAAAGCCGAAAGCGGCGGCCAAATCGAAGTATTGCTGCTGAGGGAAGTTACGAAGAATCTATGGTGGGCCATGGTTCGGCCGGGCAAGCGGCTCCGACCAGGCAGCATCCTCCGGTTCGATCTGCCCACGCCAAACCCCGGTGTGACTGCCACGATTCGAGAAAAAAACAAGGATGGGCACTGCTCTTTGGCATTTGCGGGAACGGAGGATATCGCCCAAGAGCTGGACGCCATCGGGGAGATTCCGCTTCCCCCCTACCTGACGCGACCTGCTGATGAAACCGACCGAGAGCGCTACCAGACTGTCTACGCCCGGACTCCGGGCTCAGTCGCCGCTCCAACCGCGGGCCTCCACTTTACCAGCGAACTGCTCGAGCAAGTTCGCCAATTGGGCGTCGAGATCCATTACGTCACCTTGCATATTGGGCCCGGCACGTTCGCTCCTGTCAAAGCGGCGAACCTGGAGGGGCATTTGATGCACGAAGAGCATTACGAAGTGCCTCTGGAAACGGCTGTCGGCGTGAATTCGGCGCGGGCGAGCGGGCGCCGCGTCATTGCGGTCGGGACGACTTCGGTGCGTGTTCTGGAAAGCGTCGCCGCGGCGTCCGGCGGGCAACTGCGAGCGACGGTCGGAAGCACACGCATTTTCATCTATCCTCCTTACCCGTTTCGCATGATTGACGGCCTCGTGACCAACTTTCATTTGCCGCGGTCGACCTTATTGATGCTCGTCAGCGCCTTCGCGGCGCCCGGCCAGACAACTGGGCGGGAGATGATCCTGCAGGCTTATGCCGAGGCGATGGACCGTGACTACCGCTTCTTCAGCTATGGAGACGCGATGCTGATTCTGTAATGGCGGCCTATCAGTTTAGGCAAGGGCCGACCCAAGGTTGGGCGGGCCTTCGGCAGCTCGCGCCAGCAACCAGAGGACGTCCGAAAGCCGATTCAGATAGACAATGATCTCCGGATTGCGGAGCTCACTCTGTTCCTGGAGTGAACAAACACGGCGCTCCGCCCGGCGGCAAACAGTGCGGGCGAGGTCCAAGGCGGCGGCCAAGGGATTAGCGCCGGGAGTTGCCCAGCCGTCGAAGCTGATTTTTTGCGATTCCAAGTCGCGCACCCAGCCGTCGAGCACGGCGGTTGCGGAAGGGTCAATCCGCGGCAAACCGGCCTTGACGTAGCGGTCCAAATCATCGGTTAACGTCGCCAGTTCGCCCATCAGTGGCACCAGGTCCTTCTGGACCGCGAGAAGTCGCTCGCTGATGATGGCCCCTGGCGCGTGGGCCCGGGCGACGCCAAGGGCCGCATTCAGTTCGTCGACGCAGCCGTAGGCTTCCACGCGTGGATGGGTTTTCGGCACGCGGCGATTGTACATCAGCGCGGTCGAACCGGCATCGCCGGTTTTAGTCGCAATGCTCATAAAACTTGATTTTCCATAAGGCCATTGACGCCCGCAAGGCCATTGTCATATCGTCCGGCGACAGTGCTGGCGCTATGAATGCAAAGCTCCTTCTGAAGACGGTTTTTCTCATGGTGGTGCTGCTCCTGCTTGTCATCATGGGAATGTATAACAGGGGCCTC
Source organism: Verrucomicrobiota bacterium (assembly GCA_046346765.1). Classification (GTDB taxonomy): domain Bacteria; phylum Verrucomicrobiota; class Verrucomicrobiia; order Limisphaerales; family SIBE01; genus JAXMHN01. The sequence continues at coordinate 13,595 of JAXMHN010000004.1, read as the reverse complement.
GTCCCATTTATGCTCCCGCCCTTGGTCCGGCAACCGGTCTCGCAACCGGCGGCTATCATGTACTTTGCCTTCTTCGCGGTTGGCGTGCTCACCGGGACCGTTTTGACCGCCGGGCGCAAGGGTTCGGGATCGTCCAGCAAAGCGCCTAAAGCTGGCAGGTAGCGCTGCCTCAGCACAAGTCAACCTTGGCGGCGGGCGCCGTTGGGACACCGAGAAACCGGGCTGCGACCTCTTGGAATCGCTCTGGCTCGTCGGTGACAAAGGGGCGAATCGCTCCTCGCCGGTCTGGATCAGCGCAAAGCAAATCCATCCGCTGCAACTCGTCCTGAACCGACGCGGCGCACGCCTCCGCAGAGTCGATCAGCGCGACGTGACTTCCGACGACTTGCTGGATCATCGGCTTCAACAAGGGATAGTGCGTGCAGCCCAGGACAAGAGTGTCGATCGCCTCGGCCATCAGGGGTGTCAAGTACTCCTCCAGGACAGCCCGCGTCACCGATCGATCCAACCACCCCTCTTCCACGAGCGGAACGAGCAATGGACAGGCAGCGGCGAACACCGCCGCCCGCGGTTCCAGCTGGACGATGCGCTTGGTGTAAGCGTCGCTTCGAATGGTCGCTTTGGTCCCGATCACGCCAATCCGTCCGGAACGGCTCTTCGCCACGGCCGATTTTGCCCCGGGCCCGATCACTCCAAAAATTGGCTGCGTGAAATCGCGTTGGAGAGAAGGTCCGGCCCAGGCCGAAGCCGTATTGCAGGCGACCACAATTGCTTTGACCTGATGATGCACGAGAAACTGGACATCTTCGTGCGCGAAGCGGATCACTGTCTCGGGCGATTTTGTCCCATAAGGGACTCGGGCCGTATCGCCCAGATAAATCAAATCTTCCGCCGGCAAGACTTGATGGATTTGTCGGACAACGGTCAGTCCGCCGACGCCGGAGTCGAAAATGCCAATTGGCCAATCGCGGTTGGCTGGAGGCGGGAGAAGATGGGCGCTCATGGCGAGTTGGAGAGGTGTCACCCTCGCCACTCATCGTTCGACCGTGCGACGGTAAGCGAGCAACCCGTCCAGAATGGACTGGGCCGTTTGGCGCCGATGGGTTGGATCCTGGATCTTGCGCAACTCGTCCGGGTTGGACATAAATCCGGCCTCCACCAGAACGGCGGGCATTACCGCTTCGCGCAGCACCTCGAATCGCGCGCGGCGTAATCCGCGGTCGGCCATGCCGAGATCCTCCACCAGGGAGCGGTGAATTTTGTAAGCAAGGAGCATATTGTTCTCATCGAGGCGATTGCCGGGCAGGGTGCCATACTCATCCGCGCCACCGTTGGTAGAATTGGCGCCGTCAGGCGTCAGGCAATAGGTCTCCACACCCCGACTCTCGGTATTGGCTGGCCCAGCTGAATTGTAATGCAACTCGATGTAGATGTCCGCCTTGGCTCGTTTCGCTTGATTGATGCGTTCTTCGCGTTCGATGAACCTGTCTGCATTGCGGATCATGACCGTTTTGAATCCGGCCCGGGCTGCCAGTTTTTGGAGCTCCTGAGTCAGCAACAAGGTGTACTTCTTCTCTTGCTGCCGCGACACTTGATAGCCCGGGTCCTTGCCACCGTGGCCCGCGCTGAGCGCCACTATTTTGAGCGCCTGACCCGGTCTGTTCTTCGGCGGAAACAGGATTGGTCCGACCGCAAGCTTCATGTCTTTCTGAGAAATCCAAATGTTATTCTGGTGCAACACAACGGGGTGGGACAAGAAGAGCATCACCCCGTTGATCTCGGCGCGCTGGGACTTCAGTTTGAAGGCGAGTTGCGCAGTGCGATTGGTCAATCGGATCTCTTCGTCTTTGCGAGCCAACTGGAACTTGTTCGCTTCGGCCCAGGCCTGCAGGTCGACGTGCTCGCGGCCCGCGATTGTGATGGTGGCCAATTTCGGCCTGGAGGACTCGTTGGTCTGGCCTTGGACCAAGCAAGACCATGCCAGAGCAACTATCAAACACACCCGACGCATGAGAGTTCGGAATTTGCCGAGTCAACCTTTCGATTTCAAGGTGGATCTGACACTCGCCCCCAAACTATTCCCAAACATTTCCTCCGAGGCGCGCGGGAGGCTGTAATCCATCCAGGGAATGCCTCGATGGCCCGCCCGCGGTCGAATGCACAATTCGGCTTGAGCACGCGCCATTCCCGCCTAACCTGTCCGCTCATGCCGAACAACAATGTTCCATCCCCACTTGCTATGATCTGCCGGCATCAAAACCTGTCCCGAGCAGCACTGCTGCTGCTCGCCGTCGCGCTCGGGTTGCTTTCCCCACCGGCCGGCCTGGCGCAAACCACTTTGAAAGAGAAGCTCAAAGACTCTCCCTTCAAAATCGCCTACGAATGCTACGTCAATAACAATTGGGAGATCTTTGTGATGAACGCCGACGGTTCACATCCCGTCAATTTGACCCAGACTCCCACGGAGCACGAACATTATCCGCAAGTTTCACCCGACGGCACCAAAATGTGCTTTTCGATCGACACCGGAGAAGGCCGCGAGGCGGTGCGCAGCCTTTACGTCATGGATATCGATGGACACAACCGCCGAAAGCTGGCTGATCACGCTCGTGAACCATTTTGGCGCCCGGACAGCAAAGCCATCGGTTTTCTGCCGCAGGAGTATGCCAAGTTCAATGTGATGGATTATTACACGGATGGGATGAGCTTCTATGATCTCGCCACCGGCCAGGTCCAGCCTCATCCGAACAGCAAAAACCTGCACCATCTCTATAACCCTTGTTTTTCGAAGAACGGCCGGTGGATTGTCTCCACCGTCCATGCAGGCATGGGATTCGATCATGCCATTCTCGCGATCGAAGCCGATGGCAACCGGATCATCGATCTGAAAATCCCGGGCTGTCGACCCTGTCTGAGCCCGGACGGCAAACAAATTGCCTGGGGTTCAGGGGATCATGAAGTGGTGCTCGCCCCGATCGATCTAAACACGACATCGCCGGCCGTGGGCAAATGGCGGCTCCGGATTCAAGATAAGACGAACGAAACGTACCATGTGGACTGGTCGCCCGACTCCCGAACCGTCAGCCTGAGCCGCGGCTTGGCAAGCAAAGGCGATCCGTCCAAAACGGGAACCTTCCAATCCGCTTGCGAGATTGTGGGCGTTTACGCCGCCGGATGGGATCTGTGCGCCGTCTCCGCCGACCGGGAAGGGACGATTGATCTCAACCATGCGAGCCCAAATGACGTGTTCATGCTGACGCATGATGGATTCAGCAATAAGGAGTCCGCCTGGTTCCTCCCCCCCAACCAGCCAACTGGGAGCAGGCAGTGATGCGGCAACTTTGGCTCTGTTCCGCACTCGGCGTCTGCCTGTGGCTCACCTCTTGCGGCCGGCACGAACAGCTGGCCTCGGACGGCCTGCCCAAGAAGCCGGACGCTCCGGCCAGCGCAGCCACCCCCAGCCCAGTGATGACCTCCTCCGGAGTCCCGATGATTTACGTGCCCGGGGGCGAATTCATGATGGGAAGTGACCAAGGCAATCCGGACGAGGCACCATCCCACCGGGTCAAAGTGACCGGCTTCCTTATGGATCAGTTCGAAGTGACCCATGAACTCTTCACCAAGGCCCAACTGCCCAACCCTTCCCATTGGCAAGACAGCGCCAAGAAACCGGTCGAACGTTTGCGTTGGCGTGACGCCAAACAATACTGCAACGAACGCTCGCTTCTTGAGAAGCTGACTCCTTGCTACAACGAAAAGACCCCGGACTGGGATTGCGACTACAGCGCCAACGGCTATCGCCTCCCGACCGAAGCAGAATGGGAATACGCATGCCGCGCCGGGACCGAGGGCGCCTACGACTTCGGGAGCGCCGACAAGCTGCGCCAATTCGCCTGGTTTGCGGACAATGCCGGAGAAAAAACCCACCCGGTCGGAGAGAAGAAACCGAATCGGTGGGGTCTTTACGATTTGTACGGCAACGTTTCGGAATGGTGCGAGGACGTTTACAACCCCGCTTACTATCGAGAGAGTCCGCCTCTTGACCCTCATGGGCCGCCTAACCCCGGCAAGGACGTGCAGCGGGTCATGCGCGGAGGCTCTTGGAAAGCCAGCCCAGATATGTGCCGCGCGAGCTTGCGCGCCGGCGAACGCACCGGCGACAGCGACGCCTGTTTCTTCACGGATTATTGCGGCTTTCGCTGCGTGCGGCGGCCGACAGCTCCGGAACTGGCGCAACTGTTGAGTTCAAGCAAGCGCTAAGAGTCGATTGAAAAACTGCCATGACTGCTGTTTCCGAAGTAAAGGTTGGATGGCGCGGCGGGAGTGAGGGAGCATCCCCACAGCGGGCAGTGACCGAGCGAGTAACAAAGCTAGCCGGCCTTATCTTCGAAAACCAGACCGGCGGCGGGTTTTTGGTCCGCCGCAGCGCTCATCCCACTTTTTCCACAGCCTCTTAGCCGCTGGCCATGCTATTTCACACCTGGACCTTTGCCGTGTTCATGGCCATCGTATTCCCGGTTTTGCTGGCCTTGCGCAAAACCAGGCTCTGGCTGCCATGGCTGATGGTCGCTTCCTACTTCTTCTATGGCTGGTGGAATCCCTACTATCTCATCCTGGTTTTCTATTCAACTACCCTGGACTTTCTTCTGGTCGCGTTGATGGATCACTGTCCTCCAGGCCGCCGACCATTCGACTGGTGGGCGCGCCTGACGCGGCTGCGATTCAGCGATGGCTTCCTGCAGGTCACCTACATCGCGTCGGCGCTCGCGACGCTCGGGTTGATCACCATGGCCGCGGTTGGGCCGGGCACGTTGCGACCGACCATGATCGTATTTTCGATCATGCTGTCGCTAATGACCCTGGGAGCTTTTTTCGGCGATCGGCGAACCTGGCTGGTGGTGAGTCTCTTCAACAATCTTGCCATCCTAGTCTTCTTCAAATACGCCCGCTTCTTCAGTGACAATCTCAATGCCGCCTTGCAATGGGTCCACCTCGGATTTCGGCTGCCGGATCCGTCAACCTTGATGCCATTCGGCGCCGAGTACGTGCTGCCCGTCGGCATTTCCTTTTTTACCTTCCAATCGCTCAGTTACACGATTGACTTTTATCGCGGCGAAGTTCACCGGGAACGAAATTTCATTCGCTTCGCCACGTTTGTTTCTTTCTTTCCCCAGCTTCTGGCCGGCCCGATCGAACGAGCCAAGCATCTGCTGCCCCAGTTTTACGAATTCCCACCCGTGCGTCTGCGCAACCTGACCGACGGCCTATCCCTTTTTCTGGTGGGACTCTTCAAAAAGCTCGCTCTGGCCAACTACCTTTCCTTTTACGTCGAGCGGATCTACGAGAACCCAAAAGCCTTCGATGCTTCGACGCTTGCTCTGGCCACCTTTGCCTTCGCCTGGCAGATCTTCTTTGACTTTAGCGGCTATACCGACATGGCTCGGGGAGTGGCCAGGTTTATGGGGTTCGAACTGATGCTTAACTTCAACAATCCCTACTTGGCGACCGGCCTGGGCGATTTCTGGTCGCGGTGGCACATCAGCCTTTCCACCTGGTTTCGCGACTACGTCTACATTCCGCTTGGCGGCAATCGACGCGGCGCCCTGATCACTTACCGGAACTTGTTCATCACTTTTTTCATTTCGGGAATCTGGCACGGCGCGGCCTGGACCGTCGTCATCTGGGGCGTGCTGCACGCCTTTGGGATTTTGGTTACCCGCGAGCTCGAACGTTCGCCCTTCTATCGGGAGCGTGTCCCGAAGTTGGCCAAGCAACTCGGCACCTTTGCCTTTGTCTGTTTTGGCTGGATCTTTTTCCGGGCCGGAAGCCTCCAGGACGCTTGGTTCATCGTCTCCAAGATCTTCGCCGGAGCGTGGCGAGATCCACAGATTCCGGCGCTGATGGTGGTTTTAGTCGGCTTGGTCTGGCTGTATCAGTTCGCGTATGAATCGCGCTTGAAACCAATTCTGGAAACGAGCGCCGTGCGAATTGGGGTGGCGTCTTTCATGGTGTTGTGTCTCTGCATCTTTGCCACCGAGGGCGGAGCCTTTATCTACTTTCAGTTCTGATGATGCGTGCCGAGACAAGGTCCGATCGGTCGATAGGTGCTCCGCCTCCTGCGGTCATTGGACCGACCCAATTTGTGAACGCCGTTCGATTGGGTCTCGGGCAATGGATCGCCGTCGCCGGCATGGTCGTAACCACTTTGGTGGCGACTCCCTGGATCTGGCGCAAGATTGAGCGCTTTGAAACGGGCCGGGATTACCGAATCCCCTACTCCCTCAGCAAAGACTACTGGCTTTACGAGCGCCGCCTGCGCCGACTCGCCCCGGATGACGTGCTGCTGCTCGGCGATTCCGTCGTTTGGGGAGAATACGTGCGGCCTGATGGCACTCTTTCCCACTTTCTCAACCAGGACCGTTCGTCTCCGGACCGCTTTGTCAATGCCGGCGTCAATGGCTTGTTCCCCCTCGCGCTGGAAGGCCTGGTGCGCAACTATGCCACCGGCTTGCAGCCTCACAAGATCCTGCTGCACTGCAACCTGCTCTGGATGACCAGTCCAAAGGCGGACTTGAGCACGCCCAAGGAAGAACGCTTCAATCACGCGGGCCTCGTTCCGCAATTCTCTCCGCGGATTCCCTGCTATCGAGCTGACTTCAGCCACCGGCTCGCGGCTGTGCTGGAACGGCATTTCACCTTTGTGCAATGGGCCGACCACCTCCAAATCACCTATTTCGGCCAGAAGAACATCCTGAGTTGGACGTTGGAGGAAGAAGGTGATCCACCGCGGTATATCAACGCGCCTAAAAACCCGCTTGCCCAAATCACACTCGCCGTCCCCACTGAACCGTCGCCCGATCCTGATCGCGGTCGGGACAGCCCACGGCACAAGCCTTGGTCGACCACCGGCCAAGGGGCAACCCGTTTTGACTGGGTCGATCTGGATCGCTCGCTTCAGTGGGGAGCTTTCCAGCGGCTCGTGAAGCTGCTGCAATCCCGCGGCAACGACGTCTTGGTCGTCCTCGGCCCATTCAATGAACATATTATGGCCGAAGAGAACCGCGCTGCCTTCCGTCGCCTGCGGGACGGCGTGTTGGAATGGCTGGGCAAGCAGGAAATTCGCGCGGTGCTTCCTGAGACTCTGCCGAGCGACCTCTACGCCGACGCCAGCCATCCCCTAACCGAAGGCTATCGCCTGCTCGCCGCCAGCTTGCAGAAAGACCCGGTTTTTCAGGAGTGGCTCAAGAAGCCCTGATCGAGCGGCGCCCCGAACGTCAACGGTCCGCATTCCTGGCGTCGACCCGCCCCGGTTTCCAGAGCCAGTTACTTTCCAGGGTCAGTCGCCTTCCGGACACAACGGAAACCGTAAATGTCATAGCCAAAGCAAACGTCGGCATAACCGGGACTCTCGTTGTAGCGGTAGCCGGCGCGGCAATTCTCAGCACTGAATCGCCACCCCCCTCCGCGCAGGACCTTGTTCATGCCCTCACTTGGGCCGCGCGGGTTCTCGCGCGGCGATTCCGGGTAATAATCGACTTTGTAGAAGTCATTGCACCATTCCCAAACATTGCCCACGATGTCGTAAAGTCCCCAGGGATTCGGCTGCTTCTGGCCAACCGGCCGCGGGTGGCCGCCGGAGTTCTTTTCAAACCAGGCATACTCACCCAGCCGTGCAGGATTCTCTCCGAAGAAGTAGGGAGTTTTGGTGCCAGCTCGGCAGGCATACTCCCACTCGGCTTCGGTCGGAAGGCGATACCCGTTGGCGTCGAAATTGCATTGGAGGGTTTCCAAATTGTAGCAAGGCTGGAGCCCTTCCGCCTCGGATCGTTTGTTGCAGAATTTAACCGCATCGGACCAGCGTAATTGCTCAACCGGATTCTGCTCTCCCTTCCAGCGCGACGGATTGTTGCCCATGATCCTCTGGAACAACGCCTGGGTGACCAGATGCTTGTCCATCCAAAACGAGCTGACCGCCACTTCATGCGGTGGCGCATCTACTTCATCGGCGTCGCCCATCGCAAATTTGCCACCGGCAATGAGCACCATGTTGCTCGCCTCGGCCGGCGCGCGCGCCGGAGAAGAGGTCGACACCACCACCGGCGGCGGGGCGGCACCGTCTGCCCGCTTGCCTTCCTCCACTGCGGTCTGCCGCCCGCACCCGGCCGAAAGCGCGAGCCCGCAGCACAGCCACATTCCGTTGAGAGTGTGAAAGCGCATGGCCATCAGTAGTCCGCCCAAATTTCGTAGCCGTCCGCATGGCGCAAAACCTGGCGGCAGCGCGCCCGGACCTCTTGCACGAGAGGGAGAGTATTGGGTTCATTGACGCAGGCATAGCCCGCTTCCTGAAAGAGCTTCCGGGCAATGGTGTGACATTGCGCGACCACGTAGTCCTGGGCGCCGCCCATGCCCCGCCAGGCATCCAGCAGTTTCATGTAAGCAGCCAGGTTGTTGGTCCGCTTGCTCTCGGTGAGCGCCATCGTCTGGCGGGTCAAGTCACGGGCATGCTCAGCCGACTTCATGTTCTCCTTTTGGGCGGAGTATTCCTGGGGAATCTGTTGCAGAACCGTTTCCAATCGCTCGCAGATAGGCTTCAAGCTGGGAACAGCCGTTGCCTGAGCTTTAAGGAAGGCGCTCAGATCCGCGGCGAAGCGAACATACTCTTGGATGCGGGCCACGTGTTGTTCGACGAAATAATTCATGTCTCCCAAGGCTTCCTGGACAAAGGCTCTCTGCGACACTTCTTCGCCCGATTCAAAAACGGCCTGGATGGCCTCGGTGCACCCACATGTGCAGGCGCGATGCACTCCTTCGCCCGCCCGCCGATGATGCGTCCGCAACTTCCTTCCAACCACATCGAGAATCCCTTCGCAAGCTTCCCTTCCCAGCGTCGCCTTGATCACGTCCACCGGCGTCATAATACCCGCTGGAGTTCCTTGGCCCTCCAAAAAATAAATGACCGACTCGCCCTTTGGCGGCACTTTCTTGCTCAAGTGATACAAAGCGTTCGAGCCGTCGAACCACACCGGATATTGATACGAGCCGGGAACTCCGCGCCAAATCTGCCCTTTCTGATCGCGAAAGCGAAAGGTGGTTGGAACGCCCGCTTCCACCAATTGCGTCTTCCACCGTGCCGCGAACGGACGCTTCCAACTCAAAGTCACGTCTTTTTCCAGAAACGCCGGCTTTAACGCTTCCCGGTGCCAAATGCCAGGCGCCCGGAGAGCAGAGACATAAAAGCCCTGCCCGCCCGGCTCAAACTCGATGGCCTCGACGCGGCGGCTGCCGGATGCCCCGGTCAACTGGAGCTTCAATCGTTGGCTGCCTTTCGGCCACGTCATGACCAACTGACTCGTTTCGCCGCTCAGCAGCCCGACGAAGACCTGCTCCGTGGGCAACCAGATCGAGTCACTGGCCTGCTTGGACAAATCAAACACCAGATCGTCGCCGACAAAGCTGGGAACAATCCCGATCTCGACCGGGGCCATCAACCTGAGCTTCTTCAACTCAGGCGCCGCCTTGACCTCTACCATCTCGTCCTTCCCAAAGGAGAAAATCACCCACTCGCCCTCGTGGCCATCGCCTCCATAGACAGCCTTCAGGACCACCTCGTCCCCCGAGTTTCGGACTACTTCGCAGCGGCTCATTGGCTTCACCCCCACGGCGGGTCCTTCTCCCGGCAGAAACTCGAGAAAAGGCGCTCCCCACGAACCGCCGGCGCTCCGGCCATACAAGGTGACGCGCCCCTTCTCCGCCGAAAAAATGGCCGCCAACCGCTCATTCTCGACCACGGCATCACCCCCAAAGGCATATTCGCGACCGTAATAACCAGGGTCGGATGCGGCCTTCAAGGGGTCGGTTTCCAGCGCCAATGTCTCGGCGGGGACGGTCCGCCATCCGGTCCGATCCATGCCATCGATTGCTTGATCCAACAGTCGCCCTGCGTCCCACAAGGTCACGGTCGTTGCGGCCTTGGCCAGTTCCGCACTGGCGAGCGAAAACAGGGTGGCGAGGACAACTGGCCAGGCCGATCTGCTCGAGAGTGACTGGCGCGGCGTGCGGATGTGTGCGGCATTCATAAGCGGAATGACATGTTAAGGCCGTTGTTGTGTGCTGTCCCCCTGCGCGGGGAACGAGCGCACGGGACCAAAGCGTGATGGTAGCGATCTCTTGGCCGGAAGCAAGAAGGGCTCTGAGGCAACCTGGGCGAAGGACGCCGGCGCCGTCCGGCGCCGCGACCCCTCAGGAAAGAAGTTGACAAAAGTCAGCTATATATCAGTCTATCCGCATCCGTTGATGGGAACGGATCTCATTCAGAGTGGTCGAGGGAACTGGCCCGATGACACCACGGCAACCGGCTGAAGTGCAAGCTTCGGCGACAAGGTGCCAACTCCAGCCCGGCGATTGCTGAACCGGGAAAGATGAGAAGAGCTGCAGAGCTGCCATTCTTCTCTTCTTCCCAGGTGTTCACAACTCGGATGAAAGAACACATTGGATCTCTATGGATAAGACTGACGGCTTCATGAAAGCCCTGAAATGCCGCGAATGCGGGCGTGAATATCCGCTCGCGGCCACCCACGTTTGCGAGTTCGACTTCGGCCCGCTAGAGGTCGTTTACGATTACGACCGGGTTCGGTCGGCTCTGACGAAAGAGACGATCCTGGCGCGTCCGCAAACGATGTGGCGATACCGCGAGCTGTTGCCGATCGCGCATGAGCCGACGGTCGGGGAGCAAGTCGGGTATACGCCGCTAATCAAGGCCGACCGATTGGGCAGGCGCCTCGGCATCCGCGAGCTCTGGATCAAAAATGACACCGTTAATTACCCGACTCTTTCCTTCAAAGACCGGGTCGTCAGTGTGGCCCTGAGCCGTGCCCGCGAACTCGGTTTCACCACCGTCGCTTGCGCCTCCACCGGCAACCTGGCGAACTCGGTCGCGGCTAATGCGGCCGCGGCTGGCCTCAAGGCTTACGTCTTCATCCCCGCTGACCTGGAGCAAGGGAAGATTGTCAACTCGCTCATCTACGGCGCCCAGGTCATTGGCATCAAGGGACACTACGACGAGGTGAATCGTTTGTGCGCGGAGATTGCGGGCAAGTTCGGCTGGGCCTTCGTCAATGTCAATATGCGGCCTTACTATGCCGAGGGCTCGAAGAGCATGGGCTTCGAGATCGTCGAGCAACTTGGTTGGCGCATCCCTGCCCATACGGTCGTCTGCATGGCTTCCGGATCATTGCTGACCAAGATTCACAAGAGCTACCAGGAATTCATGAAGATCGGCGTCGTTCCGGAAACCAAATACCAAGTCCATGGTGCCCAAGCAACCGGCTGTTCACCCATCTCGACCGCCCAAAAAGCCGGTATGGACTTTTTCAAACCGGTCAAGCCAAATACGATCGCCAAATCCCTCGCCATCGGCACGCCGGCTGACGGCTTTTACGCCTTGCGGGTGATGAAAGAGACCGGTGGGGCCGCGGACGACGTAACCGATGATGAAATTCGAGAGGGCATCCGGCTTCTATCAGAAACGGAAGGCATTTTTGCTGAAACGGCCGGTGGTGTGACCGTAGCGGTCGCCAAGAAACTGATTGCTGCCGGCACAATTCCAGCCAATGATGCAGCGGTTCTCTGCATCACCGGGCATGGTCTCAAAACCCTGGATGCGGTCGCCAAACATGCCGGACGCACGCGCGAGATCCGACCGAGTTTACGTGAGTTCGAGGGCCTCCTGGAAGCCGAAGTGAAGGCCGGATGTTAACGGTCGCGCATCGTCACGTCATCACAACCATATTTATGCCAGTCAAAGTCAGAATCCCAACGCCACTGCGGAAGCTCACCAACAACGAGGAAATCATCGAGGTCAACGCCGCCACGGTTGGCGCGGCCGTCGCCGAACTGCAGTCCCGCTATCCGGGCATTAAAGACCGGCTTTTGGACGAGAATGGGGCCGTCCGCCGCTTCGTCAATGTCTACGTGAACGAAGAGGACATTCGCTTTCTCCAGAACCTGGAAACTCCGCTGAAGAGCGGCGACGAAATCAGCATCATCCCAGCGATTGCCGGCGGTTAGCCTATCCTTCCAGCACCATGGCCTCCCGCTCGTCCCTCAAAACTGCTCCAACCGCCACTCGTCCCGACCAGGAAGAGCGGACGCGCCTCTGGCTCATGTACCCGCCTCGCCTCATTACTAACCCGGTCATCTGGGAATTGGGTCAGAAGTTCAAGGTTGTAACCAACCTCCGCCAGGCCAGCGTCACCGACGAGATTGGTCTGGTTTGCCTCGAACTGGATGGCCGGCGCGCGGAAATCAAGGCCGCCATTAAGTGGCTCGAAAAGCTCGGCATCAAAGTGGAACCCATCGAAATCGGAGTGATTGAAAGCTGACCCGGCGGACGCCCCTCCCGCCTCTGCTATGAATGTCCTGCAATTCGATTCCGCCCAAAGCTGGCTGGCCGGCGTTGCCACGTTTTGGCGAGACCGTCTGCGCGCGAAACCTCCCTTGCGCCAGTGCCTCGCCAGCGGCAACACTCCCATCCCCGCCTATCACGAAATCGTCCGATCCAGTCGCCAGGGGCTAGTCTCCTTTCGCGATGCCGAGATCTTCGCTCTGGACGAATTCGGCGATCTGCCCGCCGACGACATGGGACGCTGCAAAAACATGCTCCTCCGGGACATTGTCGGACATGTCGACCTTCCCAAAGACCGCTTTCACTGGTTCGATCCCGAAGTTGCTGACTGGGAGAGCGAATGCCGGGCGTTTGACCGAAAAGTCGGCCCAGGCTTTGACCTTGTCATTCTCGGCATTGGCCTGAATGGCCATCTCGGCATGAACGAACCAGGTTCGAGCGCCGAAAGTCCCACTCGCCGCACGGACTTGCATCCGACCACCATCAGCAGCTCGGCTAAGTACCTGACGCACCAGAATCTGCCGAAGTGGGGCTTGACCGTCGGCATGAAGCAGTTCTTCGCCGCGCAGGAAGTCTGGTTGCTCGCGACCGGCCCGGCCAAGGCCGAGATTGTCCAAAAGGTTGTCCAGGGCGAGATGACAGAGCAGGTGCCGGCTTCTTTGATGCGGCGCCATCCGAATTGCTCTATTTTCCTCGATCCCGAAGCGGCCGCCCGGCTCTGAGCGGCGGCGCGTCAACCTGTCCAGGATACCACAAAAGTTGAAGCGCTCGAAGAGCGCGCGCGACCAATCATCGAAGCCGGCTGACGCGCTCGGAGCGCTTCGTATCACCCGAGCGCCCGCTCTCGATCCTTTTCCTCTCTCTTTTCCGCATATTCTGGTAAAAACTACCGAAGGTCGTTGTTATGGCGGACGAGAAGGATCGCGAAGAAGCGCTGTTCCAGGTCGCGATTGACTTGGAAACAACGCAGGAACGCGCCGATTACCTGACGAAGGAATGCGGTCAGGACGGCCAACTGCGGCATAGCGTGGAAGGTCTCATCCGAGCTCACCAACAGGCCGGAGGTTTCCTCGAGAAGCCCGCTTCCGGGGTCGCATTGAACGCGACCCTGCGCACTCGTAAGATGGCCACGAGTGAACTGACCGGGCGAGCCCTCACTCCCGCGGAGAGGCCCGGCGATCGCATTGGCAAT